>NC_013454.1 GCF_000022605.2 Blattabacterium sp. (Blattella germanica) str. Bge | reverse complement strand
TAATATTTTTTTATGAAAATATTAGCCTAATTTAAATAAAAAATACAGTTTTTGAGTATATTAAATATATTATAGAAATTTTTTCTTTTGAAGGAACATCATGTCTTTTTGTTACAAGGGAGTAATAAAAAAAATAGAAAAGAATATTTAGATCAATCTTTAATTTTTATATCTCAAAAAATTGGAAAAATTATTCAAAAATCTTCATATTTTGAAAGTGAAGCATGGAATATGAAAAATTCGACAAATTTTTACAATCAAGCTTTACATGTAAAAACTAATCATTCTCCCATTAATCTTTTAAAAAATATTTTAAATATAGAATTTCTTATAGGAAGAAGAAAAAATTATAATTATACTGGAGAATACAAAGATAGAGAAATCGATATAGATATTTTATTTTATGATAGTATCATTATATCTAGTTCTATTTTGACTATTCCACATCCTTTATTGCATATGAGAAAATTTGTTTTGGAACCTATGTGTGAAATTAGCCCTAATCAAAATCATCCCATATTCAACTTAACTCTTTTAGAAATATTAGGATTATGTACAGATAAATTAAATGTAAAAAAATTATAGAATTAAGTTTACTTACTGTATATAAATAAAATACATAAACAAAAACAAGTGCATAAAAAGTTTTTTATTTTCATTGTTATGTTATTCGTTTCTATTTTTATTTATGCAAACGAAAAAAAAATAAATAACGATTTTTTTGATCAAGAAAAAAATTCTTTTAAAGACATTATAAAGTATAAATCGAATATACAAGAACATAATATAGAAGAAAAAAAATCCTATTTAAAAGGAAAAGCTTCTATAGAATATAATGATATAAAAATTCAAGCAGATTGTATTGAATTTAATTGGGATAATGGAGATTTGTACGCAATTCAGAAAGAAAAATTCGCTTTTTTACAACAAGGAAATTATCAATATCTTTTCAAGAATCTTCATATTAATTTCAATAGTAAAAAAATAGAAGCAAAAGACTTTTATATCAAAAGAAAAAATTACATGATCATAGCAAATCGCATTGAAAAAAAAGATCAAAATATGAGTTTCATGAAAAAAATTAAATATATATCAGATCCTTTTTTTTTAAAAAATAAAGACAATGATCCTGATTTTTATTTAAAAACAAATTTTTTAAAATATTTTCATGATAAAAAATATATTTTATCTGGTCCAGTTTTTTTTTATTGGTATAAAGTTCCTATGCCTATATTTTTACCTTTTTTATATATTCCTGTAAAAGAATTAAATAGATCGTCTTATGGGATGATCTATCCGAAAATTGGAATTCAAAATAAAAAAATTTATTTGGAAGATATCGGTTTATTTTTTCCTATTTCTAATTTCCTAAATTTTAAAATATTAAGTTCTATATATAACACTGATAAATGGAACTTAAAAACAAAAATGGAATATAAATTGAAACATTATGGGTTTTTTGACTTCAATTATCAATATATGTCAAGAAAACAACATGATTATCAGTTTCAATGGGAACACAATCAGGATTCTCAATCAGATTATGATGCCAATTTTCATGCAAATATCAATTATAATAAAAATCTACCCGAGAACAATGATAATGAAGTTCTTTCATATTTAAGTATAAGAAAAAAATTTTCTAATTATTTATTATTTATGGATTCTTATATGCGACAAGAAAGAAGCAAGAATCAAGTGAGAATAAAATTTATAATACCAGAATTGATTTTTCATATGAGAAATCGACCCTTTAACAAAAAAAATTTGTTATTGCGTAACACAAATATAGAAAATAAAATATTGATTCACAATTTTGTAGATTTTTTCAATCAAACAATATCCTTTAATACTGTATTCAATCAAAAAATGAGTATTTCTACTTATTTTTCTTTTTTCGATTCTTATTTGAAAATTTCACCTAAAATTTTTTATGATGAATTTTATATGTGTAAATTTCCTTATTCTTGCGTTTCAAATTTACAAAAAATAGATTTTTCTACAGAGATGATCTCTGTCCCATTAAATAAAACTTTAGAAATAAAAAAAAATACTATTTTATTGATACATCAAATAGAACCTGTATTATCTTTTGATGTAAGTTATTTTCCTACTACTTTTCATAATGAAAAAAATATTTTTGAAAAAAGAATAAGCATTATATTAAATAATGATTTTGATGTTCAAATCAAAAGTACATTTGATAAGAAAATAAAAATGCTTCAAAATTTTATCTATTCATTTATTATTGATAAAAGTTCTATTAAATGGGACAACTTCTATATTGTAGGTCATACCGATTTTACAGAAAATTTAGGGATAAAATATAAAGGAGGCATAAATTTTGTTGAAGAAAAAAATAAAAGAATGAACAAGATGATGTATTTTGATTTTTCTTGTAACTATGAAACCAGTTTATTATCAGAAAAAAAAAAGAATGAAGAATATAAAAAAAAAGGAACCAATCGGTATGATTATTTTTTGTTTGATAAAAAAAATTATGCATTTTACTCAATCCCATTGAGTTTTAAAATTGATTTTCATTCTAATTATAAAGACTCCATCGATCCAAAAAAGTTGTTCAATACTTTTTTAAGCATTAATGGATCTATTAATATTACAAAATATTGGAAAATTGATCTTCATATAAATTATGATCCATTGAATCAAAAAATAATGTTTTCCAATATTATTTTTTATAGAGATTTAAGAAGTTTTAAAATGAGTTTTAATTGGATTCCTATGGAAAATCCTTCTTGGCATTTTTTCATTGGGATTAAAGACCCAAATTTGAGTGATATTATACAGTATAATGAAAAAAACTAAAATAAATTAAATATGATTCCCAAAAAAATTTCAATAGAAAAAATTCCATCTTCTGGACCATATAGTACATGTGTTCTTGTAGAAAATTTTTTATTTGTTTCTGGACAAATAGCCGTGGATCCAAAAACTGGAAAATTAATTTCCGATTCTATAGAAATAGAAACAAGGAGAATAATGGAAAATCTGAAAATTATTCTTTCAGAAAATGAGATAGGATTTCAAAATGTTATAAAGACTTCCATTTTTGTAAAAAACATGAATCATTTTTCCAAAATCAATGATGTCTATTCTGATTTTTTTCATGATGGAAATTACCCAGCTAGAGAAACTATACAAGTCTCTGGACTCCCAAAAAATGCTAACATAGAAATATCTTTGATTGCATTCAAAAATTAGATATATTTCGTGAAATATTGCTTTTTATTCTTTTTTTTATTTCATTTCTGAATACAGCATATTCTGAAAATATACATATAATTCATGCTGATTTAATACAAAAAAATGATCATAATGATGCTATTTTTTTAATAGGAAATATTCATTTTGAATATCAAAAATATCATCTTTTTTGTGATAAGGCTATTTATTATAAAAAAAATAATAGGTTGTATGGTTATGGAAACGTTCAATTAAAATCAAAAGAAAATAAAATAATTTCTAAAAAGATATATATAGAAGATAATTTCTCTCATTTCAAACTATCAGGAGGAGTCATTTTATTTATAGGAAAGATAAAATTAACAGCTGACACAATTAATTGTAATTTAAAAAAAAAATTGTTTCAAGCTGTTAATCATGTAGTTTTTATTTTCAATAAATTCAGGTTAACCACAAATATGTTAGAATATGATTTTAACAAAAAAAAAGTTTTTTATATAGATAGTATAATTTATTATGATGATTATATTATACATAGTAAAGAAGGTTTTTTTTCACTTTATGAAGAAAAGGCAGAATTAAAAAATGGAATTAAATTAATTAGTAAGAATTATACTGTACATGCTAATGCATTGGAATATTTTTTTAAACAAAAAAAAATAAATTTTAATCGTTCTGTTCTTATAGTCCAAAATGACAAATCAGACAATTTTATTTATGCTCAAAAAGCGTTATTTTTTATTCAAAAAAAAATATTTCTGTTAGAAAAATATGTTAGTATTCATTGCAATGAAAAAATTGTAAAAGGAAAACACCTGTTTTTTAATCAAAAAAAAAAATATGGATTTATTAGAAATTTTTTACTAGAAGATTTAAAAAAAAAATATTTTTTGATAGGTGGATATGGAAAATTTAATTTTCATAATGATTCTTTAATTTTAAAAGAAAATCCAAAAATTGTAAAAACATCAAAAGAAAATTCTTTTATTATTGATTCAGATATTTTAAAAATCAACTTAAGAAAAAATTCTACATATTCGATTCAAGCTTTTTCTGTAAAAAGTTTTTTTTTGAATGAATCGATTCAAGGAAAATGCAATATTTTGAATTATGAATCTTCAAATGATTATATCAAATTTAGTGGAAATCCCATATTTTGGTTTCAAAATCATCAAATAACTGGTGAATCTATCGATGTTTCTTTTCTAGAAAAGAATGAATATTCTTTGAAATCGATAAAAATTATAAAAAAAGCTTCTTATATAGAAAAAATAAATTCAAAAGAATTTAATCAAGTAGAAGGTGATATGATAACTGGTTTTTTTAATGAAGAAAATACTTTAGAAAAAATTTTAATTCAAGGAAATGTCAAAAGCATCATTTTTATTGATGACAAGAAAGAAAAAAAGTTAATGAATAAATCTTCTTGTGGGGTTCTATCATTATATTTAGATAAAGAAAAAAAAATCACAAAAATTTATTGTGTAGAACAAGTTTATTCAGAATTAATTCCTCTTTCTGAAGAGCCCCCCAATGAATTTCTTTTTCTTTCCGATAAAATTTGGAAAGAAAAACCCAAAATCTGCAAAAATTTTTTTGTGTACAAAGAAATAGAAAAATACAGAAAAGAAAATTATTTAGAACAAGAAGAAATAAAAACAATCAAAAATAGAACTAAATTCTTATAATGTTATGAAAGAATTAGAAAGGGATTTTTTTCAATATCAAACTCAAATTAACCCTTTTATCATGAAAATTATAGTGGATTATGCTGATGGAAATTATATTTATGGGAATAATGGTAAAAAATATTTGGATTTTGTGGCAGGTGTTTCCGTTAATGTATTAGGACATGGCAATCAAATAATAAAAGATGCTATAAAAAAACAAGTAGATAAGTATTTACATACTATGGTTTATGGTGAATTTATACAAAATCCTTGTGTAATGCTTTGCAAAAAAATAGCGGAAAACACTCCAGAACCATTAACTACTACTTATTTAGTTAATTCTGGAACAGAAGCAGTAGAAGGGGCTTTAAAATTAGCTAAATGTTATACTGGAAGAGAAGAAATTATTTCCTGTAAATGGGCTTATCATGGGAGTACTCATGGATCTATGAGTATTATGGGAAATGAAAAAAAGAAAAGACCTTTTAGACCACTCCTTCCTCTGGTTAAATTTATCACATTTAATCATGTTGATGAACTGATTGATTCTATATCAGAAAAAACAGCTTGTGTAATTTTAGAAACCATTCAGTGTTCGAATGGAATCACATTGCCTGATAATTCTTTTTTAAAAAAAGTAAGAGAAGAATGTCATAAAAAAAAGGCTTTAATGATCCTTGATGAAGTTCAAACTGGATTTGGAAGAACAGGAAAACTTTTCGCTTTTGAACATTATGGAATAGTTCCTGATATTTTAATAATGGGAAAAGGAATGGGAGGTGGGATGCCTATTAGTGCTTTTACTTCATCACATGAAATAATGAAGACTTTTTGTGATTCTTATCCTTTAGGACATTTAACTACTTTTGGAGGAAATCCTATTTCTGCTTCTGCTTCTTTAGCTACTTTAGAGCAACTTATCAATTCTAATATAATGAAAGAAGTATCCATGAAAGAAAAGTGGATTAGAAAATATTTGGTTCATGACGAAATAAAAAGTATTAATGGAAAAGGACTTCTTTTGTCTTTTGAGTTACAAGATAAAAATACAGTAGAAAAATTATTAAAAAATTGTATCGATAAAGGATTAATTTTATTTCGTTTTTTATTTCATAGTTCTTATTTACGTATATCGCCTCCATTAACTATCACAAAAGAGGAAATCAAAAAAGGATGTTCTATTATTATAGAAAGTTTAAATCAACTTAAAAAAAAATAATGTAATTGAGATTTTTTATTGAATTGGCTTATAATGGTAAATATTTTTATGGATGGCAAGTCCAAAAAAAAGTAAGCACTGTAGAGGGAAATTTAGAATATTGTTTATCTAAATTGTTAAAAGAATCTATCAATGTAATAGGTGCTGGAAGAACGGATAAAGGAGTACATGCTAAACAAATGTTTGCGCATTTTGATTACAAAGGTAAAATCAGTAATAATTTGATAAAAAAATTAAATGTTTTTCTCCCTAAATCCATTAAAGTATTAAATATTTTTCCCGTAAAAGAGAATATTCATGCAAGATTTAATGCTATAAAACGAATATATAAATATTATTTAGTACGTGATAAAAATCCATTTTATCAAGATTTTTCTTGGCATTGTTTCTACCCATTAAATATTCAACGAATGAATATAGCTTCAAAAAAGCTAATGGGACATAAAGATTTTAGTTCTTTTTGCAAAAAAAAAACTTTTGAAACAAGAAACAATATATGTAAAGTGAATCATGTTTGTTGGTCCGTGAATAATAATGTTTTCTGTTTTACTATTGAAGCTAATAGATTTCTCAGATCTATGGTTAGATCTATTATTGGAACTCTGATTGATGTTGGAAGAAACAAAATAAGCGTCAATGAATTTTCAGAAATTATAGAATCTAAAAATTCTAATTTTTGTAAATCAATAGTTCCTGCATGCGGTCTGTTTCTTACCAGAATTCTTTATCCAGAAGATATTTTTTTATGAAAGAAAATTTGAAAAGGAAAAGATCTTCCTTAAAACAGCTTATTAAAATTAGTTTAGATTACAAATTAATACTGATAGCAACAGTCACTACTTCCGTATTAATATCTTTTATTTCCGCTTATCGTCCGAAGTTAATACAAAAAGCTATAGACATTCATATCCTTTATAAGGATTTTTTGGGACTAAAAAACATATTGATGTTGATTATTGTGCTTCTTTTCTTAGAAAGCATATTTCATTTTATTTTATTATATCTCTCTAATGTTTTAGCTCAAAATGTCATTGAAAGAATTAGAATTCTTTTATTTGAAAAGTTATTGCATTTTAGAAATTCTTTTTTTAATAAAACTCCAATAGGAAAATTGGTCTCTTATGCCGTATCAGATATAGAGACTATTACTGTAATATTTAATGATGGAATATTACTTGTTTCTGGAGATGTGTTAAGAATTATTATGATTATAATAATGATGTTTACAGTACATAAAAAATTATCTTTTATTGTTTTTTTTACTATTCCTTTCATGTATATCATTACTCGATTTTTTCAAAAAACACTCAAAAAAACCTTTCATGAAGAACGAGTACAAACTTCACGTTTGAACAGTTTTCTGCAAGAGAATATTATAGGAATGTCTGTTATTCAACTTTTTCATAAAGAAAAAGAAGAATTCTTGAAATTTCAATCTATTAATCGTAGATTGATGAATGCTCATTTTAAAACTATTTTTTATTTTTCCATTTTCTTTCCTATAGTAGAACTTGTATCTGCAGTAACAATAAGTATTGTTATATTTTATGGAGGATTTCATGCAATTGAAAAAGGAAATGTAAAACCTGGACAAATTATTGCTTTCATTTTTTTTATTTATCTTCTTTTTCGTCCCATGCGACAAATAGCAGATCGATTTAATATCATACAAAGAGGAATAGCTGGAATAGAAAGAATATTTTCTATATTAAATTCTGATGATATCATTATTAATCAGGGAAACTTACGTTTAAATAAATTTAAAGGACATATTGTATTTAATAATGTTCATTTTTCTTATATTGAAAATGAGATGGTTTTGAATGGAATTTCTTTTGAAATTCAACCTGGAGAAAAGGTGGCCATAGTAGGATCTACAGGATCCGGAAAATCTACTATTACTCATTTGATATCCAGATTATATGAAATCAATAAAGGAAACATTTGGATAGATGGACATTCCATTCAAGATATTGAACTTAAAAATTTAAGATCTCATATTAGAGTCGTCACACAAGATACATTTTTATTTAATGATTCGATTATAAATAATATTACATTAGGAGATCCTTCAATTAGTATTGATCAAATAGAAAATATGGCAAAAAAGATAGGAATTCATAGTTTTATTACATCATTGCCTAATGGTTATCAATATATTGTAAAAGAAAGAGGAGGATTGCTTTCACTTGGAGAAAAACAGTTAATTTCTTTTTTAAGAGTTCAAATGCATCCTTATTCTATACTTATATTAGATGAGGCGACTGCTTCTTTAAATAAAGAGTTAGAAAAAATGATTTATAATGCTACAGATTTTCTAACTAAACAAAAAACCTCTATTATTATCACTCATCGTCTTTCTACATTAGAAAATGCTGATAAAATATTAGCGATCAATAAGGGAAGTATTATAGAAAAAGGAACTCATCAAGAACTGATTCAGCTTAATGGATATTATGCTGGATTGTATAAAGAATCTTTTAAAAAAAATTAAGAACAATTTATGTAAGTTTTTTTTAATGTTTTTTTTGCCCAATTTTTTATTGCATCTTTTTTTTTAATGTCTTTTACAAGATTTTTTAATATTGTGTAATCTGTTTCAAAAGAAATAGGACGAGAAGGAATGCTATCTAATAATTGGACAATGAAAAAAGCTTCCTTTTCATTAACAATTTCTTTATAAGGATTAGAAATACCTCCTTTTTCTAAAGAATTTAATGCTTTTTTCATATTTTGTGACAATTGATTTTCTTCAACCCAAATTTTATTCCATATTGAGTAATTTACAATTTGATTGTTTTTGTCTATCAAATTTTCGAGATTTCGATTGAAAATTCGTTTTTGAATAGAATCTACAAATGATTTTGTTTTTCTTAATTCATGTTTTGTATATTTTGGTTTAATTAAAATATGTCTGAGATCGACTTCATCTTTATTTTTTTCTAATTTTATGATATGGAATCCTGAATCTGTTTCGAAAGGTTCAGATATTTCCTTTTCTGATAGAGATAGAACTACATGTTTAAATTCTTTTGAAAGACGATTTATTTTAATTCCTTGAATTAATCCACCATTCGATGCTGAATAATTATCTTCAGAGAATAAAATAGCTTGAATAGAAAAATCAATGTCAGAATGTATTTCTTTTTTTATTTTTTTTAAAAAGTCTATAATTTTCATTCTGTTCATTTGACTTAATTTTGGAATACAAACTAGATAAGAAATGCACATTTTTTTGGGTAAAAAAGGAATTTTACTCTTGTTTTTAGTAAAAAAATATTTTACTTCTTTAGGAGAAATTTCCACATTGTCTGTTATTTTTTGATAGAATTTTTCTATGTATAGATGATTTTTAATTGTTTCGGTTAATTTTGGGATCCATTCTTTTTTTTTAAACTGTTGTATCAAAAATTCTTCTTGATTTGCATATTTTTTACTCATTTCTGATAAAAATGCTTGAGTTTTCAATTCTAATTCTTGATTACTTATTTGTATACTAACATCTTTTTTTGCATGATAAAGCATTAATTTTTCAATCAAAAGGTCGTCCAGATCATCTAAACAATTTTTTGAGTTCTTAGTTTTTATTTCTGAATCTAAGATAATTTCATTTCCTACTATAGCATAAATTCCTTCTAATTTTTCAAAAGAATAAGAAAAATGACTATATATCAAAAAAAATAATAAAAAAAGAGAAAACTTTTTAAGACTGTTTTTTATCATGATTATGGATATACAATTTTTATTCCATTAATAATACAAAAAAATTATAATATTATGACTTTAATAGCTAAAAAATTATGCAAGAAATTTAAAAATAAATATGTGGTTAAAAATGTTTCTTTTCAGTTAAATAAAGGAGAAATAGTAGGATTAATTGGACCTAATGGAGCAGGAAAAACAACTTCTTTTCATATGATGGTAGGACTTCTTAAACCGGATCAAGGAAAAATTTTTCTTCATGAAGAAAATATTACAGAAAAACCAATGTATCAACGTTCTAAAAAAGGAATCGGATATTTATCGCAAGAACCATCTATATTTAGAAAGTTATCTGTAGAAGATAATATTCTATGCATATTGGAAATGCAAAGAAAATTTTATAAAAAAAAGAAAAAAAATAAAACAGAAAAACTGATTGAAGAACTAGGATTACAACATATACGATCTCATCGTGGGGATCTTCTTTCTGGAGGTGAAAGAAGACGCACCGAAATAGCCAGATCTCTGGCTATAAATCCTAAATTTATTCTTTTAGATGAGCCTTTTTCTGGAATTGATCCAATCGCTGTAGAAGAATTGCAAAAAATTATTCTATCTCTAAAAAAGAAAAATATAGGAATATTAATTACGGATCATAATGTACAAGAAACTTTAACAATAACAGATAGAATTTATTTAATATTTGAAGGAAAGATTTTAAAACATGGATCTCCTCTAGAAATTATGCAAGATTCAGTGGCAAAAAAAGTTTATTTAGGAAATCATTTTATATTGTCAAAAAATGAATCATCGTTTTAAAGGTCCAGAAGTAGGACTATTTCTCAATGGAGAGCCTCCTCCTTTTTAGGAAAAAAATTTTTTTCTATAAAAAAATTTTTGCTGTAGATGGAGCTTTTTATTACTTAAATCAATCAGGAATTTCAGTAGATTACATTACAGGAGATTTTGACTCTCTTTTAAAAGAAGATATTCCTTCTGGACTCAATTTTTTAAATACTTATGATCAGGAACATACTGATTTTGATAAAGCTTTGAACATAATTCATAAAAAAGGATTTTTGAATATAAATGTTTGGGGAGGGAGTGGAAAAGAGCAAGATCATTTTTTGGGGAATTTATCTACAGCTTTGAAGTATAAAAAAAATTGTCTATTATATTTCATGATAAATATCATTCTTATTTTTTTTCTGATAAAAAGACCTTTTTTATCAGAAAAAAATAAGAAGGTGTCTTTATTTCCATTTCCTGAAGTAGAAGGATTACAGACACATGGACTGAAATACCCTATCAACAAAGGGGATTTAGAAATAGGAAAAAATATAGGCATAAGAAACGAATCTTATGAAGAAAAAATAGAAATCAATTATAAAAAGGAGAATTATTAATATTTATAGAAAAATAAATTTTAAGATTATCTAAAAATTTTTGATTTTATCTATCATTATTTTTATATGATTAGCAGATTGAATTAAAAGATCTTTTTCTTTTTTATTTAATTGTAATTCTATAATTTTTTCTATTCCAGATTTTCCTAAAATGACGGGAACTCCTAAATATATATTTTTCAAATTATATTCTCCTTTCAAAAAAGCTGAACATGAAAAAATACGTTTAGAATCTTTTAAAATAGCTTCTACCATTTGAACTACAGATGCACTTGGAGCCATCCAAGCAGATGTACCTAATAAATTGACTATTTCTTCTCCTCCTTTTTTTGTTTTTTCGACAATCACATTATTTTCTTCTTCCGATATAAATTCTTGTATAGGGATTCCAGATATAGAAGTGTATCTATATAAAGGGACCATAGTATCCCCATGTCCTCCTAATAATAAAGATTGAATATCGTTAGGTGATAATTTTAATTTTTTTGATAAGAAAAAACGATATCTTGTAGAATCTAATACGCCTGCCATTCCTATAACACGAGAAGAATCAATTTTAGCAGTCATATAAGTGACGTATGCCATTACATCTAATGGATTTGATACAATAATAAATTTTGCTTTTGGAGAAAAAAAAATAGATTCTTTCGTGACAGAACGAATAATTTTTGCATTAATCTGAACAAGATCATCACGACTCATTCCAGGTTTTCTAGGAACGCCACAAGTAATAACAATTATTTCAGAATTTTCTGATTTTGAATAATCATTAGTTATTCCAATCACTTGAGTATTGGATCCTACAATAGGAAGCATTTGAGAGATGTCCAAACTTTTCCCTTCAGAAAATTTTTCTCTAATATCTAATAAAACAATTTTTCTAACTATATCTTTTTGAGCTAACAAACTAGCACAAGAAGATCCTACGTTCCCTGCTCCAATAATAGTAACTTTCATGTTCTTCTATGTTGATTTTAGGTAAGCTTAAATATTTGCCTAAATTTGTAATCTTTAAAGATAAACACAATTTCTATTTTTATGAAAGAGGATTACATTAGAAGAAAAAAATTCTATTATAGACATATAGGACCGTCTTGTAATGAAATTAACGATATGTTGAAAGAATTGCAATGTTCCTCTATTAAGAATTTTATAAAAAAAACTATACCTAAAGAAATACGTTTGAAAAGAAAATTAAATCTCCCCAATTCTATTTCTGAATATCAATATTTAAATCACATTTATAAAATAAGTAAAAAAAATAAAATTTACCGTTCCTATATAGGATTAGGGTATAAAAATACCATTACTCCAAGCGTTATTCAAAGAAATATTTTAGAAAACCCAAGTTGGTATACTCCTTACACACCTTATCAATCCGAAATATCTCAAGGACGTTTAGAAGCTTTGATCAATTTTCAGACAATGATTTCAGATCTTACTGGAATGAAAATAAGTAATGCATCTATGTTAGATGAATCTACGGCGTCCGCAGATGCAATGTTTATGATTTATCAAGAAAAAATCAAAAAAAAACAGATTGATAATCATTATTGCTTTTTTGTTTCAGATGAAATCCTCCCACAAACTTTTTCAGTTTTAAAAACAAGATGTTTTGGTTTAGGGATCCAGATTATAATAGACACTCATAAAAATTTGTTGAAAGGAAAATATAATGGAAAAAAAATATTTGGATTGATGATATCTTATCCTACTTGTTTAGGAGAAATATATGATTATAGTGAAACAATTGAATATGACAAAAAAAATAATATATCAGTAATTGTTTCTGCAGATATTTTGTCTCTATCCTTGTTAAAACCTCCTGGAGAATGGGGGGCTGATGTTGTTGTGGGATCCAGCCAATCTTTTGGTGTTCCTATGGGATATGGAGGGCCTCACGCTGCTTTTTTTTCCACTCATGAAAAATATAAACGTTTTATTCCTGGTAGAATAATTGGAATATCTATAGATAATAAAAATAAAAAAGCATATCGCATGGCTTTACAAACTAGAGAACAACATATCAAAAGAGAAAGAGCTACTTCAAATATTTGTACATCACAAGTTTTGCCTGCAATTATGGCTTCTATGTATGCTTTGTTTCATGGAAAAGAAGGATTAATAGGAATAGCTAAAAGTATTCATGAATATGCTAAAAAATTAGAATTTTTATTGATTAATAGTATAAACAATCTTTCTCAAGTGAACACATTTTATTTCGATACTATTAGAATTAAAACAGATTTTATAGATCAACTCAAAGAGGTTTCAGATCGAAAAAAAACCAATTTTAGATATATAGATAAAAATCATTTAACTATTACTTTAGATGAAACCACATGTGAAAAAGATATAGATCATATTTTATCCATATTTCATGAAGTTTATAAAAAAAGAAAAAAGTTTGATGATACGAATCAAATTCATAAAAAATACAAATTTCCTAGTTCTTTGAAAAGAACTTCTAATTTTTTGGAACATGAAATTTTTCATAAATTTTATTCAGAAAATGAATTAATGCGTTATATAAAACGGCTAGAAAGGAAAGATCTTTCTTTAATTCATTCTATGATACCGCTTGGTTCATGTACTATGAAACTGAATGCTTCCACGGAATTATTTTCTTTAAGTCAACATGAATGGAGGAATGTTCATCCTTTCGCTCCTGATAAACAAACTATGGGATATCGTCTTGTAATTCGTAATTTAAAAAAATATTTAAAAGAAATAACTGGATTTTCTGGAATCTCTTTACAACCTAATTCAGGAGCTCAGGGGGAATATGCTGGACTTATGGTTATAAAATCTTATCATCATTCATTACAAGAAACTAAAAGAAATATAGCATTAATTCCTTCTTCTTCTCATGGGACCAATCCTGCTTCAGCAAACATGGCAGGAATGAAAGTTATTTTAATTTCTACAAAAAATGATGGATCGATTGATAGAAATGATTTATTCAAAAAAGTAAAAGAATATAAAGATTTTTTATCTGTATTAATGATTACTTATCCTTCTACTTATGGCGTATATGAAACACATATTCAAGAAATCATAAATATGATTCATGAAAATGGAGGTCAAGTATATATGGATGGAGCCAATATGAATGCTCAAGTTGGTTTAATAAAACCAGCACATTTGGGAGTAGATGTTTGTCATCTAAATCTTCATAAAACTTTCGCTATTCCTCATGGAGGAGGAGGCCCTGGAATGGGACCTATTTGTGTTGCTTCGCATTTGAAACCTTTTCTTCCTGATCATCCTTTTTTTGGAAAATTAGAAAAAAATAAATTGACGATATCTTCTTCTCCATATGGTTCTTCCTTAATACTCACAATTTCCTATGCTTATATTCGTTTATTAGGCCCAGATGGGCTGAGAAAATGTACAGAGATATCTATACTGAATGCCAATTATATCAAAGAAAAATTAAAAAAATTTTATAACACATTATATGTAGGGAAGAACAATGCCGTAGCGCATGAATTAATTATAGATTGTAGAATTTTCAAATCTTTAGACATAGAAGTTATAGACATAGCGAAAAGAATGATGGATTATGGATACCATGCTCCTACTGTCTCTTTTCCTGTAGAAGGATGTATGATGATAGAACCTACAGAAAGTGAATCTAAAGAAGAATTAGATCGTTTTATTGAAACACTTATCAATATACGTAAAGAAATTCAAGAAATTGAAGATGGAAAATTTTCTAAAAAAGAAAATGTACTTAAAAACGCTCCGCATAGTATAGAATTGCTAACTGATAATGATTGGAACTATCCTTATAGTAGAGAAAAAGCTGCATATCCATTATATTGGGTCAGGGAAAGAAAATTCTGGCCATCAGTCAATCGTATTGATGATGGATATGGGGATAGAAATTTGATGTGTACATGTAATTGAATAGTTTAATTTCAAGTTAGGTTAGGAGAGTCTGTTTTTTATTTTAAAATGTTTTAAATTTTGAATATGGAGAAACATGAATAGAATCAAATAAATTTTTTTCATATTTCAATAATCCTGTAATGGCTATCATTGCTCCGTTATCTGTGGTATATTTTTTTTTGGAATAAAAATTTCCCATTTTTTGTTTCTTTTTGCGAAAGATATAAACATTCGTCTAATTTCACAATTTGCGGAGACTCCCCCTGCTAAAGCTACTCTAAAAATATCAGTTATTAGAGTGGCTTTTTCTACTTTTTCTAAAAGAATTTCTGCTATGATTCTTTGAATAGAAGCACAAATATCAGATAAATTTTGTTTTATAAATAATGGATTTTTTTTTGATTTTTTTTTAATGAATTGTAAAACATGACTTTTGAATCCACTGAAACTGAAATTTAAATCATTGACTGATGGTTTTGAAAAACCAAATTTTTTGCAATTTCCATTTTTAGAAAAAAGTTCGATCATAGGTCCTCCAGGATAATGGAAACCCAAAAGTCTAGCAATTTTATCAAAAGTATCTCCTATAGAATCATCTAAAGTGGATCCTAATATTTCCATTTTAAAAAAATCATTTACCTTAACTATTTGAGTGTGTCCCCCACTTATAACTAAACCTAAAAATGGAAATTTAGGATAAGAATTGTTCATATTAGCATTTTTTATGAAATGAGTAAGTATATGGGCTTGCACATGATTGACAGTTAGTAAAGGAATTTCTAATCCCATTGAAAAAGATTTAGCAAAAGAAGCGCCTACCAATAGAGATCCTATTAATCCTGGTCCTAAAGTAAAAGATACAGCATCAATTTCATTTTTTTTAATTTTTGCTGAATGAATAGCTTGGTTGACGGCAGGTGTCATATTTTGATCATGCAATCTAGAAGCTAATTCTGGGACTACTCCTCCATATTGTTTGTGGATTTCTTGATGAATGATAATATTAGATAACACATCTCTATTTTTAATAATAGAAACAGCTGTATCATCACATGATGATTCTATACCGAGAATAATAGGTTTTTTTTTCATAATGAAATAACAATATATTTGAAAATGATTTTTTATCATAAATTTTTTACCGTAAAGAAAATAATCCTTTTTTTACTTTTTTTATTGGTATTGATTTTTGTAAATATTTATGATCAAAAAAAAGTGCAAGAAAAAATATCAACCTTTTTTTTGAAAAAAGTAAGAAATCAATTAAGCGATAAAATTTCCATAAAACATATTTCATTTAATTTTTTCAAAAAAGAACTTATTTTTTATGATGTTAAAATGACAGATCATCATCATTTGTCTTTTATTCATTTATCTAAATGTAAAATATCTATTAATCATTTATTTCGTTTGATTTTTATGAACTCTAGACATTTGAGTCTAAAAAGTATGGTCATTGAAAACTCTTCTTTTTTCATAAAAAAATATTTCAAGGAAAAAGAAAACAATATCCTTTTTTTTATCAAAAATGTTTTGATGAATAAAGAATCAATAAACACAATTACTTGTTCAGAGTTAATAATCAACAAATCTCATTTAGTGTATAATAATATAGATTCTAAAAAAAAATTAGATCATTTTTTTTCTAGTTATATGAAAAATATTCAAATTAAAAATAGAAAAATTAAAGTTTCTATTTTTTCTTTTCAATCTCAAGGATTGATAAATAAAAAAAAACTTTTCATCAAAAACTTGTTTTGCCATTTAACATATTATTATCCTGCAAAATTAGAAATTCAAGATTTGTTTATAAAAACATCGAATAGTTTTCTAAAAGGATCTTTTTCGATTTTTAATAGCAAAAAATATGAAGAAAAGAAAAATTCTTTCTATAAAAAAAATATATTATGTGAAGTTTTTAAAGGATCAAAATTAGGACCTGATTTAGGAATATTTTTTCACAGAAAATGGTCTTCTAATCTTAGCTTATTTGTTCAAGGAAATATTCACGTACAATTGAATGGGATCCATAAGAAATTTTTTCTATCTAATATTCTTATAAAGGATTTACAAGAAGATAAATTGTTTGCAAAGACTATTTATATTGATGAGTATCCACAATGGAAAAAAATTAAATTTTTTAAAACTTTTATTCTATTTCATACTAATAAAATAAGTCAGATCATTCCATCTAATTTCTATTCTAAATTCCATTTTAGAAAAGTCAATTTGAATTTGAAAAAATGGACATACAAAGGAAATCTAATTATTAGAGTAGTAAAAATGAAAGAAATAAGTTTAAAAGTAGAAGGAGCTATTAAAAATCATTTCTTTATGGCTAAAGTCTCAACTTGTATTAATTTTTTGAATCATGAGGTTCAATATGTCGGTCAAGTTTCAATTGAAAAAAATATCTTCTTTTTTTACTTCAAAGTTTTATTAAAGGAAAAAAGTTTTTTTTTCATTTCATCAAATAATCCATTTGATGGATCTAAATGTTCATCAGATGATGTATGGATTTTCATGAATTTAAAAGAAAATTTATCAAAATTATTTGGACCTCTGCTTTTATCACATTCAGGATTTAAAATTAATTTTAAAGGAGAAATTCATCCACAGGTTCAGAAAATCTATCTAAGAATCAATAATGATAAAAATCAAATTGATAAAGATATAAAGGTCATGTGGATCAAAAAAAAACAGTTTAAAACAATTAGAATCAATGTATATGATATGATCATTGGTCAAATTCATGGAGATTTTAAATGGGAACATTTATTATCTGTTATACAAGAACAAATTTTTTGTTTAAAAAGTTACTGTAAAAAACAAATAGAACATGTGAATTTTAGTTTTCTGATAAAAAAATCTTTTATAGACTTGATAAGACAAAAAAAAGATAGTAATACTTTTTCTGATATTCGAATTTCAGGAAAAAAAGAGAAGAACGTATTTAGAACGATTTTTTTCACAGAAAAAATACAATTGAATGAAATATTTTTTGAAAAACTGTTTATAATCGTTAATTCTTCTTTAAAAAATGATATACGAATTAATACAGAAAAAATTACTTATAAAAATTTCTTTTCTAAAAAAATAGATGTATCTATTTTGAATCAAGAAGATTTTTGGATGATTCATTCTAAGTTTTTATTAAAATTTCAAAAACAAGAATACAAAGAACAAATATTGAATTTTCTTTGCAAAAAAGGAAAAAAAATTTTTTTCGTTTTTTTTCCTTTTCTTTCTAAATTAAATATCAATGGATATGATTGGAAAACCAATAATGGTTTAGGAATAATAAAAATAGACTTCTTAAACAGAAGATATGTCATAGATAACATTATTTTATATTCTGAAAAACAAAAAATTATTGTAAACGCGGATTTTATTGAAAAAAAACAAAAGATTTTTCAATTTTATTTAAATAATGTACAATTAAAAAAAATCATATTTAAAAAAAATATGGATGGTTTTGTGAACGGTTTTTTTTCGTATAAAAGTGACTACAATCAAATTGAACCCAATATACATGCAAAAATTACAAATTTTTCAATTGATAAAACAGTTTTAGGAAATTTTTATGTTCATTCTTTTCATAAGAATAAAAATTATGAGATTAATGGAGTACTCAAAAAAAATTGTCATGATATTTTAAAAATATCTGGAAATATTAACAACAAATCTAAAAATCAATCCAAACTAGATTTCAATCTATATATTAAAAATTTAAGAATGGATAATTTTTCCTTTTTTTGGAAAAAAATGAATAGTGAAGCAAGAGGATTTCTAACAGGAAAAATCAAAATATTTGGTAATATAAATAATCCTCATTACTTTGGTAAATTAGAAATTAACAAATTTGGAATAAAAATAAATTCTATAAATACAGATTATGAAATTACGAGCAAGGCTTATGTAAATATTGTTTCTGAATCCTGCATCTTATTATCTTCTTCTTCTTTTAGGGACACTAAATATAATACTCAAGGATATATAAATGGATGTTTTTTACACAAAAATTTTCTAAAATGGAATTTAGAATTATCTATAAACACAAAAAACTTACTCGTTTTAGATACAAATGAAAAACAAAATCGTTTTTTATTTGGAAAAATATTGACTTGTGGAAAAATTAAAATAAATAAAAAAGAAAATAAAGTTCATGTTTCTATGAAACATGGAGAAATTTTGAATTCTTCTCATTTATATATTAACCCAAAGGGTTATAAAAATAAAAAAATATCGTATAAAAAATACAAAGAAAAAGAAGATGATGATTTTTTGTCAATAGATGTGAAAACGAATGTACAAGAAAATACGAAAATATCAATATTTTTAGACAAAAATTTAGAAAATTTTATTGAATTAAAAGGAAAAGGCTTTCTTTTTTTCAAAAAAACACATAAAAATGATGTTGAAACTAGTGGAAAATATTTTGTAATAGATGGATTCTATCATTTTTCTAGTCAAGAAAAAATTCCAATTCTAAAATTGGAAAAAGAATTTAAAATCAAACCAGGAGGATTTATTACTTGGAAAAATAATTTTGACCAATCCAATATCAATTTAATTGCTTATGAAACTAAATATGTATCCAAAGTTACTGAGTATATAAATTTTGCAAAAGATTCAGAACATAATCCAATATTTACAGAATTGAGAATTAATATTTCTGGAAAAATACAAAAACCTAATATTAATATGGAAATTTTATTTCCTAAAAGTGATAAAATCACTCAACAAAAATTATTCAATAAATTAAATTCTTTTGAGGAAAAAACAATACAATTTGTATCCATTTTAATTTTAGGAAAATTTTTTATAAAAAACGAGATCATAAAAAATTTTCTATACTTTTCTGTTTTCGAAATTTTTTTAAAAAAATTAAAAAAAATACTATCATATTCAGATATGAAAAATTTGGATTCTTTAAAAAAAAAAGAAACGTTTAATTATTTTCTTTCTTTATATCATGATAATAAAAATCTATCATCTATTAAATGAAATGATAAGAATCATTGTCTCTTTCTTTTTAATTAGAGTTAGTAACAAAAAAAAGAATCCAAATCAAATCATTTATATCATAAGATTACTTATTGAAAAACAAGAACCTATTTCTTAAAAAGAAAGTTTTGTATCTTGGTATTTTTAATACCTTTATTCAAAAAAAAATAAAAATATAAAACAATGATTCTAAGATATAATACAGATGAAATAGACAATACTATTGTCAAAAAATTAAATATAAATGCTAGAACTCCATATACTGAAATCAGTAAACAGATTAGCAAAGAAATAAAACCATTATCTGTTGGTACTGTTCATGTTAGAGTAAAAAAATTAGAAGAAGCAGGAATTATCAAGGGAAGTACTTTGATTATTGGATATGAATCTTTGGGTTTTCATTTAATAGCTTTTGTAGGAATTTTATCGGATTCTCGTGAATCTAAATTGGTGAAAGAAGAATTAAAAAAAATTCCTAATGTTGTCCAATTATATATTACCTCAGGAAAATATAATCTTTTTTGTAGAATTATTGCTAGAGACCCTTCGGATGCTAGAGATGTTATTTCTAAAATTGGAGAGATAAAAGGAGTTCTTAGAACGGAATCTACTATTTGTTTAGAAGAAAGCATTAATGATGAAAATAGATTGTTATCCAATATTTTACAAAAAAATCAATCATCTTATAAAAAAAAAACATGATGATATTATCATAATATAATTGATAATTAATTTTTGATACTTCTTCTTGAAATGAAAATTTCATCCTTCCGAAAAAATTGCATAGTTTCAATTTTTTAGGTTTTTAGGAAATGGCTAATTTCTTAAAGTTTTATACATATAAAAATATTGCAGATAAGATTTTAGTTCCAATTATTGCAGTCTTATCATTGACATTTTTTTTCCCAAAAAAAGAGATTTTTAAATATGAATTTTCAAAAGGAAAAAATTGGACTTACAGAGATTTATTTTCTCCGTTTTGTTTTGTTGTTCCAAAAAACAATCAAGATATCGATTTAGAAATAAAAAAATTGAAAGAGGATCAAAAAATATTTTTTATTCAAAACGAAAAAATAGTTAAAAACATAAAAAAAAAGCTAAAAAAAATTCCATTTCTAAAAAATAGAAAACATTATTCCAAAATCGTTTATAAAACAGTAAATACTGTGTACAAATATGGATATATAGATTCTATTCCAATTCCAGATATAACGGAACATAATAAAATTCATATAATTTTTTTTCAAAAAAACAAAAAATGGATTCCCATTTTATACAAAAAAATTTACACTCGCAAAAAGGTAAATCATATTATTGATAAAAATTTTCTTATAAATGGTTATCGTGTCAAGATTTTAAAAAGAATTTTAAAAAAAATTATCGTACCAAATTTTTTTTATAACCAAAGTTATACTGAATTTTTTTTTCATAAAAAAATTCAATCTATCAATAAAATAAAATATTCTTTTTCAAAAGGAGATAAAATTATCGGAAATAATGAAATAATAGATGAAAATAAATTTCAGATTTTATCTTATTTCAAAAAGGAATATGAAAATAAAGTATGGAATAAAAAAAAAGATTATTGTCTTATTATAGGGTATTTTCTTATCATTAGTATGATATTTACTTTATTTATATTATATCTTTTTTATTTTCAAAATAAAATCTTCCACAAAAATAGGGAAATTAATTTTTTAATAATCAATATACTGCTCATATCATTAATTACTATTTTAATTTTAAAATATCATTCTAAAATATTATATATAATTCCTTTTTGTATACTTCCTATAAGTATTCGTGCTTTTTTCAATTTTCACTTGAGCATCATTATTCACATAACAACCATTTTATTATTGTCCTTAATTGCCCCAAATAGTTTTGAATTTATTTTTATTCAATTAATTACAGGATTTTTAGTCATGCTTACAAAAAAAAACATTTATAAAATGGCGAACCTTTTTATTGCTGTTGGAAAAATAACCATTACTTATATAGTTACTTTTAGTTCACTTATTTTGATTCGTGAAGGGTCTTTAGAAAAAATTTCTTGGCATACTTTTTTCTTTATTTTTTTTAGTGGAGTTTTAACTTTATTTGTTCATCCATTAATATTTCTTTTCGAAAAATTATTAAATCTCACTTCTGATATTTCATTATTGGAACTATCGGATACAAATACTCCTATATTAAGATTGTTATCTCAAAAAGCTCCTGGTACTTTTCAACATGTTTTAACAGTAGCAAATATCGCAGAAGAAGCAGCTGTTGCTATTAGAGCCAATTCATTATTGGTAAGAATAGGAGCTATTTATCATGATATAGGAAAAATAAAAAATGCAAATTTTTTTACTGAAAATCAACATAATATAATTAATAATCCCCACGAAAAATTAAGTCCAAAAGAAAGTTCAAAAATTATTTTAGGACATGTTTCAATTGGAATTGAGTTTGCAAAAAAATATCATCTTCCTGATTCTGTTACTGATTTCATACGAACACACCATGGAAATAGCATTATTCATTATTTTTACGAAAAACAAAAAAAAAAATGTCCTAATATCAAAGTGGATAAAAGACAATTTCAATATTCTGGACCTAAACCTTTTTCCAAAGAAACGGCTATTGTTATGATAGCCGACTCTGTAGAAGCTGCTTCTAAAAGTATAAAAAATCCGTCTTCCAAAGATTTAGAAGACTTGGTAGAAAATGTTATTAACAAACAGAAAAAAGAAAATCAGTTTTCTAATGCGGATATTACTTTAAAGGAAATAGAGAAAGTAAAAAAAGTTCTTAAAAAGAAACTAATAAATATTTATCATACTAGAATAGAATATCCTAAAAGCTGATTATTTGTTTATTTAATAGATCTCCTTTAGATTTGTATTCTTTGGGAGAGTTGCCGGAGTGGTTAACGGAACAGTTTGCTAAACTGTCGGTATAGAAATACCGCGTGGGTTCGAATCCCACATTCTCCGCACGGGGTATGGCGTAGTTTGGTTATCGCGCCTGGTTTGGGACCAGGAGATCGTAGGTTCAAATCCTGCTACCCCGATATATAAGATCACGTAGCTCAAATGGATAGAGCTACTGCCTTCTAAGCAGTCGGTTACAGGTTCGAGTCCTGTCGTGATCATTTATTTTTTTCTTTTTCCTTCTAGAACTTCATCTATCATTCCGTATTCTTTTGCCTCTTGAGACGTCATCCAATAATCTCGATCTGAATCAATTTCTATTTTTTCAATAGGTACACCCGAATGTTTCGATATAATCTCGTAAAGTTCTTTTTTCAATTTTAAAATTTCACGAACTGTGATTTCAATATCTGATGCTTGTCCTTGTGTTCCCCCTATAGGTTGATGAATCATGATTCTTGAATGTTTTAATGCAGATCTCTTATTTTTGACTCCAGCACAAAGTAAAACAGCGGCCATAGATGCTGCCATACCAGTACAAATGGTAGATACATCAGGTTCTACAATTTGCATGGTGTCATAGATCCCTAGTCCTGCATAAACATCTCCTCCTGGAGAATTGATATAGATTTGTATATCTTTCACAGAATCTACAGATTGTAAAAACAATAATTGAGCTTGTACTATATTAGCTACTTGATCTTCTATAGGAGTTCCTAAAAAAATAACTCTATCCATCATTAAACGAGAAAAAACATCCATTTGAGCTACATTTAACTTTCTTTCCTCAACAATATAAGGAGTCATTGATTGAATAATATATTTATCTATTATTAAACTATTGATCTTCTTATGCTTAGTTGCATATAACATAAATTCTTCTGTTTTTTTTCTATAATCCATATGTTGAGAAGTTTTATTATTAAAGTTACTCATAATTAATCTCTTCTCTATTTTCATGCAAAATTTTGCAAAATAAATTCACTCATGCATAAAAAATATAGAAATTAGAAATTTTTAAAAACATTGAAATTGAATTTGTACAAAAAATTAGCAATACAAACAATTATCTATTCTATAGGATCCATTTTACCAAAGGTTATTAATTATGCTTTTTTAAAATTTTTTACTGTGTCTTTAAAAAGAGAAGAGTTTTCTCTTTATACAGATATGTATGCCTTATCTTTTCTAGTTATAGGGTTTCTTTCTTTTGGATTAGAAAATACTTATTTTAGATTTTTATATAAAAAAAATTATAATCCAGAAACTGTATTTTCAACAGGTGTTATAATACAATTATTGATCACCACTTTTTTTTTAATCATTTCTGTTAAATTCATAAAAAATATAACTTATTTAATTGGATATCAAGAACATAAGGATTATTTTTTGATGTTCTTATTCATCATATTTTTTGACACAATTTGCATTCTTCCTATGGCTTGGCTTCGTGCGAATGAAAAACCATTCAAACATACCGTTATAAATGTAATAAATAT
Organism: Blattabacterium sp. (Blattella germanica) str. Bge; assembly: GCF_000022605.2. Taxonomy (GTDB): domain Bacteria; phylum Bacteroidota; class Bacteroidia; order Flavobacteriales; family Blattabacteriaceae; genus Blattabacterium. The sequence continues at coordinate 612,331 of NC_013454.1, read as the reverse complement.
ACTTATACAATCATTTTTAACAATATATATGTTTTTTTGTTTTAACAATCTTCACATTCAAAGAACTTGTTTTTTATTCATTTTTGAATGGATTAATTCTTTTACAGACAGAACAGGTTATATATTTTTCGCAAACATGATATCATCTTTAACTAATTTAGTTTTAGTTTTTCCTATTCTTTTAAAAAAAGTAATTATCAAAAAATTTGACAAAATTCTTGCTAAAAAAATGTTAAATTATGGAATTCCTATTATGTTAGGAAGCATTGCTTTTTCTATCAATGAAAATCTTGATAAGATCTTAATTAAAAGATGGGGGTCAGATGAAATAAACGGATCTTATTCTGCTTGTTATAAAATAGCATCTTTTATGAGTTTGTATATCAGGATTTTTAAATTGGGAATTGAACCTTTTTTTTTTAAAAAATCCATAGATTCTGATGCAAAATATTATTATGAAGAAATTAATTATATGTTTATTTTTTTCGGGTTAATTTTTTATGTATTAATATGTGGAAATTTACCTTTGTTTATAGAGTTTTTTATTGATAAAAAATATCACTTTGCCATGTCCATTATTCCTATAATCATGATGGGAAATTTATTTTTAGGAATTTATACAAATTTATCCATATTTTACAAAGTGATAGATAAACCCCTTATCGGAACTTATATTTCTTTTATAGGAGTATTAATTACCTTTTTATTTAATCTTATTTTTATTTTAATTCCTAATAGTAGTTTTATGATCCCGGCTTGGGGTACTTTAGCATCGTATGGATGCATGTTAATCATTTTATACATTTGGGGTAAAAAAAATTTTTTTGAATTTTGTGGAAAAAAAAGAAATATCACAATTCATTTTTTATTTGCAATTTTTTTAGTTTTTATAATCAATCATAAAAAACAAATAATATTTAGCTTTTTTTTTCAATTTTTTTATTTGATAATTATTTTTTTACTAGAAAAAAAAAGATTGATTAATTTAATCAAACAATAAAAGTAGATTTAGTGTGATAAAAAATGGATATCAATTAACTTTAATTGCTAATATAGAAAAATCTATTTCCATTAATTTAATGGAACGAAAATTGATATCAACAGGCATTTTGATTCAATTTTCCAAAAAAATGAAGTATCATTTTTTTTTGAAACAAAAATTAATAGAAGCTATTTGCGTTATTCATATTACAAAATATGAAAAAAATACGGTTTTATGTCAAGAAATAAAGATTCTTATAACAAACATTTTATTTGAAACAATGATCATTCAACCCAATGAAAAACTAGTTTTAGTAAACATATTTCAAGGAACTCAAATAAAATGGGAACCATGTTCTATTTTAAATACGAGCATAAGAGGAAGCAATGGTTTTGGAAGTACTGGAATATGAAATAAAAACATACATAACAAATGATGTAATATGAAAATTATAATTCCTATGGCTGGAAAAGGATTGCGTTTATATCCGCATACTTTAAGCACTCCAAAAGCATTCATCCATATTGCAGGAAAAACAATTTTGAGGAGATTGGTGGAAAGTTTTTCCGAAGTTATAAAAATTTTTTCGGTTCAAGAAATTATCTTCATTATAGGAAATAATGTCGGTAACATCGAAACAAAATTAATCAAATTAGCTAATGATATAGGAGTTCATCCTATTATTTATTATCAAATCACTCCGCTCGGAACAGCAGATGCTTTATTAAGAGCTAAAGATTCATTGAATGGAGAACCGGTTATTATTGCTTTTTCCGACACTTTATTTGATAACACTTCTTTAGAAAAGGAAATCACGAATCAAGTAGACAACATTATATGGACAAAAAAAGTCCAAAATCCTCATTTATTTGGAGTGGTAAAATGTGATTCTTCGGGAATTGTTACTCATTTTATCGAAAAGCCAAATAATTATGTTTCTAATTTAGCTATCATAGGTCTCTATTATTTTAAAAATAGTCTTTTCTTAAGAAAAGAACTGGAATCCCAATCTATATCATACAATAACAATCAAGAATATCAATTAACATCTGTTTTAGAAAACATGAGAAAAAAAGGAGAAAGATTCACTTACAAACAAGTTAAAGGATGGATGGATTTTGGAGATCAAAAAAGAACTATTTCTTCTAATTCAAAAATATTGTCTATTGAATCCAATCATTCACAATTGATTCATGAAAAATCAATCATAAAAAATAGTTTCATTATAAAACCCTGTTCAATTGGAAAAAATACAAAAATTGAGAATAGTATAATAGGTCCTTATGTTTCAATCGGAAAAAATACAAAAATCAAAAATAGCAATATAATAAGATCCTTGATTCAGGATGATACAAAAATTCAATATGCAAATTTGCAGAATTCTATGATAGGAAATCACACTTGTTATATAGGAGAAACTAAAGAAGTAAATTTAGGAGATTATTCTGCTTACAATTAATAACATTAATATTTTTTTTATATTTGGAAAAAAATCCCATTGAATGGATTTCGTTTCTATTTTGTTAATACTACTTGGAACTTTTGGAACCACAGAGATCGTGGTAATTGTCATTCTTGCACTTTTACTTTTTGGAGGTAAAAAAATACCGGAATTAATGAAAGGATTAGGAACAGGTTTGAAAGAATTCAAAAAGGCTTCTGAAGGGAAAGGGAAAGATTCTGAATCTGAAGAAGAATAAAAATTTCTTTCATTTTACGTTTGTTCATTAGTACTTTTTTTCTACAATTTTAGAAACTAATAATGGCAACGATAACGATAAGAAATATTATGTTTTTTATGCTCATCTTAAAAAGCTTGACTGTTCAATCTGTATCAAAGCCCTTTTTGGAACAAAAAAATGTAATCAACTTTCATAAAGATATTTATGATCAAAAATTAGATTTAAATAATATCTATATGGAAAAATTATGGAAAAAAATGTTTGGAGGAAAGAAAAAATCTTTATCTGGAAAAAAATTGTATCATAAAAAAAACATTGTTATTATTAATATAGATTCTGAAGAACTTAAACTCAGATTCAATTTTATAAATCAAAAATCTCAAATGAAGATATTTAAATACAACAGCATAGTCCATGCTTCTGTAGAAAGTTATCTTCGTATGGGAAAATATATAGGAAGAATTATTTCATTATCAGATTTTTATTTTCCTATGTTTGAAGAAAAACTTGAACATTATCGTCTTCCAAAAGAATTAAAATATTTAGCCGTCATAGAATCAAATTTAAATCCTATTATAACCTCCAAAGCCGGAGCACAAGGGATTTGGCAATTCATGCCTGAAACTGGAAAAATATATGATCTAAACATTAATAATATTTATGATGAAAGAAATGATCCTGTTAAATCAACAGAAGCAGCTTGCCGTTATTTAAAATTTCTATATCAAAAAATAGGAAATTGGGAATTGGTTTTAGCGGCTTATAATGCAGGTCCAGGAACCGTAGATAAAATATTGCAAAATCATCGGAATAGAAAAGATTTCTGGGGATTATGGGAATTTTTTCCAAAAGAAACCCAAAACTATATTCCAAAATTTATTGCAATTAATTATGTAATGAATTACTATAAGGAACATAACTTCTCTTCACATTATTCCTCTCCCTACAAATACAAATACAAAGAAACAGTTTTAATTCCTATAAAAGAAAAAATTTCTTTGAAATTTTTTGCCTATAGTTTAAATATGTCTTATCAAGATTTAATTCTTTTAAATCCACAATATATAGTGGATATGATTCCTCCTGGAAATAAGTTTTTTTTGAGATTACCAAAAAATAAAGTTTTCTTTTTAAAAAAAAATCATTAAAAAAAAATGATTGTAATGGACAAAGGGAAGCATATATTATAGCCCTTAACATTTTCAAAATTATGAACGAAAAAATTGAACAAAAAAGAAAATCATTAGAACTGGTTTTAGAAAAAATGGATAAAATATATGGGAAAGGAACTGTTATGCGAATGGGAGATTCTCATATAGAAAATTTAGAAATTATTTCTTCTGGATCTTTAAGCTTAGATATAGCCTTGGGAATCTATGGATTTCCAAAAGGTCGCATTATTGAAATATTTGGACCAGAATCTTCAGGAAAAACGACTGTTGCTTTACATGCAATAACTCAATCTCAAAAATTAGGAGGATTTGCTAGTTTTATTGATGCGGAACATGCTTTGGATTGTCTTTATGCTCAAAAAATAGGAGTGAATGTCAAAGAATTAATAATTTCTCAACCAGATAATGGAGAACAAGCACTTGAAATAGTAGATAATTTAATTAGATCTGGTGTAATTGATATGATCGTAGTAGATTCTGTAGCAGCTTTAACTCCTAAAAGTGAAATAGAAGGAGAAATGGGGGATTCTAAAATAGGATTACAAGCTAGATTAATGTCTCAAGCTTTGAGGAAGCTAACTTCTAGTATAGGAAAATCAAAAAGCATTCTTATATTTATTAATCAATTAAGAGAAAAAATAGGTGTGTATGGAAATCCGGAAGTGACAACAGGCGGAAATGCGTTGAAATTTTATTCCTCAATACGATTAGATATTAGAAAAGGAAATCAAATTAAAAATGGAGAAAAAGTATTAGGAAATAGAACAAAAGTAAAAGTAGTGAAAAATAAACTTTCTCCTCCTTTTAAAATTGCTGAATTTGATATAATGTACGGAGAAGGAATTTCAAAAATCGGGGAAATACTGGATTTAGGAGTTGATTTAGGAATTATCAAAAAAAATGCATCTTGGTTTAGTTATGGAGATATGAAATTAGGTCAAGGAAGAGATTCTGTAAAAGAATTTTTAAAAGGAAAAAAAAACATTATAAATGAAATACAAAAAAATATAATCAATCAATTCAAAAATAGAAAGTGGTAATATATTATATATGAAAATTACTTTTTTAGGGACTGGGCCTTCTCAAGGAATTCCTATTATTGGATCTAAACATCCAGTATGTTTATCTAAAAATCCAAAAGATAATAGATTAAGAAGTTCAGTTTTAATTGAAAAAAATAAAAAACATTTTTTAATTGATTGTAGTCCAGATTTTCGTTATCAAATGTTGCGAAGTAATCATGAAAAATTGGATGCTATTTTTATTACACATGAACATCATGATCATATAGGAGGATTTGATGATATAAGATCGATTTATTTTAATATGAATAAACCTATCCCTGTTTATGGATTGCGTAGAGTTTTAGAAAATATAAAAAAAAGATTTTTTTATATTTTTTCAGAAAATAAAAAATCAAATACGTATACATCAAAAATATCTGTACATGAATTAGATCATTATAAAGATTTCTTTTTTGTAGAATATTTTAAAGTATTCCCTTTGTCCATATGGCATGGCTCTCTTCCTATTTTAGGTTTTCGAATAGAAAATTTTGCATATATTACAGACGCTAGTGATATTCCTTTTAAAACAATTCAACGATTAAAAGGATTAGATGTTTTAATTTTAAATGTTTTAAGAAAAGTACCAAAACATCCTTCTCATTTTACGCTTTCCGAATCTTTAAATGTCATTCAAAAAATTTGTCCTAAAAAAACTTATCTGACACACATTAGTCATATGATTGGTTTTCATAAAGAAATTGAAACACAATTACCAAAAAATGTTTATTTAGCTTATGATGGATTAATCGTATATGAAACATAAAATATTTTTGCATAGAACATATAACTCGTTTTTATATTAAACAATTAAAATAATATGCAAATAAAAAAAATTTTTTTCTCCACCAAAATAACTTCTTTTTTATTCTTATTGTTGGCTATATCTATGGCTATAGCTACTTTTATAGAACAAAAATATTCTACCAGTGTAGCAAAAATATTTGTTTATGAATCTACTTGGTTTGAAATTATAATGTTATTAATTATAATCAACCTAATAGGGAACATATGGAAATATAAATTATGGAATCATAATAAATTTCCTCTTTTTATTTTTCATTTATCATTTGTATTTATTTTCATTGGAGGAATTTTTTCTAGATATTATAGTTTTGAAGGAATAATGTCTATAAGAGAAGGAGAAATGAATAGAAAAATTGTTTCTATAAAAAATTACATTAAATTAAAAATTCATCAAGGAAATGATACCAGATTTTATAATGATCCCTATATTCTTTCTACTTATCATAAAAAATATCAAAAAAAATTCTTTTTTAAGGATAATTCTTTGAAAATAAAAATTATAGATTATATACCGTGTGCTAAAGTTTTTTTTTCTAAAAAAAAATCAGAAGAAAAAATTGTAAAAATTATTTCAAACGATCAAAAAGGAAGAACGGAAAATTTCCTGAAAGATGGAGATATTACGAAAATCAATGGTATAATATTTTCTCTAAATAAAAAAATTCCTTACGGAATACAAATTTTTGAGAAAAATGATAAAATATTTTTAAAATCTTCTTTTTCAGGAAAATGTATAAACATGATCAATAGAAAAACCTATTTTTTATTCAAAAACACTTTTGATATTTTAAGAATAAAACATTTGTATCGAATGAAAACAGATCATGGAATAATCCAGTGGGTTATTCCAGAAGGAATTGAAAAAGGAAAATTAGAATATATCAAATCATGTGAAAAAGAAGAAGATAATAATAATTTATTAAATGCTATAACAGCAGAAATATCTTTTAGAGATCAATCTAAATTAGTGACCTTTTTGGGCGGAAAAAATACAACAAAAATGAGTGATCCTTTATTATTTAATAAAGATTACCAAATATCCATTGGATATGGATCTATATTTTTGTATCTACCTTTTTTCTTGCGATTAAATCATTTTCAAATAGAAAATTATCCAGGATCTGGATTCCCTTCATCTTTTAGAAGTCATATTACACTTATAGACAAAAAAAAGAAAAAAGATTATTTGATTTCCATGAACAATGTTCTCAACTATAAGGGATATAGATTTTTTCAATCTGGATATGATCCAGACGGAAAAGGAACTCATTTTTCTGTTAATAATGATTATTTAGGAACCTATTTTTCCTATATGGGTTATGTTTTGATGAGTATAGGGATGTTTCTTACTTTATTTTGGAAAGGAACTAGATTTTATAATATGAAAAATAAATTGAAAAATTTATATTCTAAAAATTATTCAATATTATTTTTCATATTATTTCTATTGATAGGAAATCATAATGCTTTTGGTTCTCCTCAAACACATAATCAAATACACGAATTTAAAAAATTTCCTATAGAAAATGTTTCTGACGCTATTCATATTCCTAAAAAACATAGTGAAAATTTTGGACGTTTACTAGTTCAAGATTCTAAAGGAAGAATAAAACCTGTTAATACTATAGCTATTGAACTTCTTAGAAAAATACATAAAAGGAATTCTGTAGAAAATATAGACGCAAACCAATGGTTTATCTCTATTCATCAAGATAATATATTCTGGACAAAAATTCCTTTTATTAAAGCAGATAAAAAAGGAGGATCTAAATTTTTAAATAAAGTCAAAGCAAATGGAGAATGTTATGTATCTCTGATAGATCTTTATATTTTAGACTCCAAAACATCAAGATTAAAATTTATACTTCAAGAAGACTATGAAAGAGCTTTTTCTAAAAATCCTATACAAAGAGACGAATATGATAAAGCAGTCCTCAGTATTAGTGAACGTGTAGGGATTCTTCATGAAATTTTTCAGGGAAAATATATTCGTATTTTTCCGATTCCAAATGACGAAAATCATACTTGGTCTAGTTGGATTTTATCAGAATCAAATAGATTAAATCCTTTGGGGTTCTCTATGTTTAATAATTATCTAAAATCTTTATTATATGCTCAAAATGAAAAAAATTGGCGTATTGCAGATAATGAAATAGAAAAAATACGACTCTATCAAATCAAACATGCTAAATCTATTTTACCTTCAGTAAATAAAATATCCCTAGAAATTCTTTACAATAAACTCAACATATTTTATGTTTTATCATTCTTATATGCCATTTTTGGGAATTTTTATCATTATCAATTCTTTTTTGATCATTTTCTTTCAAAAAAAATATATGTTTTTTTTTCTAAAATATTTTTTTTCATTTTATATGTTTTATTTTTTTCACATTTTTTAGGTTTAATTTCTAGATGGTATATTTCTGGACATGCTCCATGGACTAATGGATATGAATCTGCTATTTTTATTAGTTTTTGTTTAGTTGGAATAGGTTTTTTATTTCATAAAAATCGATTTGTTTCAGGTCCCACAGTTTTCATAGCATCTGTTCTATTAATGATAGCACATGGAAATGCAATGGATCCAGAAATAACAAATTTAGTTCCAGTTTTAAAATCTCATTGGTTAATTATACATGTCGCCACAATAACAACTAGTTATGGTTTTTTTTTCACAGGATCTTTTTTAGGATTTTTTGTGTTACTTTTATATATATTGAAAGCCAATTTTCATTATTATAGTAAAATAATTCAAATTCATATTGAAAAATTAACTATTATTAATGAAATGTGTCTAACCATAGGACTTTTTTTATTAACAATAGGAACTTTTTTAGGTTCTGTTTGGGCAAATAATAGTTGGGGACGTTATTGGAGTTGGGATCCAAAAGAAACCTGGGCTCTGATTAGCATTATGATTTATGCTTTTGTGTTACATATTCGCTTAATTCCATCCATGAGAAGTATATTTATTTTTAATTTTTGTAGCATATTATCAATAAGTTCTATTATTATGACTTATTTTGGAGTGAATTATTATTTATCTGGATTACATTCTTATGCTAAAGGAGATCCTCTTTCTGTACCTTCTTGGATATATTATAGCTTATTCATTTTGTTAATTTTCACAATTTTTGCCTATTATTCTGCAAAATTTCATAACATTACAAAAAAAATAGATAAATAAACAGTGAATTTTCATTCATCTTTTTTTAAGAAAACAAAAAAGAAACATTTGAAAAAAAAAGAAAGTACTCTATTTAGAGACGCATTTGGAAATTTACATTTTATAAAACGTTTTTTAATTTTCACTTTTGGTTGTATTTCTTACAATCGTTATAATGGATTTAATCAATTAAAATTGAAAGGAACGGAATATCTAAAAAATTTACCTGATAAAAGAGTTCTCTTTGTCTCAAATCATCAAACTTATTTTGCAGATGTTTTTGCTATGTTTCATGTGTTTTGCAGTGTAAAAAATGGATTCATAAATAGCATTAAGAATCCTATTTATCTTTTAAATCCAAAAGTGAATCTGTACTATGTTGCGGCTCAAGAAACCATGAATCAAAGTTTTTTAACAAAATTATTTACTTATTCTGGAGGAATAACTGTAAAAAGAACATGGAAAGAAGGAGATAAAAAAGTAAATCGTTCCGTAAATAGATCTGAGATAACTCGTATGGGGATAGCTCTGAATGATGGATGGTTAATTACTTTTCCACAAGGGACAACCCAGGCATTTGCCCCCGGACGAAGAGGAATTGTTCATGTAATCAGAAAATATAATCCTATAGTTGTTCCTATCGTAATAGATGGATTTCAAAAAGCTTATGATAAAAAAGGTATTCGAATTAAAAAAAAGGGAGTGTTACAAAAAATGAAATTTAAAGAACCTATTCAATTAGATTTAAAAAAAGACACCACTGATAATATTATGGATAAGATCATGGATGCGATAGAACAGTCCCCTAAATATTATAGAAAAAATAATTCTTAAATGATGTATTATGAAATACAAATCGATAAGAGATACTTTTCTCGGTTTTTTTAAAAAAAAGGAACATAAAGTTATTCCTTCTTTTCCCATTCATTCAAAAAATGATCCTTCACTTTTTTTTATCAATGCAGGAATGAATCCTTTTAAAGATTATTTTTTAGGACACATTCAACCGGATTATTCAAGAATAGTCAATGTTCAAAAATGTCTTAGAGTAACTGGTAAACACAATGATTTGGAACATGTGGGATATGACAATTATCATCATACCATGTTTGAAATGTTAGGAAACTGGTCTTTTGGAGATTATTCTAGAAAAGAAACAATAGAATGGGCCTGGGAATTGTTAATTCAAGTTTATAACATTCCAAAAAAAAATATTTACATATCTGTTTTTATTGGAGATAAAAAAGAAGGATTATCCATGGATTATGAAACTTTTAAATATTGGAAAACTTTAATAAGCGAAGAAAATATTCTTTTTTTTGGAAAAAAAGAAAATTTTTGGGAAATGGGATTGACAGGTCCTTGTGGGCCTTGTTCAGAAATTCATATAGATTTACGCAATGAAAAAGAAAAACAAATGTTATCTGGAAAACATCTTGTTAATAAAAAACATCCAAAGGTTATAGAAATTTGGAATCTTGTTTTTATAGAATTCTTACGTAAATCAGATGGAAAATTAGAAAAACTTACGAAAAAACATGTTGATACAGGAATGGGATTGGAGAGATTATGTATGATATTACAAGAAAAATTTTCTAGTTATGAAACTGATATTTTCTTTCCAATTATTCAAAATATAAAAGAATCTTTGGGTAAAATTTATAAAGAAGATTTTCATCAAAAAGTATCCATACATATAATAGCAGATCATCTAAGGGCTATTGTTTTTTCTATTTCAGATGGAGTATTTCCATCAAATAATGGAGCTGGTTATGTGATCAGACGAATTCTTAGAAGAGCCATCATTTATGCAACTCGTTTTTTATATAAAAAAGAGCCTTTTATTTATCAATTTGTAGATTCTTTAGTAAAAGAAATGAAAAGTTATTTCCCAGAATTGATGGAAAAAAAAGAATACATAAAAAATGTAATTCAGGAAGAAGAATTGTCTTTTTTAAAAGTTATTGAAAAAGGAAATCATAAAATTCAATACATCATAGAAAAAGCTAAAAAACAAAATGAAAAAATTATTGATGGAACAACCATTTTTAAATTATATGATACTTATGGTTACCCTATAAAGTTATCTAAAATGTTAGTTGAAAAAAATAACTTGTTAATTGATGAAAAATTATTTCATGAAAAATTGTTAGAACAAAAAAATAGATCCAAAAAAGAAAATCACACAATAGAAAAAAAAGATTGGATTGAAGTACATAATCATCAATTCATTCACGAAAATGTAAATTTTGTAGGATATGATATGATAAAATGTGACGTATTGATTTTAAAATACAGAAAAGTAGAAAATAAATTAGAAAAAACTCATTATTATGAGTTAGTTTTTTCAAAAACTCCTTTTTATCCTGAAGGAGGTGGACAGTTAGGAGATACTGGATTCATAAAAAATGAGACTGATGAAGTTTACATTTTTAATACTAAAAAAGAAAATTCCATTATTATACATTCTGCTAAAAAATTGCCTTCAGATGTTTTTTCTTCTTTTAAAGCTATAGTTGATAAAAATAGAAGATTAGAAATTGAGAAAAATCACACTTCTACTCATTTATTACATTTTTCTTTGAAAAAAATCTTAGGAAATCATATTCAACAAAAAGGGTCTTATGTAGGAGAAGACTATTTACGATTTGATTTTTCTCATTATCAAAAAATAACTGTTGAAGAATTGTATAAAATAGAAAATTTAGTTCAAGAATTAATTTTTTCTGATCTGATTCTAGAAGAAAAAAGATTTTCTTCCTTACAAGAAGCTGAAAAAAACATTTCTTTTTATAAAAGTGAAACATTTGAAAATAAATACAAACAAGAAGTGCGAGTCATAACTTTTGGAAAATCATCTGAATTATGTATTGGAACACATGTTAAACATACTGGATTGATTCAAATTTTTAAAATTATATCAGAATCTTCTATATCGTATGGAATACGGAGAATTAAGGCTATAACTTCAAAAAAAGCAGTACAATACTTAAAATCAATCCATGACCAATATCAATCTTTCAAAAAGATGATGAAGTATCCGGAATCTCCTTTTAAAAGTTTTCTCATTTTACAAAAAGAGAATCAAGAATTGAAAAAAAAAATATCAGAAATTCGTTTACAGCAAATGATAACACTCAAAAAAGAATATTCTTTAAAAGCTATTCAATTCTCTTCAATTAACTATATATGTGATATTGATCTATCTAAAGAAAAAGATATTAATCTTATTAAGAAAATAGTTTTGGATTTAAGAAATGAAATATCTAATTTGTTTATGATTGTCGGATTTATAAAAGAAAACAAACCGGTGATTTTCATATCTATTTCCGATTCTATAATTCAAAGCAAAAACATTCATGCTCACAAAATAATATGTAAAATGACATCTTATATACATGGAAAATATTGGGGAAAGTCTTTTTTTGCTACAGCTATAGGAACTGAAAAAAATGGATTAAGTTTGGTTTTAAAAGATGCAATAGCTATAAAAAATCATTTCAAATAAACAATAAACTTTGATAGATGTTTAAAATGTTTAAATTTGAAGTAAAAAATAGTATATGAGTGATAGATATTCTTTTCTAAATACTATTCATTTTCAAGATTTAGAATTTCTATATAACAAGTATAAAAAAGATCCTAATTCAATAGAATCCAGTTGGAGCGCTTTTTTCCATGGATTTGATTTTGGAAAAGAAAATTACAAAACCGATCGTCAATCAATAAATCAAGAAAATCACAAAAAATTTTTAAAAAATGAGAATGAAATTGATATCATCCACAAGGAATTTTTGGTGTTTAATTTGATTCATGCTTATAGAAAAAGAGGTCATTTTTTTACTCCTACAAATCCTATACGAGAAAGAAGAAAACATTTTCCTTCTTTGGATTTAAAAAATTTTGGTTTATCTGATAAAGAACTTGACATATCTTTTGAAGCTGGAAAATTAATAGGTCTTGGAAGAACTTCATTAAGAAACATAATCGATTATCTAAAAAATATTTATTGTGGATCTATAGGAATAGAATACATGTATATTTCCAACCCTGACAAAATTCAATGGATTGAAAAATGGTTTCAAAAAGAAAAATTGCAATTTTCTGCAGAAGAAAAAAAGTTTTTTTTGAAAAAATTAAATGAAGCAGTTGCGTTCGAAAATTTTATTCACACCAAATTTGTGGGGCAAAAAAGATTTTCTATAGAAGGAAATGAATCTGCATTACCTGCATTAGAAGAGATGATAGAATATACATCCAGAAAATATTTTACCGAAGATTTTATAATTGGAATGTCACATAGAGGACGTATAAATCTTCTTTCTAATTTTTTTCAAAAAAATCTTTCTCAAATATTTAGTGAATTTCAAGGAAAAGAATACAAAGAAAAAACCTTTTCTGGTGATGTAAAATACCATCTTGGATTTTCTAAAATCAGAAAGACTAGTCAAGGACGATATATTAAAATGAATTTAGTTCCTAATCCTTCTCATTTAGAATCCGTAGATGCTATTGTAGAAGGAATTACACGTGCAAAAATAGATATTATTTATAATCAAAACAGTAATTCAGAAAAAATTATTCCTATTTTAATTCATGGAGATGCAGCGTTAGCAGGTCAGGGGATTGTATATGAAGTTATTCAATTATCTAGATTAAAAGGATACAAAACTGGAGGAACAATTCATATCGTACTAAATAATCAAATAGGTTTTACCACAAATTATACTGAAGGACGTTCTAGTATTTATTGTACTGATATAGCAAAAATTGTTCTTTCTCCAGTGTTACATGTTAATGCAGATGATGTAGAATCTGTTATACGAGCAATTCATTTTGCTGTAGATTTTAGAATGCAATATCATGAAGATGTTTTTATAGATTTACTTGGATATAGAAAATATGGACACAATGAGGGAGATGAACCTAGGTTTACACAACCTTCTTTATATAAAGCTATTTCTAAACATCCCAATTCTTACAATTTGTATAAACAAAAATTAGAAAAAGAAGGAATCATTAATAGTGATGAAATAATCAATATGGAAAAAGAATATGAACAGATTTTGAATGGAGGATATCATGAAGCAATAAATATAAAATGGAATGTATTGAATTCTTTTTTAGAAGAAGAATGGAAAAATTTTCCTATTGTATCTAATCATGAAGATATTTTTCATAAAGTCGATACTCGAATTCCAATGAAAAAAATTGTAGATATATCCAATCAAGTTTTTTCTCTTCCTAAGAATAAAAAATTCTTTAGAAAAACGGAATCGATTTTTCAACAAAGATTAGAAATGATTCAGCTTAAATTGGTGGATTGGAGTATGGCAGAAATACTAGCGTATGGAACACTTTTGGATGAAGGTGTTCATATTCGGTTATCAGGAGAAGATGTGGCTAGAGGAACATTTTCTCAACGTCATGCCATTGTAAAAACGGAAGAAGAGGAAGAAATTATTCTATTGAATCATATCCGAATGGGACAAGGAAAAATGCAAGTTTATAATTCTCCTCTTTCAGAATATGGAGTTTTGGGTTTTGATTATGGATACGCTATGTATTCTCCTCATGTTTTAACCTTATGGGAAGCTCAATTTGGAGATTTTGGAAATGGGGGACAAATTATAATAGATCAATACATCTCCTCTGGAGAAAATAAATGGAAAATTAGCAATGGAATTGTTTTATTACTTCCTCATGGATATGAAGGGCAAGGGCCAGAACATTCATCTGCACGTGTAGAACGTTATTTGCAACTTTGTGCTAACAATAATTTATTTGTGGTCAATTGTACGACTCCAGCTAACTTTTATCATCTTTTAAGAAGACAAATGAAATTGAAATATAGAAAACCTCTTATAGTTTTTACTCCCAAAAGTTTACTTAGAAATCCAAAATGCTTATCTACAATAGAAGATCTTTCTGAAGGAAAATTTCAAGAAATTTTGGATGACCCCTCTGTGATAGATATTCATCAAATTACTAGATTAATTTTTTGTTCTGGAAAAATATATTATGAGCTTCTCAATAAAAAAGAGGCCCTTAAAAACGATAAAACGGCATTAATTCGCATAGAACAAATTTATCCATTAAAAATGGAAAAAATTAAAGAATTACTTATTAAATACAAAAACAAAAAAGAAGTTTTTTGGGTACAAGAAGAACCAGAGAATATGGGATTATGGAGTTTTATTTTAAGAAAATTGGGAAGTATAATATCATTCAATTTAATCGCTCCATCTGAGAGTTCTAGTCCATCTACAGGATCTTATCCAGATTTTTTAAAAATTCAAAATAAAATATTAGAAAAAGCTTTTTTTTGATTTTTTGTAATAATTTAAATTATGATAACATATGATAACAAAGGTTAAAGTCCCTTCTCCAGGAGAATCCATTACGGAAGTAGAGGTTTCCACATGGCTCGTTAAAGATGGAGATTATGTATCTAAAGGTCAAACATTAGCAGAAATTGATTCAGATAAAGCAACTTTAGAAATTTCTGCAGAAGAGAATGGAGTGATTACTTTGATGGTAAAAAAAGGAGATAAAATACGAGTTGGAGATGTTTTGTGCCTTATCGATTCTTCTAAAAGTAAAAAAAGTACAAAGGAACTCAATCAAAACATTGAAAATCAAGAAGAAAATAATAAAAATAAAAAAGAGGTTTATTTAGAAAATACGAAAACAAAAATTCTTTCTCCAGCTTCAAAAAAAATCTTGAAAGAAAAGAATATTCCCATTGAATCTGTTCAAGGAACAGGAAAAGATGGAAGAATTACAAAAGCCGATTGTATTTTGATTGAAAATCAGAGTTCTTTTCCGTCTATAAGTAGATCTATTCCAATATATAGATCAAAAACAATAACATCTCTTTCTTCTCTAAGAAGAAAACTTTCTGAAAGATTAGTATCCATAAAAAATGAAACAGCGATGCTAACTACATTCAATGAAGTTGATATGCAAGAAATTTTTTTTATAAGAAAAAAATACAAAAATCTTTTTAAAGAAAAACATGGAGTTCATTTAGGATTTATGTCTTTTTTTACTCTTTCTTGTGTAAGAGCATTGCAAATGTATCCAGATGTTAATGCTATGATTAATGGAGAAGAAAAAATTAATTTTGAATATTGTGATATTAGTGTGGCTATATCTGGACCTAAAGGATTAATGGTTCCTGTGATAAGAAATGCGGAACATTTATCGTTTCGTGGAATAGAACAGGAAATTTTTAATTTATCAACACGTGTTCAAAATGGGACAATATCTATAGATGAAATGACAGGTGGGACATTTACCATTACTAATGGTGGTGTTTTTGGATCCATGTTATCTACTCCAATCATAAATCCACCACAAAGTGCAATATTAGGAATGCATAAAATTATGGAAAGACCTGTAGTTATTGATGGATCTATTGAAATACGTCCTATGATGTATTTAGCTTTATCCTATGATCATAGAATAATTGATGGTCGGGAATCTGTTGGATTTTTATTATCTATTAAAGAATCTATAGAAAACCCAGTAAAATTTTTAATGGGAGAAAATGAAAAAAATATTTCTAAAATATTAGAATTATGAAAAAAAAGTATATTCAGAATATCAACTGAACTGATATGAGAAATACTTTTTTTGTTTTTTTTTCTCTTATTATTTTGTTTTTTTCGGAAGGAATTAGCAAAATGGATCAAAATTATGGTCATTTTAAAAAAAAAGAAAATCAAACATATAATTCTAATTCTACAAATCAGACATCTTCCATTAAAATAATTTTTATGTTGCCTTTGTTTCTGAGTTCCGTTAAAGACGAAAAAATAGATAATGAAAATAAACAGTTGAGTGAAAATGCTTTATATTTTTATCTTGGAGCTAAGAGCGCTATTGATTTTCTTTTATTAAAAAATAAAAAAATCAATGTTCAAGTTTTTGATACTAGAAATGAAAGAAAAAGAATTATAAACTTTATTCATTCGTATGATCTGTCTCATAATCATGCTGTTATAGGACCTTTTTTTCGCTCTTCTTTAGAAGAAGTCGCTAAAAATAACAAAAAAACGCCTATTATTTCTCCTCTGTCGGCTTCTGATTCTTTAAATGCTTATCCAAATGTTATTCAATCTGAAGCAAAAGATATTTATCTTTCGGAACCTATTTTAGAAGAAATTAAACTTATTTATCAAAATAATAAGATAAAAACTTTATATTTGCTAGGTGAAGATCCATCTAAAAAAATGACAACTTTTATAAAGAAAAAGTTATCGCAATGGAATGTTCATTTCCAAATTTTTTATTTGAAGAATAATTTTTTTAATATTAAAACGAGTCATAACCTTCCTTTTTTTGCTATTTTTTTAGGAGGAGATTTTTTTATAGGAAAAGAATTTATTGATTTTGTTAAAAACAACAAAAAAATAATCCCTTTTGGAATAGGTTATCATAATGTTTATTATAAAAACATTTCCTTATTAAGAGAATATAAATTTCTATTCACAACAAAATATCATTTCAACAAAAATGATGAAAAAAAAAGAAAAATGTTTCATTTTCTTAAAAAAAAATTTGGAAATTACTTCAACAAATATCAATTATTGGGATTCGATTTAACCTACGACATAATAGAAAAACTTTTTGAAAATAAAAATTTATTTAAGACAATAGATCAAAAATCTTTCTCAGGATTAATTAGTAAGTATAAATATCAGAAAATTTCTGATAAAGGAGGATATATAAATAAAGGATTGTGGATTATCCATTTATAATTTTCAATTTCTAATATAAGGATTTTGTTTGTTTTTATTTCCAATATTCATTTTTTTCATTTGAATTTTTATGATTTGAATTTGATCATGTAATAAACCAGAAATATCCATTTTTTTTGCTTCCAATAATAAAAGTTCAGCTCTCTTTTTATCTCCTTTTGATAAAGAGGCTATTGCTAAGTTCAATTTTGCAATGGCGATGTTTTGTTTAAATTTTAGTCCAAAATCTAAAGCCTTCTGCATATAATTTTCTGATTGGAGTATATTTTTTTCCGAATAGAAAATTCCATTCAAAAAATAATAATAAGCCATTTGATTTTTAGTAAGTTGTAATTCTGGTTTTTTGATATATCCTAAATACTTTTTCAATCCTTTCATATCTTTCTTCCGTATTTGAAAAAAAGCCAATAATAAAAATTCATTTCTAAAAAGAAAAAAAATAGGAATCAGACTTAATAAAGTTAGAAAACTTCCACAGAAATAATTTTTCTGAAAAAAGAAAAAAACAGATACCGAAAAAATCAATAGAAACAATATTATTTTTGAATATTTACTCATATTTTTTTATCAGAATAAATATGTTTTTTTTTAATCCAATTAACAAGATCTTGATAATTTAGACTGTTCAAAGAATGTCCAGATTCATATTCTTTGTAATACAAAGAAAGTATTTTTTTTTTCTTAAGAAATTTTAATCCTTTTTTTGTCCAATTTAAAGGAATTACTGTATCATATTTTCCATGAGATATAAAAAATTCTAAATTAGTATAAATATTTGGATTTGTTTCGATCGGCAAAATGCTTTCTTCTAAATATCCACTTAAAGCGATTACTTTTTTTATTTTATTAGTATTTTTTAAAGCTATAGCATAGCTTAAAATAGCACCTTGACTAAACCCACATAACCAAACTTGATTTTTTTTTAACTCATATTCTTGAATAGCTTCATCTATAAAAAATGATATTTTTTCAATAGTTTTTTTAGCTTGTAAAATATTGATAAATTTTTTTTCATTAGAAAAATCTATATCATACCAGGAATATTTATCTGTTCCAATAGGATAGAGCCCTTGAATACTAATTATGAAAAGATTTTCAGGAATATCTTTTTTGAAATAAAAAAGATCTCTTTCATTACTTCCATATCCGTGAATCATCAAAAAAAGAGTCGTTTCATTTTCATTGGCTGGTTTTTTTATAATATGTTTAATAGAAAGTTGATTTTTGAGTTGATTGTTTAAAAGCATAAAATAATATTTTATTTTTTATTCATTTGATAGACTCTTCCATTTTCTATTTTTAGTTTTTCATCAGCCATATCTGCTAATTGCATATTATGAGTGACAATTAAAAAAGTTTGTTTTAGTTTTTTTCTTAGAAAAAAGAAATTATGTAATTCATCTGCATTTTTTCTATCTAAATTCCCAGAAGGTTCATCTGCAAAAATAACTTTAGGGTTATTAATTAAAGCCCTTGCTACTGCTAATCTTTGTTTTTGTCCTCCTGATAGTTCTTCTGGTTTTGAATCTTCATGTTTAGAAAGATTTAATTTATTTAATAAGCTTTTAGCTTTTTTTTTTACATCATTTTTATTTTTTCTGTTTATAAAGCCCGGTAAACAAATATTTTCTAATACAGTAAATTCAGGAAAAAGTTGAGGAGTTTGAAAAATAAAACCTATTGTTTGATTTCTTAAAATAGAAAGTTCTTTATCTGAAAGATGAAAAACTTCTTTTCCATTGACTTTTAGAACAGTTTTTATTTGTTTCTTGAAAGTAGGTTTTTCCAAAGTTCCTAGTATATGCAAAAGAGTACTTTTTCCTGCTCCAGATTCCCCCAAAATACACACCATATTTCCTTCTTTCACAAATAAATTTACTCCTTTTATGACTTCATCTTTTCCAAAAGATTTGTAAATATTTTCAGCCTGAATCATTTTTCTGTATATTATAGTGAGACTTTTATTTGTAATGTAGAATAGGAATCAAATTAACAAGTTAAAGAAACATTATCAAAAATAAACGAATTTTAGTTTAAATTTACTTGTAAATAAAATTATTTTCAATGAATTTACATGAATACCAAGGTAGAGAAATATTGAATTCTTTTTCAATTCAAGTTCCATATGGAATACTTGCTTCTTCTCCAGAAGAATCTGTAGAAGCAGCAAAAATTATTTTTAAAAGAACTGGAAAAAAATCTTTGGTAATTAAAGCCCAAATTCACGCAGGGGGACGTGGAAAAGCTGGTGGTATTCAAATTGCAAAAACTTTAGATGAAGTTTACGAAAAATCTAAAAATATCTTAGGAAAATTTCTAATAACTCCACAAACTTCTAAAAAAGGAAAATTAGTTAGAAAAATTTTATTGTCTGAAGATATCTATTCTAACGAATTAAATTCACCTATAGAATATTATTTATCTATATTGCTTAATCGTGATATAGAAAAAGATATAATTCTTTATTCCAAGGAAGGAGGAGTTGAAATCGAAAATCTTTCCAAAAAAAATCCAAATAAAATCTATACAGAAGAAATAGATCCAATATTAGGATTGCAATTATTTCAAACCAGAAAAATTGCTTTTAATCTAGGAATGGACAGTGATACTTTAAAAAATTTTAGTTCTTTTTTAATTTCTCTTTATAAAGCTTATAAAGCTTATGATGCTTTACTATTGGAAATAAATCCTTTGATCAAAACATTTGACAACAAAATTATTCCTGTAGATATAAAAATTGTATTAGATGATAATGCTTTGTTTCGTCATAAAAAATATGCCATTAATAATGACTCAAAAGATATTGATTTTCTTGAAAAAGAAGCGAATGAAGCTCATTTGAATTTTTTAAAATTGGAAGGAAATGTAGGATGTATGGTGAATGGAGCGGGGTTAGCTATGGCTACAATGGATATGATCAAATTTTGTGGAGGAGAACCGGCTAATTTTTTAGATATAGGAGGTTCTGCGGATAAAAAACGTGTAGAAAAGGCTTTTTCTCTTATATTAAGAGACAAATCTGTTAAAACAATATTGATTAATATATTTGGAGGAATAGTTCGTTGTGATACTGTATCAGAAGGAATCATTAATTCATATTCTAAAATTGATCATGATATCCAAATACCAGTGGTTGTTCGTTTGCAAGGAACAAATGAGAGAATAGCAAAAAAAATGCTTCAAAATAGTTTACTTCCTATTTATTCTACAGATACATTAAAAGACGCTGCCGATAAAATTAAAGAAATTTTGCAGATAAAATAAGATGAATATTTATGAATAAAGTTTTTTCTGACAAAATTGTATTAGCGGATAAATATAAACCATTGAAATGGGATGAATTGATAGGACAAGAAAATATTTCTATCACTTTAAAAAAAGCAATACAAGAAAATCGTTTGTCTCAAGTTTTATTTTTTTTTGGACCAAAAGGAGTAGGAAAAAATACATGTGCACATATTTTAGCGAATGAATTGAATTCTTTTTCAGAATTTAAAGACATTTCTTTAAATACATTTGAAATTAATGGTTTTTTTCACAATTCCTTGAAATGCATTCATAGAATTATTGATACATCCCGCTATTCTCCTAAAAGAGGGAAGTATAATATTTTTATTATTAAGGAAATACATAAATTTTCTAAAGATGTTTTTGATTTTTTTTTGAAATTTATAGAAGAAAAACATCCGCATATATTATTTATTTTTTGCGGAACAGAAGAAAAAATAGTCCCAGAATTCATTTTATCACGTTGTCAAGTTTATGAATTCCAAAGTCTTTCTGTAAAGAAAATTTTTTTTCATTTAAAAATGATCGCGGAAAAAGAAAATATAGAAATAGAAAATGAAGCTTTATTGCTTTTGTCTAAGCATGTAGAAGGATCTCTCAGCAAGGCTATTCATTTATTTGATAGATTCATATCATGTGATGGACAAAAAATATCCAAATATTTTATAATGAATAAATTGGGTATTTTTGATGTCAAATACTATTTTGAAATAGTAGATTATCTTTTAGATGAGAATGTCAATAAGATATTGATTTTGTTAGATAAAATTTTACAGAAAAAAATTGATTCTTATAATTTAGTAGTTGGATTTACTAAACATTTCAGAAATTTATTTTTATCTAAAAATTCTGAAACAATTTCTATTTTGAAATTTAAAAAAGAAATAATACAATCTTATATTGAACAATCAAAAAAAATATCTTTCTTTTTTTTAATTCATGCTTTGAGTATTTTCCTTCGTTTGGAAAAAGAATATAGATTGAACAATCAAAATTTAAGACTGACAGTAGAAATACATTTAATCCAATTAGCACATTTTTTTTCTATTCATAAAAAAAATCATAAAAATTCTTCTATAGAAAAAAACAGTCAAGAATTTCACTTTTATAAGGAAAATGAAAAACTTCATTTTTTGCAAAAAAATTGGATTAAATTCGTACACAATTTTTCAGAAAAAATAAATCCCGTTTATTTAGATTTTTTGAAAAATGAAATACAATTTCAAATCATAAGAAATAAAATATTTTTTATGGTGCCCTGTAAATTAGATAGTCGAAATTTTTCATTAATTCAAACAAATTTTGAAAAATATTTCAAAAAAAAATTGAATAATCCACATTTAGAATTTAAAGTCATCAAAAAAAAAGAATATCCAATAGAACAGTACAATTTTTTGTATCAAAAAAATAAATTAGTAGAAACATTAATAGAACGGTTGAATTTGAAAATATCTTCTTCTATAATACAAGAAGAAAAAAACCTTTATAATTAATATAATTAACAAACTTATATATGTTAAAGTTTTTTGCAATAAATTTCTATTTATTTTTTAATAAAAATGATTTTAATTTATGATTTATCATTACTCGTCAAACAGTATAAAAAAAATTTTTTTCTCTTCTGCTTATTCAGATGAAGATATAGAAAATGATAGTTCTACTTCTTCTTACGGTTCTGGAGGAAGTGGAAGGAGTTCAGGTTATTATGGAGGAACTTCAATCAGAAGTAAAACTCCTGTTTTGGACAACTTTGGAAGAGATTTGAATGCTATAGCAATGGAAGGGAAGTTAGATCCTGTAGTCGGTAGAGATAAAGAAGTAGAACGCGTTTCTCAAATATTGAGTAGAAGAAAAAAAAATAATCCTTTACTTATAGGAGAACCTGGAGTAGGAAAATCAGCTATAGCTGAAGGATTAGCTCTTCGTATTGTACAAAAAAAAGTTTCTAGAGTATTATACAACAAAAGAGTAGTTGTCCTAGATTTAGCCAGTTTAGTTGCTGGAACTAAATATAGAGGACAATTTGAAGAAAGAATGAAGGCTATTATAAATGAATCAGAAAAAAATGCGGGATTGATTCTTTTTATAGATGAAATTCACACAATGATTGGAGCGGGAGGGACCACGGGGTCATTAGATGCGTCTAACATATTTAAACCGGCTTTAGCTAGAGGAGATATTCAATGTATTGGAGCTACCACGTTAAACGAGTATAGACAATATATAGAAAAAGATGGAGCTTTAGAACGAAGATTTCAAAAAATTATAGTCCAACCTTCTTCTGAAGAAGAAACTGTAGAAATTTTAAAAAAAATAAAAGGAAAATATGAAAGTCATCATAATGTTCTTTATACAAAAGAGGCTATAAAAGCTTGTGTAAACCTCACTGTACGATATATTGTAGATCGTCATTTACCAGATAAAGCAATTGATGCTTTAGATGAAGCAGGATCTCGCGTACATATCAAAAATATAAAAGTTCCTCAGGAAATAGTTCTTTTAGAAAAGGAATTAGAAAGTATTCGTGAAGAGAAATCAAAAGTAGTTAAAAGTCAAAAATATGAGGAAGCAGCTAGGCTTCGTGATACAGAAAAACGTATAGAAAAACAATTAATCAAAGCTCAAAAAGAGTGGGAAGAATCTTCTAAAGAAAATAAAGAAATAGTTTCTGAAGAAAATGTTGAAGAAGTGGTCTCTATGATGAGTGGGGTTCCAGTCAAAAGAATCGCTCAAGCTGAAATGAAGAAGTTAAATAAAATGATAGATATACTAAAAGAAAAAATAATAGGACAAGATGAAGCAGTAGAAAAAATAGTCAAAGCAGTACAAAGAAACAGAACTGGATTAAAAGATCCTAATTCTCCTATAGGATCTTTTATTTTTTTAGGACAAACAGGAGTTGGAAAAACTTATTTAGCAAAAATTTTTGCAAAAGAACTATTTGATTCAGAAGAATCACTGATCCGTATAGATATGAGTGAATATATGGAAAAATTCTCTGTTTCTAGATTAATAGGAGCTCCTCCAGGTTATGTTGGTTATGAAGAGGGAGGACAATTAACAGAAATTATACGTCGTAAACCTTATTCTGTTATATTGTTGGATGAAATAGAAAAAGCACATCATGAAGTTTTTAATATTTTATTGCAAATGTTAGATTACGGATGTGTAACAGATAGTATTGGAAGAAAAATAAATTTTAAAAATACCGTAATTATTTTTACGTCAAATACAGGAACACAACAATTAAAAGAATTTGGTCAAGGAATAGGATTTCATACTCAAGCCAGACAATCAAATAATTATATTAAAAATGTGCTAGAACAAGCTTTAAAGAAAACTTTTTCTCCAGAATTTTTAAATAGAATAGATGATATTATTGTTTTTAATTCTTTAACTCAAAAAGATATATCTAAAATTACTCATATAGAACTAGAAAAAATAATACTTCACGTATCTAATTTAGGATATAAAATAACTTTATTTCCTGAAGTCAAAGATTTTATTCAAAAAAAAGGATTTGATCATGAATATGGAGCTCGTCCTTTAAAAAGAGTAATAGAAAAATTTATAAAAAATCCTATATCAGAATGTATAATCAGTGAAAAATTAAAAAAAGGAGATCAAATTTTATTAAAAATGAATGAAAAAAATAATAATATAGAAGTTTCTATTCAGAATATATGAATCTTTTTACGAGAAAAACAAAAATAATTGAAACAATATTGGATTCTTTATATCCTAGTCCAACTAGCACTCTATATTATATCAACGAATATACTCTACTCATATCTGTTTTGCTTACTGCAAAAAGCAAGGAAAAAAAAGTAAATGAGATCACAAAACATTTATTTAAAAAAATACGAACTCCTAGGGATATGATTCGTTTTTCTGTTGATGAAATCAAAAATTTTATAAAAAATATAGGACTTTATAATAAAAAATCCAAAAATATTTATGATTTATCTACTATTTTGATAAATAAATATAACAATGTTATTCCTAAAAATATTTCCATATTAAAATCTTTACCTGGAGTAGGACATAAAACAGCATCTGTTTTTTTATCTCATGTATCAAATGTTCCTGTATTTCCTGTAGATACTCACATACACAGAATGATGGCTCGTTGGCAATTGAGTGACGGAAAAAATGTTAAAAAAACGGAAAAAGATGCCAAACGAATTTTCAATAAAATCAATTGGAAAAAGTTGCACCTTCAAATTATTTTTTATGCCAAAGAATATTCACCTTCTAAAAAGTGGAATGTGAATAAAGATATAATTTATCAAGAATTATTAAGAAATAATTTGTTAGAAAAATTTTCTAGAAAGGTAAATCATCGAAATCATCAGAAGATAAAGATGGAGATATAGCAGATGTTTTTTTTGAAGAACCTATCTCTTCTATTTTCCATCCTTGTATAGAATTAAAATATTTAATTATTCCTTCAGGATTGGTCCATTCTCTACCACGAATATTAATAAAAATTTTTATTTTATCTTTTGATCTTATATTCTCTAATAAATCCACTTTATCTTGAATAAATTCAATCAATATATTTTGTGGGTATGGTTCTTCAGTTGTAAGAACGATTTCTCTTTTTCTAAATCCACTATCAAATTTTTGAGTTTCAAATAGTTTTTTAACTCTTCCTATAATTTCCATGAAATTTTATGATTTATTTTTTTTACTATTGTTCTTTTTTTTGAGTGTTTCTCCAATTTGATTAGAAATATTAAATGAAGTAATCATATTATTTAACATTTCACTAGCAGATCCTGGGGAATTAGGTAATAAAATTAAATTGGTGTTACACCCTTCTCCCATAGATTGAAGTGTGTCATAATGTTGTGTCACTACAATCAAAGCTGAAGCTTCTTGTGAATTTATTCCTACATTATTTAATACTTCTACAGATTCTAATATTCCTCTAGCTATCTCTCTACGTTGATCTGCTGTTCCTTTTCCTTGTAATTTTTTACTTTCAGCTTCTGCTTTGGCTTTAGCTACAATTTTAATTCTTTCAGCTTCTGCTTGATATTCCGCTGCTACTTTTTCTCTTTCAGCTGTATTAATACGATTCATTGCTTGTTTGACTTGTTCATCTGGATCAAGATCTGTGACTAAAGCCTTAATAATGGAAAATCCATAATCTAACATGGACCCCTCTAATTCTCCTTTTACTACAAGAGCAATGTGATCTTTTCTCTCAAAAACATCATCTAAACGCATTTTTGGAACTTCTGCTCGAACAACATCAAATATATAAGAAGTAATTTGAGCATGAGAATTATCTAATTTATAAAAAGCTTCGTATACTTTTTTTTTAATTACTTTAAATTGAACTGATATTTTAACTTTTACAAAAACATTATCTTTAGTTTTAGTGTCTACTAAAAGATCTAATTGTTGAATTTTCAAAGTGAGTTTTCCGACTATATGATCTATAATGGGAATTTTAAAATTCAATCCAGCATAACGAATACTATGAAATTTTCCCATTCTTTCAATAATAAATGCTGTTTCTTGCTGAACTATAAAAAGGAAACTAGAAAAAAGAGATAAAATTAAAAGGATTAATATCCCATAAAATAGAAAACTCAAAATACTCATACTCATAAAATTTATAAAAAACCTAGTTCTAAACGTGCTTCCTCACTCATAAATTCTCTACTCCAAGGAGGATCAAATGTTAAAACTACATCTACATTTTTTATTTCTTTTAAAGACTCAACTTTATTTTTGACTTCTAAGGGCAAACTTTCTGCTACTGGACAATTTGGTGTAGTTAAAGTCATTACTATTTTAACCTCTTTTTTATTAGAAACTTGAATATCATAAATAAGACCTAGTTCATAAATATCTACCGGAATTTCCGGGTCATATATACTTTTTAATACAAAAATAATACGATCTTCTAAAGAATGATCTTCACTCATTTCTCATTTTGTTTTAATAAAGATCCAAATTGATCAAAATAACGAATAGGATAATCTAATTTTTTGATTTTAGGTAAAATATCATTAGCTTTTCCAACAATTATAATTCTACCATTTTTAATAGAAAAGAATTTTTTACATGATTGATGTATATTTTCTGGAGTAACTGATTCTATTTTTTTTAAGTAATTCTTATAAAATCCATTTGGAAGATTATTTTTTAATTCACAGATAAAAAGATCACTAATTCTGTTTGGATCTTCTAAATCAAGAATAAATTGTCCATTTATTTCTTTTTTCTTAATATTCAATTCTTCATAAGAAACTTTTTCCTTTTTTATTTTCATAATTTCTTTTAAAATATCTTGAATAGCTTTTTCTGTTACTTCATTTCTAACTTGAGTATAAACTGAAAAGTAACCAATATTTTTATCAGATTTTAAAACAGAATAAGCACCATATGTGTAAGCTTTTTTCTCTCTAAGATTTAAGAACAAACGACTTTGAGGTCCACCACCTAGTATTCCATTTGCTAATATGGAAGAAAAATATGAAGGATCATTTTTCTTAAAACATACAGGCCCACCGAAACAAATAGTAGATTGAGTGAGAGAAGGTAGATCTACTATATTTATCTCTATTTCAGAAGGAACAACATATTCTTCTTTATAAAACTCTTCAGAATATGGCTTTTTTTTCCATTTAGAAAAATAATCATTGCATAACTTTTCTGCTTCTTTTTTGGAAATATCTCCTATAAAAGAAAGATAAGAAATATTTGGAATATAATATTTTTCGTATAATTTTTTTAAATCACTAAGAGCTATATTTTTAATGGTTTCATAAGTTTCATACTCTCCATAAGGATGATCTTTCCCAAAATATAAAACGTCACGAACTCGTTGCAGAATGGCATTAGGATCTTTTTCTGAAAGATGAATATCGATTATTCTTTGTTTAATTATCTTTTCTAATTCTTTAGAGTTATCAAATCTACTATTCATTAAAATGTCACTCACTATAGAAGTGGATTTATTCAAATGTTTTTTTAAAGTGGAAACAGAAATTTCAAAAAAAGAAGTATACAAATTAACTCCTAAACAATCTATCATTTCATCCAATTCTTCTTTTGAATGATTCTTGGTTCCGGAACGAAGCATTTGACCAAAAACTTTTCTTATTCCAGCTTTATCTTTTTCCAAAAAAGGTTTACAGTCTAATTCTAACCCAATTCTAACTAAAGGAAGTTTATGATTTTCTACAACCAAAACTTTCAATCCATTTTCCATTTGAAAAAATTCAGGTTGTTCAATATTGATAGTCGTTTTTCTTTTTAAAGATTTGGGGGGAATATTACGATTAACAGTGTGAGCAAACATAATTGTTGTATGAAAAAAAATTGTTGCAATAAGAATAATTTTTTTGAAAAGTTTATTTGTTGTCTGGAACATTGTATAAACGAACTCTGTTATTTTTATTTAAATACTTGTTAGCGACTCTTTTAATATCTTCTATGGTTATTTCACTATATTTATCTATATCGGTATTAATTAAATTTGCATTGTGATAATATAAATAATAGTGAGATAAATTTGCAGCGATTCCACTCATGTAATAATTATCGGAGATAAATTTTTTTTCAAAAAAATTTATCTGTTTTTCCAATTCATATTCTGTGATTCCTTTTTCTTTTAATAAATCAATTTCTTCATCTATGATTTTTGTTAATTGATCTAAACTGATTCCAGGATTGATCAGTCCATATATAATAAAAATTCCATAATCTTCCATGGTGTCCAGAAAAGAACCTGCATAAGAAGCCATTTGTTTTAAATTAACTACATTTTTAATGATTCGTGAACTTTCTCCAGAAGATAATATATGATCTATTATTTTTAATACATAAGAATCTCTATTTGTCATTTTTGGAACTCTATATGATAGAAAAACTCCAGGAACCTTGGTGTTTTTGTCCACATATGTAGAAAATATTTCTTTTTGAATAGGTTTTTCTTCTATTTTTTTCATACTGAAATCCATCCTTCCTTGTGGAATAGTCGAAAAATAATTCTTAATTAATTTTCTTGCTTCATTCATATCAAAATCACCAGCTACAACTAATACGGCATTGTTTGGAACATAATATGTTTTATAAAATTTTTTATAATCATTTTCTGTAGCTGTATCTAAATCTTTATCGAATCCAATTATAGGATATTTATATGGATGTTTTTTAAATAATAAAGACGGAATCACTTCCGAAAGTGCTGTTATATATGGTTGATTTTCTACACGCATTTTTTTCTCTTCTTTAACCACTTCTCTTTGTATATTAATACTTTCTTCATCTACCTTTGCATGAAGCATTCTCTCAGATTCCAACCATAAAGCTAGTGGTAGACGATCAGATGGCAAAACTTCATAGTAACAAGTTTCATCATGATTCGTATAAGCGTTATTTTTTCCACCATTAGATGCTATATACTTAAAATATTCTCCTTTTTTAATATTTTTAGAACCTTCGAACATAAGATGTTCGAAAAAATGAGCAAATCCGGATTTCCCGGGTGTTTCATTTTTACTTCCTACATGATACAACACAGAAATCGAAACCAAAGGATTGGTATTATCTTGATGTAAAATAACATGTAATCCATTTGATAATTTTTCTTCTAAAAATTTTATTTTATACAATTCTTTGGATTTTAAATGATTAAACATCGTAGCTAACACTAACATTAAGAAAAAAAAATAAATCCGATACATGACATAAAACAAAGTTAAAGATTAACAAAAGAAATTTACGAATTTTTTTTCCAAAAAATGAGATTTTTTTCTTTTATTCTATTTTTGTTAAACAATAACAAACAAGAATTTGTTGACTCGTATGAATATGAAAAAAATTTTATTCTCTATTTTCATTTTATCCTTCTTTTTCTTAGGAAAAGTAAAAGCTGAAAATATAAAAGGGAACCCTGAGGTAGGCGCAGAACTTTTTAAGAAAAATTGCACGACATGTCATTCTATGGATTTAGAAAAAAAAATGGTAGGCCCCGCTTTATCTGGGGTCACCGAAAAAAGAAGTCGTGAATGGTTACATAAATGGATTATAAATAATAAATCTTTGAGAGAAAGTGGAGATAAAGATGCCATCGCCATTTATAAAGAATATGGAAACTTGGAAATGAATTTATTTCCTCAATTATCAGAAGAACAAGTAGATAATATTTTATCTTTTATTCAAAATCCAATAAAAAAAAAAGAAGAAATAGAACCTCATGAAACAAGCAATGAAAATGAAATAGAAGAAAAACAATTTTTAATTAAACTGATTGTTTTTTGTTTTAGTATTTTATCTTTAATCTTGCTTTGGATTTTATACAGAATTCAACTTCTAACTAAATTATTAAGTGAAACAAAAGATCCCATTTTTGACAAAAAAGACTTTCCAATAAATATTTTATATAAAAAAATTTTAGGAAAAAAAAAGATAAGATGGAGGATCTTATCTTGTTTTGTAGGTTTTTTATTTTTGATAGGAATATATGGGGCTTGGAATTTTTTAATGAAAATAGATGTGAACAAAGGATACAAACCTGAACAACCTATTTATTTTTCTCATAAAATTCATTCTGAGATTAACGGAATTGATTG
This sequence comes from Blattabacterium sp. (Blattella germanica) str. Bge, assembly GCF_000022605.2. Lineage (GTDB taxonomy): Bacteria > Bacteroidota > Bacteroidia > Flavobacteriales > Blattabacteriaceae > Blattabacterium. Next base: position 581,806 of record NC_013454.1, on the reverse strand, counting down.
TCAATATTGTCATTCTTCTGCAAAATATAGTAAAGTGTCGGGAATTCCTTCAGCAAATGTCTGCATGAATTGTCATATCACTATTGATGAATACAAAGGAGATTATCTAGAAAAAGGAAAAAGTAGAGATGAATACAATCAAGAAATACAAAAAATATATCATGCTGTAGGATGGAATCCGGAAACTAGAGAATATTCCAATAAAACTCATCCCATTCAATGGATTCGCATACATAATATGCCAGATTTTGTTTATTTCGATCATTCTCAACATATTATTACTGGAGAGGAAATGATAAAAAAACTTAAAAAAGTGAATTCAGTTTGTAATGCTTGTCATGGAGATGTTCAAAAAATGGATCAGGTAGAAATGTCCAGCGATTTTACTATGGAATGGTGTATTTCTTGTCATAGAAATGCAGAAATTGATATAAATAATCAATATTATAAAAAGTATTTTTCAAATGAAATAAAAAAAGAAAGAAAAACAACTGTAGACATGGTTGGAGGGACAGAATGTGCTAAATGTCATTATTGAATGAAAGCGATTAATAAAATTTTATTATGAAATTAAGAAATAAAAAAATAGTTGCAGATTATAACCCAATTAAAGATTTTTTTAAAGAAAAAACTTCTAGACGTGATTTTCTAAAATGGATAGGTTTTGGAACAGCTTCAGTCGCTTTAGCTGCTTGCAAAGGTCCAGTGATTCAATCTATTCCTTATGTAGTGAAACCAGATTCTATAACTCCAGGAATTCCAAATTATTACGCATCCACTATGATTGATTCTTTTGATATAGGAAGTGTTTTAATAAAAACGAGAGAAGGACGTCCTATAAAAATAGAACCTAATTCAACTTCAAAATACTTCAACACGACTTCGGCTAGAATTCAATCTTCTTTATTATCTCTTTATGATGAAGATAGATTGAAATATCCTTTTCTTAAGGGAAAAAAGTTCTTGGATAAAATAGATAATTATATTATTCAACATTTAGAATATATATCTCAAACAAAGAAAGACATAGTTTTTCTTTCTTCTTCTTTTCCTAGTTTTTCCACAAAAAAATTAGATTCAAGATTTTCAAAAATTTATTCTAATACTAAATGGATTACTTATGATGCAATTTCGTATTCCAAAGTATTAGATGCATCAGAAAAAATATTTGGAGTTCGTGCTTTTCCTTTTTTTGATTTAGAAAAATCAGAATTAATAGTATCATTTGATGCTGATTTATTGGGTGACTGGAGTCCAGAAAATATGGGAAAATCTTATGTTTTAAATAGGATTCCTAAGAAATCCATGATGCAACATATTCAAATAGAAAGTAATATGACACTTTCTGGGGCTAATGCAGATATTAGAATCGCAAAAAAACCTTCTGACATTAAAAAAATGTTATTTGAACTTTATAAAAAAGTCTTTTTTGGAAAAGAGCCTAAAAATCAACATATAAAAGAAATAGCACTTTTAATTGAAAAAGTAGGATCTAAAAGTGTGATTCTTGCAGATGGAGACCAAGAGTCTTATGAACTTTCTTTTTTAATTAATAAAAAAATTAATAGCAATGCATTGCAAAATAATAAATACATTTTATCAAAAGAAAGTAATGATCACAAATTGAAAAAATTTCTAAAAAATTTAGAAAAGGAAAATATTGGATGTTTATTTATTTATAATACTAATCCTATCTACAGTTTTCCATTATCTATTTTCAAAAAAATTAAAAAATTTATAAAAACAATCCCACTCACTGTATCATTTTCTATGAATAAAGATGAAACCAATGAAATGATGGATGTGTTGGCTCCTACTCCTCATTGGCTGGAATCTTGGGGAGATACTAATCCTATTACTGATATTTTTACCTTGATTCAACCTACAATTCAACAGATTTTTGATACAAGACAATTGCAAGATTCCTTGATTACTTGGGGAAAAATGAAGTATAAAAATTATTATGATTTTTTGAAAACAACTTGGGAAAAAAATATTATTCCTAAATCTAATGTTTCTTCTTTTAATGAAGCATTATTTCATGGGATAGTACACATAAAAAATAAACAATCTATTTATAAAAAAAATTTTGTAATTAATGAAAATCAAATACAAGAATATGATAAAAAATTCATTAATTCTGAAAACAATATAGAAAAACATTTTGAGTTTGAGTTAAGATTGTATGTAAAAACAAGCATGGGAGATGGTCATCAATACAATAATCCCTGGCTACAAGAATTACCAGATCCTATTACACGTACGACTTGGGACAATTATTTAACTATGTCATATTTTGATGCAAACAGAATGAAATTAAAGAACTGGAATGTAGGAGATGGATCTTTAAATGGAAATTGTGTAGACTTAATTAGAAATAATGAAATATTAATTCGAGATATTCCTATTTTTATTCAACCTGGACAAGCGGTAGGATCTGTAGGGTTAGCTTTTGGTTATGGTCAAAAAAATGGAAAATTATCCACTCTTTGTAAGGGTAAAAATGCCTACAAAATTTATGAAGATTTTCATGTTATACAAAAAAATATACAAATAAAAAAAACAGATAAGATCCATAAATTTGCTTGTGTTCAACTGCAAAATACAACAGTCGGTAGAAATCTAGTTAAAGAAACAAATTTGGATACTTTTTTAAGGTCTTCTAAAGAGGTTTGGAATGAAGAAGAAAAAATTTCGACTCACAAAGGAAAACTTTCTCCACAAGAAATTTCTATTTGGAATCAAAATAAAAATAAAGAAGAAAAGAAAAAAAGTGGACATCATTTTAATCTATCTATAGATTTAAACGCTTGTATTGGATGCGGAGCTTGTGTTATTGCATGTCATTCAGAAAATAATGTTCCTGTAGTTGGAAAAGAAGAAATTAGAAAATCTAGAGATATGCATTGGATTCGTGTAGACAGATATTATTCCACAAATGATAAGAAAATTCATGATGATCAAGAATCGTTACATAATCAGAATACAAAGGTTTCTTTTCAACCTATTATGTGTCAACATTGTGATTATGCTCCTTGTGAAACGGTATGTCCTGTAGGTGCTACAGTTCACGGAGAACAAGGGCAAAATATGATGGCTTATAATCGTTGTGTAGGAACTCGTTATTGTGCAAATAACTGTCCTTATAAAGTCAGACGTTTTAATTGGTTTAATTACGCTAATAATCAAAAATTTGATTTTAATATGAATAACACTTTAGGAAAAATGGTTTTAAATCCGGATGTAGTCGTTAGAACTAGAGGTGTTATGGAAAAATGCTCTTTATGTATACAAAAAACACAATATGCTATAGGAATAGCAAAAAAAGAAAAGAGAAAAATAAAAGATGAAGAATTTGAAACAGCCTGCAGTATTTCTTGTCCCACAAAAGCCATTACTTTTGGAGATATTAATGATAAAAATAGTCTTATTTCTAAAAAAATAGAAGATCCAAGATCTTATAAACTTCTTGATTTTATAGGAATACGACCTAACGTATTTTATCAAGTAAAAATAAAAAATGAGAAAAAATAGTAAAAATGAAATAGAAAAATTATGTCAAATCACTATGAATCTCCTATCAGAAAGCCATTAATTTTAGGAAAAAAGACCTTAAAAAATATTACTGATGACATATTAAAACCTATAGAAAATAAAGCTGGAAATTTATGGTGGACTGCTTTATTAATTTCTATTTTAGCTTTTTTATGGGGATTAGTATGTATCTTTTACACAATAGGAACAGGAATTGGAGTATGGGGCTTGAATAGGACAATTAATTGGGCTTGGGATATTACTAATTTTGTATGGTGGGTTGGAATTGGTCACGCTGGAACTTTAATTTCTGCTGTTTTGTTATTATTTCGTCAAAAATGGCGTTTATCGATCAATCGTTCAGCAGAAGCGATGACTATTTTCGCAGTCATTCAAGCTGGTTTATTTCCCATTATTCACATGGGAAGACCATGGAATGCTCATTGGGTTTTGCCCATTCCTAATCAATTTGGAAGTTTGTGGCCTAATTTTAATTCTCCTTTATTGTGGGATGTATTTGCTATTAGTACTTATTTTTCTGTTTCTACTGTTTTTTGGTTTATGGGATTAATCCCTGATTTTGCTATGATAAGAGATAGAGTATCAGATCCTTTTCAAAAAAAAATTTATAGTATTCTTAGTTTTGGTTGGGGAGGAAGATCAAAAGATTGGCAAAGATTTGAAGAAATCTCCTTAATTTTGGCCGGTTTATGTACTCCATTGGTTTTTTCTGTTCATACTATAGTTTCGTTTGATTTTTCAACTTCTGTCATTAAAGGTTGGCATAGTACCATATTCCCTCCTTATTTTGTAGCAGGAGCGATATTTTCTGGGTTTGCTATGGTACAAACTTTGCTGGGTGTAGCAAGAAAAGTTCTTTCTCTAGAAAGTTACATTACAAGAAATCATATTGAATCTATGAATAAAATTATTCTGTTAACAGGAGGAATCGTTTTATTGGCTTATATCTCAGAATTTATTCTTGCCTGGTATTCAGGAAATCCTTTTGAAAAATTCATTTATTTTTCTAAAGAAGCAGCTAAAGGTCCATTTTGGTGGGCTTTTTGGGCTTTGATTATTTGTAATGTTATTATTCCCCAATTTTTATGGATTAAATCTATACGTAGAAGTTTTTTTTGGTCTTATGTAATAGCTATAATTATAAATATTGGAATGTGGTTTGAAAGATTTGATATTATTGTTTTAAACCTAAGTCATGACTATCTTCCTTCTTCTTGGACCGGGTTTCTTCCATCATTTGTAGATGTTGGAATATTTATAGGAACTATTGGATTATTTTTTGTTCTTTATTTATTATATATACGTGCATTTCCAGTGATTTCTCAATCAGAATTAAAAACAATATTAAAAACTGAAAATAAAAAACAAGAAAATGAATAAATATGTACATGCATTATATGATAATGATTCTACACTAATGAATAGTATTAAGGTCCTTAAAAATCATGATTTTAATATACATGAAGTTTACTCTCCTTTTCCAATTCATAATTTGGACAAAATCCTAAAATTAAAAAAAACTAATTTATCTTTTTTGTCTTTTATATATGGATTTTCGGGATTTTGTATAGCAAGTATATTAACTTGGTATGCTATGATTTTGGATTGGCCTCAAAATATTGGTGGGAAACCATCTTTTTCTTGGATCAGAAATGTTCCTTCTTTCATTCCTGTAATATTTGAATTATCTATTTTTTTTTCAGCACATTTTATGTGTATTAGTTACCTTATTCAATGCAAATTGTTTCCAGGATCTGTTCATAAAAATCCAGATCCAAGAACCACTGATAATATGTTCTTAGTGGAGATTCATATTAAAAAAAATAATACTGAAAAATTAGTGAATTTATTGAAAGAAAATGGAGCTATGGAAGTTCTTATAAAAGAAAAATAAAGAAAAAATTTACTAACTATTGATTATGAAAAAATATTTTTATGGAGTTATTATCATTTTAAATGTTATGTTATTAGAATCTTGTTGGTTTGATAAAACAAAGCCAAATACAGTGTATATGCCAGATATGTATTATTCCGACGCATACGAACCCTATTCAGATCCTAATTTCAATTATAATAAGAAAATTAAAAAAATTCAGATTCCATTATTTTTAAATGGAAAAACTTCTTCTCTTTTACCAGTAAAAGGTACTATTTCAAGAAATAATTTTTATAATTCTATTTCCAATGAAATAGAAAACAAAGGATTTGATTATTGTAAACAAATAATTGCATATCCTTTTCATAAAAATATAGGAACAAAGGAAGAGATACTGAAAAAAGGAGAAAAATTATATAAAATTAATTGTTCGATATGTCATGGAGACAATGGAGATGGACAAGGTCAATTAGTTAAAAATGAAAAAATTTTAGGAATTCCTAATTATAAAGATAGAGAAATCACTATTGGAAGTGTTTATTATGTTATTACATATGGAAAAAATAATATGAATTCTTATGCTTCTCAATTGAATGAAATCGACAGATGGAAAATAGCAGCATACGTTATGTATCTAAAAAATAAATAAACATGTATAAATTTTCTAAAATCAATAGAAAAATTATTATTCTTATAATGATTATAGGTTTTATTTTAATTTTTTTGGACAAAACTTTTTTCGAAAAAAAGAATAAAAATTTTTTGAATTCCAACATAGAAAAAATAAAATATGAAGAAAAAAAAAATAATCCTTGGACAGGTCTATATATTTCTATTTTTTATTTTACTTCTATCTCTTTAGGTTCTCTATTTTTTTTAGGGATCCAAAACGTATCCAAATCAGGATGGTCTGTAATTCTTCATCCTATCATGGAGAAAGTAGCTTCTTTTATTCCATATGGATGTTTCATGATTTTTATCATTTTATTGTTAAATACAATAAATTTTATCCATATGTTTCATTGGATGGATTCCAATTTATTTGATCCTAATTCTGTAAAATATGATAAAATTATAGCCAGCAAAAAATTGTTTTTAAATATTCCTTTTTTTTTAATAAGATCCATTATTTATGGATTCGTATGCAGTTTTTTTTATTCAAAAATTAAAAAAATATCTTATTCATTAGATAAAACACATTCTTTGAATGATTATAAAAAATTGAATTTTATATCTGTTATTTTTATTATATTTTTTTCTATTATTTCTATATTTATGGCATGGGACTGGATTATGTCTTTAAATCCACATTGGTTTAGCACTTTATTTAGCTGGTATGTTTTGAGCAGTTATATCGTAACAGGAATAGGAACTGTTACAATAATAGCCATTTATCTAAATCAAAAAGGATTTCTTCCTTGGTTTAAAAAAAGTCACTTACACGATTTGAGTAAATATTTATTTTCTAGTAGTTTATTGTGGAGTTATCTTTGGTTTTCACAATTTTTACTTTATTGGTACGGAAATGTTCCAGAAGAAATTTCCTATTTTTTAAAAAGAGAAGAAATGTATAATTCCATTCATTTTTGGATGCTCATTCCTAATTTTATAATTCCTTTCTTAGGATTAATAAGTAGTAAAAATAAAGCTAACCATAAAATTGTATTTACAGTGTCTTTAATTTTACTCATTGGACACTATATAGATATATACAATTTAATAGCTCCAGATGTAGGAATAAAGTTTGGAATATCTGAAATAGGTTCTCTATTATTGATAGGTGGTTTTTTCAGTTATATTTTGTTTTCTAATTTAGAAGAATTAAATTCCGCTTCTTCTACAGGAAATCCTTTTTTTCAGGAAAGTAAGAAATACAAATATCCTTATATGTAAACATCATAAAAATTTTTTACAAGAGTAAAAACTTCTTTTAAAGAAGGTTTTTTAGGAATCCATATTTTTTTATGCAAAAAATTTGAAATGAATTTAGCTGTGGTTTTTCCTATAGCAAAAATTTCGGTTTTTGTATTATTTTCTATTTTATTATTCAAAAAAAAAGATTGTACCCCAGAAGGACTAAAAAAAATGATTCCATGGTAATCGGATAAATTTTTTATTTTTCTAGGAATTAAAAATGTTTTATAAACTTCATATCGATTGATATTCTTTTCTTTGAAAAAATTAATATCTTGATTAAAAATATTTTTATTTCCACAAAACCAATCGTAGTATTGATTAGATTTTGTTTTTATAATTTCTTCTATTATATCTTGAACATAATCTTTTTGAAAAAAAAAACAATAAGGAAAGTGTTTCTTGAGAAAAAAAAATGTTTTTTCTCCTACCACATATATCTTTTTTCGAAAAAAACAATATTCGAAATTGTATAAAAAACCTTTAACTCCGTTATAACTAGTAAATATTAACTGATTATTTAAAATAGGTCTTTTATACAATTTCGAATATTTTATTGATAGAAAATCATAAGATTGAATAAAAAAATATTTTTTTGAAAAAATAGAAAAATCCACAGATTTCGTCATAAGAATATTAATCATTGTTTAACTCGTTTTAGTTTTGATCTTTCACAAAATTCATTATAGATTTGTTAGAACCAAAAAGAGTTAATATATCCCCTTTTTGCAAAACGGTATCACCTGTAACTAATCCAATAACTTTTCTTGTGGAATTTCCTTTGGAAGACATAGGATTTTTGAGATCTCGTATAACGGTAATTAAAGAAACAGAATATTTTTGAGTTAATTTTAAACTTTTAACAGATTTTCCACTAAAAGAAGATGGAGAAAAAACTTCTGCTATAGAGTGTTTGTTATCCACTCTAAAATAATCTAAAGCATAATTAAAAGATATTTGTTTAGTTAACCTAAAAGCTGCATCCTGTTCTGGATGGACAACATCATTGATTCCCATAGCTTCTAATATGGTATCATGTATCTTTGATAAAGATCTACTTACTATTCTAAGATTTTTATATTTTTTAAGTATAGCCGTAGTGACTATTGATGAACCTTCGTTTTCTCCAATAGCCACAATTCCTAAATCGGCTTGCTGAACAGGCAAAACTTTATAAGCTGCTTCATTATTCGCATCCATACACACGACATTTGCTATATGATCTTTTAATAAATCTACTTTCTCCATTTTATGATCTATACCAAAAACTTCGTGTCCATTATCTGTTAAATTAAGAGCTAAAGATCTTCCAAAGTTTCCTAACCCAATAATTATTATCTTCATGTTTATTTATATATATTCATCAATTGATAAGAATATTTCCTTTAGGATATCTGTAATAATAATGAGAACTAATTTTATTTTTTTTTAATAATCCAATCATTACGTTGAATACTCCTATTCTTCCTAATAACATTAAACATATTAAAACTAATTTACTTCCATTTGACAAACTAGAAGTAATTCCTAAAGATAAACCTGCTGTAGAAAAAGCAGAAAAAACTTCAAAAGAAATAGATAAAATGTTTTCTTTAGGATCCAAAAAAATAATAATTAAAATACTTATGTATATTACAATTAATGATAACATAATAATTGAAAAAGCCAATCGAATAGACTCTGAAGATATTTCTTTTCTTTGTATTTCTAATCTATTTTTTCCTCTAGATAAAGAAACAATATTCATTAAAGCTAATGCAAAAGTGCTAGTTTTAATTCCTCCACCAGTAGAAGCGGGAGATGCCCCTATCCACATTAAAAAAATTGTAAAAAAAACAGTAACTGGTGCGAAACTATTCATATTGAGTACATGAAAACCCGCCGTTCTTGATGTTGCGGATGAAAAAAATGAAGCAATCCATTTTCCATAAAAAGAAGAATGTTCTGAAAGAGAAGAATGATATTCACTAATGTAATAAAAAATAGTTCCAAAAGAAAGTAAAAAAAGAGTTGTTATTACAACAATTTGTGTATTTAAAGTAACTACATGTGCAGGAGAACGAAAGTATTCATCTTTAAAAATTCTATAAAAACATTTTTTGATAGTTAACCATATATATGTAAAAAAATTAAATAAAATATTGAAACCTATTCCTCCCAATATCAATAAACAAGCAATAATCAGTTGTAACAAATAATTAAATCTTACAGATTGCGAGTAAAGTCCTTGACTAAGAGTAGAAAATCCACTATTACAAAAAGCGGATATAGAATGAAAAATAGAGAAAAATAGAGGACTATCAGACTCTAATGTATTTTTATCCTTAATGGAAAAATAAATTAATAAAGTACCTATAAATTCTACTGTTAGAGTGAACAAGACTACTTTTACTGCTAAACTAAGAACGTTACTTGTCGTCTTTGTATTTAAAAAATTGCTAATGAAAATAGCTTCTTTAAAAGAAAAACCATCTCTAAAAAAATAACTAAAAAAAGAAGTTATAGTTAAAATCCCTAATCCTCCTAACTCAACTAAAATAAGTATAATTACTTTTCCTAAAAAAGTAAAATCTTTAGCTGTATCCAATACCACTAATCCTGTAACACATACAGCACTTGTAGAAGTAAATAAAGCATCTATAAATGATATTTGTTTTACTGTAGATGCTGGAAGCATTAATAAAAAAGATCCCAAAAAAGATAAAAAGACAAAACTTATAATAAATATAAAAGCAGGATTATGTATTTTCACGTATACTATACGCATAAAATAAGTTACACGAATCAGTATATATAAAATCAAACTAATTAATAAAGATATTTTTACATCATCTGTAATTTTTCCTGAATTGCATAGAAATATTTTTCCAAAAGAAAAAAGAAGAAAAATCAGCAATATAAAAAAAGATAGAAAAATCATAGATTTATAATTCTTTTTTAAACTTTTATCAAAAAGAAGGAAAAAATGTAAAACACTTATTGTTAGTGTTATGCTTATAATAATTTCTGCATTAAAAAAACGGAAAGTTTTCCATCCTAAAGAAACAATGATATAAAAAAATATAATTGGAGTAGCGATCTCTAAAAGATTTCGGAATTTAATTTGAATCATGGTTTTTGAGGAAATATAAATACTAGATTGAAAAAATTTATGAAATATTGTTTTTTATTCCCTCTAATATTTCTCTTCCTCCTTCTTTTAAAATTTCTTCAGCACATTGAAATCCAATTAGGTCATAATTAGTCCCTATTCTAGTTTTTTTTATTTTATGCATTCCGTCTAAACTGAGCAACATTCCAGTAAAATAAATTATTTTATTTTTTATCTTGGCATGAGCTCCTATTGGACTGATACATCCTCCTCCTAAAGTTTTTAAAAACTGACGTTCAATATTCGCAGACAATCTGGTTTCTATATCATCTAATTTTTTAATTAAAGAATTGATTGAATCTTTCTTTTCAAGAGTCGATACTACAATGATCCCTTGTCCTGGAGAAGGAATCATCCAATCTAAAATTTTACAATTCAAACATTTAAAATTATTTAATATTCCTAAACGTTCCAACCCAACTTGAGCAAAAAGAGCGCCTTTCCAAGAACTATTTTGTAATTTTTTCAATCTAGTATTTATATTTCCTCTTAAATCAATCAATCCATGATGTGGATAGCGATTTTTCCAAAAAGCACTTCTTCTAATACTTCCAGTAGCTATCACTGCATGAATTTTTGGATCATATAAAAAATCACTAGACCCTTTATACACTAGTGAGTCAAAAAAACTTTCTCTTTTTAAAAAAGCAGATAAAATAATTCCTTCAGGTAAATTAATAGGAACATCTTTTAAAGAATGAACAGCCATATCAATTTCTCCTGAAAGCATAATATTAGTTAATTTTTTTGTAAAAACTCCTACATGTTTTAAAGCATGAATAGGAACATTTTGAATCAAATCTCCTTCAGATTTTATTTTAAATAAGTGAGAAAAATATCCTTCTTTTTTAAGTAATTTTTGAACTTTTTGTGCTTGAAAAACAGCTAAAGGACTGTTTCGTGTTCCAATTCTAATGATCTTTTTCAAAAAATTATGGATTTAAATCATTATTCTATAAATTAGAAATAAGAAGGGGTCAATTTTTCAATGTCGTCGAATTTTTTATTACAAAATTTAACGTAGGAAATGAAAGACATATCCATTGCAGATGGATAAACTTTAGTAAAAAACCTGTTATTAGAAAATAATTTTTCACCAAAAAAATCAATATTACCTATAAAATATATCTTTTCACTTTTTGTTAAATATGTAAAAAAATCGTCATGAATTTTTTTTATCAAAATCGAACTCAATCTCTTCTTTGATTTATTGAATAATGAAGTATAAAATAAATCCGATTTAGCATGTATCATTGGAATCAAAAATCCACTTTTTATATTTATTTTTTGACTCATAATGGTTAAAGAATCTACAGATAATAAAGGAATTTCTAAAGAATAACACAAACCTTTAGCTGCCGATAAGCCGATTCTTAAAGAAGTATACGAACCTGGCCCTTTACTGACACAAACAGATTTTAAATCTTTAAGACGTATTTTAGAAATTTCTGTAGCATATTGTATAAATGTATGTAATTTTTCTGAATGGAAATATTTTTTTGAACATTCTTCTACATAAACTATGCATATTCCGTTTTTGGCTATACTTACTGAACAGTTTTTAGTAGAAGTTTCTAAATTTAGAATTAAAGACATATAAATTTTTTCTATAAATAATGAAAACAAAAAAGATAATCAAATATATTATATCCTGGTTAAAAGAATATATTCATAAATCTCAATCAAATGGTTTTATAATTGGAATATCTGGAGGAATAGATTCTTCCGTAACTTCTTGTTTAGTGTCTATGACTAAATTTCCTACCATCATACTAGAAATGCCTATTTTAGAAAATAGAAAAAATTGTTTATCTATAAAACATGCAAAATTTTTAACTGATAAATTTTCAAACGTTTCTTATCTCAAAAAAGATTTATCAATTTTATTTACTTCTTTTTGTCATATCATTGAAAAAAAAAATGAAAAATCCTCTTTAGCATTAGCTAATGTTCAAGCTCGTTTGAGAATGTTAACTTTATACTACTACGCTAACATGAAAAATTATCTTGTTGTTGGAACTGGAAATAAAGTGGAAGATTTTGGGGTAGGTTTTTTTACAAAATATGGAGATGGTGGAGTCGATTTACACCCTATAGCAGATTTAACTAAAAGTGAAGTTCGTTTTCTTGCCAAAGAATTAAATATTGCAGAAGAAATTCAAAAAGTAAAACCTATGGATGGACTTTGGGAAGATCAACGATCGGATGAAGAGCAACTAGGAGCTAGTTATGAACAATTGGAGTGGGCTATGAAAATAACAAAAAAAAAAGGTTCTAACTTTTATAAAGAAAAAGAATACGATATTTTCAAAAAATATAAAATCTTAAATCAAAAAAATAAGCACAAAATGATACTTATTCCTGTTTGCAAAATTCCTTCCTTTCTGAAATAAAAATAAAAGTACAACTTCGTAACTTTGTCTACCTATGCTCGGCATGGATTAAGTTCATTTTATGATGAAAGAAAAACAGAAAAAAATTTTAAAAAACACTGATCAAAATTATATTTTGAATAATAATAATTTAGTCAATAGTAAAAGTATTTCACAAAAAAATAATTTTTTGATGAATGATGAAGAAAAAATTGAAAAAATAGAAGAACATTTTTTCCAGATTATGGAAACATTAGGTTTAGATATGAATGATGATAGTTTACGTCGCACTCCCAAACGTGTGGCTAAAATGTTTATTCAAGAAATATTTAGTGGTCTTAACCCTAAAAATACTCCGACCCTTTCTATTTTTGATAATAAATATAAATACAATCAAATGTTGATAGAAAAAAATATAACAGTTTACTCGACTTGTGAACATCATTTTCTTCCTATTGTCGGAAAAGCTCATGTTGGTTATATTTCTAATGGAAAGGTTATTGGACTTTCTAAAATTAATAGAATTGTGAATTTTTATGCAAAAAGACCACAAGTTCAAGAACGTTTGACTATGCAAATTGTCGAATCTTTACAAAAAATGTTAAAAACACAAGATGTTGCTTGTGTAATAAAAGCAAAACACTTATGTGTCAATTCTCGTGGAATTCGAGATATAGATAGTAGTACAGTAACAACGGAATTAGTAGGATCTTTCAAAAAAAATTCAGAAATTAGAAGAGAATTTCTTCATCACATTGGAATTTCTTAAAAAATGGAAATGAGAGAAATAAATTATGGACGAAACAATTTAAAAATATATAATTCCTTAACAGGGAAAAAAGAATTATTTAAACCGATTCATGAGGAATATGTAGGAATTTATGTTTGTGGGCCTACAGTTTACAATCATTTACATTTGGGAAATTGTCGTACTTTCATATCATTTGATGTTGTTTTTCGCTATTTAAAACATTTAGGTTATAAAGTTCGTTATGTTAGAAACATTACCGACGTTGGCCATTTAGAAAATGAAGAAAATGATTTAGAAGATAAAATTTCTAAAAAATCTCGAATTGAAGGACTTGAACCTATGGAAATTGTTCAAAAATATACTCTTTCTTTTCATAATTTATTAAATATTTTAAATGTTCAACCTCCAAACATAGAGCCTACAGCTACGGGTCATATCATAGAACAAATAGATATGATTGAAAAGTTAATTGCTAAAAATTTAGCATATGAAATAAACGGTTCTGTTTATTTTAATTTGAAAGAATATGGAAAATTATATTCTTACGGAATTCTTAGTAAAAACAAAATCGATAAACTTTTTAATAAAGAATTCAATTTTCAGGAGAAAAACGTAATCCACAAGATTTTTTCTCTTTGGAAAAGAGCTCATTCTGGCCATATTATGAGTTGGAATTCTCCATGGGGAAAAGGATTTCCTGGTTGGCATATAGAATGTACTGCTATGAGTACAAAATATTTAGGAGTCACTTTTGATATTCACGGAGGGGGGATCGATCTCAAATTTCCTCATCATGAATGTGAATTAGCACAAGCTACAGCTATTTATAACAAAAGCTATCTTGCACATTATTGGATGCATACCAATATGTTAACTTTAAATGGAAAAAAAATGAGTAAATCCACAGGAAATTTTTTGATTTTAAAAGATGTCATTCAATTTTATAAAAAACCTTTTTCTCCTAGTATTCTTAGATTTTTTATTTTACAATCCCATTATAGAAGCGTCATGGATTTTTCTAAAGAAGGACTCATGAATGCAGAAAAGGGATATAATAAAATCATGAAAGCTATAAATAAATTAAAAAATTTTGATCCAAATATATCAAAAAAAAATCATAATGTTTTTAATGTGTATGATTGGATTAAAGATTGTTATAAAGCAATCGATGACGATTTTAACATTCCTCTATTGATTTCTCATTTATTTAAAGCTACTCATGTTATCAATTCTTTGAATGAGATAGAAAAATCTTATTTATTGAAAAAATATATGACTTATTTTGTTTTTGATATTCTTGGTCTTCAAGACCAAGAACAAAAAACAAATTCTTCTGAAAAAAAATTGAAAATACTTGTCAAAAGATTGATAAAATTCCGTGCAGAAGCAAGAAAACAAAAAAATTGGATAGTATCGGATAAAATCCGCGAGGAATTATCCTCCATAGGGATTCCATTTCATGATGATAAATTATTTTAACGCAATGCTTGATCTATATCTTCTATAAGATCTTCTACGTTTTCTATACCAAGAGATAAACGAATGAGAGAATTCTGTATTCCAGCATTAATTCTAATTCCCAAAGGGGTAGACTTATGAGTCATAGTCGCCGGATGACAAATTAAACTTTTTGTTCCTCCTAAACTTTCTGCTAACTTAAATAATTTTGTTGATGTTACAATTTTTTTTGCTGATTCTATTGTATCATTTTTTAAACTAAAAGAAACAATTCCTCCAAAATATCGTTGTTGTTTAACAGCTATCAAATGATTTTTATGATGTGATAATCCAGGATAATAAACTTTATCAATACAGGAATCTTTTTTCTTTTCTAAAAAAGTAGCAACTTGAAATGCATTTTGAGATTGTTTTTGAACACGTAAATACAAAGTTTGACTTCCTCTTATTGTTAACCAACAATCAATAGGAGATAAAACTCCTCCACTTGCATTTTGTATGTATTTCAATTTTTCATATAAGTCTGGATCTTTTACTGTAATCAATCCAGCTAACACATCTGAATGTCCTGCTAAATATTTTGTGGCACTATGAATAATAATATCTGCTCCTAATTTGATAGGATTTTGAATAGCAGGAGAGGCAAAAGTATTATCTACCACAACCAATACTTCTGGATTTTTTTTCTTAGATTTTTCACTAATATATTCTATATCAGATATTTTTAATGTTGGATTCGTAGGACTTTCCATCCAAACCAATTTTGTATTATTAGAAACTGCTGATATCGTTTTTTCTGCATCGGTTGTATCTACAAATTTAGTACTAAGTCCTAATTTTTTATACAAATTCAATAAACGAAAAGTCCCTCCATAAATATCATCTACAGCTACTATTTCATCTCCACATTCTAATAACTTTAAAACGGCATCTACAGATGCTAATCCTGAAGAAAATGCTAAACTAGCATAACCATATTCTAAATCAGTAATTAATTCCTCCAATATTTTTCTTGTAGGATTATTTGTTCTTGTATAATCAAATCCTTTATGAACTCCAGGAGATTCCTGTACATAAGTTGAAGTTTGATATATTGGTGTGGATATGGCACCTGTAAGAGGATCTGATAAGATGTTTTGAATGAGCTTTGTTTCTTCCTTCATTATTTTGTTAAATAAATAAAATTTCATAAAAAAATGTATACAAATGTACTCTTTCAATTCAAAAAAATGGAAACCCAATTTGTTGAAAAAATTATTTTGAAAAAAAACAACACTTTTTTTTGGAAAAAATCTAAATTTGTTTCCTGTTTTTTGATTTTTAATAAATGATTTCAAAAAATTTATTATTCTTGTTTTTGTCTTTCATCTTGTATGCTGATACTAAGGCTCAAGAAGTAAAATATGAAAAACATCAGGAAAATAAAATGAATGTAGCCAATACTATTTTTGAACATGTAAGTGATTCTCATGAATGGCATATTGCAGGGTCTCACAATCATGGTATTGTTTTATCTTTACCTGTTATTTTGTGGAATCATGGTTTAGAAATTTTTTCTTCATCGAAATTATCATGTGAAAAAGTGGTCAAAGGAAAACATGGATATTATAAAATGTTTCAAGGAAAAATATATAACACAAATTCCGTTGGAACATTTCATATAGATGAAAAAGGAATTCCAATTAATGAAAAGCCTTGGGATTTTTCTATTACAAAAAATGTAGTTGCTATTTTGATTTCTTTTTTTTTGTTATGTTATCTTTTCATTAGAATGAAACATAGTTATAATGAAAAGAGTCAACTCAAATGGAGTTTAGGTATTTTTTTAGAATTTTTAATTTTGTTTATACGTGATGAAATAGCAATTCCTAATATTGGAGAAAAAAAGTATAAAACCTATTTTCCTTTTTTATTAACATCCTTTTTTTTTATATTATTTAATAATTTAATGGGTCTTATACCAGGATTTCCAAATGTTACAGGAAACATAAATGTTACATTGACTTTAGCTATAACTACATTTATCATAACGAATATCAATGCTAGTCTAAGTTATTGGAAACATACTTTTTGGATGCCAGGGGTTCCAATAGGAATTAGATTTTTATTAGCTCCTATAGAGTTGGTTGGAATTTTTATTCGCCCATTGACTTTGTGTATTCGTTTGTTTGCTAACATTACTGCTGGACACATAATTATTTTAAGTTTTATTTGTCTTATTTTTATTTTTAAAAATTTTTTTATAGCCGGTTTTTCTATAATTTTCGGTTTTTTTATTTCTATGTTAGAAATTATGGTAGCCTTTTTACAAGCTTTTATTTTTACGACTTTATCTGCTTTACTTATAGGAATGGCTATCAAAAATTATGAAAATGAAACGCATTAAGCATTAACATTAAAAATATTAATTATATGGATATAGATTTGACTTACTCTGGATTAGCCGCTTTAGGATCTGGTCTTGCAGTAGTAGGAGCGGGACTGGGAATTGGTAAAATTGGAAGTTCAGCAATGGATGCTATTGCTAGACAACCTGAAGCATCAGGAAAAATACAGAATGCAATGATTGTTGCTGCGGCACTAATTGAAGGGGCAGCCCTTTTTGGAATAGTTACTACATTATTAGCTGTATTTAAATAATTTTTAACAATGGATCTGGTAACTCCTTCTGTAGGATTGATTGTTTGGCATACTATAATATTTGTAATCCTTATGTTATTTCTTTCCAAATTTGCTTGGAAGCCAATCCTTCATTTTATTGATCAAAGAGAAGAAAATATTAGAATGTCTGTTGAAAAAGCGGATCAAGTGAAAAATGAATTGAAAAATGTAGAAAATCAGAAAAACAAAATTTTAAAAGAAACTCGAATGAAGAGAGATATGATTTTAAAGGAAGCTATTCAAATTAGAGAAAAAATAAAATTAAAAGCAAAAGAGGAAAGTTTGATAGAAAAGAAAAAGATTCTAGAAGAAACAAAAAAAAGTATTCAAATAGAAAGAAAAGCAGCTATTCATAAATTAAAAAATCAAATAGGAGACATTTCTATTCAAATAGCTGAAAAAATATTAAAAAAAGAGTTGGATCAAACAAATAAACAAGATAAGTTTATAAAAGAATTGGTAGATAAATTATACTGATTGATACAAAAATGTTTTCAAATAATCAAAAAATAGTTAAACATTACGCAAGAGTTTTTTTTGAATATTCTATCATGAATAACAATGATTCATTTTATTATAAAGTCAAGAAAATATCTTCTTTGTTGAAAACAGATTTCAATAAAATTCTTTCAACCTCATTATTAAGTTACAAAAAAAAAATAATTATTTTCAAAAAAATTCTTTATCCTTTCGATGTTTCACTCTTTCAATTTGTAAAACTTTTAATTCTACGAAAAAGAGAATCTCTTTTAAAAGAAATTTTCTTAGAATATCAAAAAATATATAAAGAAGAAAAAAAAGGGATTGTGACATGCATTATTGTTTCTGCATTTCCTTTAAGTATAGATATGCAAAAAATAATTGCGCATAAAATTAAAATTTATCCTAAGTATCAGAAAAAAAAATTTCATATAATAAACAAAATAGATAAATCTATTATTGGAGGTTTCCTATTTTGCATAGGATCCGAAAAATGGAATTTTAGCGTTAAAGAGCAGTTAGATTCCATTCAAAAAATATTTAAAAATTCTTAGATTTTATTTTCATGTCAGATTTAAAATATTCTGAAATATCATCTATTCTTAAAGAACAATTATCAAATTTTCAATTTGAATCAAAATTATCTGAATCTGGTATTGTTATTCAAGTAGGAGATGGAGTAGCTAGATCCTTCGGTCTAAACTCCGCTTTTTATGGAGAATTGGTAGAATTTAATAATACCGAAGTAAAAGGCATAGTTTTGAATCTTGAAGAAGATTATGTTAGTATTGTTTTGCTAAACTCATCAAAAGATATCAAAGAAGGTGATGTAGTTCAAAGAACAGGAAAAATTTTTTCTATCCAAGTAGGAGAAGGCATGTTAGGTCGTGTTGTCGATACATTAGGAAATCCTATTGATGGAAAAGGTCCTATAGAAGGAAAATTATTTTCTATGCCTTTAGAAAGAAAGGCTCCAGGTGTTATTTACAGAGAACCAGTCAAAGAACCTCTTCAAACTGGCATTAAGTTTATAGATTCAATGATCCCTATAGGAAGAGGACAAAGAGAATTGATTATTGGAGATAGACAAACGGGAAAAACGACTATAGCCATTGATGCTATTATCAATCAGAAGAAATTTTATGAACAAAATAAACCAGTTTATTGCATTTACGTAGCAGTTAGTCAAAAGGGATCTACAATAGCAAGAATTGCTAATCTTTTGCAAGAAAAGGGAGCTATGTCTTACACCGTAATCGTTTCAGCTACATCTTCTGATCCAGCTTCTATGCAAGTTTTTGCTCCTTTTTCAGGAACTGCGATCGGAGAATATTTTCGTGATACAGGCCGCTCTTCTTTGGTGATATATGATGATCTGTCAAAACAAGCTGTTTCTTATAGAGAAATTTCTTTGTTGTTACGACGGCCTCCTGGTAGAGAAGCTTATCCAGGAGACGTTTTTTATTTACATTCTCGTCTTTTAGAACGTGCCTCTAAAATTATCAAAGACCAAAAAATGGCTGAAAAAATGAATGATATTCCAGAATCTATTAGAAAAGAGGTTAAAGGAGGAGGGTCTTTAACTGCTTTACCTATTATTGAAACTCAATCTGGAGATATCTCTTCTTATATTCCAACTAATGTAATTTCCATAACAGATGGACAAATTTTTTTGGAAAAAGATTTATTTCATTCTGGAATACGTCCTGCTATCAATGAAAGTATATCTGTTTCTCGTGTAGGAGGGGCTGCTCAAATTCAATCTATGAGAAAAGTATCTGGAACTCTCAAATTAGATCAAGCTCAATTTAGAGAATTGGAATCTTTTTCAAAATTTGGTTCTGAATTAGATCCATCTACAATGGAAATTCTAAAAAAAGGAAAAATTAATATAGAAATACTAAAACAACCTCCTCATTATCCGTATAATATAGAAGATCAAATAGCTATAATTTATGTTGGAACTCAAAATATATTAAAAAATATTCCTCTTGATAAGATTTCAGATTTTGAAAAAGAATATCTTTTTTATTTAAAAGAAAAACATGAAGATTTATTAAATTCATTAAAAGATGGAATCCTTGATGATAAAATATCTGAAATATTGGAAAAAGTAGCCTTGGAATTAAGTAATAAATATGTATCCTAAAATTTTTTTTTATGTCCAATCCAAAAGAGATCAAAAGAAGAATATTATCTATAGAATCAGTTATTAAAACTACGGAAGCTATGAAAATGATCTCTATCGTAAAACTACGAAAAACTAAAGGTTTATTGACACATGTAAAAACTTATTTGGATCATATAGAATTACTTATTTCAGATTTTTTGTTAACGGAAAAATTGGAAAAAAATAAATATTTCTTAGAAAAAGAAGAAAAAAAAAAATTGTTCATTGTATTTACTTCTAATCGTGGATTATGCGGTTCTTTTAATTCCTTAATTTTTGAAAAAATTAATCAATTGTTTCAAAAAAAAGGATACTCACATAATGAGTGCATATTTTTTTCAATTGGAAAAAAAGGATTCGATTTTTTAGTGAAAAGATATAAGATATATGACAAAAATAACAATTGGATTGATTGGGGAGATGACTTTACTAAAAGTAATGAAAAAATACAAACTTTAACAAAAAAATTCATTTCAATTTTTATTCAAAAAAAAGTATCTTCTATTTATTTGATGTATAACAATTTCAAAAAATCTTTGTTTCAAGAAATAATTGTAGAAAAATTACTACCAGTCTCTGTAGATTTACAAAAAGAAAAAACAGAAATTGAGTATATTCTAGAACCATCCCAAAAAGAAATTTTTGATTATTTGATTCCAAAATTTGTAAATGCAAAATTATTAAAAATTTTTTTAGAATCTTCTTACTCAGAACATACAGCACGTATGATTTCTATGCATAAAGCTACAGAAAATGCATCTGAAATTAAAAATGATCTAGTATTAAATTACAATAAGGAAAGACAAACAACAATAACTAAAGAAATACTTGAAATCATCAGTGGATTAGAATCTTTAAATGAAAAAAAATAATCAATTTTTAGATTGTATTATTTTCAATTAGTTTATAAGTTTTATAAGTATGGAAAAAATTTTAACAGGAATTCGAAGTACAGGAACTCCTCATTTAGGAAATATTTTAGGTGTTATAATTCCATCTGTAAATATGGCTAATAAAAATGAAAAACATTCTTCATTTATATTTATAGCAGATTTACATTCTCTGATTCAAGTAAATAATATCCAAACAATAAAAAATAACACTTATCAAATTGCGGCAGCGTGGTTAGCTTTTGGATTGAATGCTGAAAATTGTCTTTTTTATAGACAATCTGATGTTTCAGAAGTGACTGAACTAGCTTGGTATTTCAGTTGTTTTTTTCCTTATCAAAGGCTTACATTAGCTCATTCATTTAAAAATGAAATCAAAAAAACAAATAAAGAAAAAATTAGTTTAGGATTGTTTTCTTATCCTATTTTAATGGCTGCCGATATTTTACTTTATAACGCAAAAATTGTTCCCGTAGGAAAAGATCAATTACAACATATAGAAATAGCTAGACGAATTGCTTCCTTTTTCAATAAAAAAATAGGTCATAAATTATTTGTATTGCCTAATGCTTTTTTACAAAAAAAAATGATGTCTGTCCCTGGAACAGATGGAGAAAAAATGAGTAAATCTAAAAAAAATTGGATTAACATTTTCTCTTCAGACGAAATTTTGAAAAAACAAATTATGAGTATTCGTACAGACAGTCAATCTTTGGAAGAAAAGAAAAATCACGAAACAGATTATATAATGTCTCTATACAAATTAATAGCTTCTTTAGATCAAATAGAGAAAATGAAAGAAAAATATATAAGGGGTGGATATGGTTATTATGAGGCTAAAATAGCATTGTATGAACTTATCATTCATAAATTTTCAATAGAAAGGAAAAAGTTTTTTTATTTTATGAAAAATAAATCTTTATTAGATCATATTCTGGATTCTGGTGCTAAAAAAGCAAAAATTATAGCTCATAAAAGGTTGAATGATATTAGAAAATGTTTCAAATTCAACCCTTTAATTTAATTAAAAAATGTCATTATGGCATAATTAAAATTATGGCAAATCTTTTGCTGTTAGTCCTGTATTGAAAATATTTTTATATTATGGATATCAATCAAAAAAACAACTGAAAAAACAATCAGATCCATCTAACGATGTCTGTAATGTGGGATCATCTTCTTGTCAAGGAGAAATACAGGATCCATTAAAAAAAGAAATGGAATTACTTCAAAAAGAAGTAGAGAAAGAAAAGAATAAATTTTTACGTCTTTTTGCAGAATTTGAAAATTATAAAAAACGCATTCAAAAAGAAAGATTTGATATTTTTAGAGCTGTTCATGAAGAAATTCTTATAGATTTAATTCCGATTTTGGATGATTTTGAACGAGGACTTAAAGAGTTAAGAAAATCTAAAGATGAACTGATTGTGAAAGGAGTTTCTTTAATACAAGAAAAACTTGTTAAAATTTTAAAAGAAAAAGGATTAAATAAAATCAAAATAAAAAAGGGAGATGACTTTAATACAGATTTACACGAGGCTATTTCACAAATTCCAGCTGTTACAGAAGATTTAAAAGGAAAAATAATAGAAATTATAGAAGCTGGATATCTTCTTAAAGAAAAAGTCATACGACATGCTAAAGTCATAACCGGAAAGTAAATTTTTATCTTCATGGTTAAAAAAGATTATTACGAAGTATTAGGAGTTTCTAAAAATGCCTCTTCAGAAGAAATTAAAAAAGCTTATCGAAAATTAGCAATCAAATATCATCCAGATAAAAATTTGGATGATAAAAAAAAAGCAGAAGAAAAATTTAAAGAAGCTGCTGAAGCTTATGAAATTTTAAGTAATCCAGAAAAAAGACAACGTTATGATAAATTTGGTCATTCTGGGGTAAAAGGAAGCGGTACTGGTTCAGGAATGAATATGGAAGATATTTTTGCAAATTTTGGAGATATTTTCGCTGATGCATTTGGAGAAGGTTTTTCTAGTTTTGGATTTGGAAGATCAAATCGGAATAAAACTATTAAAGGAAGTGATTTAAGAATAAGAGTTAAACTTTCATTAGAAGAGATCGCTAATGGAATAGAAAAAAAAGTTAAAGTAAAAAGACTTAAAATAGCTAAAGGAATCAAATTTAAAAATTGTTCATCTTGTAATGGAACTGGTCAAATTATACGTGTAACCAATACCATTTTAGGAAAAATGCAAACTACTTCTCAATGTCATATATGTTCAGGGACTGGAAAAAATGTTGAAAATATACCTTATGGAGCTAATAAACATGGATTAATTAAAGAAGAAGAATTGGTAAATATAAAAATTCCTGCAGGACTTACAGAAGGAATTCAACTTAAAATTTCTGAAAAAGGAAATGAAGCTCCATTTGGGGGAATTCCTGGAGATTTAATTGTACTCATTGAAGAAATTCCTCATTCTCAACTGAAAAGAGAAGGGATCAACCTCCATTATGATTTATATATTTCTTTTCCGGATGCAATATTGGGGGCTTCTAAAGAAGTACCTACTATTAATGGAAAGGCTAGAATCAAAATAGATCCAGGAACACAATCGGGAAAAACTCTTAGATTAAAAAATAAAGGATTACCTAACATTGAAGGATATGGACATGGGAGTCTTTTGATTCATGTTAATGTTTGGACTCCAAAAAAAATTAATGAAGAACAAAGAAAATTTTTCGAAAAAATGAGAAAAAATGAAAATTTCCTTCCTCATCCCGGTAATTCAGAAAAATCTTTTTTTGATCGTGTAAGAGAAATGTTTTCTTAAAAAGAAAAAATTTACAGATCAGTGAATGTTTATTTTTTTTTTAAAAACACTTTTGAATATAAGTTTTCAACAGATCAATTCAGTAAATCAATAATATCATGATGCAAAAGGTTGTCGTTGTTGGCCTTTCAGGTGGTGTTGATTCAAGTGTTGCTGCATTAATTCTTAAAAAGAAAGGTTATGAGGTTATTGGTTTGTTTATGCATAATTGGGAAGAGGAAGATTCTGTTTTCAATAAATGTACTACTTGGAAAGAAGATAAAATTGATGCTATGTTAGTCGCTCAACAATTAAATATTCCTTTTCAAGTAATAGAAATGAAAAAAGAATATAAAAAATATGTCATTGATTACATGTTTCATGAATATGAATCTGGAAAAACTCCTAATCCAGATATTTTATGCAACAGAGAGATTAAGTTCAACATCTTCTTAAAAAAAGCCATTGATTTAGGAGCAGATTTGATTGCAACAGGCCATTATGTAAATAAAGAAAAAATTATAAAAAACAAAAAAATAATTTATCGTCTTTTAATAGGAAAAGATCTTAATAAAGATCAATCATATTTTTTATGTCAATTAACGCAATATCAATTGGGAAAAACACTGTTTCCATTAGGTTTATTAACGAAAAATCAAGTTCGAAAAATAGCGGAAAAAAATGGATTACGTAATGCTCATAAAAAAGAATCACAAGGTCTTTGTTTTGTAGGAAAAATTAAATTATCCGAATTTCTACAAAAAAAAATTATTCCAAAAAAAGGAGAAGTAGTTTGCATAAATTCTGATGCTTTAGTATATAAAGAAAATCAATTTCCTTTTCCTTCTTCTAAGGAAGAAGAGTTACTTTTTTTATCTAGAAAAAAAAAGTATAAAAAATCAGATGGAAAAATAATAGGATATCATAAAGGAGCTCATTGTTTTACTAAAGGGCAACGTAAAGGAATAGCTTTAGGAGGTTATCAAAAAGCTCTTTTTGTCATTGAAACCGATGTAAAAGAAAATATTGTTTATACTGGAATAGGAAAAAAGCATCCAGGATTATATAGAAAATCTTTGTTTATTCAAGAAAAAAATATTCATTGGATAAGAGAAGATCTTAGTCTTAAAGAAGGAGAAAAAATGGATGTTTTTTGTAGAATTCGTTATAGACAATCATTGCAAAAATCAAAATTATACAAAATAAAAAAAGGAATGTTCATAGAATTTGAAACAATGCAATGTGCTATAACGGAAGGACAGTTTGCTGCTTGGTATATTGGAAAAGAATTGGTAGGATCAGGTGTTATTTCTTAATTAAAATCATATTATTTTACATTTTATATTTATTTTGTTAAATATTGAATATATTTTATAAATGTAAAATTTCATTTTTTTCAAAAAAAAATAGTTTTTTTTTATTATTAACAATAATACGTTGCAGATAGAATTTATGATTGTAAACTTTACAATATATTCATTAATTAATCAAAAAATAATAATATTATAAAAATAAATACCTAAAAAACGCTTTTATATAATCTATTTTTTTCATATTTTTGCATATTATATAATTCATTTTTTGAATAGATATTTTTAATGACTATTCAAATTGAGTGTTATTTTTTATCCCTACTAACCGGTAGGGCTTTTTGATTTATAAAACATTTCATGAAAAAAAGAATTAACGATTTTAGTAAAAACATAACTAAAGAACCCGATTTGCCAGCAGCACACGCTATGTTATATGCTACAGGGATGAAAGAATCCGATTTTTGTAAAGCTCAAATAGGAATAGTTAGCAATTGGTACGAGGGAAATCCTTGCAACATGCATTTAGATAAAATGGCAAAAAAAATCAAATCATCAGTTGTTACTCAAAATTTAGTAGGATTTCAATTGACTACTATTGGAGTCAGTGATGGAATTACTATGGGTACTCCAGGAATGAGGTACTCTTTGCCTTCCAGAGAATTGATAGCGGATAGCATAGAAACAGTAATTGATTCACATCATTATGATGGAATAATTGCCATACCTGGATGTGATAAAAATATGCCAGGAGTTATGATAGCTTTACTTAGATTGAATCGTCCATCTATTATAGTGTATGGAGGAAGTATTTCTTCAGGTCATTATAATGGTCAAAAATTAGACATTGTTTCTTCTTTTGAAGCTCTAGGAAAAAAAAATACTTTCCAAATTACTGAAAAAGAGTACAAAAATATTGTTAAAAATTCTTGTCCAGGACCAGGAGCTTGTGGAGGAATGTATACTGCAAATACTATGGCTTCTGCTTTGGAAACGATGGGAATGATGCTCCCTTATTCTTCTTCATCTCCTTCTACAAGTGAAAAGAAACAAATAGAGTGTGAAGAAGTTTCTATATATATTAAAAAACTATTGGAAATAGGAATAAAACCGAAAGATATCGTAACAAAATCTTCTATAGAAAATGGGGTAAAATTAGCCATGTGTTTAGGTGGTTCAACCAATTTAGTTTTACATTTTTTAGCGATAGCTAAATCGGCAAATATTGATTTTTCTTTAAAAGATTTTCAAAGACTTAGCAATCAAGTTCCTCTCATTGGAAATTTAAAACCAAGTGGAATTTTCTTAATGGAAGATATTCATATGTATATAGGTGGAATGCCTGTTATTATAAAATATCTATTAAACGAAGGAATATTATCAGGAGATTGTCTAACCGTTACTGGAAAAACATTATCTGAAAATATGAAAAATGTTCCTAATATAACTTTCAATCAAAAAATTATTCATTCTTTAGATAACCCTATCAAAAAAAACGGACATATCAGAATTTTATATGGAAATCTTTCTCCTGAAGGAGCCATAGCTAAAATTACTGGAAAGGAAGGTACTATTTTTCGTGGAAAAGCTAATGTTTTTGATTCAGAAGAAGAAGCCAATCAAGCTATTTTGAAAAATAAAATTTTGCCTGGAGTTGTAATTGTCATCAGATATGTCGGACCAAAGGGAGGGCCTGGAATGCCAGAAATGTTAAAGCCAACATCTTATATTATGGGATCTGGATTAGGAAAAGAAGTCGCTCTTATTACAGATGGTCGATTTTCAGGAGGATCACACGGTTTTGTAGTAGGGCATATAACTCCAGAAGCACAGTCTGGAGGATTGATTGCTTTGATTAAAAATGGAGATTTTATTAAAATAGATGCGGAAAATAATACCATTACTCTTGAAGTGAAAGATGAGGAGATAAATAAAAGAAGAAAATCATGGATTCCCCCTTCATTTAAGGTAAAAAAAGGATATTTATACAAATATACCAAAATGGTGTCTCCAGCTTCCAAAGGGTGCATTACAGATCAATTGAATTAATTATATGGAAAAAAAGTTATTCTCTGGTTCGGAAATAGTAATAAAAGCACTCTTACATGAAGAGGTAGAATACATCTTTGGTTATCCAGGTGGAGCAATTATGCCTATTTATGATTCTTTACACGATTATTTAAATTTAGTTTCACATATTTTAATGCGTCACGAACAAGGATCCATTCATGCAGCACAAGGATATGCTAGAGCTACTGGAAAAATAGGAGTATGTTTTACTACTTCAGGACCGGGAGCTACTAACTTGATTACTGGATTGGCAGATGCCTTGATTGACAGCACCCCTCTTGTTTGTATTACAGGACAAGTCTCTTCTCATTTATTGGGAACCGACGCTTTTCAAGAAACAAATATTATAGACATTTCTATTCCTGTAACAAAATGGAATACTCAAGTATTAAAATCTAAAGATATTTGTGAATCAATTCAAAAAGGATTTTTTATAGCTAAAAGAGGAAGACCAGGACCTGTATTGATAGATATCACTAAGGACGCTCAATTTCAAAAATCTGAATTTCATTATGAACGTTGTAAATACGTAAAAAATTTTCATCCATATCCTTGTATAGAGGAAAATAGAATAATAGAAGCTGCAAATTTCATAAATAAAGCTAACAAGCCTTTAATTCTTGTAGGTCAAGGTGTTATTTTAGCTGAAGCAGAGGAAGAATTTAAAAAATTTGTTGAAAAAACAGGGATTCCTGTAGCTAGCACTTTATTGGGATTAGGAGTTTTGGACAGCAATCATTATCTATATGTAGGTATGTTAGGAATGCATGGAAATTATGCTCCAAATATTTTAACTAATCAATGTGATATTCTTATTGCAATAGGGATCCGTTTTGATGATCGTGTAACAGGAGACGTTAAACAATATGCAAAACAAGCTAAAATTATTCATTTAGAGATTGATCCTTCTGAAGTTAATAAAAATATATTATGTCATATTCCAATATTGGGAGATTGCAAATGTTCTTTAAGAAAATTAATTAACTATGTCAATGAATCAACTCATGAAGAGTGGATAAAAAAGTTTTGTGCTCTCAAAGAAAGAGAAAAAATTGCAGTTATACAAGGGGATCTAAATCCAAAAAAAGAAGGAATGACTATGGGAGAGGTAATTAAGTGGATAAATCAATATAAACAAAAAAATGCTATTCTTGTAACTGATGTAGGACAACATCAAATGATAGCTTCTAGATATTTCAATTTTACCTATAAAAGAAGTCAAATAACTTCTGGAGGATTGGGAACTATGGGGTTTGCTTTACCAGCTTCAATAGGAGCTCAATTAGGAGCAAAAAATAGACAAGTTATTTGTATAGTGGGAGATGGAGGTATTCAAATGACAATACAAGAGATGGGAACCATTTTACAAAATGATATTCCTGTAAAAATAATATTGCTGAATAATAATTTTTTAGGAATGGTACGTCAATGGCAACAGCTTTTTTTTGATAAACGTTATTCGTGTACAGAATTAGTGAATCCAGATTTTATCAAATTAGCTAATGCTTATAATATAGAAGCAAAAAAAGTAAACAAAAGAGAAGAATTAAAAGAATCTGTAAAAAAAGCATTAAATCATGAAAAAGCTTTTTTATTAGAAGTTGTAATCGAAAGAGAAGACAATGTTTTTCCTATGATTCCTGCAGGAGCAGCTGTAGATAAAATTCGTTTAACATAATTAAAATATTTATATACTATGAAGCATCAATTCAGAATAATAATTTTAGGAGAAAGAGAAACAAGATTATTGAGTAGAATACTTATTATATTGAACAGAAGAAATTTGAAAACCAATCATATTAACGTTTCTAGCAATGAGAATGAAACTATTGGAAAGGTTCAATTTCAGTATGTTTTAGATTTAGAATGTCAAGAAGAACAATTAATTAAAGTTAAAAAATTAATTGAAAAATTAATTGGAATTATTCATGTTTACTATTCTAAAATAGAAGAAAAAAATTCCAGAAAAAATTCATGGAAAAAAATAGATTTACCGTTAGCAACATCTTAAAAATTAAATAAAAATCATGAAAATTAAATTTGGATCTGTAGAAGAAACTATTGTAACCAGAGAAGAATTTCCATTATCAAAAGCTAGAGAAATATTAAAAAAAGAAACTATTTCTGTTTTAGGATATGGAGTTCAAGGACCTGGTCAATCTCTAAACTTAAGAGATAATGGATTTCAAATTATTGTAGGACAAAGAAAAAATTCTATTTCTTGGGAAAAAGCACTCAAAGATGGATGGATAGAAGGAAAAAATCTTTTTTCTTTAGAAGAAGCCTCTGAAAGAGGGACTCTACTCATGTATCTTTTATCAGATGCAGGTCAAATTTCTTTTTGGCCAACTCTTTCTAGGTATCTCACTAAAGGAAAGTCTTTGTATTTCTCGCATGGGTTTGGATTAACTTTTTGTGATAAAACAAAAATATATCCTTCTAAAGATATAGATATTTTCTTAGTTGCTCCTAAAGGATCAGGAACCAGTTTAAGGAGACTATTTTTACAAGGAAAAGGAGTTAATTCCAGTTATGCTATTTATCAAGATTATAGTGGAAAAAGTTTAGAAAAAACTCTATCTATTGGGATAGGAATAGGATCTGGATATTTATTTGAAACAAATTTTAAAAATGAAGTCTACTCAGATTTGGTAGGAGAAAGAGGAACTTTAATGGGGGCAATACAAGGAATTTTTGCCGCACAATATCAAATATTAAGAGAAAAAGGTCATTCTCCTTCAGAATCTTTCAATGAAACCGTAGAAGAACTTACTCAAAGTTTAATGCCATTAGTATCGGAAAAAGGAATGGATTGGATGTATGATAATTGTTCTACTACAGCACAAAGAGGAGCTTTAGATTGGTGGAAAAAATTTAGAGATGCGACGTTGCCAATATTTAAAGAATTATATCATGAAGTTCATTCTGGAAATGAAGCTGAAAGAATTATTAAATCTAACAGTAATATAGATTACAGAGTAAAGTTGAAAAATGAATTGCGAGATCTTAGAAAAAGTGAATTATGGGAAGTTGGATCCGTTATTCGTAGTCTTAGACCGGAAAAAAACACAAATAAATAGTTGGTTTTTTTAGACTGACTAATTAACAATGACACTAATTTATTAAAGTAAAAGATTGAAAAAGAAATTAAAAGGTTACTTTCCTTCTTATAAAGAGGTAATCAGAGCTAAAAATGTATTAAAAGATATCATTTATGAAACTCCGTTACAGAGAAATACTCTGTTGTCAGAAAAATATAAAGCTAATGTTTTTTTGAAAAGAGAAGATTTACAAATTATACGTTCATATAAAATTAGAGGAGCCTATAATAAAATAAAAAGTCTATCTCAAACAGAATTAAAAAAAGGAATTGTGTGTGCCAGCGCAGGAAATCATGCCCAAGGGGTGGCCTATTCTTGTCATATACTCAAAATTCCAGGAAAAATTTATATGCCGAGTACTACTCCCAAACAAAAAGTGGAAAGAGTAAAAATGTTTGGAAAAGAATATGTTGAAATCATTTTGATTGGAGATACTTTTGACGCGGTTAGTTATGAGGCGATGAAAGATTGTAGAAAAAATGCAAAAATTTTTATTCATCCTTTTGATGATATTAAAATTATTGAAGGCCAAGCTACTGTTGGTTTAGAAATTTTAGAACAATCCATTTCAAATATCGATTATGTTTTTATTCCTATTGGAGGAGGTGGTTTAGTTTCTGGTGTAGGAAGTCATTTTAAAGAATTTAGTCCCAAAACTAAAATTATAGGAGTGGAACCTCAAGGAGCTCCATCTATGAGTTTTTCTTTAAAAAAAGGAAAAGTTGTAGAGTTAGAAACAATCGATAGATTTATTGATGGAGCTTCAGTGAAAAAGGTAGGAGAATTGAATTTTAATATATGCAATCAAATATTATATGATATCAAAACAGTTCCGGAAGGAAAAGTTTGTACAACTATTTTAGATTTATATAATTTAGAAGCTATTGTTGCGGAGCCAGCTGGAGCTCTTTCAATAGCAGCTTTAGATTTTTATTCTGAAAAAATAAAAGGAAAAACTATTGTTTGTATTTTAAGTGGGGGAAATAATGATATTACTAGAACTGAAGAAATACGAGAAAGATCTCTTTTGTATGAAGAAAAAAAGCATTATTTTATTGTTAAATTTCCACAAAGAGCTGGAGCCTTGAAAGAATTTGTTAATAATATTTTAGGACCCAAAGATGATATTGCCTATTTTGAATATTCTAAAAAAACTTCCAAAGAGGAAGGCCCTGCTGTAATAGGAATAGAATTGGCAGATAAAAATGAATTTTCTGCATTATTAGGAAGAATGAAAAAATATAAAGTTCATTTTCAATATTTAAATCAGAATCCAGACTTATTTCGTGTTCTAATTTGATGACATTGTACCCACGACTGGATTTGAACCAGCACATCCTAATCGGATACCACCCCCTCAAAGTGGCGTGTCTACCATTTTCACCACGTGGGCTGAAAGTGAAAAAAGCATAGTTTTTACATTTTACAATGAAGATTCCATGCAGGAACGATAATATAAGAAATTATTGGAATTTTTTCAAAAAAAAAGATGATCTATCTTTGAATAAGTTTTAAAAAAAAATTTATGAATATAGCAATAATAGGGTATGGAAAAATGGGAAAATCCATAGAAAAAATAGCAAAAATTAGAAATCACAAAATATCATTGTGTTATGATGAAACTCCTTCTCCGTTTTTATTGAAAAATTCAGATGTGGCAATAGAGTTCAGTCAACCTGATTCTGCTTTCAATAATGTAAAAATTTGCATAGAAAATAATATTCCTACTGTATGTGGAACTACAGGTTGGTTAGAAAAATTTGAACTTATTCAAAAAATATGTATAGAAAAAAATGGCTCTTTCTTATATTCTTCCAATTTTAGCATTGGAATGAATATTTTTTTTGAAATTAATAAAAAATTATCAAAATTGTTGTTTCCATATTCTGAAAATTATGAGGTAAAAATAGAAGAAACTCATCACAAAGAAAAAATAGATAAACCTAGTGGAACAGCTATTTCTTTGGCGAAGGATATTATTAATAACAAAATGAAAAAAACATGGATTTTAGATGCAAAATTAGATGCAAAAGAAACAAAAGATCAGATTTTAATTCTTTCAAAAAGATTAGAGAACATAGCAGGAACACATACCGTTAAATATGAATCTCAAATAGAAAATATAGAAATCCAACATAAAGCTCATAATAGAGAAGGATTTGCTATGGGGGCTGTAATTGCTGCAGAATGGATTAAAAATAAAAAAGGTATTTTTTCTATGAAGGAAGTGTTAGAAATATAAAAGTATTTTATGCACCAATACTTCGTTTCTAGTGGTCTTTTTTTATTTTTTGAATATATTATTCATATTTTAGGAACATGGAGGCTTTATCAAAAATGCGGAATCAATTCCTGGAAAATTTTTATTCCTATATATAATATTTTCATTTTTTTAAAAACTTATAATAGATCTATATGCTATATGTTTTTCTTATTAAATCCATTAACAAGTATTGTTTTGCTTTTTATTTTGTGGATGGATTTAATTCGTTCTTTTGGAAAAAAAACAAAAAAAGATATTATTATTCTCTTTTTTTCTGCAGGTCTATATGTTTACTACATCAATTTTTTTGAAAAGATTCAATTATTAAAAATTGAAAAAATAAAAAAAAAAGAAGATAATACAGGAATATTATTGGCTATTATTTTTTCTTTTATCACACAAACTTACATAGTTCAACCCTTTGTAATCCCTACTTCTTCTATGGAAGGAACCTTATTGGTAGGAGATTTTATACTAGTCAGTAAAATTCATTATGGGCTGCGAATGCCTATGTCTCCTATTTCTATTCCTTTTACGCATAATAACATTATTGGAAATATAAAATCTTACATATCTATTTTACAATGGCCCTATTTTCGTTTTTATCCCATACAATCTATACGAAGAAATGATATAGTTGTTTTTAATTTTCCTAAAGATTCTAATCATAAAGTTATAGATAGAAAAGATCATTATATTAAACGTTGTATAGGATTACCAGGAGATTTAATTTCTATTAAAAAAGGTGTTTTATTTGTTAATCACAAAAAAGAAAAATTTTTTTCAGAAAGGCAACAAGCTTATTTAATTAAAACAGAAAACATTCCTTTAAACATAGAATATCTTAAAAACAAAATGGATATTGAAGATATTGAGTTGATTGAAGAAAAAAACGATGAATATTTTTATCAAATTATGTTAACCAAAAAAAAAGCAATTCAAATAAAAAATTTGTTCTACAACATAGTTTTTATGAAAAAAAATATTTTTCCAATTCATTTTCAAGAAGATTGTATATTTCCTTCTGGTTGGAACAGAGATTTTTTTGGTCCATTATATATTCCTAAAAAAGGAGAATTAATTAAATTGAATTTAAGAAATATTCATATTTATAATGAAATTATTAGTTATGAAACAGGAAAAAAAATTAAGTTTCCTTCAGGAAAGGATTACAAAATCAAAAATAATTACTATTTTATGATGGGAGACAATAGACACAATTCATATGATTCTCGTTATTGGGGTTTTGTTCCAGAAGATCATATAGTAGGAAAACCCATATTGATATGGATGAGTATCGATTGGGATCGAAAAAATCCTTTTAATTTATTCAGTTGGAAATTCCGTTGGAATCGGATTATAACAAGAATAGAATAAATTTGCTAATCTTCATTTCTAAAAAAAAAACTTCCTATAAAATAACCAGATAAAATTCCTCCGATATGAGCAAAATGAGCCACTCCAGGTGCTAAGTTAAAAATAGCTGAAATCAAACTTCCGAAAATAAAAATTATAAGAGCTTTTCTAACAGCAATTGGAAAAGGAAAAGGAAGAATAAAAATTTTATGTTCTGGAAAAAATTTAGCAAAAGCTCCCACTATTCCACTTACGGCCCCAGAGGCTCCCATCATAGGAGAATACATGGAACTATAAACATTCATTTTTTGTTCTTCATTTAGATAATCCAATGTTTTTTTAGCTTGTGAAAAATCCAAAGTCTGAACAAAATGATACATGACACTCGTATTAAAAATTATTTGAAAAAATGCAGCAAAAATTCCCGATAAAAAATATATTATTAGAAATTTTTTGATTCCCAATAAAGTTTCTATTTGTCCTCCAAACATGAATAAAGCTAACATATTGAAAATTATATGCAAAAAAAGACGTTTGGAATGTACAAACATATGAGTTAAAATCTGATATAATTCAAATCGTTCATCTAGAGGATGATATAAAGAAAGTATACTTTCTATTTTATATTGTGAAAAAACAAAAGTAGCTGTATAGACAAGTATATTAATACTGATTAAATGTTTTACAGCATCTGAGTTGAGATTTGTATAAAAATTCACTTTTTAAAAAAATTTTTTCTTAAAACAAAAAATATAGGATCTCCTGAATCCGTATAATTAGGATTATGACAAGAAAATAAATCTCTAATTAAACATTCCATTTTATCAGGATATAATTCCGTTCCATATTTTATAGATGCAGATTTAGATATTGATTGAATAAGTATTTTTTTGTTCTTTTTTTTTCCTTTAATGAAATTATATTTTAAAATATTTTGAAAAACTTCAACTAATATATTTTGATGTATATTTTCAGGAACAGAATATAAATAAGCTGATTCATTACAAAAATATAAATGAAATCCAAAATTGATCAAATCATCTTTTATATTTTTTAAAGAAATGAATTCTTTTTTCAAAAGTCTTACTTCTATAGGAAAAAGAAATTGTTGACTTATTAAGTTTTTTTCTCTTAAAAAAAATTCAAATAATATGTTTCTATGTGCTCTATGTTGATCTACGAATATGATATATTCATTATTCAATGTAAAAATTATATATTTTCTATTAATTTGAAGAGTTATTATTCTTTTTTTATTAGCAATATAACGGGATAATTGATTTGTTAAATCAACATTTTTGTTGAAAAAAGAAGAATCATTCAATCGAAATAAATTTTCTAATTGAATCACTTTTTTTTTATAAGAAAGTTCTTCAAAAGAAAAATCATTCAAAAAAGAATTTTTAGAATCACAGGATAACAGAACATCATATTTTTTCAATTCTTTGTTTTTCACTTCATATTGATCAAACAAAATGTTTTTGATTTCCTGTTGAATCATACAACCAATAATATCTTCTTCTTCTAATTGGACTTCTTTTTTTGAAGGATGAATATTCCAATTCACAAAATTGGGATCTATATGAATAAAAATAAAATAAGAAACTGTTTTCAAGTCTTTCAAAAAACCATCATAAGCATGAATAATTTTTTTATGCAAAAATAAATGTGTCACACAACGTTGATTAACCAATATCAACTGATTTCCTTTTTTTATAGAAGAATCTGGAACACTTACAAATCCTTTTACAAGAATTCTGTTTTTCTTAATGAAAATAGGTGTTAATATTTTATTTTCGTTTTTAAAAATTTCTTTGATTCTTTCTCTTAAAGAAGCTTCTTGAAAGTAAAAAACAATTTTGTCATTATGATAAAAACGATATAGAATATTTCTATGTGCTAGAACTATTTTATAAAATTCATGAACAATATGTTGAAATTCTATTTGTGAAGATTTTAAAAATTGCCTTCTAGCAGGAAGTTTATAAAAAATGTTTTTGACCGAAATTCTTGTTCCTTTAAGCATGTTTATAGGAATTTCTTCTTTGATCTTTCCTTCTTCTACAAAAAGATGAATTCCTAATACATTTTCTTGATTTTTAGTTTGTATTTCTAGTTGAGAAATCAGAGCAATGGAAGCTAAAGCTTCTCCTCTAAATCCTTTGGTTCTCATTTTAAAAATGTCATCAGCTTGTTTGATTTTTGAAGTAGCATATCTTTGAATACTCATTTTTGCATCATTTACACTCATTCCATCTCCATCATCTATTAACTGAATTAACGTTTTTCCTGAATTTTTTATAAAAATATCGATCATTTTTGCGTTTGCATCTATTGCATTTTCTAAAAGCTCTCTCAGAACAGAAGAAGGACGTAGTATTACTTCTCCTGCAGCTATTTGACTAATCACATTAATAGGCAAAAATTGAATAAGATCTTTCATTTTATAGATTTTCTAAATAAAGACATATATATAGCTGTTTTGGCACATTCTATTCCCTTATTTCCATTTTTACCACCTGATCGATCAAAAGATTGTTGTTGATTTTTATCAGTCAGAACACAAAATATAACAGGAACATCATATTTTATATTAATATCTTTGATTCCTTGCGAAATAGCTTGACATAAATATTCGAAATGATAAGTTTCTCCTTGTATCAGAGATCCAATTGTAATAATTGAATCAAAATTATAACAATGTGCTATTTTCTTAGCAGAATAAATTAATTCATAACTTCCAGGAACTTTCCAAGTTTGGATCTTTTCTTTCAAAATTCCTGATTGAATTAAAGTTTCATAAGCTCCTTTATATAATCTATTAGTAATTTCTTGATTCCATAGAGAAACAATAATCGCAAATTTTAAATTTGCATCTTTTATTTTTTTTTTATCTAATGAATAAACAGAACATGCTTTCATAAATATAATTTATAATTTATTTTCAATAAACATGAGATATTTTTCTACGTTTATTCTATACAAAAAAAAGGATATTTGGTTTCTATTTTTTGAAAAAAATATTTAGAATTTTTGTATTTTTTCATAGAAAAACTTAATAATGCAGCTTTGTAATAATAAAGAGGAGTTGTTATTTCATTTTCTCTGATATTTGCTGCGATTACATAATTTTTTAAGGCTTCTTTTTTATTTTTCATTTGTGTAAATGCATCACCTATAATCCCATATTTTACAGCAGGTAAAATTTCATCTTTTGCAGAAAAATTTTTCATTACTTTAATGGATTCTTTGTAATCCCCTAATTTATAATAGCAAATTCCTGCATAAAATTTAGAAATATTTCCTGCTTTTGTAAAAGGA
Source organism: Blattabacterium sp. (Blattella germanica) str. Bge (assembly GCF_000022605.2). Taxonomy (GTDB): domain Bacteria; phylum Bacteroidota; class Bacteroidia; order Flavobacteriales; family Blattabacteriaceae; genus Blattabacterium. The sequence continues at coordinate 544,336 of NC_013454.1, read as the reverse complement.
TATTTAGAAGCAATTCCTAAAAAACCTAAATAATTTATTTGATTTTTTTTTCTATTTAAAGCTTTCTCTATAGATCCTTGATAAAAATATTGTTGAGCATAATTCAATTCTTTCATAGCTTTTTCTTCTGAAGAATTTTTGAAAAAAAAACATATACCAATTACTATTATTATTAATAGAAATATAATAGAAAAAAAAATCGTATTCTTTTTTGTTAAATTTTTATTGATTTCATTCATAATAGATTTATAAATTTAATTAATTCTAATTATTTTTTTTTCTTATTACTTCTATCGTTTTTATTCTTTTATTCTCGATAGTTCTTATAATAAAGGAATAATTTAAAAAATTAATCTTCTGTTTTTTTTTTGGAAATTCTTTATTTATTTCTAGAATGAAACCACCTAAAGTATCTGCATCACCTTTTTTTTTCTCAAAAAAAACTTCTTCTTTAATTTCCATAATACGATAGAAATTAATTAAAGAAGTTTTTCCATCAAATAAATAATTATTTTGATTTAGCTTGGAATAAGACATATCTTCTTCATCAAATTCATCGATAATGTCTCCTACTATCTCTTCAATTACATCTTCAAGAGTAACTAATCCACAAGTCCCTCCATATTCATCTACTACAATAGCTAAATGTATCTTTCTTTTTTTAAAATCACTTAAAAGATCATCTATCTTTTTTTTTTCTGGAACAAAAAAAGGAGGATGAATTAATTGAGTCCATTTAAAATTTTTATCATAAATAAATGGAAGAAGATCTTTAGCGAAAAGAACTCCTTCTATATCATCAATACTATCTTTATAAATAGGTATACGAGAATATCCCTGATTACGAACTAATTCTAAAACATCAGAGAAAATAGTGTTACTATTTAAAGCAAACATATCTATTCTTGGAGTCATAATCTGATGTGTTTCTGTATTTCCAAAATCAACAATTCTTTGTAAGAATTGACATTCTTTAACATTTTTTTCATTTGAAGATGTGATTTTCAATGCTTTTGAAAGTTGATCTACAGAAATAAGATTCTTTTTTTTAATCACTTTCTTTTCTATAAACTTTGAAATAAAAATTATTATTCTGCTAATAGGATTTAATATTTTACTAAGAAATATTAATGGTTTTGACATAAAAATAGCAAAACGAAAATTATTTTTACTAGCATATATTTTAGGAATGATCTCTCCGAATAAAAGTAAAATAAAAGTGAGAAGCACTACTTCTAAAATAAAATTAATAGGGATATGAAACTGATTAGAAATAATCAAACATTCATTTTCTAAAAATTCTGTTATCAAATAGGAACTTAATATCACGATTCCAATATTCGAAAAATTGTTGGATATTAATATTGTTGCCAATAGTTTTTTTCTATCTCTAAGAATTTTTAATACAAGATTTCCTTTATGAGAATTTTTTTTTCTCTCTCTGTCAATAGTTTTTTTTTCAAGACAAAAAAAAGCGGTTTCTGATCCAGATATTAGTGCAGAAAATAATAGTAGTATTATTATTAATGCAAAATATAAAGTACTTTCTAAAAAAACATTCGTCGAAAATTCTTTTTCCAATAGATTAAATTTTGATGATAATTTTTAGAAAATAAAATGGCAAAACAATCCATTATCTATAAGATTAGAGTTCATCACTAAATCATTTTCTCATGTTTTAAAAATAAGACAATAGGACTAGGAAAAGGATACTTTCCTATTTCATAATGTGGTACAAAAAAAAATTTTTGGAAATGAAAATTTCGTAAAATTTCACAATTCAAAAATTGAATATATAAAATTTGATGAGTGATTTTATGTTTGATTTTATAAATGGTATTCGAATAAATTATCCGAAATTTTTTCCAAATTTTATCATGAATTTCATCAACAGAAAGATTTTTTTCTGATTCTATTAAAGGAAAATCATAAAGTCCTTTCCATATATCTTGGGAAGATCTTTTATTGATACAAATATTTCTATCATGATCATACATGAAAATATAATAAAAAAATCTCTGTTTCAGAATAGATTTTTTTATTCTTTTTACAGGGAATTTATAGACAGTATCATTTTTAATGGAAAAACAAGAATCTTTAACTGGACATAAAAAACACTTTGCATTTTTTGGAGTGCATAAAACAGACCCGATATCCATAATTGCTTGATTAAAAATTCCTGGATATTTATAATCCATCATTTTTAAAATGAGAATTCTAAACATATTTTTTGTTGCAGTAGATGTTATATCATCGTAAATTCCCAAATATCTAGAAAATACTCTATAAGCATTTCCATCAACAGCAGGAATAACCTCATTAAAACATATAGATGCAATAGCGGCTCCTGTATATGGACCTATTCCTTTATACTTGATTAGTTCTTTATATTTTTTTGGAAAGATATTATTTTTTTTTAATTCTTTAGCAAAAGAATGCAAGTTTCTTGCTCTGGAATAATAACCCAATCCTTCCCATTCTTTTAACACGTTTTTTTCCTCTGCTTGAGCTAATTTTTCTAAATCTGGAAATTTTTTAATAAAGTTTGAATAATATTTTATAGTAGTTTTTGAAATTCTTGTTTGTTGCAATATAAATTCTGAAACTAATATATAATATGGATTTTGAGTTTCTCTCCAAGGAAGTTTTCTATGATTTTTTTTGTACCAATTTATTATTTTTTTAGAAAAATCCATATATGTTTAATTTTAGAGCAATTTTATAAAAAATTGGTATATTTAGGAAACCGAATTTTGTTATTCGATATAATGATTTAACATGACAAAAGCAGATATAATAACAGAAATCATATCAGAAACTGGATCTGAGAGAATTGATACGCAAAAGGTGATAGAAACATTTATGAAAAAAATAAAACAAAGCCTAACTTCGGGAGAAAATGTTTATTTAAGAGGGTTTGGATCATTTATCATTAAATATAGAGCTAAAAAACTGGGACGTCATATATCCAAGGATGAGTCTATTGTAATTCCTGCGCATAACATTCCAGCATTTAAACCGGCAAAATCTTTTACCGAATTAGTAAAAAAAATGTTCCTATAAAAAAATAATTACAAAGAAAAGAAAAAAAGAAGATGAATCAATAACGATTGAAAATTATGCCAAACGGAAAAAAAGAAAAAGACGTAAGATAGCTACCCATAAAAGAAAAAAAGAAATAGAAAAAATAGGCATAAAAAAAATAAAACTTAATTAATCTATTGTAATTTCTAATCTAATTTCTAAAACTTTTTTCCTTGTTTTTGTGTATGAATAAAGAGTTAATTATAAATGCAGAAGAACAAGAAGTAGAAATAGCTCTTTTAGAAGAAGGACAATTATTAGAGCTTCATAGAGATGTTTTCAATAAAAAATTCTCTGTAGGAGATATCTATTTAGGAATAGTAAAAAAAATTTTGTATGGATTAAATGCTGCTATTATCGATATAGGACATTCAAAAGGGGCTTTTTTACATTACAACGATCTTGGATTTCAAATAAATAAAATATTAGAGTTGATTTCTATGAATAGAAAATTTTTCTCTAACAATTTTGAAAAAAAAGAAAACAGAAATTCTATAGATAAGATATTGCATCCTGGACAAAGAATTTTGGTTCAAATTTCGAAAGAACCTATTTCTAATAAAGGGCCAAAATTAACTTCTAAAATTTGTATACCAGGAAGGTATTTGATACTTATTCCTTTTTCAGAAAAAATTTCTATTTCTAAAAAAATAAAAAATGCAAAAGAAGAAAGTCGATTGCTTTCTTACATAAGAAAGATAAAACCTCATGAATTTGGTATTATCATTCGTACAGCTTCTCATAATAAAAGAGAAGAAGTTTTGAATGAAGAACTGATTTTTTTAATCAAAAAATGGAAAAAAACATTAAAAAATCTGATTAAATTGCCTCCACCTCCAGTTAGGGTGTTGAGTGAAATCAGCAAAACTTCTTGTTTATTAAGAGATACATTCAATGATGATTTTAAATCTATTTACTGTAACAATAATTTTCTTTGTCAAGAAATTCATTCCTATTTATCTTTAATAGCTCCGGAAAAAATCAACATTATTAAATATTATAAAGGAAATATTCCCATATTTGAAAAATATGGAATCGAAAAACAAATACAAATTTTTTTGGGTAGAAATGTTCCTCTTGAAAATGGGGCTTATCTTATAATAGAACACACTGAAGCTTTGCATGTTATAGATGTTAATAGCGGAATGAACAATCATATGAAAAAAAATTGTACAGAATCAGAAAGAATTGATAATATATTAAAAATTAATCTATTAGCAGCTACAGAAATAGCAAGACAACTGAGATTAAGAGACATGGGAGGTATAATTGTAGTGGATTTTATAGACATGTCTGAACCTATTCAGAGAAAACAGTTATATGAACATTTAAAGGAAAAAATGAAAAATGATAGAGCTAAACACAAAATTTTACCACCAAACAAATTTGGGTTAGTTCAATTTACTCGTCATAGAGTGAGACCTGAATTAAAAGTTAATATCAATAATGAAAAATCTAAAGATTCCCCTATACATTATATTCATCGTTTAGAATTTGTTCTAGAATCTATTATAAAAAATAAAAATCATCAGAAAATACAATTGCACATACATTCTTTTGTTTCAGCTTATTTAAAAAAAGGATTTCCTTCTATTCAACAAAAATGGTTGTTAAAATATAAAAAATGGATTCAAATAATTCCAAGAGATTCATTTGGATATACGGAATATAAAATTTTCAATGAAAATCATGAAATTATATCTTCTTCTTTTCATTAATTTTACAATAAAATTATTTAAAAATTAGTGGGCGTGGTGGAATTGGTAGACACGTCAGACTTAGGATCTGATGCCTATTAGGCGTAAGGGTTCGAATCCCTTCGCCCGCACTTTAGCACTTTATATTCCTTTTTTTGGATCCTATATAAATTTGTCTAGGTCTTCCTATAGGATCTTTATTAAATTTCATTTCTTTCCAATGAGCCATCCATCCTGGCAATCTTCCTAAAGCAAACATCACAGTAAACATGTCTTTTGGAAGACCTATAGCTTGATAAATAATTCCTGAATAAAAATCAATATTGGGATAAAGTTTATTTTCCACAAAATAAGAATCTTGAAGGGCACTTTCTTCAAGATTTTTTGCCAATTCTAAAATTGGATCAAGAATTCCCAATTTGTTGATAAGATTTTCAGCTACTTCTTTCGCTATTTTTGCTCTAGGATCAAAATTTTTATAAATTCTATGTCCAAATCCCATTAATCGAAATGGATCTTTTTTATTTTTTGCTTTTTCTATCCATTTTTTTATATTTCCTCCACTTCTTAAAATCGTTTCTAACATTTCAATTACAGCTTGATTAGCGCCTCCATGCAATCTTCCCCAAAGAGCACTAATTCCTGCAGAAACAGATGAAAATAGTCCTGAATGAACAGAACTTAATAAACGTACAGTAGTTGTTGAACAATTTTGCTCATGATCAGCATGCAGGATTAATAGTTTATCCAAAGCATCCGTTATAATTGGATTTTGTTGGTAAGATTTATTAGGGACAGAAAAAAACATTTTTAATAAATTAGAAGTATAATCAAGATCATGATCTGCATAAGAAGGAGGAAGTCCTACTTTTTTTCTGTAAGTCAAAGCAGCTAATATAGGTAGTTTGGCTAAAAGATGAAGATACATATCTTCTTCTTTTAGCCAATTTGTAAACACAGTCAAAACATAGGTTAAGGAAGATAATATCCCCATTGGATGATAATTATCAGGGATTTTATCAAGTATTTGATAAATTTCCTGGTTAATATAATTAAATTTTTTTATTTTTTCAGAGAAATATTTTAATTGTGCAGTATTGGGTAATTCTCCATTTAAAATCAGGTAACTCGTTTCCATAAACGAACATTTATTAATAATTTGTTCAATAGGATATCCTCTATATAAAAGGTCTCCTTTTTCCCCATCTATGAAACTGATAGAACTTTTAGCAATTCCTGTATTTTTTAATCCTGGATCAAATGTCATAAAGCCTGTATTTTCTCTTAATTTAGAAATATTAATGGCTTTTTCGTAAAAAGTTCCATAAACTACAGGAAACTTATAATGACATCCATTGATATCGAAATGAACAACGCTGCACATATGAAATAAATTTAAAATATACAATATAATATAAATAAAATGTAGATTTCCATATTTTTAGAAAATCATCTGGTCAAATGAAATGAGAGTATGAAATCCTTTCTTAGAAAAATAATTTCTCATTCCTTCTCTATAGCTTATCAAAACAAAATCCCCCCCCCATGCGCCTAAACTTTTAACCAATCCTAAATAATCTGGAAAATATGTTTCTTTAATGGTAGGAATATTCAATATTTTTGATATAATCATTTCATGTTTCAATAATAATTCTTCAAATTCTTCTAATGTTTTACAAAAAGTAATTTTTTGAGTAATAGAAGATATAGACTCAATACTTTGACTGGATATATTTTTTTGAGAAAGAAAAAATTGTATTCCATCATAAGTATTTTGTTTTTTATTGAGATGTAGAAAAAAAAGTTGATTTTTGAATGGAGGATTAAAATCTATAGGAATAATATGAGGTTTTTTATTATGCAATTTATAAATTATTGGTTTTGATATAGTAACACAAGCTATATCATAACCACTTCCTGGAAAATTATTTCCTAATAACATATAGGGATCGATTTGAGCCCACTTTGCTATGTTGTGAATTAAAGTGGAACTACTTCCCAATCCCCAATTTCTAGGAAATTCTAATTTTGTTTTTACATATATTCCCAATGAATTATGAAGAAAACTTTTTTGAAGTTTTTTGGATTTTAATAATAGATCTCTTAACCTCATTGCTGTTCTCTTTTCTGTTTCATAAAAAATTTCTAAGGAAGGAAGTTTGAAAATAACTTCAAACCAAAGTTGATTGATTTCATCATAACTTTTCCAATGTAAAACAGAAGATAAATTGTGTCTCAATATAGTTAATGATTGTCCTTTAATTGTAGGTAAAGCTAATCCACAAGCTCCACATAAAATAAAATATTCTCCTGTTAACAACAGTTTTCCATGACTATAAAAAAAATTCTCATGTTGATGCATGATCACATGGTTTTATATTATATTTTTTTTGCAAGATTTTTTGAAATTTTTTTCGTTAAACCTTGTAAAATATTTCCTGGACCTACTTCTGTAAATGAAATAGCTCCATGAGTAATCATGTTTTCTATAGATTGTTTCCATTTTACAGGAGAAGTCAATTGTTCTACAAGATTTTTTTTTATATCGTTAGATTTGATGACTGATTGAGCGGTTACATTTTGATAGATTGGACATTTAGAATCTTTAAAAGAAATTTTGTTTATAAATTTTTTTAATTCTTTTTTAGCTGGTTCCATGATAGGAGAATGAAAAGCTCCATGAACAGGAAGAATAAATATTTTTTTGGCTCCTCTTTCTTTTAAAGAAAAACAAACTCTTTTCAAAGCTTGATATTCACCGGAAATGACTAATTGTTCAGGGGCATTATAATTAGACGGAACAATAATTCCACTATCATTTTTACAAACGTCTTCTATAATGGAATCATCCAACCCAAACACTACAGCCATTCCTCCATGGATTGATTCACAAATTTTTTGCATAATTGATGCTCTTTTATTCACTAATATCAAGCCATTTTCAAAAGAAAAGACGTTTATTGCAGCTAAAGCAGAAAATTCACCAAGAGAATGTCCAGCGACCATATCAGGATTAAAATCATTTGATATTTTTGCTTTTATGACTGAATATATATAAATTGCAAGTTGCGTGTATTTTGTTTGTTTTAATACATCCATAGTTCCTTCAAACATTATAGATGTGATTCTGAATTCTAAAACATCATCAGCTAATTGGAATAATTTTTTTGCCAAAAAAGAGTTTTTGTATAAGTTTTTTCCCATTCCTATAAATTGAGATCCTTGACCAGGAAATAGATAAGCTTTCATAAAAAATTTTTTTTAAAATTAATAATTAATTACATGAAAATTACTGATACCCACGCTCATCTGTATATGAAAGAATTTTCTGAAGATATTGACAGTGTCATACAAAAAGCTATTCATCTAGGAATACACAGATTTTTTATTCCTTCTATAGACACTTCAGACATCCCTAATATATTAAAATTAGAAAAAAAATATCCTAACATATGTTATCCTATGATAGGGCTTCATCCTAATAAAGTTTTTCCAAATAATTTAGAAAAAGAATTAAATAGTATTGAAAAATGGTTATTGAAACATTCTTTCATTTCTATCGGAGAAATTGGAATGGATCTTTATTTAGAAAATAAATTTGTATCAGAACAAGAATACGCTTTTCAAACTCAAATAAAATGGGCAAAAAAAAAAAAACTTCCCATAGTTATACATTGTAGACAAGCTTTTGATTACATTTTTCATATTTTATCAAAAGAAAAAAGCTCTTCTCTTAGAGGAGTGTTCCATTGTTTTTCTGGAACTCTAGAAGAAGCTAAAAAAATTATTGACTTAGGAATTAAAATAGGAATTGGAGGAATGATTACTTTCAAAAACAATCATGTGAGTCAATTTTTGCATAAAATAAGTTTGGATCATATAATGCTAGAAACCGATTCCCCCTATCTTTCTCCACATCCTTTTAGAGGAAAAAGAAATGAGCCAAAAAATTTAAGAATAATTTTGAAAAAACTTTCTCAAATTTATTCTACATCAGAAGAAAAAATAGCCAATATTATTCATATGAATGTAGAAAATTTATTTTTTTCATAATTCACACCATTTTTGATGGATTGACTAACTCTTCAAACTTATCCCCAGTTAAGTATCCTAATCTAATAGCTTCTTCTTTTAAAGTTCTATTATTTGCATAAGCAGATTTGGCAATTTCTGCTGATTTTTCGTATCCAATATGAGTATTTAGTGCTGTTATAAGCATCAAAGATTTATCCAAAAATTCTTTAATTCTTTGATAGTTTGGTTTGATTCCTTTTACACAAAAAGAAGAAAAAGATGCGCAAGCATCTGCAAGAAGTTGGGAAGATTGTAAAAAATTATACACTATTAATGGTTTAGAAACATTTAATTCGTAGTTTCCTGAAGATCCTGCTATGGAAATGGATACATCATTTCCCATAATTTGGGTACAAACCATAATAATAGCTTCACATTGAGTCGGATTTATTTTTCCAGGCATGATAGAAGATCCGGGTTCGTTTTCGGGAATATAAATTTCTCCAATTCCTGAACGTGGTCCAGAAGCTAAAAAACGAATGTCATTTGATATTTTTATTAAAGAAACAGCTATTTGTTTTAGAGCTCCGTGAGCTTCCACCATCGCATGATGCGATGATAAAGCTTCGAATTTATTTTTTGCGACTTTGAAAGGGGCCCCTGTATATTGACATATGTATTCAGTAACTTTTGTATCATATCCTTTAGGAGCATTCAATCCTGTACCAACAGCCGTTCCACCTATAGCTAATTCAGAAAGATGATATAAAGTTTTTTTAATAGAGTCTAATCCATGATCTATTTGAGAAACATACCCGGAAAATTCTTGTCCTAAAGTGATAGGAGTAGCATCCATCAGATGGGTTCTTCCTATTTTGATCACATCTTGAAATGATTTTGATTTTTTTTCTAAAGTTTCTTTTAATTTTTGAATAGAAGGAATGGTCTTCTCTATTAATTCTTTATAAGAAGCAATATGCATGGCTGTAGGAAAAGTATCATTAGATGATTGAGACATATTGACATCATCATTAGGATGTATAAAAGATTTGTTTTGACCCAGTACCCCACCCATTAAAATATGAGCTCTATTGGAAATTACTTCATTAACATTCATATTGGTGTGAGTTCCAGATCCTGTTTGCCATATGACTAAAGGAAATTGATCATTTAATTTTCCTTCTATAATTTCATCACAAACCAAAGAAATAATATCTCTTTTCTTTTTAGATAAAAGACCAAATTCACAGTTTGCATGAGCAGCAGCTTTTTTTAAAAAACCAAAAGAATGAATAATTTCTATAGGCATAGAAGCTTCTGGTCCGATTCTAAAATTTTTCCTAGATCTTTCTGTTTGCGGCCCCCAGTATTTATCGACAGGAACTTCTACGATCCCCAAAGTATCTTTTTCTTTTCTATAAATCATTGTCCTATTTTTTTACGAAATTATAGAAAAAATTATAACTTCTTAAAAAAATTATGATAATAAAATTTATAGGATTTTTACTTTTTTTAGCAATAACCATATCTGGTTTTTGGTGTGTTTTTTTCTATCTTTTTTTAGTATTTATTGGATTGTTTTAAGCTTATTCATTAACGTATTTATGAATTTTATAATCAGTTTAAAACGTGAAAATGGAAAAAAATATAAAATATTTAAAAACAAATATTTTTGGATAAGTTTTTTTTCTTCATATGGATATCTTTTTTTGATTCCAATTCTTTGATACTACATTATAAGTTTAAGAAAAGTATTCAACAAATGACATTGGATAGAGACTCTTTGAAAAAGAAAATTTTATTAGAAGAAAATCATTTAAAAAAATTGACTACAGACCCTAAATATCTAGAAAAATTAGCAAGAGAAAAATTTTACATGAAGAAAGAGGATGAAGATTTATTTGTGATATCCGACAAAACAAAACTATCACCGTCCCATATGAATGAGCAAAATACTTAAATCAGAAGGAGAAACCCCACTAATCCTTGAAGCTTGCGCTAATGATACTGGACGATGATAATCCAATTTTTCTCTTGCTTCTAAAGAAAGAGATTGAATGGTTTTATAATCAAAATTATTTGGAATTTTTAAATTTTCTAATTTTAATAATTTTTTTGCATTTTCTTTTTCTCTATCTATATATCCTTTATATTTGATTCTAATAGAAACTTGCTCCAATATTTCTTGATCAAAATTTTTAATTTCTTTCATTAGAAACGGAATGGAGATAATGTCCTTTATATCAATTTCAGAACGAGATAAAATAGTTTCTATTTTCTTATCATGATATATTCTGGGAGATTTTTTATCATCTAAAATGGGATTTATAACTTTTGGCTCAAAATTTCTATTTTGAAATAAATGCATACATTTTTCTATATTAGATTTTTTTTTATCTAATATTCTCATTTTTTCTTCTGAAATTAAACCTATATTGTATCCCATAGGAGTTAATCTAATATCTGCATTATCTTGTCGCAATAACATTCTATATTCAGCTCTTGAAGTAAACATTCTATAAGGTTCTTCTGTTCCTTTTGTAATTAAATCATCTATTAAAACACCAATATAAGCTTGATTTCTTTTAAGAATAAACGGTTCTTTTTGACTAATTTTTAAAGAAGCATTGATTCCTGCTATTAATCCTTGAGCCGCCGCTTCTTCATATCCAGTAGTCCCATTAATTTGTCCAGCAAAAAAAAGATTTTCTATAATTTTACTCTCTAAAGTAGGTTTTAATTGTTCGGGAGGAAAATAATCATATTCAATAGCGTATCCAGGTCTTAATATTTTCACTTTTTCAAATCCAGAAATTTGTTTTAATGATTGATATTGTATTTTTTCTGAAAAAGAAGTGGAAAACCCATTGATATATACTTCTACAGTATTCCAACCTTCAGGTTCAACAAAAATAGGATGTTCTTCTTTATCGGAAAATCTAAAAATTTTTTCTTCTATAGAAGGACAGTATCTGGGACTTACACCTTGAATGGATCCTGTAAAAATTGGAGAACAATTGAAATTTTTACGTATTAAATCATGGACTTTTTGATTGGTATAAGTTATATAACATTTTCGTTGTTTCGTTAATTTTTTTGTTTCATAAAAAAAAGAAAATTTTTTTGGATGAATATCTCCATATTGAGATTTCATTTTATCATAATTCAAGGAACGTCCATCTACCCTTGGAGATGTTCCCGTTTTCATTCTACCATATTTGAATCCAAAGTGTTTGGTTAATTGTTCTGTGATTCCACGAACTTCTTGTTCTGCTATTCTTCCTCCATTAATTTTTTTTTCACCAATATGTATTTTTCCATTTAAAAAAGTCCCATTTGTGAGTATTACTGATTTTCCTTTAATTTTTAATCCAAAAAAAGTTTTTACACCTTTCACCTGATTTTTTTCTATTATTAAAGATGTAACTGTATCTTGATATAGATCTAATTGAGTATTTTTTTCTAGAAAAAATCTCCAATAATAGGAAAATAATTTTCTATCGCATTGAGCTCTAGGACTCCACATGGCAGGCCCTTTGGATTGATTGAGCATCCTAAATTGAATCATGCTATAATCAGAAATTATTCCAGAATAACCTCCTAAAGCATCTATTTCTCTAACCATCTGTCCTTTTGCTATTCCCCCTATAGCTGGATTACATGACATTTGACCTATTGTTTGTAAATTAGTAGTAACAAGCAAAGTTTTAGATCCTATATTGGAAGATGCTAAAGAAGCTTCAGCTCCAGCATGTCCACCCCCAACTACTATAATATCATATATATCTAAAAACATGATTATTTTTTCAAAATTGAAATAAATTTAAATAAAACTCCTCTTTTTTTTCATTATTTTTTTATCCATTTTGTTTTGATCATCATATCCTAAAAAATGTAATACAGCATGTATCATGACACGTTTTAATTCAACCAAAAAAGATTGATTCCATAGTTTCGAATTCTCTAAAACACGATCAACACTAATAAATATATCTCCACATATCCATTGATTGATGGAATAATTAAATGAAAGCACATCTGTATAAAGATTTTTTTGCAAATATTTTTCATTCATATCTAAAAGAAAATTATCATTACAAAAAACATAATTTATGTTTCCAATATACATTCCTTCATTTTTTAACAATAGACAAATTTCTTGAATAAAGAAAGATTCATTTTCAATCTGAAAATCAGAAATTTCATAGAATAATTTAATCATTATTTATTATTTTAGCAGTATAATTTTTACATATTTTGACAAAAATTAAAAAAATAATTCCAAACATTTTTACTTTATTGAATCTGTTTTGTGGATGCATATCCATAATTTTTTTACAGTCTAAAAATTTTTACGGTTCTGCTATTGCTACTTTATTTTCAATAATTTTTGATTTTTTAGACGGTTTTGTATCCAGGTTGATAAAAAACGAAAATCAATTTGGAAAAGAATTAGATTCTCTCGCTGATATGGTTTCTTTTGGAATAGTTCCATCTATAATAGTTTTCCTTTTTATTGAAAACAATGAAAAAAAAATACCATTTATTGAATGGTTTTCTTTTTTAATTTCCATTTTTTCCGCATGTCGTTTAGCTAAATTCAATATGAATCCTTATGATTATAGAGGATTGACGACTCCTGTCAATACTTTATTTTTTTCTTCTTTATCTATTATGACAACTTATTCTACAGTACCAATTTTTATCAAAAATATTATCATGTATCCTGTTATAATGCTTTTTTTGATATTTTTATCTTGTTATTTTTTAGTTTGTAAAATACCAATGATTTCGTTTTCTTTTGAAGGATACTCTTGGAAAAAGAATAAAGAACGTTATATTTTATTATTGATTAGTACATTTCTTTTATTAACTTTACATGTAGTTGCTTTACCATGCATTATTATTTTTTACATAACAATTTCAATCTATTTTTATAGATTGAAAAATTCATAATCAATATCTAAATTAAATATGAAATTAAAACTTCATCGTCCCATTTGTTTCTTTGATATAGAAGCTACAGGAATCAATATCGGAAAAGATAGAATCATAGAAATATCCATATTAAAAATATTTCCTAATGGGAATCAAGAAGATAAAACTTGGCTAGTTTGTCCTGGAATTCCTATTCCTCCACAATCAACAGCTATTCATGGAATTAAAAATGAAGATGTAGAAGGAAAACTGAAATTTAAAGATGTAGCCTTTTCCATTTTTAAAATGATTGAAAATACAGACCTAGCAGGATATAACTCTAATAGATTTGACATACCAATTTTAGCAGAAGAAATGCTTCGTGCAGGAATCTCTTTTGATATCAAAAAACACAAAACCATAGACGTGCAAGTTATCTTCCATAAGATGGAACCTAGAACTCTTTCTGCTGCTTATAAATATTATTGCAGTAAAGAGCTTATAAAAGCTCACAGTTCAAAAGAAGATGCATTCGCTACATATGAAATATTACTGTCTCAATTGGAAAAATATGAAAATTTGAAAAAAGATGTCAAAAGTCTAAATCAATTTTCTCATCAAAAAAATATAGCAGATCTTGCTGGATTTGTAAAAATAGATGAAGAAGGAAACGAAATATTTAATTTTGGAAAATATAAAGGAGAAAAGGTTTTTGAAATTTTTGAAAAAGACCCTAACTATTATGAATGGATCCAAAATTCAGATTTTCCCTTGTATACAAAAAAAATATTAACAGGAGTTAAGTTAAGAAAATTCAATAAATCTTAAAAAACTAATCTCTAGTTAAATCTTCTAATTTTTTTGATACAAAAGTAGAAAGATTTTTTCCATGAAGCATATTTTTGGATAAAAAAGTTAAATTTAAAGCTTCTTGAATTATTTTTTTTCTTTTTTCTTCAGATATTTCTTGTAAAATTTTTTTCATCAAAATATGATTTGTATTTACTATCAATTGATAATATTTTGTTTGATCTTTTTCCTCTACAATTTTTTTCCCTATAGAATTCATTTCTTGGATCCTTCTTAAAAACTCCGGAACGATAATTAAAAAAGGATAATCTTTTTTGGATAAATTTTCTAATTGTATGGAAAATTTATATTTTTCCACTAAATGAGTGTTAATAAGATTTTTTAAATCTTGTTTTTCTTTTTCAGAAAGCTCTGAATCATATTTTTTATCTTGATCAATTAATTTGTCAATATGATCTGAATCGATTCTAACAAAAAAAATTTCCTTATCAAAAAACTCCAATTTTTGTATTAAATGAACTGAAAGTGGGCTGTCCAAAATCAAAACTTCATAACCCCTATCTGTTGCTTCTTTAATATAACTGTATTGTTCTTCTTTATCTGAAGAATAAAGAAAAATAATTTTTCCTTCTTTATTCTTTTGTATTTTACTGATTTTATTTTTGAATTCTTCTAAAGTAAAATAAATGTTGTTTACAGTAAAACAAATGAAAAATTTGATAGCTTTATCAAAAAAGTTTTGTGCACTTATCATTCCATATTCTACTATAATTTTTATATCTTCCCATTTTTTTTGAAAATCTTCTCTGTCCCTTCTAAACAGGGAATCTAGCTTATCTGCAACTTTCCTTGTTATATATCTAGATATGTTTTTTACCGACATATCGGATTGTAAATAAGAACGTGATACATTAAGAGGAATATCTGGAGAATCTATAACTCCTCTTAACAAGCTCAAAAAATCTGGAACAATTCCCTCTAAATTATCCGTAATATAAACTTGATTTTGATACAAATGAATTTTATCTTTTTGTATATCAATTCTTTTTTCTATTTTAGGAAAAAATAAAATACCTGTCAAATGAAAAGGATGATCTATATTTAGATGGACCCAAAATAAAGGATCTTCCAACTGATTAGGATACAATTGATGATAAAAATCTAAATAATTTTTTTCAATCAATTGAAGTGGATTTTTTGTCCAAGCAGGATGAATATTATTGACAATAGTTTCTTTTTCATCCTTTTTTTGTTCTTTAGAAGATAAAGAAATTGCTACAGGCATAAATTTGCAATATTTTTGTAACAATTTGAAAATACGATCATATTCTAAAAATTCCTTGCTATTTTCATGAATCAATAAAACAATTTCTGTCCCTCTATCTCTTTTTTCAATTTCTTTCATAATAAAATTAGGAGATCCTTCGCAAGACCAAAATATAGATGATGCATTTTTTTGATAAGATTGAGTGAATATCATCACTTTATTAGACACCATAAAGGAAGAGTAAAAGCCCAATCCAAAATGACCAATAATCTGATTATTTTTTTCAGATGTTTTATATTTTTTAATAAATTCCTCTGCTCCAGAAAAAGCTATTTGATTAATATATTTCTCTACTTCTTCTTTGGTCATTCCAATTCCATTATCTATGATATGAATAGTTTTATTTTCTTTGTTTATTAGAACACGAACTTTCAAATCATCTTCTGCAAAATCATCCAAATTTTCTAATTTGGCTATCGTTTTTAATTTCACAATAGCGTCTGTTGCATTAGAAACAAGTTCTCGTAAAAAAACTTCTTGATCAGAATAAAGAAATTTTTTTATGATAGGAAAAATATTATCTGAAGTTACACTAATTTTATCCATGAAACTGAATTTATTGAAATTATACAAATATCATACCGTAATAAATAAAAATACATAATGTCAGATTTCATAATTCTTTATTCTTCAAAAAAACAATTTATAAATTTTTTACCATCAAATTCTTTCAAATCTTGTATTTTTTCTCCTGTACCTAGATATTGTATGGGAATTTTAAATTGATCCATAATTCCTATTGCTACTCCTCCTTTAGCTGTTCCTTCTATTTTTGTCAATACAATAGAAGAAATTTTAACAAAAAAAGTAAATTTTTTTACCTGCTCAAAAGCATTTTGACCTGTACTTGCATCTAAAACAAGCATAATTTCATGAGGAGATTCAGGTATAATTTTTTTCATAACTCTACTTATTTTAGAAAGCTCTTCCATAAGACCAATACGATTTTGTAATCTACCTGCCGTATCAATTAATACCACATCTTTTTCTTTGGACTTAGCAGATTGTAAAGTATCATATGCAACAGATGCTGGATCGGCATACATATGTTGTTTGATTAAAGGAACTTTAGCTTTATTTGCCCATATTTCAAGTTGATCAATAGCAGCAGCTCTAAATGTATCAGAAGCTCCTATAATTGAATGAAAACCTTTTTTCTTTAAAAGAAAAGCTAATTTTCCAATAGTTGTTGTTTTTCCAACTCCATTGACACCTACCATCATTATTACATATGGTTTTTTATGAGATTTTATTTTTTTTTCTAAGCATTCATTTTTAATATTTATAAAAAGATTTTCTATCTCTTTTTTTAGTAAATTATATAAATCTTGTGTATCTCTATATTTTTCTTTTTGAATTCTTTTTTCTAAATTATCAATAATTTTTATGGTGGTTGGAATGCCTATATCTGCAGATAATAATATATCTTCCATTTGATCAATCACATTAATTTCTATTTTTGATTTTCTCAAAAAAAGATTTTTGATTTTAGAAAAAAAGGATTCTCTAGTTTTTTTCAATTCATGATCAAAAGTCTTCTTATCCTCCGATTCTTTTTTCTTTTTTAGAAAGAACATTATGAGTAACTACTTTTTTAGAAAAAAAATATTGACTTCCCCATTCGAAAGCATTTTCTTTTCAAAGGTATAAAAACCAGATTTTTTAGATTTAATTATTTTTATAGCCAAAGTCATTTTTTTTTGATTACTTTTTTTTTTGTTTTCTACCATTTTTTTAGACATACTATTTTATTTCTTTATGAATTGTATATTTTTTTAACACTGGATTATATTTTTTTAATTCAATTCTATTTGGAGTATTTTTTTTATTTTTTGTTGTAATATACCTAGAACAACCAGGAATTCCACTTTTTTTTTGTTCAATACATTCTAATATAATTTGTATTCTGTTTCCTTTTCTAGCCATTTTTATGTTTGTAACGTTTTAATGCATTTTCAATTCCTATTTTATTAATGATCTTAACCGCATAAGCACAAATTTTTAAAGTAATCCATTTTTTTCTTTTATTAAAAAAAAAACGTTTTTTACACAAGTTAATATTAAAGCGACGTTTTTTTTTATTATTTGCATGAGAAACTTTATTTCCTATCATTGCTTTTTTTCCTGTCAATTCACAAACTTTTGACATAATAATTTTTTTTTCTAAATTGCTAATTTAGCATAAAAAAAAAGACACTTCATGTCAGGACATAGTAAGTGGGCAAATATACAACATAGAAAATCTAATCAAGATTTTAGAAAATCTAGAAAATTTTCTAAGATCATTAAAGAAATAACTATAGCTGTCAAAGAATCAGGAAAAAATAATTTTCGTTTCAGAAATGCAATGATGAATGCAAAATCAGTTAATATTCCTAAAAGCACTATAGCAAAAGCCATAAAAAAAGCTTTACAAATAAAAACAGAAGATTACAAAAATTTAAATTTAGAAGGACAGATTAATGGAGTAAGTTTAATTATAGAATGTATGACGAATAATAGTATTCGTACAATTTCTAATATCAGAACATTTTTTAATAAAAATAGAGGAAGACTATGTCATAATGGAGAGTTAACTCACCTGTTTCATAGAACAGGTGTCTTTTATATAAAAAAAAAAGATATTCATTATTCAATGGAAGATTTTGAACTGATGACAATAGACTTCGGAGCTAAGGATTTTGTACAAAATGACGATATGGTTTCCATATACACAAATTTTGAATCCTTTGGATCTATGAAAAGCAATTTAGAAAAATTAGAAATATTCCATGAATATGAAGTCATTCGTATGCCAAAACAAATGATGAAATGGATTTCAGAAGAAAATAAAGAAAAAGTTTTGAATTTTATTGAAAAACTTGAAAAAGATGAAGATGTAGAAAACATTTACTCGAATTTAGAAAAATAAAGTAGGACGACCTATCGCATTGAAAAAATGAGGAAAGTCCGGACACCATAGAGCAACACAATGGGTAACACCCATCCATCGAGAGATGAGGAATAGTGCAACAGAAAGGAAGTACAGATTAGATTCAAAGTTCAAAGGCTGTAGTGAAATCATGTAAACTCTGTGTGGTGAAATGCCATGTACACCGGTTAACTGGCTCGGTTGATACCGGGGGGTAGGCAGATAGAGATCATGGGTGACCTAAATCCTAGATAAATGATAGGTTAAATACAGAATCCGGCTTATAGTCCTACTTCCTTAACTTCAAAGGAGAGATGGCCGAGAGGATTAAGGCGCACGTCTGGAAAGCGTGTTCACAAAAAAGTGTCAAGGGTTCGAATCCCTTTCTCTCCGCTTTAATAGTTTTCTATATCTTTCAATTTCTTTTCAATCAAATTAGTTCTAACGCCAATAATTTATCTATATCCTTTGAAGCGCCTTGCAATTTATCCTGAGCTTGATGAAGTAAGAATCTGAATTTTGTGAATTCCTGTTTGACAGTTTCTAAAATTTTCCATACTTCAGAACTTCTTTTTTGAATAGCTAAAGTTCTAAATCCTATTTGTAAACTGTTTAATACAGCTGCTAATGTGGAAGGTCCTGTTATTACGGTTTTGTATTTTCTCAATAATTCTTCTAGTAGACCAGAATTTCTTGCTATCTCAGCGTATATTCCTTCAAAAGGTAAGAATAGAATAGCGAAATCAGTAGTATGTGGAGGATCTATATATTTCTCTTTAATATCTTTTGACATTTTTTTAAGTACAGATTCCATATTTTTTATAGCTATTTCTATATTTTTTTTTTCTCCTTTACGATAAGCTGTCTGCACTTTTTCATAAGTTTCTTTTGGAAATTTCACATCAATAGGAAGCCATATAATATTCCCGTCTTCAAGTCCTGGAAGTTTTATTGCAAATTCTACCACAAAATTTGTGTTAGATTTGGTAATAACATTAGAAGCATATTGTTCTGGAGACAAAATTTGTTGTAAAAGCATTGAAAGTTGCATTTCGCTAAAACTCCCACATATTTTTACATGATTTAAGGTTCTTTTTAAAGAACTTACATCTTTCGCCAAAATTTTCATTTCCCCCAAACCTTCTTGTAAAAAGAATAACTGATTTCCGATAATTTCGAATGATTTTCCCAGATGAATATTCAAAGAATTTTGAAGTTTTTCATTAACATTTTCTTTTATTTCTTCAAGTTTTTTTTCTATAATTCTAATCAATTTTTCTTGTTCCTTATAAACAGAATCTAATTTTTTAGATTGATGATCAAAATAAAATTGAATTTTTTTTTCTAGAGAATCTTGAGAATCTTTAACAGTTTGTGTTAATCCATTTTTAACTTCCACTAAAGAATTATTAAGCTCTTTTTTACTGTATTGAGATAATTTTTGAATTTCTTCTTTTTGATCCTTAAATTCTTTTCTGAAAAACAATTCCAATTTTCTCAAAAAATATATGCATATCAAAAAAATAAAAAAACAAACAAAAAATAAAAGAATAATACATGAATGAATAGAAAGAAATCCTTGTGATTGAGGAAAAAGTAGCGGGAATAGGACTCGAACCTATGACCTTCGGGTTATGAGCCCGACGAGCTACCAACTGCTCCATCCCGCGCATATAATAATATAACGTTTTTCATCTACAAAATCAAATATTGATAGAAATATATTTTATCCATTCATAGATATTAAAAATTCTTCGTTATTTTGAGTTCTAGCCATTCTAGATCTTAAAAATTCCATAGCTTCCACTGGATTCATATCAGAAAGATGTTTTCGCAAAATCCACATTCTTTGTAATGTATTTTGATCAAGCAAAAGATCATCTTTTCTTGTACTAGAAGAAACCAAATCTATAGCTGGATAAATTCGTTTATTAGCTATTTTTCTATCTAATTGAAGTTCTTTATTTCCTGTTCCTTTAAATTCTTCAAAAATAACTTCATCCATTTTGGATCCTGTGTCAATCATAGCAGTAGCAATAATAGATAAAGATCCTCCATTCTCTATATTTCTAGCAGCTCCAAAAAATCTTTTCGGTCTATGTAATGCATTTGCATCTACTCCTCCTGACAATACTTTTCCAGATGCAGGAGCTACAGTATTATATGCACGTGCTAAACGTGTGATAGAATCTAATAATATGACTACATCATGAGAACATTCAACCATTCTTTTTGCTTTTTGTAAAACAATATTAGCTACTTTGACATGTCTATCTGCAGGTTCATCAAAAGTAGATGCGATGACCTCTCCTTTTACATTTCTTTGCATATCTGTTACTTCTTCCGGACGTTCATCAATCAATAATATGATTAAATAGACTTCAGGATGATTGGCCGCAATAGCATTAGCTATTTCTTTTAATAAAGTAGTTTTTCCTGTTTTAGGAGGAGCAACAATCATTCCTCTTTGTCCTTTTCCTATAGGAGTGAAAAGATCTACTATTCTTGTAGAAAGAGTTGCATTTTTTTCAGCTAATTTGAATTTTTCATTGGGAAATAATGGAGTTAAATGTTCAAAAGAATCTCTTTCTCTTACAAAAGAAGGAGGCCTTCCATTGATTTCAAGAATTTTAATTAAGGGAAAATACTTTTCTCCATCTTTAGGGGGCCGTACTTCTCCTCTTATTGTGTCTCCTGTTTTCATTCCGAAAAGTCTAATTTGAGATTGAGAAACGTAAATATCATCAGGCGATGATAAATAGTTAAAATCGGAAGATCTTAAAAAACCGTAATTTTCTGGCATAATTTCCAATACTCCTTCACTGATTATAATTCCTTCAAATTCATATTCAGGAGTGCGGTATTTATTAGAAGAAATTTTTTGTGATATTCCTTCTATACCGTGACTCTGAGATGATGGGATAGATTCAGATCTATCATTTCTGTCATTTTTTTTCCAATTCGTAAAATTTTGATGTTTTTTTTGATATTTTATATCTTCTGACAGCTTAGAAGATTTTAAATTTTCTTGAAAATGTTTTTTTTTCCCATTGTTTGTATTTTTATTTTCCGAAAATGAATTTTTGGAGGTTTTTAAATTTTCTTGAAAATGTTTTTTTTTCCCATTGTTTGTATTTTTATTTTCCGAAAATGAATTTTTGGAAGCTTTTAAATTTTCTTGAGAATGTTTTTTTTTCTCATTGTTTGTATTTTTATTTTCCGAAAATGAATTTTTGGAAGCTTTTAAATTTTCTTGAGAATGTTTTTTTTTCTCATTGTTTGTATTTTTATTTTCCGAAAATGAATTTTTCGATTCTTTTCGCACTTTAAATCCTTTTTTTAAAGGATTTTCTTTTCTTAATGAAGAATGTATGGAAGTATTTTTGTTATTAAAAATGGAAATGATTTTCTCTAGGAGTTCGTTTTTTCGTAATTGTGTACATTTTTTTAATCCTGAAGAACGAGCTATTTCCTGTAATTCAAAAAGTTTCTTACTTTTTAATTCAGTAATATCAAACATAAAGTGATTGGGTTAGATTTTATACTTGGCAAATAATATACTTTTTTAGTATAATTATTTTAGAAACGATAAATGCAATTATACAAAAAATTAATTTGAACTAATAAACAATTTAATCTATATGTTATATAGGATACAAACATTATATCTATTTATTTCTATTTTGATTTATTCCATTTCTCTATATTATTTTCGTTTCATTTTTTTGACGTCTAATTTTTTTTCTTTAAAAAAAACGATTTTCATTTTTCTAATTATAGGTTTTATTTTATCTCTTTTAAGTCTTCTTTTTTTCAAAAAAAAAAAATTGCAAATATTTATGAATAAAACAAATATACTTGCAATTAGTACTAATTTGATTCTTTTTTTATATCAATTCAATCAATCCATTCTAAAAGAAATTTCGCTTTTTTTCGTATCATTATGTTTTTGTAGTATGTGTGTTTTGTACATGGCTAATAAAGCCATAAAAAAAGACATAGAATTGATTGATTCGATGAGTAGAATCCGATGATATGAGATGAAGCGTGTCTTTTTGTAGAAGATATATTTTTGTTATTTATTAAAAAAACCAAAATAAAATGAAAAAAGCTTCATTCATTCAAAAATTAGAAGGATCTAAAAAGGAATTTTATGAAATTTCAAAATCTATCATTCAACCTAATATTATATCTGATCAAAAAAAATATAAAATATTATTAAAAAAATATCTAAAACTAGAAAAAATAGTTTCTCTTTATGAAAAATACAACAAAAAACTAGCTTTACTTCAAGAAGCAGATTTTATATTGAAAAATGATTCCGATGCGGATCTAAAAGAATTAGCCTCCATAGAGAAATACAAAATTTTAGAAAATTTATCATCTATTGAAAAGGAATCTTATGATCTTATTTTTTCATTATCAAATGAAACAGAAGAAACAACAGAAAATCATAGAAATGCTATTGTAGAACTCCGTTCTGGAACAGGAGGAGATGAAGCGTGTCTTTTTGTAGAAGATATATTAAGAATGTATACAATGTATTTTAAAAAATCAGGTTGGAAATATAAAATTATACATGCTCAAAAAGGAGGAATAAAAGGATATAAAGAAATTATTTTGGATGTGAATGGAAAAGAAGGAGTTTATGGAAATTTAAAATTCGAATCTGGAGTACATAGGGTACAAAGAATTCCAAAAACAGAATCCCAAGGAAGAGTGCATACATCTGCTATAACAGTAGCGGTGCTTCCTCAAGTAAAAGATATAGAGGTAAACATTAACTTATCTGATATAAAAAAAGAAACTTTTAGATCTAGTGGGGCAGGAGGACAACACGTTAACAAAACAGAATCTGCTGTACGATTAACTCATCTACCAAGCAAAATAACAGTCGAATGCCAAGAAGAACGTTCTCAACACAAAAATTTCGAAAAAGCTATAAATGTTTTACGATCAAGAATTTATCAAAATGAAAAGGAAAAAAGATTAAAGGAAATATCTATAAAAAGAAAATCGTTAGTCTCAACGGGAGATCGTTCTGTAAAAATTAGGACTTATAATTATCCCAAAAGCAGAGTTACGGATCATAGAATTCATAAATCTATTTATGATCTTGCAGGATTCATGAATGGAAACATTCAAGAAATGATTAATTTTTTAAAATTTATTGAAAATAAAAAATAATATGATCCTCAATGATCTGATAATAGGGAATAGAAATCTATTCTATCTAAAAAATTTGTATTATAATTTCCTTTTAAGAAATCATCGTTTTGCATAAGTTTTCTATGAAAAGGAATAGTCGTTTGGATTCCTTCTATAACGAATTCTTCTAAAGAACGACGCATTTTCTCTATGGTTTCTTTCCTATTTGTTGCTGTAACAATAACTTTAGCAATCATAGAATCATAATAATGTGTAATCAAATATCCTGCATAAATATGTGTATCTACACGGACTCCTTTTCCACCTGGTAAATGCATTTGAGTAATCTTTCCGGGAACTGGTCTAAAATTATGAGATGGTTCTTCTGCATTAATTCTACATTCTATTGAATACATTTTTGGATAATAATTTTTTTTCTGGAAAGTTTTTTTTCCGTAAGCTAGAAATATTTGCTCTTGAATTAAATCTAAACCCGTTATTTCTTCTGTAATAGGGTGTTCTACTTGTATTCTTGGATTCATTTCCATGAAATAAAAATTTTTATTTTGATCCACCAAAAATTCCATCGTTCCTACTCCTTCATAATGAATAAATTCAGCGGCTTTAACTGCTTCATTTCCCATTTTTTTTCTAAGAGATGAAGTTAAAAATGGAGAAGGAGCTTCTTCTACTAATTTTTGATTTCTTCTTTGAATAGAACAATCTCTTTCAGATAAATGACATGCTTTCCCATATTTATCTCCTAGAATTTGTATTTCTATATGTCTTGGATCTAAAATTAATTTTTCTATATACATATCTTTTTTTCTAAAACATGACCAAGCTTCTTTTTGAGCTTCTTCCCAAGAGTTTTTTAAACTTTTTTTATCGAAAACAGATCGTATTCCTTTTCCACCACCTCCAGAAACAGCTTTAATGATAACAGGGTATCCTATTTTGTCTGCAAAATATTCTATTTCTTTATAAGAAAATTCTGAAAAACAATCTGATCCAGGTAAACAAGAAATTCCAGCTTTTTTCATGGTTTTCTTAGCTGAAATCTTATTCCCCATTTGAATCATATGATTGGGTTTAGCTCCTATAAACTTAATTCCATGTTTATGACACATGGATGAAAAATATGCGTTTTCAGATAAAAATCCATATCCAGGATGAATAGCATCTGCATTTGTAATTTCTGCAGCAGAAATTAGATTTGGAACATTTAGGTAGGATTGAGATGGAGAAGGTGGACCTATACATACAGCTTCATCTGCAAAATAAACATGAAGACTATGTTTATCTGCTGTAGAATAAACCGCCACTGTTTTGATTCCCATTTCTTTGACGGTTCGTATAATTCTCAAAGCAATTTCCCCACGATTGGCTATTAATATTTTCTTAAACATAAAAATTAATAATTTGGATCTAAAAGAAATAAAGGTTGATCGTAATCAACAGGACTAGAATCTTCTACAAGAATTTTTACAAGTTTTCCATTGACTTCAGATTCAATATCATTAAATAATTTCATAGCTTCTATCACACAAACCTTTGTTCCTATTTTGATTTGATCTCCTATTTTCACAAAAGGTTCTTGATCTGGATGAGGTTTTCTATAAAATGTTCCGATCATAGGAGATTTAATTGTTAAATATTGATTTCTGTTTTCTTTTTCTATTTTAGAAAATCTGTCTGAAAAATCAGAAATAGAGGAAGACATTTTAGAATAAGTAGAATTCCATAAATGTTTTTCATTTTTTTTTATAAATGTCCTATTTTTTATATGAATTTTAGTAGTTCCTATTTTAATCCTTATTTCACTAATATTTGATTCTGAAACAAATTGAATGAGTGACTTGATTTTTTCGAAATCCATAATTGATAGAATAGATCAGGATCTTTATTCTTCTTTGCTGTATACAATTTTTCCTCTATAATAGAGTTTTTTTTCATGCCAATAAGCGTGGTGATATAAATGTTTTTTATTTGTTAAAGCACATTTCACTAATAAAGGTTCTTTGATTTTTAAGTGATTTCTTCTTTTATCTCTTCTAGATTTAGACTGTCTTCTTTTAGGATGTGCCATAAGATTAAATTATAATAAACCACTAATTTAGAAATAAAATTAAATGTGTTAATAAAAATAATTTTTATATCTTTATTTTAATATGTCTTATTCTTAGTTTTATTTCTCATGTCTTATGAACCAATTAACTAAACGTAGGGAGGATTATTCAAAATGGTATAATGAAATAGTAGTCAAGTCTGGCTTAGCCGAATTTTCCGGCGTACGTGGTTTTATGATTGTAAAACCATATGGATACTCTTTATGGGAAAAAATGAAACAAGAACTAGACAAAATGCTAAAAAATACAGGACATAAAAATGTTTATTTTCCCTTACTAATTCCTAAATCCGTTTTTTCAAAAGAAAAAGAACATACTGAAATATTTTCTGAAGGATGTGCTGTGGTAACACATTCTAGATTAAAAAAAAATAAAGAAGAACTAATTATTGATCCTGAATCCAGATTACAAGAAGAATTAGTAATTAGACCCACCTCTGAAAGTATCATATGGAAAACTTATAAACGTTGGATTCAATCTTATAGAGATCTACCCGTTTTATTAAATCAATGGGGAAATGCATTGAGATGGGAAATGCGAACCCGTTTGTTTCTGAGAACTACTGAATTTCTGTGGCAAGAAGGACATACTGCTCATTCTACGAAAAAAGAAGCTATAGAAGAAGCTAATAAAATATTAAATATTTACACAGATTTTTCTGAAAATTTTATGGCAATTCCTGTATTACAAGGAATCAAACCACATATGGATAAATTTTATGGTTCAGAAAAAACATATTGTATAGAAGCTCTTATGCAAGATGGAAAAGCTTTACAAATTGGCACTTCTCATTTTCTAGGACAAAATTTTTCTAAAGCTTTTGATGTTCAATTCACTAATTACAATGGAAAAAAAGAATATGTATGGTCCACTTCTTGGGGAGTATCTACTAGATTAATAGGTGGATTGATTATGTCACATTCTGATGATAAAGGTTTAATTTTACCTCCCAAAATAGCTCCTATACAAATTGTTATTATTCCTATATATAAAAACAAAGAAAAGTTTGGAATTATAAATGACGTAGTTGAAAAAATTCTAAATGTTTTAGAACAAGAAAGAATACGAGTAAAATATGACAATAGAGTAACATTTACTCCTGGATGGAAATTTCATGAATATGAAATGAAAGGAGTTCCTCTACGAATTAGTATAGGATCAAACGAAATAAAAAATGAAAAAGTAGAGATTTTTAGAAGAGATACATATGAAAAAATATATATATCTTGGATAAATTTAAAAAATTTGATTCCTAAATTACTTGATGATATACAAAAAAACATTTATCAAAAAGCATTAGATAGAACTCAAAGATTGACTACTCAATCAGATTGTTATTATGATTTTAAAAAAAAAATAAACGATTCGGGAGGTTTCATTCTTGCTCACTGGGATGGAACTAAAAATACAGGAAAAAAAATTCAAGAAGAAACAGAAGCGACTATACGTTGTATCCCATTGTCTTCCGAAAAGGAAAAAGGAAAATGTATTTATTCCGGAAATCCTTCTTTGCAAAGGGTTGTTTTTTCCAAATCTTATTGAAGATTTTTCAATTTTCCTTTAAAACTGTTTATCGATGAATAATTTTTTTTTTGCAAAAAAAGAGTAAACTCTTTTTTTAATCTTTCAAAGACTGAAATTCCTTCTTTCATCAATTGTGTTCCTATTTGAACAGCTGAAGCTCCACACAATATGTGTTCAAAAATATCTTTTCCATAAGAGATCCCTCCACATCCTATGATAGAAATATCTTTCCTAAGATAAGTATAAAATTTACGAATATTAGCTAGTGCAAATGGTTTGATTATTGATCCTCCTATCCCTCCAAATCCATTTCTTGGTTGTATGACTGATGTTTCATTCCTTGGATCAACAAAAATTCCGTTAGGTAAGCTATTAATACAAGTGACAAAAACAATAGGAAATTGATTTAAAATCAAAGACATATTTTTTATGTATTCCTCCTTGAAATAAGGAGGGAGTTTAATCCCTAAAGGTTTTTCATTGAATTTAAATACATTTTCTAAAAAATCATAAATTTTGTATAAATCGTATCCTAATATTTCTTCTTGAAGGTTTGGACAAGATAAATTCAACTCTATAGCCGTAATTTTTGAAGAAAAATTAGCTTTTTTTAGAAGAAAAAAAATTTCTTCTATAGATAATCCGGATATAGAAAGAAAAACAGGTTTTTTAGTTTTTTTTTCTTCTAAAAAGTTTAAATAAAAATCTATTCCAAGATTAGGTAATCCCATAGAATTAATGCTTCCCACATTCCATTCGAAATATCTTGGTTTTATATTTCCTTTTCTTGGTTGTCTAGTGCAACTTTTTGTTACAATAGCTCCAGAAGAACTATCTAAAAGATCAGATAATTCTTGACCTGTTGTACAAAGAGCTCCTGAAGCATTCATAATACATGATGAAAGTTGAATTCCATTTATACGAGCAGAAATATCTATTTTTTTCATAATCATATCAATTATAATAATATCCAAGTATAAAATTTTTAACTTTACCAAAACAGTTTTTTTTATGGAAGAAAAAGAACAGTTCTTTTTAAAAATTTACAATTTAGGAATCATAAAATTTGGAAATTTTACTTTGAAAAGTGGAATGAATTCCCCCATATATATCGATTTTCGTCCAATAGCTTCTAGACCAGACTTATTAATAAAATTATCGGATTTACTTCTTAATGAAGTTTCATCTACTAATTTTGAACTCATTTGTGGAGTCCCCTACGCCGCTTTGCCTATAGCTACAACTTTATCTTTGAGGTCTAATATTCCGTTAATTATTAAAAGAAAAGAAAATAAAGGCTATGGAACTAAGCGAATGATTGAAGGAATTTACAAAAAAGGACAAAATTGTCTTCTCATAGAAGATGTCATCACAAGTGGAGATAGTTTACTGAAAACTGTAATAGATCTTGAAAAAGAAGGATTAATAATAAAAGACATTATGTCCATTCTTGATAGAGAACAAGGAGGAACAGAAAACATAAAAAAAAGAGGATACAATATACGAACTTTATTTCGTATAGGAGAAGTTTTAAAAATGTTAGAAAAGAAACAATTTTTTAAAAAAAAAAAAATACATATGATTCAATTTTTTTTTAGCAAAAAAAATATAAAAAATCTTCAAAATAAACGTATTTCTTATGAAGAAAAAAAAGAGAGAATTTCTCATCCTATAGGAAAAAAACTTATTGATATTACATTGAAAAAAAAAACCAACTTGATAGTTTCTGCGGATTTAGTACATTCTAAAAATATATTAAAATTAGTCAATTTAATTGGAGATAGAATTTGTGGATTAAAACTTCATGCAGACATTATTAATGATTTTTCATTTTCATTTATAAATTCTCTTAAAAACATTTCTATAGAAAAAAAATTCTTACTATTTGAAGATAGAAAATTATGTGATGTAGGACCTACTAATTATCTTCAACTCCATGATGGAATATATAAGATTTCTTCTTGGGCCGATATTGTAACTGCGCACGTCCTTTCTGGCAGTGCAAGTATACAAAACTTGAATATTCCTTCCAGGATGGGTTTAATTACAATATCTGAAATGTCTTCTTATGGAAGATTATCCGACGATAATTACATCAGAAAAGCATTAAATATTTCTTTGAAAAACCCAAAAGTTATTGGAACTGTAGCACAAAGAAAAGTAGACGATAGATTATTACTATTTACACCTGGAATTCATTTTTCTAATTCAAACAACTTAGGAAATACCTATATTCATCCCACTAAAGCTTTTGAAAAAAATGGAAGTGATTTTATAATTGTAGGAAGAGGAATTTACCAGTCTAACAATCCAAAAATAGCAGCCGAAGAATATAGAAATGCAGGATGGAAAGCGTATGAAAATGGACTTTGAATGAAATTCAACAATTCAATGAAATTTACGGAATATGAGTTTTTTTAAAAAAAATTAATGATACTGATTATATTTTTATTTAATTTGTATATGTTATATGTTATGTGATCTTGTTCTCAAAAAAATAAGAGAACTCGTTGCAAGTGTGTTATTTCATTAAATAAATTATAATTCGTAATAAGGTAAAAATTCTTTAGAATAAATTTTGAATATGGAATGGATAAATTCATTAATCAGTTGTTTTATGATACTTTTTAGCATTATAGACATATTAGGAAATGCTCCGATTATTATGGGATTCAAATCAAAAGGAAACATAATAGAAACTAAAAAAGTAATAGTCACTTCTCTTGTTATATTCTTATCTTTCCTATTCCTAGGACAACCTATGCTAAAAATTATTGGAGTGGATGTTCACTCTTTTTCTGTAGCAGGATCTATAGTGTTGTTTTTAATAGGTTTAGAAATGATATTAGGAGTTGATTTACACAAAGTTACAGAAAACGCACAAACTTCTATTGTTCCAATAGCTTTTCCTCTTATAGCTGGTCCTGGGTCTTTAACCACTTTGATTTCATTAAGAACAACTTATGACGTAAATATTATTCTTTTATCTTTGATCTTGAACATGATCGTTGTTTATTTTGTGATAGATAGATGTGATTTTATAGCTGAAAAAATAGGAAACAATGGCTTAGATATACTCAAAAAGATATTTGGAATTGTTTTATTAGCTTTTGCCGTTAAAATTTTTGGAGCTAATGCAGGTCAATTATTTCAACCATAATCTCTTTTTATTTTATTGAATATTTTTTTTACAGATTGATTTATCTCTTGAAATTTAGGAAGATAAAAATGATTATAAATGAAAATTATATAAATATTTTTGCTTTCCATATGTTTTTCCAAAATGGATTTATTCAATGAAAAACAAGTTCTCAATAAACGTTTGATTCTATTTCTATGAACTGATTTTTAAAGTTTTTTTTTTACTAAAGTTCCAATTAAGTTGATGAATGAATTTTTTTCACAATTTATTTTTTCTAATAGAAAAACAGAACAAACAGGATCTATTAACAAATATTTTCCATTTTTTATAACTTTATCAAAATTTTTTTTACCTTTCATTTTCATGCAATAAAAATTATTCACAATTATCCATAAATTCTTCTAATTTAGAAACCATTCCTATAGGCCCACATACAAATGGAGTTCTTTGATGCAATTTTTTAGGTTCTATATCTAAAATACGTTTTTTTCCATCAGAAGCCTTTCCTCCAGCTTGTTCTGCTAAAAAAGCCATAGGATTGCATTCATAAAGTAATCTTAATTTTCCTTCTGGAGAAGAAGCGGTTTTAGGATAAATATATATTCCTCCTTGTATCATATTTCTGTGAAAGTCACCGACCAAAGATCCAATATATCTTGCCGTATAAGGACGATTTTCTTTTTTTTCTTGGCAATATCTTATAAATTTCCTAATGGAATTAGGAAATTTCGCATAATTTCCTTCATTAATAGAATAAATTTTTTCTTTTTTAGGAAATCTAAGATTAGAATGAGATAGATAAAAAGTTCCAACTGAAGGATCTAAAGTAAATCCATATACTCCATTCCCTGTAGTGAACACCAATATAGTAGAAGATCCATAAATGATATATCCTGCAAGAATTTGTTGATTTCCTTTTTGCAAAAAATCTTCTATTGTTACATCCATTTGAATAGGAGACTTTTTCATGTATACGGAAAAGATAGTTCCTATAGATACATTTACATCTATATTAGAAGATCCATCAAGTGGATCTATTAAAACAATATATTGATTTTGTAAAGGATTTTCTTTTTTACTATTTATCACTATAAAATCTTTACTTTCTTCGGAAGCTATTCCACAAACTACATTTCTGCTTTTAAAAGATTCAATAAAAGCTCTGTGAGCAAAATCATCCAATTTTTGTTGATTTTCTCCTTGAATATTAGTTACTCCAGAGCTGCCTATAATTTCTTCAGTTAAACCGGCTTTGTTAACTTCTTTATGAATTGCCTTAGAAGCCAATTTTATAGAACTAAATAATCGTAATAAAGACTCAATGGAACATGAAAAACAATCTCTATTTTCTATAATAAACTCTCCTAATGTATACATACATGTATCAGGAAATACAATACTTTATTTCCATAAAGATCAGATTTTTTTTCAAAACAAAATAATAATAATGTATACATTTTTATTTGCATAAAAATAGATAAAAAAAGTTATTAAAAATTTTTTTATTTTTATTAAATTTTATTATTTAATGAGAATTCTACAAATATCATTTGTATTATTGTGGCGTGCATGGTTTTTGATTATCAACATATTTTTAATTCCATTCTGGGCAGGAGTTTCTATTCCATTTCTTTTTAAAGATAAATATTATCCCATTGCATATTGGTTTCATCAAATGTGGGCTAGAAGTAATCTATTTCTCATGGGTTTTTGGTATGTATTAGAAAAAGATGAAGAAATATTAGATAAAAACAAACAATACGTAATTATCAGCAATCATACCTCTATCATGGATATTATGTTAATTTATTCTTTAATGAGAAATCATCCTCTAGTTTTTGTAGGAAAAGCGGAATTAGCTAAACTTCCATTTTTTGGTTTTGTTTACAAAAAAAGTAATATTCTTATAGATAGAAAAAATTTGTCGAGTTGTATACAAGTTTTTAAAAAAATACAGGATAAAGTAGATTCTGGAAAAAGTGTTTGTATTTTTCCAGAAGGAGGGGTTCCTAAACCATCTGTTTTTTTAGATCATTTTAAGAATGGAGCTTTTTTTATAGCTATAATCAAAAAAATATCTATTATTCCTTTTACTATAGCTGACATAAAAACAAAATTTCCTAGTTTTTCTATTATGAAAGGAGGACCAGGAAAAATAAGAATCAAGCAACATCATTCTATATCAACAAAAAACTTATCCTTAAAGGATAAAAATGATTTGAAAAAAAAATGTTTCAATTTGATAAAACATCAATTAGAAAAATTTGAACGTGAAAAAGTAAATCAATCAAAATTTTAATATGAATTATTCGTGAATCAAAAAATTCATATTTACACTGACGGTTCTTCAAAAGGAAATCCTGGACCAGGAGGATACGGAATTTTCATAGAAACAACTATTGGAAATTCTTATAATAGAAAAATAATTTCAGAAGGATTTCGTTATACAACGAATAATCGTATGGAACTATTAGCAGTCATTGTAGGATTAGAAAAAATAGAAAAAAGAAAACAAAATATTGTAGTTTTTACTGATTCTAAATATATAGTAAATACGATTCAAAATAACTGGATTCATCAATGGAAAAAGAATAACTTTTTTCAAAAGAAAAATGTAGATCTGTGGAAGAGATTTTTAAAGATATATAACAAAAATATAATTGATTTTCAATGGATTAAATCTCATAACAATCATTATATTAATGATTATTGTGATAGATTATCTGTAGAAGCTTCTAAAAGAAAAATTCTTAAAATAGATTATATATATGAAAAGCAAAATAAGTCTTTATAAATTGAAGTTATAATTTCTCTGCCTAATAATCTCATATATTATTATAGACATAGCATGACTGACATTTAATGAATCCACATTTCCAAACATGGGAATAGTTATAATTTTGTTTGCTATATTAAACCAAATATTAGATATTCCTTTATTTTCAGAACCAAAAATAATAGCTAAATTTGAATAATTTAGTTTAGTTTTATATAAATTTTTCGCTTTTTGATGATTATAAAATCCTGTTCCCACAATTTTAACTTTGTTTTCTTGCAGCCAAGAAATAATTGATCCCATTTTTTCTATGAAAATCTTTCTTGTAAAAACACTTCCCAAACTGCACCTGATAACATTAGAGTTATAAATATGAGTTTTCATATTACATAATATAATAATATGAATCCCTGCAGCATCAGCTGTTCTTAACATAGCTCCTATGTTTCCAGGTTTTTCGATTCCATCTAATATAAGAATTAAAGAATTATTAGTTATTTTTTCATTTATTAGTTTATCAATAATAGATTTTTCTCTAAAAAAAGCAATAATTCCTCCTGAATTTTCTCTGTATGCTAATTTTCTAAAGATTTTCATACTGATCAAACAAGTCATAGTATGATATGATTTAATCATATCATACTCATGGAATATTTTTTCACATATAAATATTTTTTGGGGTAAAAAATTACCTTCTATAGCCATTTCAAATTCTTTTACTCCTTCTACAAGAAATCCATTCGGATAATTTTTTTTTTTATAAACTTTTATTAAATCTTTAATTTCTGTATTTTGTAGACTGTGTATTTTTTTCATTTTGTATAATGAATTATGAAATTTACAAAAAACACGATGATATAGCGTATATGAAACTGGCTATAGAACAATCTAAATTATCTTTTTGTAAAAAAAAAAAAGTCGGAGCTGTTATAGTTCAAAAGAATCAAATCATATCTTGTGGATATAA
Source organism: Blattabacterium sp. (Blattella germanica) str. Bge (assembly GCF_000022605.2). GTDB lineage: Bacteria > Bacteroidota > Bacteroidia > Flavobacteriales > Blattabacteriaceae > Blattabacterium. The sequence goes on along the minus strand of NC_013454.1, from coordinate 509,890 downwards.
TAGAACTCCAAGTGGATTTGATAATATATGTGAAGAAAAAAATGGAGTAACTAAATGGTATGTGATCCATGCAGAAGAAAATGCAATATTAAAACTTTCTTCTTCATCCTTATCTTGTAAAGGAGCTTCTATATACGTTACACATTTTCCATGTCAAGAATGTTGTAAATTAATTTATCAATCTACTATCAGAAGAGTCATCTATTTACACGAGTATACGAAAAACGATCAAGGAATGGTTTTTTTGAAGAAATTGAAAATAAAAATAGAAAAATTAAACCCAGGTGGCGAAATTGGTATACGCGCTGGACTCAAAATCCAGTGATTTTACATCATGCGGGTTCGAATCCCGCCCTGGGTACTTTATTTGAATGGTTCCTTGAAAATGTTAATTAGAATAAAAAATATCTTTGAGCTAGTGGTAAAATATCAGAAGGATTAGAAATAATCTTTTCTCCGTTTATATAAACATTATAGGTTTTTGGTTCTACTTCTAAGTTTGGAGTTTTTTCATTTAATACCATGTCTTTTTTAGATAAAGAACGACATCCTTTTACTATTTTTATTTGTTTTTTAATTTCATTTTTTTCAAAAAAACCATGATTGATAGCACACGCTGAAACAAAAAGACAGCTCAATTTAGGTTCAAAATAACCAAACATTTTTCTATACATGAATGGTTGAGGTGTAGGAATGGTCGCATTAGGATCACCCATACTAGCGTATACAATCATTCCGCTTTTTATGACTAATTCTGGTTTGACTCCAAAAAAAGAGGGTTTCCACAATACTAAATCTCCCATTTTTCCAATGTTTATAGAACCTACATATTCTGATATTCCATGTGTAATAGCAGGATTTATGGTATATTTAGAAATATATCTTTTTACTCTGAAATTATCATTTTTTGGATTGTCCTCATTCAGATATCCTCTTTGTTTTTTCATCTTATCAGCTGTTTGCCAAGTCCGTTTCACTATTTCTCCTATTCTCCCCATAGCTTGGGAATCAGAACTCGTCATACTAATAGCACCCATATCATGTAAAACTCCTTCGGCACTAATAGTTTCAGATCTGATACGCGATTTAGCAAAAGCAATATCTTCTGGCAAATTACAATCTAAATGATGACAAATCATTAACATATCTAAATGTTCATCTATGGTATTGCTAGTGTAAGGCATAGTAGGACTTGTAGATGAAGGTAAGATATTAGAAAAGGATATAACTTTCAATAAATCAGGGGCATGTCCTCCACCAGCTCCTTCTGTATGATAAGTGTGAATCGTTCTTCCTTTAAACGTTTTTAACGTATCCTCTATATAGCCTGATTCATTTAGTGAATCCGTATGGATATTGACTTGTACGTCTAATTTTTCAGAAACATTTAAACATTGATCTATAACATAAGGAGTACTTCCCCAATCTTCATGGATTTTTAATCCTCCTGCACCTGCTTCTATTTGTTCAATTAAAGCTTCAGGATGAGAACTGTTTCCACTAGCAAGAAAAATAAAATTGATAGGAATATGATCTGTACTTTTTAACATTCTTTGAATATTCCATACCCCAGAAGTACAATTCGTGGCTATAGTTCCAGTTGCTGGACCTGATCCTCCCCCGATAATAGTAGTTGTTCCATTTTCTAACGCCACTTCAAATAATTGTGGGCATATGTAATGAACATGACTATCTACACTTCCCGCTGTTACAATTAGATTTTCAGAAGAGATAACTTCTGTTCCTGCTCCAATATACATATTTGGAGTAACACCATCCATAAAATATGGATTTCCAGCTTTTCCTATTCCAACGATAATTCCATTTTTTATTCCAATATCTGCTTTTACAATTCCCCAATGATCAACAATGATAGCGTTAGTCAATACTAAATCCAAAATTCCTTCATTTTTTGTAGCAAATGGATGCTGCCCCATTCCATCTCTAATGACTTTTCCTCCTCCAAAAACACATTCATCTCCATAAATAGTATAATCTTTTTCTATTTCAATCCATAAAGATGTATCTCCTAAACGAATTCTATCCCCTTTTGTAGGCCCATACATACTTGCATAAGATTCTCTGTCTATTTTTTTCATATTGTTGTATTTTCTTTTCCTGAAAATCCATAAATTTTTTTGCTTCCTCCTATTTCTACTAATATGACTTTTTTGGTTTCTCCTGGCTCAAAACGGACAGATCTTCCAGAAGGAATATCCAGTCTATATCCTTTAGTTCCTTCTCTATCAAAAAGAAGAGCAGGATTCGTTTCATAAAAATGAAAATGAGATCCTATTTGAATAGGACGAGTTCCAGTATTAGATACTACTCTTTCTATACGAGGTCTTCCAGGTAATAAAATAATATCTTCTTCAAGAAGATCATATTGACCTGGAATTAGATTAGAGTTTTCTTTTCTATTTTTTTTAATAGGATTGTGTATAGTAACTAATTTTGTCCCATCAGGAAAAGTTGCCTCTATTTGAACATTATTAAGTAATTCATATACTCCATCCATAACTTGTTCATCATTCAGAATATTTCCAGCTTCATACATAAGTTCTTTTACCGTTTTTCCATCACGTGCTCCTTCCATGACATAATGAGTGATTAAAGCTAAAGATTCAGGATAATTTAATTTTAATCCTCTTTTTAAACGTTTTTTCGCCAATTCTCCAGCCATATGCAGAAGAATTTTTTCCTTTTCATAAGAAGTTAAATGCATACTTTCTTTAAGTTATTTTTATTCATAAACATAATATCGTTGCAACATTTAAAGTTATGAAATATTATAATAATTTTTTCCTTATTATGAAATTTTAAAAATAAAATAAAGAAAAAAATGAATAAAATTATATTGCCTTCAATATTTTCAATTTTATTAAGGTTGAAATATTAAGTTTATGAAAATATTATTGAATGATTTTTTATTCATAATTCACATTATACCAACAAACTTCTTCAGAATCTAATTCTATTAATTTTCTGTGAAAAAAATAAAACAAGTACGTCTCCGTAAATTATCATTATTTTTGTTATCATCTTTAATAATGGGAAAATTGTTTTAAACAAATAATTAAAAAATGCAAGTTTTAAAATTTGGGGGAAGTTCCGTAGCTCATTCTGATGCTATCAAACGTATTTGTTCTTTATTAGAAAAAAAACCAAAAGGAAGATATGCCATTGTTGTATCTGCATTAGGAAATATTACGGACCAATTAATACAATGTGGTCAATTAGCTTCTGAAAGAAAAAATGTTTATAAAAATATATTAGAAGAAATAGAAATTCGTCATCTAAATATTATCAGAGAATTGTTTCCAATTACTTATCAAAGTCATTTAATTAGTTGGATTAAGAAAAATATAAATGATTTAGAAAGTTTGTGTGATGGAATTTTTCAAGTAGAAGAACTTTCAAAACGTTCTTTAGATAAAATCATGAGTTTTGGAGAACTCAGTTCTTCTTTTTTGATTGCGGAAAAATTAAAACAATCTGGATTAGATGCTATTTGTAAAGATAGTCGGGATTTAATTATCACTGATTCCCAATTTGGATGTGCACAAGTGGATTTTATAACAAGCAATCACCATATTCTTCAGTTCTTCAGAGAAAAAACATCAGAATATGTTGTATTACCAGGTTTTATTGGTTGTACTTTGGAAAACGAAACGACTACTCTTGGGAGAGGAGGGTCTGACTATACTGCGGCTATCTTAGCAGCAGCTATATCGGCTAGTTTGCTTGAGATATGGACGGATGTAAGTGGAATGATGACTGCTAATCCAAAAATTGTTAATCAAGCTTTTCCTATTAAGGAAATTTCTTATGAAGAAGCAATGGAACTATCGCATTTTGGAGCAAAAGTCATTTATCCTCCAACGATACAACCTGCCATGAAAAAACATATTCCTATACAAATTAAAAATACTTTTTCTCCTTTAGATACAGGAACTTTAATTTACATTAGCAAAAACACAAATATCAGCCAACCTGTAACGGGAATATCTGGAATACAAAACATGGCTTTACTTACTCTTGAAGGAAGTGGAATGGTAGGAATTCCTGGATATTCCAAACGTTTGTTCGAAGCGTTGTCACGTGAAAAAATAAATGTAATATTTATAACTCAAAGTTCTTCAGAACATTCTATTACCACAGGAATTCATGAAATGGATGTGATCAAAGCAAAAGCTGTAATAGACAGTGAATTTGCTCAAGAAATACATCAAAGACGTATTGATCCATTAAGAATAGAAAAAGATCTTTGCATTATTGCTGTCGTAGGAGATAATATGAAAAATCTTCATGGAACCAGCGGAAAAATGTTTGCTTCTTTAGGAAGAAACAGTATTAATGTTAGAGCTATTGCACAAGGTTCTACTGAAAAAAACATATCAGCAGTTATTAGAAAAGCTGATTTTAAAAAAGCATTAAATACTTTACATGAAGCTTTTTTTGAAAGTCCACCAAAACAAATTAATCTTTTTATTTGTGGAGTAGGAAAAGTAGGAAGCAAATTGCTTGAACAGATAGATCAACAACAAAATTATCTATTGGAAGAATTAAAACTTCAAGTTAGGGTAATAGGATTAGCTAACAGCAAAAGAATGTATTTTAATGATCATGGAATCAATTTAGGACATTGGGAAAAACATCTCCACCAAGATGGTCATAAAATGAACATATATTCTTTCATGGAGGAAGTATGGAAATTCAACCTAAGAAATAGTTTATTTGTTGATAATACAGCTAGTGAAGAAATGGCTATGACCTATGATAAATTTTTGAAGAATGGAATTGGTGTTATTACCTGTAATAAGATAGCTTGTTCTTCTGATTATGATCATTATAAAAGATTAAAAACACTTTCTAGACATTTCAAAGCTCCTTTTTTATTTGAAACCAATGTAGGAGCCAGTCTTCCGGTCATTAGCACCCTCAATGATCTTATCAATAGTGGAGACAAAATCAATAAGATAGAAGCTGTTTTATCAGGAAGTTTGAATTTTATATTCAATCATTTTACAGGAATCAAATCCTTTTTAGAAATTGTCAAAGAAGCTCAACTTAAAGGATACACAGAACCTGACCCTCGTATTGATTTAAGTGGATTAGATGTCATGCGAAAAATACTTATTTTAGCAAGAGAATGTGGTTCTCCATTAGAACTGAGTGATATTCATCAGAAATCTTTTCTTCCTGAATCTTGTTCAAGATCCACTTCTATAGATAATTTTTATCAAGAATTAGATAAATACAGAGATTACTTTTTTAAAATTAGAAATGAAGCAGAAAAAGATAAAAAACGTTTGCGTTTTATTGCTCGTTATGAAAATGGAGTCCCTTCTGTAGGTTTAGAATCCATTAAACAAAGTCATCCATTTTTTCAATTAGAAGGAAAAGACAATATGGTTTTATATAATACATATCGTTATGCTGAACAACCTCTTATCATAAAAGGAGCAGGTGCCGGAGCAGAAGTTACTGCATCTGGAGTTTTTTCAGATATTATTAAAGCTACTAAATAATGAAGGGTATTAAAATATTTTCCCCAGCTACTGTTGCTAATTTAGCTTGTGGTTTTGATGTTATTGGATTAGCTTTAGATTTTCCAAAAGATGAAATTTTTTTATATAAATCTAATAAACCAGGAATACGTATTAATAGAATACATGGATCATCGTTGCCGAGCGATCCAAAAAAAAATGTAGCTTTTGTAGCTTTACAGTTTTTATTAAAAAAATATCAACAAATAAAAGAAAAAAAAATAGGATTCGAAATAGAATTAATTAAAAATATACATCCTGGAAGTGGAATAGGATCCAGTGCAGCTAGTTCAGCGGGAGTCGTTTATGGCGCTAATATTCTATTAGGAAACCCGTTTAGTACCATACAGTTAATCCGTTTTGCTATGGAAGGAGAACGTGTTGCAAGTGGAACCGCTCATGCGGATAATGTAGCTCCTGCTATAATGGGTGGGTTGACTTTGGTTAGAAGCTATAAACCTTTGGATATTACAAGGTTACATACTCCAAATGAATTATGGGTTAGCATTATTCATCCACAAATTGAAATCAAAACGTCGGATGCGAGAGAAATTCTAAAACAAAAAATATTAATGACAGATGCGATTCGACAGTGGGGGAACATAGGGGCATTAGTTTCTGGTTTATACCAAGAAGATTATGGGTTAATAAGTAGATCCCTGGAAGATGTAATTGTTGAGCCTATACGAGCTATGCTCATTCCAGCTTTTTATGAATTAAAGATTAGATGTAAAGAAATAGGGGCTTTAGGTGGAGGGATTTCTGGTTCAGGCCCCTCTGTTTTTATGTTAAGCAAAGGAAACCATACTGCGAAAAAAGTTACTGAAGTCATGAATTGTGTTTACTCTCCATTAAAAGTTGATTATAAAACTTATACTTCTCCTATTAATCAACAAGGAGTCAAGTGGTCTCAAATTCTTTGAAAAAGGATAATTAAAAATAATTTTATGTTGTATCATAGTTTAAAAAATCATAAAAATTTAGTTTCTTTTGAAGATGCTGTTTTAAGAGGTTTAGCGCCAGATGGTGGATTATACATTCCTGTATCTATTCCTGTATTAGATCCTAAATTAATTCATAACCTTTCTAGTTATGATATTTATACAATTTCTATGACTGTTATCAAACCTTATATAGGAAAATCTATCCCAGAAGAATTTATCTATAATATTATTCATGATACTTTAAATTTTCCTTTTCCATTGCAAAAAATTCATGATAATATTCACGTATTAGAGCTTTTTCATGGTCCAACTTTAGCTTTTAAAGATGTAGGCGCTAAATTTATGGCAGAATGTTTGAGTTTTTTTTCAAAAAAAATAGGAAAAGATGTAACAGTTTTAGTCGCTACTTCAGGAGATACTGGTGGAGCTGTTGCTAAAGGGTTTCATAAAAAATCTGGAATAGAAGTAATCATTTTATATCCATATAATGGAATTAGTTCCTTACAAAAGGAACAAATTACTTCTTTGGGAAACAATGTATTAGCTATAGAAATTGATGGGAATTTTGATGATTGTCAAAAAATGGTAAAAAAAGCCTTTTTAGATGAGGAAATACAAAAAAAATATATATTAACTTCTGCGAATTCTATTAATGTAGCTAGATGGCTTCCTCAAATGTTCTATTATTTTTTAGCTTATAGACAAATCATAGAGGATCCGATAGAATTAATTTTTTCAGTTCCTAGTGGAAATTTTGGAAATATTTGTGCCGGAATAATGGCTGAAAAAATGGGCCTTCCCATCAAGTTTTTTATTGCCTCCACAAATGTAAATGATACCATTCCTAGGTTTTTGAAAACTGAAAAATATCATCCACTTCCAGTAAAAAAAACGATATCAAATGCTATGGATATATCTGATCCCAGCAACTTTTCTAGAATATGGCATTTGTACAAAAAAAATATGTCTCAATTAAGAAAAAAATTTTTTTCCTATCAATTTACGGACGAAGAAACTCTAGACATTATAGAGATGGTATGGAAAGAACACAAATATATGCTGGATCCACACGGAGCTATTGGTTATTTAGGACTTAGACAATATTTACAGACAGTAAAAAAAACTTCAGCTTCTACAGCTATTTTTTTAGAAACGGCTCATCCAATTAAATTTATAGATGATATGCCGTATTTTTTAAGAGAAAAAATTATTGTTCCTAAGGGACTAGAAACATTTTTAAGTGAAAAAAGAAAAAAACAAAAAATGTCCTTATCCAATGATTTTAATCTTTTTAAAGATTGGTTATTAGAAAGAAAATAAATCATATGGTTTAAATGGCTACATCTCCCTTGATATGAGGAAAAGGATTATAGTTTTTTAATTGAAAATCATCAAAACAAAATTCAAAAATGTTTTTGACTGAAGGATTCAGGATTATTTTTGGGAGTGGTCTTGGACTTCTTTTCATTTGCAATTTCACTTGTTGTATATGGTTATTATAGATATGAGCATCACCTATAATGTGTATAAGTTCTTTTTCCTTTAAATTAAGAATTTTAGCTAACATAGTGAGTAACAAGGCGTAAGACGCTATATTGAAAGGCAGTCCTATAAAAATGTCTGCACTTCTCTGATACAATAGCAACGATAATTTTTTTTCAGATACATAAAATTGAAAGAGCAAATGACAGGGGGGTAAAGCCATATTTTGAATCATTCCAACATTCCAAGAAGAAACAATCAAACGTCGTGAATTGGGATTAAATTTGATCTCTTCTATGAGATTAGCTATTTGATCAATGAAATGTCCATTATATGTAGGCCATTTTCTCCATTGCAATCCATAGATTGGCCCCAATTCTCCATTTTGATCAGCCCATTCATTCCATATGGATACTTGATGATCTTTTAAATATTGTATATTTGTGTCTCCTTTTAAAAACCATAATAATTCATAAATAATAGATCGTATATTTAATTTTTTTGTGGTCAAAAGAGGAAATCCTTTTTCTAAATTAAATCTCATTTGATGGCCAAATATACTGATTGTCCCTATTCCAGTACGATCTTTTCTTTTTATTCCGTTTTTTAATACGTTTTTTAATAGATTTAAGTATTGTTTCATAATCCCCAATATGAGTAAATGATTTCTTTTTTTAATTTAATTATAAGAGTATTTTTGCATAAAAAAATATAACTATGAATCAAAAGGTTCTTTTCTTTTCTACAAGAAGTGGGTTAAAATTATCAAAAAATATAGCTTCTTGTTATGGAACTTTTCTTGGTAAAATACGATTTTTAGAATTTAGTGATGGAGAATATACTCCTTGTTTTGAAGAATCTGTTCGTGGATCTCAAGTTTTTTTGATTGGTTCTACTTTTCCCCCAGTAGATAACTTAATGGAATTGCTATTAATGAGTGATGCCGCTCGCAGAGCTTCCGCTCATAATATAACACTTGTTATTCCATATTTTGGATGGGCGAGACAAGATCACAAGGATAAACCTAGAACTCCTATTGCTGCAAAACTTATAGCAAATTTGATGGTCGCTTCAGGAGCTACTAGAGTGATGACCATGGATTTGCATGCAGATCAAATTCAGGGATTTTTCGATATTCCTGTAGATCATTTGTATGCGTCTAGAATATTCATTGATTATATTAAAAAATTAAACATAGATCAATTAACTATTGCCTCTCCAGATATGGGTGGAGCTAAAAGAGCTAGAAGTTATGCTGGTTATTTGGGAACAGATGTAGTAATTTGTTATAAAGAAAGAAAAAAAGCAAATGAGATTGAATTTATGAATCTTATAGGAAATGTTAAAGGAAAAAATATTATACTTATAGATGATATGGTAGACACTGCTGGGACTTTAACAGAAGCTGCCAACTTAATCAAAAAACAAGGAGCTAAAAGTGTACGAGCTATTGCTACTCATCCAGTTTTATCAGGAAATTCATACGAAAAAATAAATCAATCAGCACTAGAAGAATTGGTAGTTACAGATACTATTCCTATAAACACAATCAAATTCAATGATAAAATAAAAGTTTTATCTTGCGCTTCACTTTTTGCTGAAGTCATGCAATCAGTACATAACGATGAATCTATCAGTAATAAATTCATAATATGAAATATGTAAATATATACGGTCAAAAAAGAAATGTAGGAAAAAAAGCTGTTCGTTCTATTCGACTTTCTGGAAAAATACCATGTATTTTATATGGAAAAAATATCAATATTCCATTTTTAACTTCATTAGAAAGTTTAAAAAAAATAGTCTACACAACGGAGGTGTATGGAGTAATTGTTCAAATAGAGGGATATAATAAAAATATAAATGCAGTTCAAAAAGAAATACAATTTGATCCGATTAGTGACAAAATATTGCATGTAGATTTTTTTCAAATTGATGAATCAAAGCCTCTTGTCTTAGAAATTCCTGTAATACCTTTTGGAAGACCTATTGGAGTTTCTAAAGGCGGAGAATACTATTCTCCAATTAGAAAACTAAAAATAAAAGCTTTTCCATCTAATATCCCAGAATATATCAAATTAAATATTAGTTCTTTAGATATAGGAGATAGAATAACAGTAGAAGATCTCTATCAAGATCAATATGTTATATTGAATCCTTCTCATACACTTATAGCAAGAGTAAAAAACTCACGCATAAATATTAAAAGTTCTCAAGAAGAAAATCAAGAAGAGAAAAAAGAAGAGAAAAAAGAAGAGAAAAAAGAAGAGAAAAAAAGTAAAAAATAAATAATGTCTTTTAATAAAAGATTTTTTTTATGAAAATAGCTTTAAAAGAAGCTTTTATTGCTTTTCATAAAAATGAAGTTCCTATAGGAGCTGCTATAACATATGAAGATGTAGTTATAGCAAAAGCTCACAATTTAACTGAAACTTTCAGCAACATCACCGCACATGCAGAAATGTTGGTAATCAACTTAGCTTCTAATTATTTGAGAAATAAATACATAAAAAAATGCACTTTGTATGTCACTCTAGAACCATGTATAATGTGTGCAGGGGCTTTATTTTTGTCTCAAATAGGAAGAGTTGTTTGTGGGGCCCCCAATAATTCTATAAGAGGATTTTCGTATTCTGGTATTAAACTACATCCCAAAACTAAATTTGTATCTGGAATTATGAAAAATCAGTGTAAAGCTCTGATTCAAAAATTCTTTTTTTTTAAAAGAATTCAAAAACATCAAAAAAATCTAAAAATTAGATAAGTGCTTTTTTCTTTATTCTGAGTTTTACAATAATCGGCAAAGTAGTAGTGAATACGATTAATAAAATTATCCATTCAAGATGATTTTTTAATTCAGGAAAACTTTTATCTAGATAATGTCCAGCTAACATAATAGAAAAAGTCCAAGCAAGGGCTCCAATAACATTATATATCATAAATTTTTTAAAATCAATGCGGATTGCACCTGCTACAATAGGAGCAAAAGAACGAAACATTGGAAGAAAACGACTCATAATCAATGCCGTTGTTTTGTATTTGTTATAAAACAATTTTGCTAGAATGAGATGTTTTTTCTTAAAAAAAAAGGAATCCTTTTTTTTATATAATAATTGACCGGATTTATATCCTAACCAATATCCTTGTATATTTCCAAGAGTCGCTACACCCGCTACAATTAAAATAATTACAAAAAAAGGGACATCATAAAAATTTCTGCATAAGTCCTCTCCAAAAATTCCAGCAGTAAATAACAAAGAATCTCCGGGTAAGAAGAATCCAATAAAAAATCCTGTTTCTGCAAACACTATTGCTAATAGAATAAACAAAGCTGTATTTCCAAAATATAAAAATATCCATCTAGGATTGAATAGATGCTGAAAAAAATCCCAAAAATCAGACATTCTACAAATATGAGAAACAAAATTCAATATTTCCATTTTCTATAAAGAAAAAAAATTAAAAAATATTTATTTTCATACTCAAAAATATGTTTCTATGGAGTATTTATTCAAATTTATTAATATTTTAGGATGGATTCCTAATATATTTTTTTTTATAGTAGGTTTACTATTTATAATTTTTTGGTTATACCAAATATTTCATTTTATTGATTAATAAAAAATTAGTTAATTTTGTTGAGTTAAGCCAAATGCATGCGAATGAAAAATAGTGATAGGGGGGGATTCATATACTTTGATGAAAAAGCTTATGAAATACTGAAAAATTATCTCCTTAACCAAATAGATTCCCCAAAAAATACATTTATTTTGGTGGATGAAAAAACCCATAAATATTGTATTCCCATTCTTATTTCTCATATAGATTTTTTGAAAGAATCTAATTTGATTCAGATTCAATCGGGAGAAAAAGAGAAAAATATTCATACATGCATTCAAATATGTAAAAAACTGGAGAAGTTTAAAGCAACTAGAAAAAGTTTAATCCTAAATTTAGGAGGAGGAGTTATAACAGATATAGGTGGATTTGTAGCTTCTATATTTAAACGAGGAATTCGTTTTGTGAATATTCCTACTACTTTGTTAGGAATGGTTGATGCTTCTGTAGGATACAAAACAGGTGTAAATTTAGATTCTATTAAAAATGAAATAGGATCTTTTTATATTCCAGAATTTTTAATCGTAGATACTCGTTTTTTGAAAACCCTTCCTGAGAAAGAAATTCTTTCTGGAATGGCTGAAATGTTTAAACATGGTTTAATAGCAGATAAAGATTTTTGGATCCATATGAATCAAATCAAAAATATAAATAACATCAATCAATGGGATCATTTAATTCGTCACTCTATATTAATCAAACAAAAAATTGTGGATAAAGATCCTAAAGAAAAAGGATTAAGAAAAATCCTTAATTTTGGACATACCATTGGGCATGCTTTAGAAAGTTATTTTATGAATACAGAGAAAGAAGTATTACATGGTATAGCTGTCATTATGGGAATAATCTGTGAATCTTGGATTTCTTACAAAATTAATGGGTTATCCATTTATGATTATAAAAATATCAAATCTACACTTTCTGGATTGTATCCAATGCAAAAAAAAATTTATGATTTATCTGATTCAGAAATCGAAAAAATCTTGATGATTATGGAATATGATAAAAAAAATGAAAAGAACAAAATTCAATTCTCTTTATTAAAAGAAATAGGAAAATGTTCTTATAATTGTGGAGTTCCACTTTCCTTGATCAAGGAAAGTTTTTGGAAATAAACATTTTTTTCTTAATTTATTAATATTCTTTATATTATAAAAAAATCTCATAAAAAAATGAGTTTGAGTGAAGGAGAAAAATTGATTCCCATCAATATAGAAGATGAAATGAAATCATCTTACATAGATTATTCTATGTCTGTCATTGTATCCAGAGCTCTTCCTGATGTGAGAGATGGATTAAAACCTGTACATAGAAGAGTTCTTTATGGAATGTATCAATTAGGAATTTTTTCTAATAGTTCTTATAAAAAATCGGCTCGTATTGTTGGAGAAGTTTTGGGAAAATATCATCCGCATGGAGATATTTCTGTTTATGAGACTATGGTTCGTTTGGCTCAAAAATGGACTCTTCGTTATCCATTAATAGATGGACAGGGTAATTTTGGATCATTAGATGCAGACCCCCCTGCCGCTATGCGTTATACAGAAGTCAGAATGAGACAAATATCTGAAGAAATGTTATTGGATATCAAAAAAGAAACAGTAGATATGCAATTGAACTTCGATGATTCTTTAGAAGAACCAACAGTTTTGCCTACACGTATTCCTAATCTTTTGATTAATGGATCTTCTGGAATTGCAGTAGGAATGGCAACTAATATTCCTCCTCATAATTTAAAAGAGACTATAAATGCTATTTGCGCTTATATAGACAATAACAACAATTTATCTGTAGAAGAGATCATGAAATATATGAAAGCTCCAGATTTTCCAACGGGCGGAATTATTTATGGATATGATGGAGTCAAAAATGCTTTTCACACTGGAAAAGGACGTATTGTTTTACGAGCAAAAGTTCATTTTGAAGAAATTCAGGGAAGACAATGTATCATAGTAGATGAAATTCCTTATCAAGTGAATAAATCCGATATGATCACTAGAACTATAGGATTAATGAAAGAAGGAAAAATGGAAGGTATTTATCAAATTCGTGATGAATCGGATAGAAATGGATTACGTATTGTTTATATTCTGAAACAGAATACAAACCCGAACATCCTATTGAACAAATTGTTTCAATATACCCCTCTGCAAACTTCTTTCAATGTCAATAACATAGCATTGGTTAATGGGAAACCGCTTCAATTAAATATAAAAGATATGATTCAACATTTTGTGGATCATAGACATGATGTTATTATTCGTCGTTCCAAATATGAATTAAAAAAATGTAAAAATCGTGTTCATATATTAATGGGTTTTTTTAAAATATTAGATCATTTAGATCTTATGATCCAACTAATTAAAAAATCTAATAATCATAGTGATGCTTGCACTACACTGATTAAAAAATTTAAAATATCAGAAGATCAATCTAAATCTATTTTAGATATGCGGTTGCAAAGTCTTACCTCTTTAGAGGTAGATAAACTGAAAAAAGAATATGATGAACTCGTCAAAAAAATAGAATTTTTTCAAAATGTTTTAGTTCAACATTCTGTAAGAACAAAAATTATCAAAGAAGAACTTTTAGATATCAAAAAAAAATATCAAGATTCACGTCGTACACAGATTGATTATTCAGGAAATAAAGTCCATATAGAAGATTTAATTGAAAACGAACAGGTTGTTTTGACGATTTCTCATGCTGGTTATATCAAGAGAACATCTTTGTCAGAATACAAGCGTCAAGGAAGAGGAGGAGTAGGAAATAGAGGTGCCACAGCTAGAGAATCTGATTTTTTTAAACATTTACTTATAGCAACGAATCATCAATTTCTGCTTTTTTTTACAGAAAAAGGAAAATGTTTTTGGTTAAGAGTATATGAAATTCCAGAAGGCTCCAAGATTTCTAAAGGAAGAGCTATACAAAATATTATTCATCTTCAACAAGATGATAAAGTGAATGCCTATATATTAACGGGAGATCTGACCAACAAAGAGTACGTTAAAGATTACTATGTTATGATGGTTACTCAAAAAGGGATTATTAAAAAAACATCTTTGGAAAATTACTCTCGTCCCAGAAAAGATGGAATTAATGCTATTGTAATTCGTAAAGGAGATTCTTTGTTAGAAGCTATTTTAACTAAGGGAGATAGTCATGTTTTTATTGCTGTAAAAAGTGGAAGAATTATTCGTTTTTCAGAGAATAAAGTACGTTCAACTGGAAGAACTTCTTCTGGAGTGATAGGGATTCATTTTACAAATAAGAATGATATGGTGATTGGAATGATATGTGTGGATGGGAAAAAAGCGAAAGGACATTTATTGGCCGTATCTGAAAAAGGATTTGGAAAAAGGTCCAATTTAAAAGATTATCGTATAACTAATCGTGGAGGAAAGGGAATAAAAACAATAAATATTACTCAAAAAACAGGATATTTAATTGCCATTAAACATGTTACTGATCAAGACGATTTAATGATTATTAAAAAATCAGGAATTATTATACGTATATCTGTATCAGGCATAAGAGTTATGGGAAGGACAACTCAAGGGGTTAGACTGATTAACTTAAAAGAAAACGATGCTATAGCTGATGTCGCAAAAGTTTATAAACCTATTATGGGATTTCATTAAAATCACGTAAAATGTTAACACATTCTGATACGTAAAAATCCTTTATCAAATTTTTTTTCCATTCTTGTTGTTCTTTCAATTCTAATTTTTTTTCATTTAAAATAATTTTGTAAGAAGGAGGAAAAGCTCGTAATCCATATATATTCAAATCATTTTTTAGTTTTTTTAAATTTTCGTTTTTTGTTTTTATTTTTCTATTTTCAGAATAGAATTTTTTCCAGTTTAAAGAAAATTTTTTTTTATCTGAAAATTTATTTTCTAATAATTGTATGGTTTTATAAATAGTCATTAAATCCTTTTTTTTACTTAAACGGTTAAGGCTTTTAATTTTAACACTTTCTAATTTCTTATTGTTCCAAGAGTGAAAAGGAATGGGATTCACATTATCCCATTTCATAGAATTTGGTTGATTTTTTTCCATTAGTTTTAATGATACATTACTTCCATTGCCCGTACTTGGTAGAACTATATCTGAATTAACTCCTTTTAATTGAGTTGAACTTCCATTAACACGGTAAAATTTATTAATGGTAAATTTTAAAGCTCCCAATTCTTCATTGGAAAATAAAAATCTATTTAATGGATAAATAGTTTGCACTGTTCCCTTTCCATATGTTTGAGCACTCCCTACAATAATTCCTCTTTTATAATCAGCTATAGCTGCCGCAAGAATTTCAGAAGCGGATGCTGATAGTTCATTAACAAGTACTACAACTGGTCCTTTCCATAGTATTTTTTCATCATTATTTTTTAATATTTTTTTCTTATTGTTATATCTACCTATTTGTACAATAGGAACTTTTCCTAAGAAAAAACCGGTAATTTCTATTACAGTATCTAAAGAACCTCCTCCATTGTTTCTAATGTCTAGAATTAGACCTTTTATATTTTCTTTTTTTAATTCTTGAATAATTTTTTTCATATCTTTAGCAGCATTTCGACCATTTTTATTTTCAGGATTAAAATAAAATTCAGGCAAACAGATCAAACCGTATTTATCTTGATTGTTATCCAATATGATAACACTTTTTGCGAAGAGTTCTTTTTTCTCGATGATGTCTCTCATTAGAATGACTTCTTTTATAGATCCATTTTTTTTTTGAATAGTTAGTTTGACTTTGCTTCCTTTTTTTCCTTTTATCAAACGAATGGAATTTTCCAATAACATTCCTACAATATTCATAGAATCTGAATTTATATTTTTTGCTACTCGTATAATTTTATCTCCTATTTCTATTTTGTTACTTTTCCATGCCGGGCCTCCAACAATAAGTTTAACGACTGTTGCATATCCTTTATCATCTTGTAATTCAACCCCTATTCCTTCTGTTTGTCCAGATATGTTTAAATCGAAAATTTCTTTTTCTTTAGGAGATAAATAAATAGTATGAGGATCATATTGGGTAGTTATAGTATTTACATACATAGAAAACCAGTCAAATTCTTTTTTTATTTTTAATTTTCTGAAATATTCCTGAATAGATTCTTTCACTTTATTTCTAGATGTCTTTTCCTCATTCATAAATGCATTTTTCCAAATTTTTTGTTTTGAAACATTTAAATTTTTTTGGTTGATAGAAGTTATTATTTCTAATAAAGTCAAATATTTTAAATATTTTCTCCATTTTTCTATACATTCTTGATGATTTTTTGGATAAAAAATATCTTTGACTTCTCCTTCAATAAAAAACATTTCTTCTTTATTAAAATCAAAAGGTTTCTTTAAAATTTGAAAACATATGGATTCCACTTCTTTTATTCTTTGATAAAAACGTTTGATAATAATGTTGAAATATGTAGAATCTCCACAAATCCAAAAATCATCTATTTTATTTTTATACAAAGACAAATCTTCTATATCTTTTTGCAGGAAAAAACGTTTTTGATTATCTAATTTTTCAAAATATTTATTATATACTTTTTGTGAAAAATCATCATTAATAGAAATGGGATTGGGATGCAAAAAATGAAGTGTTTGATATATTGTTTTGAGTATTAAATGATGTTTTTCTTGTTCTCCTAATGGAGAACAAGAACTCAATAAAAAAATGAAAATAAAGCCAATTATTATAGCCTTAATTTTTTGAAGTCTTTTGATTTTAGGAGACACAATTTTGTTTTTGTTTGAAAAATAGTAGTAAAATTATTATATAAATAGCTTTTTTATGTAAAAAAAATGAATAAAAAACCAATTATTTTAGTCACAAATGATGACGGAATTATAGCCCCAGGGATTAGAGCTCTTGTTCAATCTATGAATTCTTTAGGAGACGTGTATGTTGTCGCTCCCAATAAACCTCAATCTGGTGTTGGGCATGCCATTACTATGGATACAGTGTTGTATTGTGATTCTATAAAAATAGATAATGGAAATCAAAAAGAATGGGAATGTTCAGGGACACCAGTAGATTGTGTAAAATTAGCTATTGATAAAATTCTTCCAAAAAAACCTGATATTTGTGTATCAGGAATTAACCATGGATCCAATTCTTCTATCAACATCATGTATTCTGGTACAATTTCTGCAGTTATTGAAGCCAGTATAGAGGGAATTCCATCTGTAGGATTTTCTCTTTTAGACTTTGATTGGAATGCTGATTTTGAACCCTCCAAAAAATATGTTTATCAAATCGTAAAAAAAATACTTTATAATCCTATTCCAGAAAAAATAATTAGTCTTAATGTGAATATTCCAAAATTGAAAAAAGAACAAATTAAAGGAATTAAAATATGTAGACAGGCAGGATCTAAATGGAAAGAAAGTTTCGATAAACGATCCAATCCAAAAGGAAGAACTTATTATTGGTTGGGAGGTGATTTTGTAAATTTTGATGAAAAAATAGATACAGATGAATGGGCATTAAAAAACGGATATATCTCTATTGTTCCTATTCAATTTGATTTAACAAATTATCCTATATTAAATATTTTAAAATCCTGGAATTTTGTACTGTTTATTTTTCTTTGGATTATTGATTTTTTTTTTAATATTAATATTAAAATGTATAGCCCGTGTCATCTCTTTTAGAAGGATCTTTAAATCCAAAGACGATTCAAGATTTTGTTGGACAAAATGATATATTGGAAAATTTGAAGATTTTTATTCAAGCCGCTAAAAAAAGAAAAGATGCTTTAGATCATATTTTATTTCATGGTCCTCCAGGATTAGGGAAAACGACACTGGCTCATATTGTAGCCAATGAATTACATGTTAACATCACGGTCACTTCAGGATCAGTTTTAGATAAACCAGGAGATTTAGCTGGTTTATTGATTCATTTAAAATTGAACGATGTAATTTTTATTGATGAAATTCATCGTCTTTCTCCAATAGTTGAAGAATATTTGTATTCTGCTATGGAAAATTATAAAATAGATATTATTATAGATTCTGGATCGAATGCTAAATCAGTACAGATAGATTTGTCTCCTTTTACTTTAATAGGAGCAACGACTCGATCTGGCTTGCTTACGGCTCCTATGCGTTCTAGATTCGGTATTAATTTTCGTCTTAGTTATTATGAAAAAAAATTTTTGAAAAATATTGTAAATAGAAGTGCAAAACTGCTCAATATTCCAATTACAGAAAAAGCTTCTTATGAAATAGCTAATAGAAGCCGTGGAACTCCTCGTATAGCTAACGCTTTACTTCGTCGAATTCGTGATTTTGCACAAATAAAAGGAAACGGGACTATTGATCTAAATATATGCAATTTAGGATTGCAAGCTCTTAATGTAGATAAAAATGGATTAGACGAAATGGATAA
Organism: Blattabacterium sp. (Blattella germanica) str. Bge; assembly: GCF_000022605.2. Taxonomy (GTDB): domain Bacteria; phylum Bacteroidota; class Bacteroidia; order Flavobacteriales; family Blattabacteriaceae; genus Blattabacterium. The sequence goes on along the minus strand of NC_013454.1, from coordinate 490,889 downwards.
CAGAATACTTTTATCTATTATTGATCACTTTAAAGGGGGGCCTGTAGGTATTAATACTATAGCGACAGCTGTTAGCGAAAATTCAGATACTATAGAAGAAGTTTATGAACCTTTTCTTATAAAAGAAGGATATTTAATTAGAACACCTAGAGGAAGAAAAGCTACAAAATTAGCGTATCAACATCTCAAACGAGATTTAAAAAAAAAAAAATAGACTGATAGACTGAAATATTTTTTATTATCTATTTATAACAATTAACTTTGTTAAAAAGTATCAAAAAGTATAAATGTCATGCCTTCAAATGTTATTGTTGGTCTCCAATGGGGTGACGAGGGAAAAGGAAAAATCACAGATTTACTTTCTAAAAATTCAGATTATGTAATCCGTTATCAGGGAGGAAATAATTCTGGTCATTCTATCCATGTTAAAAATCATCGTTTTATTCTTCATTTAATTCCTTCTGGAGTTATTTATTCTAATGTGAAATGTATTGTGGGCCCTGGGGTAGTTGTTGATCCTCAATCTTTTATTAAAGAAATACAAGATTTAGAATCCATGAATATTGATACATCCAAAGTTTTTTTGGCAAAAAGAGCACATATAACTATGCCTTATCATCGTTTGCTAGATAAATATCAAGAAGAAATATTAGAAGATCAGTCTATTGGAACTACACATCGTGGAATTGGTCCAACTTATGAAGATAAAACAGCACGTATGGGAATACGTGTATTAGACCTTTTAAATTTTAAAAATTTTTATCAGAAATTAAAATATAATATAGATTTCAAAAATGAAATTATTACAAAAGTTTATAAAAAAGAACCACTTGTTTTTGAATCTATTTATGAAGAATATATAGAATACGCAAAAATTATTTATAATCGCATTATAGATGCGGTTCATGAAATTCATGATGCTTTTCATAATAAGAAAAAAATTCTGTTTGAAGGAGCTCAAGCTATGTTATTGGATATTAATTATGGAACATATCCATATGTTACCACTTCTTCTCCTTCTACAGGAGGTGTTTGCATAGGGACTGGAATTCCTCCTAATTTTTTAGAAAATTTTATAGGAGTAGCAAAAGCATATTGTACACGTGTAGGATTTGGTCCTTTTCCTACAGAAATTAATAACGAAATCGGTGATGTAATACGTCAAAAAGGAAATGAATATGGAGCAACAACAAAACGTCCAAGACGATGTGGATGGTTGGATTTAATAGCTCTTAAATATTCTTGTATGATAAATGGAATTAATTATTTAATTATTACAAAATTAGATGTATTAAGTGAATTAAAAACTATTAAACTATGTGTAGAATACAAATATAATGGACAAATAATTAAATGTTTTCCGGCAAATATAGAACAAGGAATACAAGGTGTCTATATGGATTTTCCTGGTTGGGAAAAAGATATATCTCATATTCATGAATATGAAGACTTACCGGAAAATTGTAAAAAATATATTAAATTTATTGAAGATTATTTAAATTTAGAAATATTATTGGTTTCTGTAGGTTCAGAAAGAAACCAAAATATTATTAAAAATAAATATTCATTTTTCAAAATTTTTGCCTAAAAATATTTTTTGTGAAAGAATATAAAAATCCTTTAGTCGAACGATATAGTAGCAAAGAAATGTTATATAATTTTTCTCCAAAAAAAAAATTTACTACTTGGAGGAAATTGTGGTTGTATTTAGCAGAAATACAAAAAGAATTAGGATTAAATATCAGCGATGAACAAATCTATGATTTGAAAAATAATTTATGTGATATAGATTGGGAGCGGGTATCTTTTTATGAAAAAAAATTTCGTCATGATGTTATGGCTCATTTATATGCTTTTGGCGAAAAGGCTACTAAAGCGAAACCTATTATTCATTTAGGAGCTACCAGTGCGTTTTTAGGAGATAACACAGATATTATTTTGATCCGTGATGGATTGGAGATTTTGCTTAAAAAATTGGTGAATGTAATTTTTCGTATCAGAAACTTTTCCTTAGAATATCACAATGTTCCTACTTTAGCTTTCACACATTATCAACCTGCTCAGTTGACTACTGTAGGGAAACGTTCTGCTTTGTGGATACAAAGTTTACTTCTAGATCTAGAAGAATTAGAATTTAGGTTAAAAAATATTCATTTCAGAGGAGTAAAAGGAACTATAGGATCAGCTGATAGCTTCAAAGAATTATTTCATGGAGATTTACAAAAAGTAAAATCTTTAGAAAGTAAATTATCCAATAAATTTGGATTTAAAAATGTATTTTCTATTACAGCGCAAACTTATGACAGAAAAGTAGATGCTCAAGTGTTAAACTTATTATCTAATATTTCTCAATCTTCTCATAAATTTAGTAATGATCTTCGTTTACTACAAAATTTGAAAGAAATGGAAGAACCTTTTGAAAAAGATCAAATTGGATCCAGTGCGATGGCTTACAAACGGAATCCTATACGTAGTGAACGAATGGCTTCTTTAGCCAAATATGTGATTTCTTTATCCAATAGTTCAGCTATGGTTGCAGCAACTCAATGGTTAGAACGGACTTTGGATGATTCTGCTAACAGAAGATTAGTTATCGGACAATCATTTTTAGCTGTAGATGCTATTTTAATGATTTGGAATAATATATTAGAAAACATTATTGTATATCCTAAAATCATTGAAAAGCATATCAAAGAAGAACTTCCATTTTTAATGACTGAATACATTATTGTCGAGTGTGTAAAAAATGGAGCAGATAGACAAGAAATTCATGAAAGAATACGGATTCATTCTATGGAAACAAATTCTAAAATAAAATTAGAGGGAAAAGAAAATGATTTTATTCAACGTATTTTACATGACAAAAAAATACCAATTCATGAAGAAAAAATGAATCAAATGCTGAATCCGAAAAATTTTATAGGCTTTTCTTCAGATCAAACTTTAGAATTTATCGATCAAGAAGTGAATCCAATATTAAATAAATTTCATCATTTAATTGATTTAGATGTATCTAATATGGATAGACAAGTTTAATTTACATCACATACATAAATAATGAATTTCAGAATTTATATACAAAAAAAAATTCCTTTTGATATTGATTCTATTAAATTCTATCAGGAATTGAAAAGTATGGATATTTCATTATCTAAAGTAGTTGTTTATTATATTTATGATATCTTTCACATAAGCAAAGAACTTTTTTTAGAAAGTTTATCAAAGATTTTTGTAGATCCTGTAACAGATATTTTACATCAAAAAATAGATTTTGATAATTCATATTATATAGAAAAATTTACGGAAAAGTGTGATGATCGTGCAGATGCTGCTATGCAATGCATAAAAATTTTAGATCCTAAATCAAATTCTATTGTAAAAACAGGCCAATTGATTCAGTTAATTGGAATAAATAAAAATCAAGATTTTCATAAAATAAAAAAATATTATATCAATTCAAATGAAAATTTGAATCAGACCAATGGAAATAAAAATGATATTAAAATTGTAGATCATTTCATTGATTTTTCTATTGAAAAAATAAAAAAATTTCATAATGATTGTAATTTATCCATAGATATAAATGATTTATTATTTATTCAGAAATATTTCATTAAAGAAAAACGAAATCCAACAGAAGCAGAATTTCGTATATTGGATGCTTATTGGTCAGATCATTGTCGACACAAAACATTTTATACAAACTTAGTAAATATATCTTTTGATGGGGTGTTCAAAAATACATACCAAAGTATTTTTAGAAAATATTTAAAAGATAGAGAGACCATGGGTAGATCAAAAGATCCTATTCATTTTATGGATTTATCTAATCTTCCAGCTACAATTTTTTATAAAAAAGGAAAATTGAAAAATTATGTCCAATCTCGTGAACACAATGCGTGTATTATTCGTATTCATGTAGATATTATAGGTAAAAAAAAAGAAAAATGGTATTTATTATTTAAAAACGAAACACACAATCATCCTACAGAAATTGATCCTTTCGGTGGAGCTTCTACTTGCATAGGAGGAGCAATTCGAGATCCATTGTCTGGAAGAGCTTTTGTTTATCAAGGACTCAGATTAAGTGGGGCTGCGGATCCCACCAATTCAAAAACTATTAATGGAAAGTTACCACAACATAAAATCTGTTTCGAATCGGCTCATGGTTATAGTTCTTATGGAAACCAAGTCGGATTGGCAACAACTCATGTCAATGAAATTTATCATGAAGGATATAGAGCTAAAAGAATGGAAGTTGGAATGGTTATTGGGGCAGTCCCCGTTCATTTTCTAAAACAAAGAGAACCAAAAAAAGGAGATGTAATTTTATTAATAGGCGGATTTACAGGAAAAGAAGGAATAGGAGGAGCAACTGATTCTTCTAAGGAGTATAATGCGAATTTCAAAAAAAATATACAACTAGGACAAAAAGGGAATCCAATCATAGAAAGAAAAATTCAAAGATTTTTTAGAAAAAAAGAAGTCATATCTTTGATCAAAAAATGTAATGATTTTGGAGCAGGTGGAGCTGCAGTTGCTATAGGAGAATTAAGCGATAGTTTAGCTCTTTATTTAGATAAAATTCCCATGAAAAATGAGAAAATGGAGGCTATTGAAATAGCTCTTTCAGAATCTCAAGAACGTATGGCTGTTGTATTAGATCCTAAAAATGTTAAAAAATTTATTCATTTAGCGTGGGAAGAAAATATTATGTCCACACCTATAGCTGAAGTGACTGATAATAAACGTATCATTTTTTATTATAAAGGGAAAGAAATTTTTAACGTAAAAAGTTCTTTTATGAATACAAGAGGAGCTCCTAATAATCAATCTGTTAGTGTAAGTTCTCCTACCTCAATTTCTCCTTTTAAAAAATCAAAAAAAATTTTATTTAGTAAAAAAACATTTTTAGACACTCTTTCCAGATTGAATATAGCTTCTCAAAAAAATTTAGTAGAAATGTTTGATAGCACTGTAGGTGGAACTACAGTTTTAATGCCTTTTGGTGGAAAACACCAAATCACTCCATCAGAAGGAAGTGTGCAAAAAATTCCTATTTTGAAAGGAACTACAAATACGGTAAGCTTAGCTTCTTGGGGATTTCATCCTGAAATTTCTTCTTGGAGTCCTCTTCATGGAGGAGCTTATGCAATTTTGGAATGTATTTCTAAAATTGTATCTATGGGAGGAGATTACAAAAATACCTATTTTAGTTTTCAAGAATATTATCAAAAATTGGGAAATAATCCAAAAAATTGGGGAAAACCTTTTTCTGCTTTATTGGGGGCTTATCATGCTCAGATGTCCTTAGGATTGGTTTCTATTGGAGGAAAAGATTCTATGTCAGGAACATATAATAATATACATGTTCCGCCAACATTCATTGCTTTTGGAGTTGCCACTGGTTCATGTTTAAATGTTATTTCTCCTGAATTAAAAAAAATAGGAAATAAAATTTATTTATATTCTCATCATTCATTAAAAAATGAAATGCCAGATTTTGATTCCATTAAAAAGGTCTATGATCAAGTTTATGAAGGGATTTGTTCAGGAAAAATAGTTTCAGTAAAAACGGTAAAAGACGGAGGAATTTCTGTTGCTATTGCAAAAATGGCATTTGGAAATCGTTTAGGAGTTGTTATAAATTGTAAAGAGCATTTGCTTGAAATGAGTATAGGATCCTTAATTATAGAAGCTTCGTCTACACTTTCAGATAATTTTGTTCCAATAGGAGAGGTTACCTCAAACAATTTATTAGTTTTCAACGGTTTACATATTGAAATCAATGAGGCCATCAATCATTGGTTCAAAACTTTGAGTCCTGTTTTTTCTTATAGTGAAATAGAAAAAAGTGTTCCAACAGGAATCTACTTAACTAAACAAGAAAAAAAATGTGATCCTATAGTATGGAAATGTCTGTTTAAAAAAAAAGGAAAACCACGTGTATTTATTCCCATATTTCCTGGAACAAATAATGAATTTGAATCTGTTCGAATGTTTGAAAAAGAAGGATCAATAGTAAACACTTTTGTATTCAAAAATTTGAATAGTCAAGATATTATTGAATCTATATTTCATATTAAAAAACGTATAGAATCTGTACAAATATTTATGCTTTGCGGTGGATTTAGTGCTGGAGACGAACCAGATGGCGCAGCTAAATTTATTGTATCTATATTACACAATCCATACATAAAGGATGCTATTCAACATTTTCTTGATAAAGATGGATTGATATTAGGTATTTGTAACGGGTTTCAAGGACTGATAAAATCTGGATTATTACCTTATGGTAAAATTTGTTTGAGAAATAATAAATCCCCTACATTGACTTATAATAAAATAAGAAAACATATATCTCAATGTGTTCATATTAAAGTGATCTCAGACCAATCTCCATGGTTAAATGGTATGAAAAATAAAATATATACTCTACCTATATCTCATAGTGAAGGCCGATTTTATGCCAGCAAAGAAATAACAAATATTTTATTTCAAAAAAATCAAATTGCCACACAGTATGTAGATTTGGAGGGGAATCCTAGTTTAGATAGATTATATAATCCCAATGGATCTATTGACGCTGTAGAGGGATTGTTAAGTGAAAATGGAAAAATTTATGGAAGAATGACTCATCCAGAACGTTATGATCATGGATTGTTAAAAAATATACCTAATGTTCATGAACATTCGATTTTTAAAAATGCTGTACAATATTTTTTGTAAAAATTTAATCATATTATATGAATGTTAAAGTGGCTATATTTATTGGAAGTGTTTCCGATAAACCAACTATGAAAGCAGCAACTGAAATACTCAAAAAATTTAATGTTCATTATACATCTTATGTGATTTCTGCACATAGATTGCCTGATATTTTATCAAATACCATAAAAAAAATAGAATCTGAAGGAACAGATTTGATTATTGCTGGTGCTGGTCTATCCGCTCATTTACCTGGAATTATATCTTCAAAAACTATATTACCTGTTATAGGCGTTCCTATTTATCATTGCAATAATGGATTATTAGGAGGGGTGGATGCTCTTTTGTCTATGGTACAAATGCCCAAAGATGTACCTGTAGCTACAGTCGGAATAAATAATTCCTATAATGCAGCTTTATTAGCCATTCATATTTTGTCTATAAAAAATATCAATCTCAAAAAATCATTGCTAGAATTTCGAATGAAAATAAGAAAAAAATTGGCAAATGAAATAGAGCAATATTTGTGATTATGAGTTTCGTAATTAAAAAAAATCTTTTATCAGAAGGAAAAACAAAAAAAATATATACTACAAATAATTCACTTGAAGTCCTAATTCATTATAAAGATAGTATAACTGCTTTAGATGGATCAAAGAATCAATTTTTACAGGATAAAGGAATTTTAAATAATGAAATAAGTACATTAATATTTAAATTTATCAATTCTTGTGGAATTAAAACTCATTTTATACGAAAAATTAATAATCGGGAACAATTATGCTATAAAGTAGATATAATTCCTTTAGAATTCGTTGTTCGTAATATTGTAGCTGGAAGCATGTCTAAACGTTTAAACATTCAAGAAGGAATTCGTTTGTTAAATCCAATTTTCGAAATTTTTTATAAAAACGATAAATTAAAAGATCCATTGATTAATGATCATCATGCTGTATTCTTGGGAATCATCTCTTATGAAGAAATCAATGCAATTTATCGTATTGTATCAAATGTGAATAATATTCTCAAAAAATATTTTTTAGATAAAAATATTATATTGGTAGATTTTAAGATAGAATTTGGGAAAAATGATCAGAATGATATTTTACTTTCTGATGAAATTAGTCCTGATACCTGTCGTTTTTGGGACAAAAAAACAATGAAAAAACTAGATAAAGATCCATTTAGAATTGGATTAAAGGAAAAGGAAGAGGTACTTGATATTTATATGGAAATATTAAAAAGGTTAAATGTAAGATAATCCATTAAAATAATGGAGCAAAGATATTCTTTTTTCAAAAAGATGATATCATGATATCTCAATTATTCCCTTCAATTCTGAAAAATAGTTATTCTGATAAGTTTCATGATGAATGTGGTGTTTTTGGGATTTATTCTCCTCATAAAGTAGACACCTTTTCTTTAATTCAATTTGGTTTATTTGCATTGCAACACAGAGGACAAGAAGCTTGTGGTTTTTCTGTTTTGCGAGATGGATTTATTATATCTCATAAAAGTGAAGGTCTTGTTTTAGATTTTTTTAGAAAAATTTCTAATTCTGAATGTTATAATGGAAATGCCGTTATTGGGCATACGCGTTATTCTACAGAAGGAGGACAAAGCAAAAAAAATATTCAACCTTTTTTTGGAGAAAATTCCGATGGAAGGAGTACCATATCCATAGTACATAATGGAAATTTAGTCAATGCTCAATCCATTCGTAAAAAATTGGAATCTGAAGGAGTCAATTTTATATCTGAATACTCTGATTCTGAAGTCATTTTACGTTTGATTCAAAAATATTTATTGGAATCTAATAATAGTTTAGAAAAAGCTATTCAAAAAACGACTCTAGATATTATGGGAGCTTATTCTGTCATAGTTCTTATGAATAATCAAATGGCTGCATTTAGAGATCCCAACGGAATACGGCCTTTGTGTTATGGGATGCTGAATGAAAAAACTTATATATTTAGTTCTGAAACTTGTGGAATAGATTCTGTAGATGGATTCTATATAAGAGATTTATTTCCAGGAGAAATTATTATCGTAGATCAAAAATCAATTCGATTTTCTATGCTTACAGAAAAAAAATATACAAAAAAAAGAATATGTTCTTTCGAATATATTTATTTTTCTCGTCCTGATTCTTTAATTGAAAATATAAATGTGTATGAAATTCGTGAAAAAAGTGGAGAAAAACTTTATGAACAACACCCAGTAGAAGCAGATGTAGTGATTGGGGTCCCAGATTCCGGAGTTCCAGCTGCTATTGGTTACTCTAAAGCTTCTGGAATTCCTTTTAAACCTATTTTGGTGAAAAATAAATATATTGGTAGGTCTTTTATTCTTCCTAAACAGGAAATGCGTGAAAAAATGGTGAATTTAAAATTAAATCCTATATTGGATGAAATAAAAGAAAAACGTATTGTTATTATTGATGATTCTATAGTTCGTGGGACCACCAGTCGTCGATTAGTTTATATATTAAGAAAAGCAGGAGCGAAAGAAATTCATTTTAGAAGTGCTTCTCCTCCTATTATTGCTCCATGTTATTTAGGAGTGGATACTCCAAGTAAAAAAGATCTAATTTCATACAATCATATTGATCAAAAAAATATAGCAAAAATTCTAGATGTAGATAGTTTAGAATTCTTAAGCATGGCTAATTTAGTCAATATTCTTGGTGGAAGTCATTATTGTTTTGGTTGTTTTACGGGAAACTATCCGGTTAAAAAATATAATAATAAATTATGAAAGAAAGCGACATCACCATATGCAAAATTAATAAAATTTTAAAAAAAACTTATAACAGAAATGTTATGAGTACATTAGATCATTTTTCTGGATTTTATAAAATATATGAATGTGGATATAAGGAACCTGTTTTAGTATCTGGAGTAGATGGAGTTGGCACAAAATTACGTTTAGCTATTGATTACAAAAAATATTCTTTAATTGGAGAAGATTGTTTTGCAATGTGTGCAAATGACGTTTTATGTCATGGTGCTATTCCTTTATTTTTTTTAGATTATTTAGCTTGTGGAAAACTGGATTCTACTATTGTAGAAAAAATAATACAAGGAATAGCTATTTCTTGTAAAAAAACTAATACCTGTCTTATTGGAGGAGAAACGGCAGAAATGCCTGGAATTTATCAGGAAAATGATTATGATATTGCAGGATTCTGTGTCGGAATTGTAGAAAAAGATCACCTTATAGATGGTAAAAAATTTATTCAGGAGGGTGATATTTTAATAGGGATCCCTTCATCTGGAGTTCATAGTAACGGTTTTTCTTTAATCAGAAATATTTTTTCTACAGAAGATTTTGTGAAATCTTTTCAAGAAAAGCCGTTTTATGAAACTCTTTTAATACCAACTAGAATTTATCATTTTCCTATTCATATTTTATTGAAAGAATTTATGATTCACGGATTAGCTCATATTACTGGAGGAGGAATATCAGATAATTTATCTAGAATTCTGCCAGAAAACTTATCAGCTATAGTCGAAAAAGAAAAAATTCCTATTCAACCTGTTTTCAATTATATTCAAAATAAAGGAAATTTATTAGATGAAGAAATGTGGAATACTTTTAATATGGGAGTAGGGATGATTATCATAGCTTCTTTTAAAGAAGAAGATTCTATTTTAGATAAACTCCGATTTTTAGGAGAAAAACCTTTTGTCTTTGGCTGTATTGTAAAAGGAAATAAAAGAGTATTTTTGAAATAACATTTTCATAGATATACCATGAAAAAGATAGCTATTTTAGTTTCTGGGAAAGGAAGCAATATGCAGTATATTTTACAAGCAATTCAAAACAGGATACTTTCTGGATTTAGAGTCAATTTAGTTATTTCTGATAGATGTTGTAGTGCGATTCAGTATGCATTAAAAAAGAATATAACAGCCATATCTTTAGAAAAGACTGATAAAAAATTTATTTCTAGAAAAATAAACAATATACTTGTAAAAGATATTCCGTATATTATAGTTCTCGCTGGATTTCTTTCTATACTTGATGCAGAATTTTGTGAAAAATGGTTCGGAAAAGTTATTAATATTCATCCTTCTCTTTTGCCAAAATATGGAGGAAAAGGAATGTACGGAATGAATGTCCATCAAGCAGTTATTAAAAATAAGGAAAAAATATCGGGAGCCACAGTTCATTATGTGACAAAAGACGTGGATGCGGGAGATATTATTTTGAAAAAATCATGTAAAATTTCTTCAAAGGAAACTCCAATGTCTTTATCACAAAAAGTTTCTCTTATAGAAAGAGAGATATTAATTCAATCTATCAAAAATCTTTAATCAAATTTTATTGATTTTTGATTTAGAATCCACAAAAATAAAATTAGTAGTATGTATTATGAAAAGAGCTTTGATTAGTGTTTATGAAAAAAATGAAAAACTATTTAATTTCGCTAGTTTTTTAGATCAAAAAGGATACCAAATAATTTCTACTGGTGGGACTTACCAATATTTAATAAAAAACGGTTTGTCTAATGTGATAGAAATATCGGATGTGACTGATTTTCCTGAAATTTTAGATGGAAGAGTGAAAACCATTCATCCTAATATATATGGAGGAATTCTAGCAAATCGTTCTATTGAGAAACACATTCAATCGATTCGTTTTCACAATATTCATTTGATTGATATTGTGTTGGTTAATTTTTATCCATTTTTAAAAAAAATGCATAAAGAATCTCATGTCAATTCTTTGGTTGAACTTATTGATATAGGAGGACCTTCTATGCTTCGCGCAGCTGCTAAAAATTTTTTACATGTCACTGCTATTATAGATGAGAATGACTATGAATTAGTACAAAATGAAATAGTACATTATGGATTTCCTTCATTAAAATTGAGAAAAAAATTAGCTGGAAAAGTATTTAATTTTACTTCTTCTTATGATTCTGCTATTTCTCAATATCTTTTGATGGATGATATGGATGAAAAGTTTCCTATTTATTTACATTCTTCTTACAAAAAGGAAATGAATCTACGTTATGGAGAAAATCCTCATCAGAAAGCTGCTTATTACATTAATACGATACACCATGGTGCTATGCGAAATTTTAATCAATTGCATGGAAAAAAATTGTCGTTTAATAACTTACGAGATATGGATATAGCTTGGAAAGTTGTTTCTCAATTTTCAGAACCAGCTTGTTGTACAGTCAAACATTCCACTCCTTGTGGAGTTGCGTTAGGAAAGAACATTATTGAAGCTTTTCAAAAAACTTATTATGCTGATACTATTTCGTCTTTTGGAGGAATAATGGCTGTTAATGTTCCAATAACAAAAGAATTGGCAAAAGAAATTAATCACATTTTTCTAGAAGTTGTTCTTTCCCCTAGTTACGAAACAGACGTATTGAATATTTTAAAAATAAAAAAAAATCTTAGAATTATTAGTATCAATGAACCTATTTCTGATAAATTAGAATATGTTCAAATAGATGGAGGAATCTTAGTGCAAGAAACAGATTATTTTTTTTCTCATGAGGAGAATTATAAAATAGTTACTCAAAAAAAATTTACGGATCAAGAACTAAAATCTTTATTTTTTGCCCAAAAAGTAGTAAAATACGTTAAATCTAATGCTATTGTTGTAGCTAAAGAAACGCAAACTTTAGGAATTTCTGGAGGACAAACTAATAGAATTTGGGCTGCGCGTCAAGCTATAGAAAGAGCTTTAGAAAAAAGTAAAGAAGGACTAGTTCTTGTATCTGATGCTTTTTTTCCTTTTCGTGATGTTGTAGATGAAGCCGCTCGTTCAGGTGGAATATGTGCTATTCTCCAACCAGGAGGATCTATACGAGACGAAGAATCTGTAAAAGCTTGTAATGATTATGGAATAGCTATGGCTTTCACTGGAAAAAGACATTTTAAACATTAAAAATGATGAAAATTTTAATTCTTGGAGGAGGTGGACGTGAACATGCCATTGGAAAAAAATTATTGGAAGATAATAGTTCTATCAATCTTTATTTTTATCCTGGAAATGGAGGAACGGGAATAATAGGAAAAAATATTGAAAATCATCACACTCTATTAGAATTAGGTTTTTTTGCTAAAAAAAATGCAGTAGATCTAACTATTGTAGGATCCGAAATTTTCCTGATAGAAGGAATTGTAGATATTTTTAATAATTTTGGATTAAAAATAATAGGGCCACATTATTCAGCTGCTCAACTTGAAGGAAATCGTATTTTCGCTAAATCTTTTATGAAAAAATACGGAATTAGAACTCCTAAATATGATATTTTTTATTGTTATAAGAAAGCTATCAATTTTTTAGAACAATGCCATGAGACTGTGGTTATTAAAACAAATGGAGTAGCTGCAGGAAAAGGAGTTATTTTGGCTCACAATCAAAATGAAGCTAAAAAAGCTTTAAAAACTATTATGATAGAAAAAAAATTTGGAAAATCTGGAAATCAAATTATCATAGAAAAATTCTTGAAAGGAAAAGAGGCTTCTATTATATCAATTTTCAATGGAAAAAATATCATTCCTTTTTTATCTGCTTTAGATTATAAAAAAATTGGAGAAAATGAAACAGGAATGAACACAGGAGGAATGGGCGCTATTGTCCCGAATCCATATATGACGAATTCTATTTGGATCGATTTTAAAAAAAACATATTAGAGCCTACTTTAGAAGGATTAATTTCAGAAAAATTAACTTTTTTTGGATTTTTATATTTCGGATTAATGATCACTTCTAATAAAGTTTATTTATTAGAATACAATACTCGTATAGGAGATCCTGAAGCTCAAACTTTATTTCCATTAATGAAAAGTAATTTTTTAGATATTATTCAATCTTTTTTTATTCATAAAAAAATATCTATTGATTGGGAAAAATTATGTTCTTGTTGTGTTGTTTTATCTTCTAAAGGATATCCTGAAAAATACAAAAGTGGACAAATGATAATAGGATTAGATTCATTGCAAGAACCTTTTTATATTGCTGGAGCAAAAAAAAAACAAGAAAAATGGATGACATCAAGTGGACGCGTTCTCAATATAGTAGGAGTAGGAAATACAATTCAAGTAGCCAAAAAACAAGCTTACGATAAAGTAAAAAAAATACAATTCGAAGATTTGTATTTTCGAAAAGACATAGGTTTATATTAACCAAATCAAATACAAAAAAATGAAAAAAGACTTGATTTTTATATTAGATTTTGGTTCTCAATATAGTCATATGATTGCAAGAAGAATTCGAGATATAGGAGTATATACTTTGTTATGTAATTATGAAACTTCTATTTCCCATATTTTATCAAAAAAACCTAAGGGAATTATTTTGTCTGGAGGTCCTTTTTCTGTTTATGATAATGGTTCTCCATTAATATCTAAAAATATTTTTCAATTAGATATCCCTATACTTGGAATTTGTTATGGGATGCAGCTGATTTCTTTTCTTTTTGGAGGAAAAATAGAAAAATCTAAATCTAAAGAATATGGAAAGTCCTACTTTATGATAGATCATTCAAATAACAATTTATTTGATGGAATTCCAAAAAAATCCATTGTTTGGATGAGTCATTTTGATGAAATCAAAGAAATTCCAAAAAAATTTAAAATTATTGGACATACTTCATCTTGTCCTATTGCAGCTTTCAGTCATCTCGATAAACAAATTTATGCCGTTCAATTTCATCCAGAAGTCAAAAATACAGAATTCGGAATATCTATATTGAAAAATTTTGTTTTTCATATTTGCAAGTGCATTCCTAATTGGAAATTAAACAATTTTATACAAAATACAATTGATAAAATCAAAAAACGTGTAGACAAAAAAAAAGTGGTACTAGGTTTTTCTGGAGGAGTAGATTCTTTTGTTACCGCTTATATCATTCATAAAGCTATTGGAAGTTCTTTGAATTGTATTTTTGTAGATACAGGATTACTTCTAAAAAAAGAAAGAGAAAGAATATCTCTTCTATGTAAAAAAATGAATTTACCTATTCAAATAATAGATGCTAAAAATCGTTTTTTATCTAGATTAACTGGAGTTATTGATCCTGAAATGAAAAGAAAAATTATAGGGGAAGAATTTATTTCTGTATTTCAAAAAGAATCAGAAAAAATTCAAGATGTTGAATTTTTAGCACAAGGGACTATTTATTCGGATATTATTGAATCTTCTTCAAATAAAAATCAATTAAGTGATTCTATAAAATCTCATCATAATGTAGGAGGATTACCTCACCCTACATTCATGAAATTGAAACTGATTGAACCATTAAAAGAATTATTTAAAGATGAAGTCAGGAAAATAGGAAAAAAACTAGGACTTCCAAAAGATATTTTATATCGTCATCCATTTCCTGGACCTGGATTCAGCATTCGAATTATTGGAGAAGTAAATGAAAAGAAAATTTCCATATTAAAAAAAGCAGAAAATATTCTTCTGCAAGAATTAAAAAATTATAATATTTACAATTCTGTAAATCAAGCGTTTATAATTTTATTACCTGTTAAATCTGTAGGAGTCATGGGGGATAAACGAACCTATGAATATGCAGCCGTATTGCGTGTAACTAATACAGAGGATTTTATGACTGCTACTTTTTCACATTTATCTTACGATTTTTTAGAAAAAGTTTCAAATAGAATAATTAATGAAGTCGATGGAATTAATAGAATGGTATATGATATAACTTCTAAACCCCCATCTACTATTGAATGGGAATAGGAAATTCAATTCTTTTCTTTACATCATCACATCATCATAGAAACTAAATTAAATATATTTTTCTTTAGTTCAGTTCTAGAAGAGATTAAATCTATGAAACCGTGATCCATAAGAAATTCTGCTGTTTGAAATCCTTCTGGAAGATCTTTTCCAATTGTCTCTCTAATTACTCGTGGCCCAGCAAATCCAATAAGTGCGCCTGGTTCAGCTATATTGATATCTCCAAGTAAAGCGTAAGAAGCGGTAACCCCACCTGTAGTTGGATCTGTTAAAACAGATATGTAAGGGATTCTAGCATCACGCAATTGAGTTAACCTTGCGATTGTTTTAGCCATTTGCATTAATGAAAAAGAAGATTCCATTATTCTTGCTCCACCAGATTTAGAAATTAAGATATATGGAAATTTTTTTTCTATACAACATCTTATTGCTCTAGAGATTTTTTCTCCTACCACGGACCCCATAGATCCTCCTATAAATGAAAAATCCATACAAGATATCACCACATCAATTCCTTTTATTTTTCCTATTCCTGTTCTAATAGCATCATATAAATTTGTTTTTTTTCTAGCTTCTTGAATTCTATCTGTATATTTTTTATAATCTTTCCACTTTATAGGATCTTTACTAATCATCTTGATATTCATTTCATAAAAATGACCATTATCAAAAAGAATTTCAAAATATTCTTTACTATGAATTCTGACATGATATCCATCTTCTGGACTTACATAAGCATTTTTTTTTAAAACTTCTGTATCGATAATTTTTCCGCTAGGGGTTCTGTGCCATAACCCTTTCGGTAAATCTTTTCTATCGTCGATAGACGTTAGAATATTCTTTTTTTTTCTCAAAAACCAAGCCATGGTTGCTTTTTATAAAGTATTAACATTATTCATGAATTCGAAATATTTTTTTAGAAGAATTTTAAAAGATTTTTCTCCTTCTCTTAACCAGACTCTAGGATCATAATATTTTTTATTTGGAAGATGTTCTCCTTCTGGATTTCCTATTTGCTTTTTTAAATATTCCTCATTTTTTTTCATATAATCCCGAACTCCACAAGTAAAAGCATATTGCAAATCGGTGTCAACATTCATTTTAACAACTCCATAACTAATAGATTGTTGTATTTCTTCTTTAGAAGATCCTGATCCTCCATGAAAAACTAAAGAAACTGGTTTTCTTTTTGTATGAAATTTTTCTCTAATGTACTCTTGTGTTTTTTGTAATATTTCAGGACGAAGCATCACATTTCCAGGTCTATAAACTCCGTGTACATTTCCAAAAGAAGCTGCTATGATAAAATTACGGCTGATTTTAATCAATTTATCATAAGCATAACTAACTTCTTTTGGCTGAGTATATAGTTTGTTATTTTCTATGTTTGAATTATCTATTCCGTCTTCTTCCCCTCCCGTTACCCCCAATTCTATTTCAATGGTCATCTTGTTTTTATTCATTCTTTCAAAATATTTTTCACAAATACTAATGTTTTCGTTTAAGGGTTCCTGAGAAAGATCTAACATGTGTGAACTGAACAACGTTTTTCCAAAACGATTATAATATTCTTCATTAGCTTCTATCAATCCATCTATCCATGGAAGAAAGGGTTTAGAGCAATGATCTGTATGAAGAATAACTGTTGCTTTATAAGATGAGGCTAATTCATGAATATGCATAGCACAAGCTATAGCTCCTTTGATTGCCGCCTTTTGTTTGTTATTATTTAATCCCTTTCCCGCATTGAAAATAGCACCTCCATTAGACAATTGAATAATAACAGGAGAATTAACTTCTACAGCGGTTTCCATTACTGCATTTATAGTATTAGATCCAATAACATTTACAGCAGGTAGAGCAAAAACGTTTTCCTTAGCGTATTCGAATATTTCTCCAACAAGATTACCAGTGGCTACTCCAAAAGGAAATTTTCTAGACATGTGTTTTAAATTTATTTAATTTAAGGATAAACAAATGTAAAAAAAAGTATTAATAGGTTAGGTTATAATTAACAAGAGTTTTCATTCTATAGTTTCGTTTTATTACATTACTTACGTTTTATTATTAAATATGCAAAATTTTTTTCGTAAATCATGCTTATTCCATCTACATTAAAGATATACAACGCTTCAGCAGGTTCTGGAAAAACCTTTTTCTTGGTAAGAAACTATCTTTATGTTCTATTAAATAGCCCCTATCCTGATGAATTTAAAAGAGTTTTAGCTTTGACTTTTACTAAGACAGCTTCTGAAGAAATGAAAAAACGCATTTTACAATGTCTTAAAGAATTTTCAAATCAAATAGTTAAAAAAGAATATTTTTCTTTATTTGATCATCTTGCAAAAGATTTGAAATTAACAAAACATCAATTGTATGAACGTTCTAAAAAAATATTATTTTCCATTTTACATGATTTTTCTTCTTTTTCTAAAAACACAAGTACAATAGATAAATTCACTTATAATATTATTAGATCTTTTATTTCAAATCGAGAAGTTAACTTAGAAATGGATACCAATAGGTTTTTATTCAAAATTGTAGAAAATTTATTGTATAGATTAAAAAATTCAGAAAAATGGTCAAATGTTTTGGTTCAATTTTCTTTGGAAAAATTAAAAAAAGGAAAAAACTGGGATATCAGAAAAGAACTATTTAAAATAGCTCATCTCATGTTGGAAGAAAATAATTTTTTTCCTATAAAAAAAATTCAAAATTATTCCTTAGAAGATTTAATCCAATTAAAAAATACTTTGATAAAAAGAACTCAAAAATTTGAAAAAGAATGCGAAAAACAAGGAGAAAAGTTTTTTCTTTTTTTAAGAAGAACTTCTATTCAAAAAGATTCATTTATTCATTCAGATTTACCAAGACTTTTCCAAAAATTACAAATGAAAAACATATTTTTTAATCCTTTTAATGAACGTCTTGAAAAATTTATTCAAAAAGGAATATTTTATTCTAAATCTTCTATACAAATTCATCAAAAAATATTGATAGAAAAAAATAAGAATAAGATACTTTCATTATATGAAGAAACAAAATTTCTGTATAAAAAAAATATATCATATTATCTATTGGATAAACTTTTTTTAAAAAACATTAGTCTTTTATCAATAATACATGAAATAGAAAAAGAATTTCATTTTATAAAAAATGAAAAAAAAATTCTTTTAAATGCAGAATTAAACAAAATTCTTTATGAAAAAATTATTCAAGGAACATTTCCTAAAATTTATGAAAAAATAGGAATGCAATACAAACATTATTTCATAGATGAATTTCAAGATATTTCATTTTTACAATGGAATAATATTAGAATTTTAGTTGAAAATGCATTATCTGAAAGAGGGTCCGCTATGATCGTAGGAGATCCGAAACAATCTATCTATAGATGGAGAGGGGGGGATGCAAAGCAATTTATTCATTTAATTTATTCTAAATCAAAAAATTATAATAAAAAATTAAAAACTTTAGAAACAAATTTTCGTAGTTATGAAGAAATTGTGAAGTTTAATAATTTTCTTTATCAATCCATATCTAAAATTTTTCATTCAACTACTTATAAAAATATATATCAAAATTCTAAACAAAAGATATTTAAAAAATCTGGAGGATATGTAGAAATAAATTTTATCAGTAGTTTGGAAAATAAAAACTACAAAGAATATATTTATTCTAAAATAAAAAATAAAATAAAAAAATTATTGAAACAGAAATATGTTTTATCAGACATTGCTATATTAGTTAGAAATAATGAAGAAGGTCATTTTTTATCTGAAAAACTTGTTGGAGATGGTTTTAACGTAAATACTTCTGTTTCTTTATTAATAAAAAATCATTTAGAAATACAAATCATCATAAATTTCTTTTATATTCTTGCCAATCCACATTGTTATCAAAAAAGAGTGACTTTAATTTTTATGTTATTAAAAAATAAATTCATTCGTACTAAAAAAAAAGATCATGATTTTATTATGAAAATTCTTTTTTTTCCATTAGATCTATTTTTAAAAAAAATTCTATCAAAAAATTCATTAACATTAAATAAATTATACAATCAATCCATATACAATATATCAGAAGAAATAATTGAAGCTTTTGGATTATTAAACAAAAAGAATACTGCATCTATCTATTCTTTTTTGGATTTTGTTTATAGATTTATGAAAAATATAGGAAATTCTATTGTAGATTTCCTAGATTACTGGGAATCTAAAAAAGAAAAAGAAAGTATTATTATTTCTGATCATAAAAAAGCTATTCGTGTTATGACTATTCATAAATCTAAAGGATTGCAATTTCCTGTAGTCCTTCTTCCTTTTACTGATTGGAATGTTTTTTCTAAAAATCAAGAAGGAGGATGGATGAATGTAAGTCCTCATTTATATCATGGATTGAATACTATTTATTTAGAAATCAAATCATATTTGAAACGGATCAAACATGATAGGAACATCCGGAATTTCTATGAAAATTACCTATCAAATACAGTATTTGATAATATCAATCTATTATACGTAGCTACCACCCGTTCTATAGAACAACTGATCTTATTTTCAAAACTAGAAAATGAAAAATCTGTATCATTTTGCATTAAAAATTTTCTTCATGAAAAGAAAATATGGAATGAAAAAAAATATAAGTATTCTTTTGGTAAGGAAGAAAAAAATTATTAATTCACCTTACATGTTTTTCTGCATGATAAGAAGACCGTACCAATGGACCACTTTCTACATATTTAAATCCCATTTTTAATCCAATTTCTTTTAATTCTTTGAATTGTTCTGGAAAAACAAAAAAACGAACAGGATAGTGTTTTAAAGAAGGTTGTAAATATTGTCCCATTGTTAGAATATCTACCTTCGATTTTATCATATCTTTCATCGTATCAATGATTTCTTCTTTTGTTTCTCCTAATCCTAACATGATTCCTGTTTTTGTGCGAATATTATGATTTTTTTCTTTGATATATTGCAAAACTCCAAGGCTACGATCATATTTAGCTTGAATCCGGATTTTTTTTGTTAATCTTGGAACTGTTTCCAGATTGTGAGAAATGACTTCTGGTTGAACATCAATGATTTTATCTATTATTTTTTTTTCTCCTTTAAAATCAGGGATTAAAGCTTCTATTGTGATATTTGGATTTAAAAATCGTACTTTTTGTATAGTTTTGACCCAGATAGAAGATCCCATATCTTTTAAATCATCTCTATTGACAGAAGTTAATACTGCATGTTTGATTTTCAATATTTTTATAGATTCTGCTACTTTATTTGGTTCCTTCCAATCTACTTTTTCAGGTTGTCCTGTTTTGACTCCACAAAATCTACAAGATCTTGTACAAATATTTCCCAATATCATAAAAGTGGCTACCCCTTTTCCCCAACATTCTCCTATATTAGGACAACTTCCACTTTGACAAATCGTATTTAATTTATGCAAAGAAACTAGTTTTTGCAATTCATGATAATTTTTATTCATTGGCAATTTTACTTTTATCCACTTTGGTTTTTTACGAATGAGATTCATAATTATTTTTTTGTTTTTATTTTATATTTATATACAATAATATTATAAAAATCAATTTTTTTTGATAAATTTGTTTGTGTAGGAATGTTTTTAACATGGAAGTCTTCGTAAGAGATATAGCTGATAAATTAGAAAGTCTAGCCCCTATAGAATATGCAGATTCCTATGATAACGTTGGATTGATAGTTGGATCGTTTCATCAAAAAATAAGAAATGTATTGATTACTTTAGATCTCACAGAAGAGGTTTTTTATGAATCTATTAATAAAAAGTGTAATCTGATAATATCCTTTCATCCTATTGTTTTTAAACCCATAAAAAATATAACTGGAAAAACATTTTCAGAAAGAGTTATAATTTCTGCATTAAAAAATGATGTATCTATTTATGTCATTCATACAAATTTAGATTTCATATGGAAAGGAACTTCGGATTTTATATCCAAATTATTGAAAATCAAAAAAGAAAAAGTTCTTATTCCAAAAAAAGGAACTCTGAAAAAGATGATCACTTATGTTCCAGTTCATTATGCAGAAAAAGTAAGAAATTCTTTATTTGAAGCAGGAGCTGGAAATATTTCTAATTATAGTCATTGCAGTTATAATTTTGATGGATTGGGAAGTTATATGGGAAATGATAAAACCGAACCATTTTCTGGAAAAAAAGGAGTTTTTCATATGGAAAAAGAGACTTGTATTGGTGTGATTTTCCCATCTCATAAATTAAACATTATAAAAAACGCTCTTTTTCAAAATCATCCTTATGAAGAAATAGCTTACGAAATTTACAATATTGAAAATGTTAATTCTTATATAGGAATAGGTTTTATAGGGTCTTTAGAAAAAAAAATGAATGAATCTGATTTTCTTCTATTTCTAAAAAATAGAATGAATTTTCCTTGTATTCGTCATTCTCATTTTACAGAAAAAAAAATAAAAAAAGTAGCTATCATAACAGGTTCAGGACGTTTTGGAATAGAACCCGCTATCAGAGAAAAAGCTGACGTTTTTATATCCTCTGACTTAAAATATCATGATTTTTTTAAATCTGAAAAAAAAATATTGATTGTGGATGTCGGTCATTACGAATCCGAAAAAATTGCTAAAAATTTATTAAAATCTTTTTTAGACAAAAATTTTACTTCTATTTCTATTTATGAATCAGAAGTTCATACTAATCCAGTTAAATATTTTTATTAATATTATGGTCCATAAAATCCAAGAAACTATTACTGTGGTTGATAAATTGAGGGCATTATATAATCTTCAATTAATAGATTCTCGTATAGATGAAATACGAAAATTTCGTGGAAATATTCCTATTGAAATAAAAAATTTGGAAGAAGAGTTAGACCAAATGAAAAAAAATTTCAAAAATGTTCATGAGGATATTCTTTCTATAAAAGAAAATATAGATAAACAAAATAAAAATATTAAATCTTCAGAAATATTGATTAAAAAATATGATAAACAAAAAGATCATGTAAAAAATCACAAAGAATTATATTCTCTTGATAAAGAAATTGATTATCAAAAATTGGAGATTCAGTTATTTAAAAAAAGAATCAAAGAATTGAATGTAAAAATTCATAAAAAAAAAGATATTCTAGAAAAAAAAGAAGATATTTTGAAAAATAAAGAAGAGCATCTGTTTCACAAAAAAAAAGAATTGAATAAGATTCTCTTAGAAAACGATAAAGAAGAAAAAATTCTTTTGGAAAAATCTTTATGTTTCTCTAAAAAAGTTGATAGGAGTTTATTACAAACTTATAAAAAAATAAGAAATGGAGTGAAAAATGGAGTGGCTGTGGCTCCAGTACAAAGAGGCGCTCCATTGGGTTCTTATCTGGCAATTACACCTCAAAAATATTCAGAACTGATACAACGCAATAAACTTTTAATAGATGAACACAGTGGAAGAATATTAATAGATGCTGAATTAGCTGAAGAAGAAAAGAAAAAATCTTTTGTTTTTTGTTTTAAAAAAAAGAAAAAATAATTAATAATAATAATATGGTACGAACTTACTCTTCTAGTGAAATGAAAATTCAAATAAAAGATTTTAACTTATTAGAAGTTTCTTCAGGAAAAAAGAAATTCCTGAAAGATTTTTTTTCGGATAAAGCAACTGTAATTATGTTTATTTGTAATCACTGTCCGTATGTGAAACATATTAATGCAGAATTGGTGCGTTTGTCTAACGATTTTATTCCGAAAGGAATTTCATTTTTAGCTATCAATTCTAATGATGCAAACAAATATCCAGAAGACTCTCCCGAAAATATGAAAAAAATACATCATCAGTTAGGTTATCCTTTTCCTTATTTTTTCGATGAAACACAAGATGTAGCAAAATATTATGGAGCAAAATGTACTCCTGAATTTTTTATATTTTCTGGAAAAGGAAATTTATGTTATCATGGTCAACTAGATGATTCTAGACCTGGTCATAAAATACCAGTAACAGGTAGTGATGTGAGAAATGTATTACAAAATATTTTGACAGGAATAAATATAAATCCAACTTATAAATTAAGTTACGGGTGTAATATCAAATGGAAAACATAAGATTTTTATGATAATTAGGAATAATATTTAAAAAATACTCAATGGATTCAGATAAACTTTTTTCTAATATTCCTCCTGCTGCATTTTTATGTCCTCCACCTCTAAAATGCTTTCTGGCAAACATGTTAACATCAAAATTTCCTTTAGAACGAAAAGAAATCTTAATTGGAGATTTTTCTTTTTCTTCAAAGAAAAAAACAGAAAAAACAATATTTTTTATACCTAATCCATAGGTAATAATTCCTTCAGTATCTCCTTGTTTGTAAGAATACAAATTGATATCCGAAGCATTTATACTTGTATAAGCCGTACGATATTTTTTGATTATTTTTAGTTTTCTCAAAGCTTGAGATAATAATTTTAATTTATTTTCATTGTATTTTTCTTGCAAATGATTATGGATGTCGTCTATGTCAATTCCTTTTTCTATTAATTTTCCGGCAATAAAATGAGTTTCTGAAGTGACGGAAGGAAAACGAAAAAAACCTGTGTCAGTCATTAATCCAACGTATAAACAGGTAGCTATTTTTTTATCTATTTTATCTAAAGAATTCATTTCAGATATAAATCTAAAAACCAAAATACTGGTAGCTGCAACTGTTGGATCAGAAAACATAAAGTCGAAAGGAAATGGAAAAGGATGATGATCTATTAGTATCTTTTTTGCTTTTGAATAGAAAAAAAAATTTCTTAAGTTTTTTATTCTTGATAAATTATTAAAATCTATAAAAAAAACATAATCAGAATTTGCAATTTTTTTTTTCACTAAAGATTGAGTTTTTTCTGAGAAAACAAGAATATTCTCTGTACCTGGAAGCCATTGAAAAGATTCGGAATATTCTGTTGGAGATATTAAATCTACATCATGTTTCAGTTTTCTTAAATAAAATAAAAGAGCTAAAGAAGATCCTAAAGCATCTCCATCTGGATTATCATGTGGTAATAAAACGATTTTTTTTTGATTTTTTCCATCAATACTAGGAAACAACATATTCCATATTATTTTTTTTTCAATCCTAATTCTTCCCCTTTTTTTAACATAAAAAGATAAGCAGAATGAAAATCATTAGATATTTTTCCTTCCAAAATAGAATCTTTAATAAAATTTTTTATGATTCCTATTTCTTTGCATGGATCAATTTGAAATGTCTTCATAATATCATTTCCTGATATAGGAGATTTCCAATTTTGGATTCTGTCTTTTTCTTCTAATTTTTGAATTCTTTCCATTAGAATATAAATATTTTTTTGATATTGTTTCCTTTTTTCTATATTATTAGTAGTAATATCAGCGATACACAATTTCATTAAATCTTCTAGATCTTTACCTAGATCAAACAATAATCTACGGATAGCAGAATCACTGATTTGATTCCCTATCAATGCTATAGGTTTATAACTATATTGAATCATCTTTTTAACATATTTCATAGGACCTCCTTTTGGAAGTTTTAAACGTTGAAATATATTTGGAACCATTTTTGATCCTACAAATTCGTGAGCATGAAAAGACCAACCAATTTTGGTAAAATTTTTGGTATAGGCTTTTCCTATATCGTGAAGTAAGGCGGCCCATCTTAACCAAAGTGAATTGGTTTTTACTTGACTGATATTATCTACTACTTGCAAAGTATGATAAAAATTATCTTTGTGTTTACATCCGTTTTTTTTTTCTATCCCTTTTAATAAAGTTAATTCCGGTAATATAATTGATAATAATCCAGATTTATATAATAACAATAATCCTATAGAAGGTTTTTCAGATAATAAAATCTTATTGAATTCTTCTATAATCCTTTCTGTGGAAACAATATTTATTCTATTTTTATTTTTTTGAATTGATTTAAATGAATATTCTTCAATCGTAAATTGAAGTTGAGTAGCAAATCGAATGGCTCGCATCATACGCAATGGATCGTCAGAATAAGTAATATCTGAATTTAATGGAGTTCTTAATATTTTTTTTTTCAAATCGGACAAACCTCCAAATGGATCTATCAATTCTCCATAATTATCACGGTTTAAACTAATAGCTAAAGCGTTGATTGTAAAATCTCTTCTATTTTGATCATCTTGTAATGATCCTAACCTTATAAAGGGTTTTCGACTATAAAAATGATATGATTCTTTTCTTGATCCAACAAATTCTATCTTCTGATTCTCACATTTTAACATAGCAGTTCCAAAACGTCTAAATATTTTTATCTTAGGATGAGGTTTCATATTTTTAGAAACTTCTTGAGCTAATTTAATTCCCTCTCCTATAGTCAAAATATCTACATCTTTTGATTTTATTTTTCCTAGCAAAAAATCTCTAACATAACCTCCCACTACATAACTATCTTGTTTTATTTTTTGAGCAGAAAAACTGACAATATGAAATATTTTTTTCTGAATAGCAGATGACAAATTCATGTGAATTGATTCCTAAACCGAACTCATTACTCCCTACATACGTAATATTTTTACCTGATCCGAAACAATTTTTATAATAGAAGAGCACCTATGATTAGCTATTTCTTTTCTTCTAAAATTCACGGCATAATCTATTTGACTTAAAATAGAAGGACTGATTTCAGAAAAAGATTTAGGAGAAGAAAATCCTGATAAATTAGCAGAAGTAGAAATAATAGGCCTATCCAAATTTTGAATTAAACAAACGCAAAATGGATCATATGTTAAACGAATGGCTAAAGTATTATCTTCACTCAGCAAATTAGATGCTATTTGATTAACATGATCGTACACTATGGTGATAGGTTTATTTTTTTTTGCAATATTATCAACAATTATTTGTCTAGTAAAATCAGTAATCTTTCCTACTAACTGATGCAAACGGTCCATACTTTCTACCAAAAGAATCATTGATTTAGAAAAACTTCTATTCTTGATTTTACATATTTTATTTATAGCCTCCACATTGAATGCATCACATCCTAACCCCCACACAGTATCCGTAGGATATAATAAACTTTTTCCTTTTTTTAATATATCTACACTTTTTTCTATTTCTTCGTAAAAAGACATCTAAATTACTAAATTATGAGTTCTTAATGCTTCATTTAAAGATGTTTTTTTATTCGTACTCTCTTTTCTTTTTCCTATAATCATAGCACATGGAACATAATATGTTCCTGAAGGAAATTTTTTCGGATAAGATCCAGGAATCACCACAGAATATCTAGGTACAACTCCTTTAATTTCAATAGGTTGTTCATTAGTTATATCTAAAATTCTAGTAGAAGCCGTTAAAACAACATTTGCTCCTAAAACAGCCCCTTTTTCTATCAGAACTCCTTCTACCAAAACACATCTAGATCCAATAAAAACATCGTCCTCAATAATAACAGGATGAGCTTGTAAAGGTTCTAACACCCCTCCTATTCCAACTCCTCCGCTTATATGAACACGACTCCCTATTTGAGCGCAACTTCCCACTGTAGCCCATGTATCTATCATGGATCCTTCTCCTATATATGCGCCTATATTTACGTAAGAAGGCATAAGAATCACTCCTGGTGATATATATGAACCATAACGTGCTATAGCATGAGGGACGACGCGTACCTTCTTTTCTTGAAACTTATTCTTGATAGGAATTTTATCATAAAATTCTAATGGTCCTAATTCTATAACATTCATTTCTCTAACAGAGAAATACATTATGATTGCTCTTTTTACCCATTCATTGACTACCCATTTTCCATTTAATAAATCAGAGACTCTGATAAATCCATTTTCTAAATGCTCAATAACTTGAATAACTATATTCTTGATATTTTCGTCAGTGCCCCACGAATTTTTTTGTTCCCAAGCTTTTTCTATCTCTAATTTGAGTTTGTTCACTTTCATATATAAAGATTAACTAAAAACAAAAGTAGTAAAATAAAATAAGATAACAAGTTTATATTTGCTATAACAGTTATAACAATGGCAAAAATATTGGGAATGGATTATGGAAAAGTAATAACAGGTTTATCTATAACAGATGATGAACAAATATTTGCATTTGGATTAGATTCTGTTCCTACTGAAAAATTAATGAGTTTTTTAGAATCGTTTTTATATCATGAAAAAATAGATAAAATTGTTATAGGTTTACCAAAAAAATTAAATAATCAAAAAGAAACATTAATTGAAACAGATATTCAAAGATTTATAAATCACTTCCGTGTAAGATTTCCTAAAATTCTTATAGAAAGATTAGACGAACGTTTTACTTCTAAAATGGCTTTTAATGCTATGATAGAATTAGGTTTAAAAAAAAAAAGAAGAAAAAAAGTAATTTTAAATCAAATTAGCGCTACTATCATTTTACAGTCTTATCTCGCAAGAAAAGAAAACAAAAATTAATTCATGGTATTACCTATAGTTATTTATGGAAATCCTATTTTAAGAAAAAAATGTTTAGACATAGATTTGTGTTCCTGCAAAAAAGAAATCAATCAATTAATAAAAGATATGTTTGAAACTATACATCAAGCAAAAGGAATTGGATTAGCAGCTCCCCAAATTGGAAAAAACATCCGACTATTTATAGTAGAAACTCCTTATTTGGATGGAAAATATAAAGAAGTTTTTATTAATGCTAAAATATTAAAAATTCATGGAAAAGAGTACAAATTTAATGAAGGATGTCTTAGCATTCCTGGAATAATGGGATACGTAAAAAGAAAATCTAATGTATTGATTGAATATTATGATCATAATTGGAAAAAACAAAAGAAAACCCTAACGGGGATATGTGCTAGAGTTATCCTGCATGAATATGATCATCTTGATGGAAAACTTTTTATAGATTACTTTTCTTCTACTAGAAAAAAAAGAATCGAAAAAAAATTAATTAGTTTATCAGAAAGAAGTTCTTCATGAAGAAGAAGAAATAGAATCTACTAATTTTTTTAAATTATTGATCTCATTCATAGATAAATCTGAAAGTATTTTCCTATTTATTTGAATTTTATTATCAGATAACTTTTTCATAAATTCAGAGTAAGACATTCCATATTGACGAACTCCTGCATTGATACGTTGAATCCAAAGAGATCTGAAATCTCTTTTCTTTTTTTTTCTTCCTGAAAAAGCATAAACAAAAGACTTTTCTACGGCATTTTTAGCGACTGTATAAACTTTACTCCTTGATCCATAAAAACCTTTTGCTGATCTGAGTATTTTTTTTCGTCTTCGTCTAGAGGAAACTGCATTTGTAGATCTTGGCATAACTTTTTTATATTTGTTTTTTTATATTCTGTTGATCCGATCTATTCAATAGAGTAAATCTAGAAAGATTCCGTTTTCTTCTTTTCGATTTTTTCGTTAAAAGATGATTTTTAAATGCATGTTTTTTTTTATATATCCATTCGCCGTTTTTTTTAAATCTTTTTTTTGATCCTGATTTTGTTTTTAGTTTTGTCATAATTTATATGATATATAAAATTAAAATTTTTTTGGAGCTAAAATCATATACATTCTTTTTCCTTCCATGACCGGCATTTGTTCTACTTTTCCATATTCCTCAATTTCTTCTGCAAATTTTAACAATTTAATTTTTCCCTGATCTTTGTATACTATGGAACGACCTTTAAAAAAAACAAATACTTTGACTTTATCTCCACGCATTAAAAATTTCTCTGCACTTTTTATCTTAACTTTTCCATCATGATCACCGATTTGTGGACCAAATCGTATTTCTTTAGTATTGACTTTAATTTGTTTTGCTTTAAATTGTTTTTTTCTTTTTTTTTGTTCATATAAAAATTTCTTATAATCCAGTATTTTACATACAGGAGGATCCAATTTTGGATTAATTTCAACCAAATCTAGTTCTCTTTCTCTAGCAAATTGTAGAGCTTCTTGTATAGAGTAAATCCCATTTTCAACTACAGAAGAATCACCGACCAAACGAACTCTTTTCGAATCAATATTTTCATTCATACGATGTTCTTCTTTTTTTTGTGGCAATGGTCGAAAAACTCTATTTTTCTTATTTCCTCTTGAAAATTTCTTTTTTATAATAACTTTTTAGTTTTTAAATTTAAATTTGTTTCATTAAAAATAGTTTCTATCCCCTTAGAAATAGAAAACGTTCCTATATGTCCTAAACCATGACGTCGTAATGAAATCATTTCATTTTTCTCTTCTTTTTCTCCCAAAATAATCATGTAAGGAATTTTTTTTTCTTCAGAATCTCTAATTTTTTTATTAATTTTCTCATTTCTGCTATCAACAAACACACGGATGTTATAATTCAGCATCAAATTTAAAATTTTTTTTGCATAAACTATATATTTATCACTTATAGGAAGTATGACTCCTTGATTTGGAGCCAACCATAATGGTAGATTCCCTTTTGTGTGTTCTATCACAATGGCTATCATTCGTTCCAGTGAACCAAAAGGCGCTCTATGTATCATGACGGGACGACATTTTTCATTATTTTTTCCTTTATAATATAAATCAAACCTTTCAGGCAAATTATAATCTACTTGAATTGTTCCCAGTTGCCAACTTCTTCCTAAGGAATCTTTGATAAGAAAATCCAGTTTGGGTCCATAAAAAGCGGCTTCTCCATAATTTATAGATGCTTTTATTTTTTCTTCTTTGACGGCATTCAATATAGCTTTTTCTGCTTTTTCCCAATTTTTTTCTGATCCAATATAATTATCTATTTTACTCGTATCTCTTAGAGATATTCTAACTGTATATTCAGAAAAACCTAAACAACGAAATACATAAAAAACTAAATTGATAACTTTTTTAAACTCTTCCAATACTTGATCATAAGTACAAAAAATATGTGCATCATCTTGAGTAAAAGATCTAACTCTAGTCAACCCATGAAGTTCTCCACTTTGTTCATAACGATAGACTGTTCCAAACTCTGCAAAACGTTTAGGAAGATCTCTATAAGACCATTCTTGAGA
This sequence comes from Blattabacterium sp. (Blattella germanica) str. Bge, assembly GCF_000022605.2. Lineage (GTDB taxonomy): Bacteria > Bacteroidota > Bacteroidia > Flavobacteriales > Blattabacteriaceae > Blattabacterium. The sequence continues at coordinate 460,432 of NC_013454.1, read as the reverse complement.
ACGATAAACTTCACAATGATGAGGACAATTCATAGGCTTCAATAAAAATTCTTCTTCCTCACGAGGAGTCTGAATAGGTTTAAAATTATCTTTTCCATATTTTCTCCAATGTCCACTCTGGATATACAATTTTTTATGTCCAATATGTGGAGTCACCACCATTTCATAGCCAGACTTTTTTTGAATATCAGTTAAAAATTCTTCTAAATTATTTCTCAAAATCGTACCTCTAGGTAACCACAAAGGTAATCCACTTCCTACCTTGTCAGAAAAAATAAAAAACTTTAGTTTTTTCCCTATTTTTCTATGATCTATAGTATTCGGATCTTCTTTTAAAGGGACTGATTTCTCTTTATCCATGAAAAAAAGTTACAAGTTTTTTTTATGATGATAAAAATAAATATAACGTTGCAGCTATCACACTTCCCAAAATAGGCCCTAATACAGGTACAAGAGCATAATCCCAATTACTTTTTCCTTTCCCAGGAATTGGAAGAATAGAATATATAATTCTTGGTCCTAAATCTCTAGCAGGATTAATAGCTGCTCCCGTGTTTCCTCCTAAGGATAACACAATTCCTAATACCACTAAAGCGGGAAGTAATGCTCCTAATGATCCCAACCCTATAGGATACTGATTCTCTTGAAAAAAAAGGGTCCCTTCAACTGTGAGATACAAAGAAATAAATATAAAAATAAAAGTAGCTAATACTTCACTTAAAAAATTAAAAAAGAAATTTTTTATAGAAGGGATCGTAACAAAAACAGATAATTTATCTTGTTCTTTTTTAGTTTCAACAAAATGATCTTTGTACAAAAACCATACGAATAAAGACCCTAACATCGCTCCAATTAATTGAGAAAAAATATAAAACGGAACCATATCCCAATTAAATTTTCCGACTATCGCAAAACTTATTGTAACACAAGGGTTTAAATGAGCTCCACTATAAGGAGCAGAAACTAAGACTCCCATAAAAACAGCCAAAGCCCATCCTATAGTAATAGTCAGCCATTCTCCATTTCTACTGTTTCCTTTAGTTTTTGACAAAATAACATTTGCTACCACACCATTTCCTAAAAAGACCAAAATCATTGTTCCTATGATTTCTGCACATATTTTTGTCATTTCATTTATTTTTTTTTATTGACCAGACCATGAACGAGTTGTCTCAATCGCTCTTTTCCACCCTTGGATTCTTTCCAAACGACTAGACATTCCTTTTGGTTCAAAAACTTGTTCTAGTTGCCATTTTTTTTGAATATCTTCAAGACTTGTCCAATAATTTACAGCTAATCCAGCTAAATAAGCCGCTCCAGCTGCTGTAAGCTCAGAAATTTTGGATTTCACTACTTTTACATTTAAGATATCGGATTGAAATTGCATTAACAATTTATTTACCGTAGCCCCTCCATCTACACGAAGTTCTTTTATCGAAATTCCAGAATCTGCTTCCATAGCTTTCAGAACATCCATATTTTGAAAAGCAATACTTTCTAACGCCGCCCTAACAAAATGTGCGGAAGAGGTACCTCTTGTGATCCCTACAATAGTTCCTCTGGCTTTCTGATCCCAATAAGGAGCTCCTAATCCGGAAAAAGCTGGAACCATATATAAACCTTCTGTATTTTCTACTGAAGAAGCTAAAGTTTCTGCTTCATTTGAAGATAAAAGAAGACCCAATCCATCTCTCAGCCACTGCACTACAGCTCCAGCAATGAAAACACTTCCCTCCAATGCATATTGAACTTTATTTTTAATTTTCCAAGCAACAGTGGTTATTAAATTATTTTGAGAAAAAACAGGAGTATCTCCTACATTCATTAACATAAAACAACCTGTTCCATAAGTATTTTTTACCATTCCAATTTTAGTACACATTTGACCGAAAAGAGATGCTTGTTGATCACCAGCAATCCCTGATATGGGAATTTTATGAGAGAGAATATGTCCTGTTGTATAACCAAAAATTTCACTAGATGATTTAACTTCTGGAAGCATTGTTATTGGAATATCAAATAAATCAATCAACTCTGGATCCCAACTGAGTGTGTGAATATTAAAAAGCATGGTACGAGAAGCATTGGTCACATCTGTGACATGAATTTCTTTTCCGGTTAAATTCCATATTAACCATGAATCTATAGTTCCAAACGCCAAGGATCCAGAATTAGCTTTTTTTCTAGCTTCCGGTACATTTTCTAATATCCATTTAATTTTTGTGGCAGAAAAATAAGGATCTATAATTAGACCTGTTTTTTTTCTAATCATTTCAGTTAACCCTTCTTTTTTAATTTGATCACAATATTTGGATGTCCGTCTATCTTGCCAAACGATGGCATTAAAAATAGGTTCTCCTGTTTTTTTATCCCATATCACAGTAGTTTCTCTTTGATTGGTGATACCTATTGAAACAATATTTTCCCCTTCTAAATTTGCTTTTAAAATTGCTTCCAAAGCAACTGAGGCCTGCGTAGACCATATCTCTTCTGCATTATGTTCCACCCATCCCGGATAAGGATAAATTTGTGTAAATTCTCTTTGAGCTACGGAAATAATATTTCCAATTCTATCAAAAATAATAGCTCTAGAACTAGTAGTTCCCTGATCTAATGATAGCACATATTTTTTCATAAACATATAAGATAAGGTATTACAACTCCATCAAACGACCGGATAATAGTACCGCATAGCTAACTTTTTAAAATCAGCTATTTGTGATTTTTCCCATTTCTCATCTCTAGAAAGCTCTTTAGCCATTAATGCTGCTACTCTTGGTGCTATATCTATTGCTTTTTTTGCATTCAAAAACAATAAACGAAACCTTCTTGCCAAAACATCTTCAATTGTTCGAGCCATTTCATAACGAACCATCCATATAACTTCTGCTTCAGTACAATAATAAGAATAAGTATCTTGGGATATCAAGGGAGTTCCTAATAATGGATTTTCCTCAATTAATTTTTTAATATGATATTCATCTTCTCCATATTTTTTCCAATGATCATTTTGGCTTTTGGATGAAGAATTCGACCCATAAATTCTAAGGTTTTTTGTAACAGAAGGCTTTTTCTTTAATTTTCCTATTTCAACGGCTTTATTCACAGCTTCTTCGGACATTTTTCTATATGTTGTCCATTTTCCGCCTATAATGCTTATTAATCCAGAAGAACTAATAATAAGTTTATGAGATCTAGAAATATCTTTTGTTTTAATAGTAGAAGAAGAATCATTAGGTACAAAAAGAGGACGCAATCCAGAAAAAGCACTGAGTATATCACTTTTTTTTGGATTGAAAACAAAATACTTGTTAAAAGTTTGTAAAATAAACTCTATTTCTTCCTCTAAAGGTTTTGGTTCCAGAACACTTTTTTCTAGAAAAGTATCTGTAGTTCCTACCAAAACATGATCATACCATGGAACACAAAATAAGATTCTCCCATCCGAAGTTTTTGGAACAACTACAGCATTCGAACTGCTAAAAAAGGATTTATTTAACACAATATGTGTTCCTTGGCTAGGTTTTATTAAAATGGGGCATTCAGATTCATCCATTTTTGAAATGGAATCAGAAAAAACTCCAGTGGCATTTATAACAATTTTTGAATAAATAGAATATTTTTTTTCTGTTTCTAGGTCAGAAGCTACAACTCCAGATATCCTATCTCCAACTTTTTTGATAAGACTTTTGACTTGAAAATAGTTTAACAAAACTCCACCTTGCTGAACACAAGTTTGAGCCAAATTAATAGCCAAACGAGCATCATCAAACTGACCGTCATAATATAAAATACCTCCTTTTAACTTATTAGTTTGAATTTCAGGAAAATTTCTAATTACTTCATTTTTGGATAAAAATTTGGATTTTCCAAAACTCAAGGACCCAGATAACCATTCATACAATTTTAAACCAGTCCAGTAAAAAAAACCCATTTTCCAACTAAAAATTGGAATAATAAATTTTTGTTTTTTCACTAAATGAGGAGCATTTTTTAACAAAAAACCTCTTTCTTGTAAAGCTTCATAAACTAATTTTATATTTCCTTGAGCCAAATATCGTATTCCTCCGTGAACGAGTTTGGTACTACGACTGGAAGTTCCTTTAGAAAAATCTGACTGTTCCAAAAGAAGAGTTTTATATCCTCTAGAAGACGAATCTAAAGCAATTCCCAATCCAGTAGCTCCTCCTCCAATAATGATAATATCCCAAATATTTACATTTTCTAAGATGTTCAAAAACTTATCTCTATTTAAAAAACCTTTCATCATGTTTCACTCATATCAAATTCCAAACAGAATATTCCTCCTATTGGGATTTTGAAAAAATTTAATGAACAAAATTAAAAATATTTTCAATAAAAGAAAATTTTAATTAAAATTAATCCAAACTAAACATCATTTTCTTTATTCATTATTTTAGATATAAAATCTTTTATAATTTGTTGTCCTGAGCCTGAGTTTGCATTAATTTTTTTCATTATTTTATTGATGTCATAAAATTGTCTAAAAAAAAGATCTAGATGACTTAATGGAATTCCAGATCCTTTAGATATCCTTCTTTTTCTTTCAATATCGGTAAGTAATTTAGGATTTTCTCTTTCATCAGGTGTCATAGAATGAATCATAGCCTCTATTTTTTTGAAAGAATCTTTTTGATTTTCACCATTAAAAGAAAAAAACCTATCTACTCCAGGAATCATAGAAATAATATTTTTTATACTTCCTATTTTTTTGATATGTCTAATTTGTTCTAATAAATCATTAAAATTAAAACGATTTTTTGAAATTTTATGATAAATTTTTTTAGTTTTTTTTTCGTCAAATTGCTCTTGCACTTTTTCAACCAAAGAAACTATATCTCCCATTCCTAAAATTCGATTAGCTATTCTATCTGGATGAAAAATTTCCAGATCTTCTATTTTTTCCCCATTACTAATAAATTTTATAGGTTTTCCCACTGCACTAGACATAGTAATAGCAGCTCCACCTCTACTATCTCCATCTAATTTAGTCATAACAATTCCATCAAAATTCAATATTTTTGAAAAGGATTGAGCTGTATTGATAGCATCTTGCCCTGTCATTGCATCTACAACAAATAAAATTTCGTCTGGTTTAGAATGCTGATGGATTTTTACTATTTCTTCCATCATGATTTGATCAATAGCTAATCTTCCAGCCGTATCAATAATAATTACATTATTTTTATTTTTAAAAGAATAAATAACAGATTTATCCAATATTTCTATAATATTTTTACTATTTTTTAAATAAAAAATAGGAATATTTACTTTTTCTGCAATAAATTTAAGTTGATCTATAGCTGCAGGACGATGAATATCTGCAGCCACTAATAAAGGATTTTTATTTTTTTTTCTTAAAAAAAAAGCAAGTTTAGAAGAAAAAGAAGTTTTTCCACTCCCCTGTAGTCCACAAATTAAAATAATAGAAGGATCTTTAGAAAGATTCATTTCTATACTTTTACCTCCCATGAGTAAAACCAACTCATCATATACTATTTTTGTAATAAGCTGTTTTGGATTTAATGAAGTCAATACTTTTTTTCCAATAGATTTTTCTTTAACTCTTCGAATAAAATCTTTAGCAATTTTATAATTTACATCTGCATCAATAAGAGCTCTTACAATTTCTTTCATAGAAGATGCAATATTCATTTCTGTGATGCTATCATCTCCTTTTAAAATATGAAGAGCTTTATGAAATTTATTTTGTAAATGTTCAAACATAAGCGTGTATTTTTTACATACGATCAAGCATTTTTATGCCTAATAAATTCATACCAGATTTTAACACATTTCCTGTAACATGAATAATATTCATGCAAATATTACTATGAATCAAGTCTAAAGAATCTATTAACTTTTTCTTTTCATAAAGAAGATTAAAAGTTTTAGATACTTCATAAATATAATTCGCTATCAATGAAGGATTGAAAGTCGTAGCTGATTTTTTTAAGATAGATGGATATTTTTGAAGAATTTTAATCATGTTTTTTTCATACATATCAAACTTGATATTTGACCAATAATCATTTAACAATGAACATACTTCAAAAAACTTTCGTTCCAAAGAACGAATCCTGGAATAAGTATATTGAATATATGTTCCTGTTTTCCCTTTAAAATCTATAGATTTCTCAGGATAAAAAATAATCTTTTTTCTGGGATCTATTTTAAGAAAATAATATTTGAGAGCACCTAATCCTAGGATTTCATAAGATTTTTCTTGTTCTACTTTTTCTTTTGATTTTGAAGTTTTCTTTAAAAAATTTTTTTTTGCAATAGAATACATTTCTAAAATAAAACTATCTGCATCTATCACATTTCCTTCTCTAGATTTCATTCTACCACTTGGTAAATATACCATTTCATAAGATAAATGGAACAACTTATTTACCCATATATATCCTAAACGCTTTAATATGCTGAAAAGAATTTGAAAATGATAATCTTGTTCTTTTCCCACAATATAAACTAACTGGTCTATATTATATTTTCTAAAACGTTCTACAGAAGTTCCAATATCCTGGGTTATGTATACTGAAGTTTGATCTGATCGTAACAAAAGTTTTTGATCAAAACCCTCTTGAATCAAATCAATCCAAATAGATCCATCTTCTTTTTTAAAAAAAATTCCTTTTTCAAGACCTTTTTTTATAATTTCTTTTCCAATTTTATATACATTACTTTCATATTCTATTTTATCAAAACTGATTTCCAACTTACGATAAGTTTCTTCAAACCCGTTATAAACCCATTTGTTCATTTTTTTCCAAATACTTCTAGTTGTTGGATCCCCACATTCCCATTTTTTCAATAATTCTCTAGCTTCTATCAAAATTGGAATTTTATCTTGTTTGGATGTTTTTCTAATTTCTTCACGATAAATCTTATCAAATAAACTATAATATTTTCCTACAAAATGATCTCCTTTCATTTTAATACTATCAGGTGTTTCTCCTTTTCCAAATTTTTTCCAAGCTATCATAGATTTACAAATATGTATTCCTCTATCATTAATAATTTGAATTTTTATGATCTTATGGCCGACCATTTTTAATATTTTAGCTATAGAAGATCCGATCAGACTATTTCTAACATGTCCTAAATGAAGAGGTTTATTGGTATTCGGAGAAGAATATTCTATCATGATTCTTTTAGATGGCAATTTCAAATGATAAAAATTCGTATTCAACATTTTTTTAAGAAGATGAATATAATAATTTTCTTTGAAAATAAAATTTAAAAAACCTTCAATAACAGAAAATTGAATCAATTCTTTTAATTGATTTTGTACATAATTTCCTATATTTTTTCCTATTTGTTCTGCAGGTTCTTTTAATTTTTTAGATAAAGAAAATAAAATCAAAGTAAGATCTCCTGGATATCCTTTTTTTGTATATTGAAAATCCAATTCAGGACAAGGTTCCAGTTTATACAAAACAGATATGGATTCTTTTGCTATTTCTTCTATAGATTGAAAATGATCATTCATAGAATGATTTTTTTTACAAATATCTTTTTAATTGAACTCTCCATCCAAAAGGATCTTCTGATAAATTATGCTGTATATCTAATAAACTTTTTCTCAAACGAAGAGATATTCTTTCTTTTTCTGTAAGATTTGGCAAACAAAAATTGTGACCTTGATAACTAATTATCTTAAAATAATTTATCACTGCAGCTGTCCCACAACCAAAAGCTTCTTTCAATTCTCCTGTTTGTAATCCTTTTATAATTTCTGAAACACTTAAATTTCTTTCTTCTACGGGAAGCCCTTCTTTTTCAGCTAAAGAAAGAATACTTTGACAGGTTATTCCACTTAATATATTATCATTAGCTTTTGGAGTTACAAGTTTATTTTTTAACCAAAAAAAAACATTCATAGTCCCTGATTCTTCTATCATTGTATGAGTCGAAGAATCTGTCCACAATATTTGATCAAATCCTTCTTCGTTTGCCAATCTAGTAGGATAAAAAGAAGAAGCATAATTTCCAGCGGCTTTAGTAAATCCAACTCCTCCTGATGCAGAACGGCTATATTTTTCTTCTATTTTAATTTTCAAGGGATGTTTATAATAGGCATCAGCAGGAGTAGATATGATCATAAACATATAATCTATAGAAGGTTTAGCCGATAAAACACCATTGGTTGCAATTAAAAAAGGACGAATATATAAAGATTGTCCATAATTTTTAGGGATCCAATCCCTATCTATATCTATTAATTTTTTCAGTCCATTCATAAAAATATATTCTGGAATAGGTGGCATTTCCAAACGAATAGCAGATCTATTTATTCTTTTGAAATTTTCTTCTGGACGAAATAAGAAAACTTCTTCGTTTTTATCTTTATAAGCTTTCATGCCTTCAAAAACAGCTTGTCCGTAATGAAATACAGGAGATATAGGAGAAAACATAATATTTCCAAAAGGTTTAATAATAGAATTTTTCCATTTTCCATTTTTGTATTCAGAACAAAACATATGATCTGAATATTGATTTCCAAAGGAAATATTGTTAAAATCCATTTCTCCAATCCTTGAATGTAAGGTTTTTTCTATTCTCATAAATAAAGTATAAAAAAAATTAATGAAAACAAATATAACATGTTTTAATAAAAATTTTTAATAAAACAGTTAATTTTTTAACTATCATGCATTATTTTTAATACTTCTTCTACAATGTTTTCAACAGAAGGTTTTGAAAAATAATCCCCATCTGATCCATAAGGAGGACGATGTTCTTTAGCAGTAATCGTAACAGGAGGACTATCTAAATAATAATATCCATTTTGTTCTTCTAATATTTTTTGTAAAATATAAGCAGAAGCTCCACCTGGAACATCTTCATCTATGATTAATAGTCTGTTGGTTTTTTGTAAACTTTTTACAATGTCTTTTTGTAAATCAAAAGGTAATAAAGATTGAATATCAATAACTTCAGAGTCTATATTAATTTTAGATAATTCTTCGGATGCTTCATTTACAATTCTCCATGTAGAACCATAAGTCACTATGGTTATATCTTTTCCTTTTCTTGTTCTTTCCACTATTCCAATAGGAGTTCTAAAAAAGCCTAAATTTTCCGGTAGTTTTTCTTTGATTCTATATCCATTTAGACATTCAATAACCAAAGCAGGATCATCTCCAGATAATAAAGTATTATAAAAACCAGCAGCTTTTACCATGTTTCTTGGAACCAAAACTAAAATTCCTCTTAAATAATTAATAATACCTCCCATAGGAGAGCCTGAATGCCATATCCCTTCCAAACGATGTCCTCTAGTTCTAATAATGACAGGAGCTTTTTGTCCTCCTTTTGTTCTATATTGCAAACAAGCAAGATCATCACTCATGATTTGTAAAGCATATAAAATATAATCTAAATATTGAATTTCAACTATAGGTCTAAGACCTCGCATAGCAAGACCTATTCCCTGACCAAGAATAGTAGATTCACGTATTCCCGTATCAAAAATGCGAGTTTTTCCATATTTTTTTTGTAAGCCCTCTAATCCTTGATTCACATCTCCTATTTTCCCTACATCTTCTCCAAATATTAAAAGATCAGGATATAATTCTAATAATTTATCAAAATTTTCTCTCAATACAATTCTTCCATCTACTTCAAAATTATTATTATTATATACGGGAAAAACTTCTGTAATATTTACAGAAGATTTATCAGAAATACTATATAAATGAGAAGAATAATTTTCTTGTTCTTGGTCATATTTTTTTTTTATCCATTCTATCAGATAATATTTTGAATCTGATTTTACTTCAGATAGTAGATATAAAATTTTTCGTGTAATACGAAAGATTGATTTTTTTGTGATAAAATTTTTAGTTGTATCATGTAATTCTTGAATATACTTTTTAACATATTCATTAATCCATTTTTTATTAGAATTAGGATAAGTACTTTGCATTCTTTGCAAAATGTTTACAGCTTCATTTTTAATTTTAAGAATTGGTTTTTGAAACGCTTCCCAAGCTTTTTTTTGTTCATTTTTCACATACTCTTTAGCTTCTATATCTATTTGATCTAAATAACAAACATTGGCTAAATTTTGGAATTGATTTGTTGTATTGAACTTAAAATTCAAAATCCAATTTCTAAATTTTTTGATTCCATCGTTATTTAATTCCCATTTCAAACGTTCTTTTGATTTATATCTTTCATGTGAAGAAGAAGTAGAATGCCCTTGCGGTTGAGTTAAATGTGTGACATGAATAATAACTGGAACATGTTCATAACGAGCTATTTGATTTGCACGAACATATGTTTTTGTAAGATTCATATAATCGGATCCATTAACACTAAGAATTTCTATCCCTTTTTCTTTTTTATTTCTATGAAACCCAGATAAAAGATCACTAATATTTTGTTTGGAAAATTGGTATTTATTAGGTACAGAAATTCCATATTCATCATCCCAAATAGATAGAATCATAGGTATTTGCAATACTGAAGCAGCATTTAAAGTTTCCCAAAATAATCCTTCCGAAATACTAGCATTCCCAATAGTTCCAAATGCTACTTCATTTCCATTATGAGAAAACATTTTATGTGTTTCTTTTAAATTTTTAAGTTTTTTATAAATTTTAGATGCCTGAGCTAATCCTAATAATCTAGGCATTTGAGCTGCTGTAGAAGAAATATCTGCACTAGAATTTTTTTTATGAATAAGATTTTTCCAAGTTCCATCATGATTTAAAAAGCGTGTTCCAAAATGTGCGGTCATCATTCTTCCAGACGAAACCGGTTCAGCTTCTAAATCTGAATGAGCATATAATTGTGAAAAAAAACTTCTTACAGTTAAAGCTCCAATAGCCATCATAAATGTTTGATCCCGATAATATCCAGATCTAAAATCTCCATTTCTAAAAACTTTTGCCATGGCTAATTGAGGAATTTCTTTCCCATCACCAAATATACCAAACTTAGCTCTTCCATTTAAAACTTCTTTTCGTCCTAAAATACTGGTCTCACGACTAATTCTAGCCAATTTATAATCATTCAAAACCATTTTACTAAATGAATCAAAAGAGATTTTCTCATCATTATTATGTTTTTTATTATTGTTGTAATTCATAAATTCTTTTTTTAAATGAAAATACAGGAATTTTCATTTATGAATTTCTTTATTTAATTTTATGTGTTTATCTATTCAATAAAAACTATGATTTATCATATGTTTGGAAAAATCACTCTTTCTATTATCAAACCGGATGCGGTTAAAAAAGGACATTGCTCATCTATTTTATCTCAAATAGTTAGTGCAGGATTTGACATCATAGCACTTAAAATGACAGAACTTTCTAAAAATTCAGCCATAAGATTTTATGAAGAACATAAAGAAAAATATTTTTTCGAATCTTTAGTGAAATTTATGTCTTCTGGACCAATAGTATCTATTCTTTTGGAAAAAGAAAATGCCGTCAAAGATTTTAGAATTTTAATAGGAGATACAAATCCAATCAATGCTGAAAAAGGGACTATACGACATAGATATGCTACTTCCTTAGAAAAAAACGCTATCCATGGATCGGATAGCAATCAAAATGCTTTTAAAGAATGTCAGTTTTTTTTCCCCAGTAGAGAAATTTTCTCAAAAAAAGATAAAAATTTTTTATGAAAAAAAAATTTCTAATAGCTATTTTCTCTATTTTGATTTTGATATCTATGACTGGATTATGGGTAGTCAATGTATACAATCATCTAGTAAAACTAAACGAAAATATAAAAACACAATGGGGTCAAGTGGAAAATGTTTATCAACGTCGATACGATCTGATTCCAAATTTAGTGAATACAGTAAAAGGATCTTCCAATTTTGAAAAAAATACATTAATACAAGTCATAGAAGCTAGAGCAAAAGCTACTTCTATTTATATCAATCCAAATGATCTAAATCAAAATCAAATCAATAAATTTCAAAAAGCACAAGAAAATTTAAATGATACTGTTAGTAGATTGCTTCTAGTAGTGGAAAACTATCCAAATCTAAAATCTACAAAAAACTTTTATGAGTTACAAAATCAATTAGAGGGAACAGAAAATCGTATCAATGTAGAAAGAAACCGATTTAATGATCAAGTAAATTCTTTTAATACTTATAGAAATCAATTTCCAAAAATTATCATATCAAACTTTTTTTCTCAATTTCAAGAAAAAGGATATTTTCAATCTCAAATAGGATCAGAAAAATCTCCTGTTGTAGATTTTTCTAAATAAGATAAGAATTGAAAGACAATTCAAAAATCATGATAAAAATTATTCAATTCATCATTTTAATTTTCTTTTCTATAAACCTAGCAAAAGGACAATTTAATATACCTGAATCTACCCAAAAAATATATCCTGTACAGGATTATGCAGGAGTCTTATCTAAAAAACAGATAGAAAAATTAAATCAAAAACTTATTTCATACTCTAAAATTACATCAACAGAAATTTTAGTTTCTATCATTCAAGATCTTCGCGGAGAAGATCCAAATTTTTTAGCTTATAAGTGGGGAGAAAAATGGAAAATTGGAAGTTCGCATAAAAACAATGGAATTGTCATATTATTATCTATCAATGATAGAAAAATATCTATTCAAAATGGATATGGAATAGAACCTTATTTGACCGATTTTTTAACTACAAAAATTATAAAAAAAGTTAAACCTATATTGAAAGATCATCACTATTATCAAGCTATAGATTCTTGTATTCAGGAAATTTTTCAAGTTCTTAAAAATCAATATTATAAAGATCAAAAAAAGAAAGTTTTTCCTGTATGGAATCTTTTACTTTGTATGAGCGCTTTTCTTATTATGTTTTTTTTACTTTCTAAAAACAAAAGAATCGATTCTTCGTTATTAAATACTTTATTTTTGACAGATTTTTTATTCATAAATAAAAAAAATCATGAAAATGAAGACAATTTTGATGGATTTGGAGGAGGTGGACATTTTGGAGGAGGAGGAGGTAGTGGAAATTGGTAATTCCATTGTTTTTATTTTATTTTTTTAAAGATTCCAAATACTTTTCGAGTTGGTATATTTTTTTCAATGTATCACTTTCTTTTTTTCTTTCCTTTGAAAGGATATTTTCTGGAACTGAAGTTACATACTTATCATTAGATAAATTTTTTTGAATTGAAGATAATAAATTCTGAAAATATTGAATTTTTTTTTCAATACTCATAATATCCACATGACTAGAATTATGACTTTCGTCTGTTAAGGATAAAAAAAATTGATCTGTATTTAAAAAAAAAGAAAATAACGGTGTATTTTTAGGTTTTTCCAATATAGAAACAATTTCTGATAAATTAGCCAATTTTAATATGATAGAATCATATTCTTTTTCTTCTTTTTCTTTCTTTCTCATAGCAAACAATACAAAACTCTTTTGATAAGAAATATGACATTGATTTCTAATGTTACGTATTTTAGATATTATTTGAGTAACTTTTTCGAAAGAAACTAACATTTCATAATCATAGTATTTTTTTTCAGGCCAAGAAGAAATAATTAATGCTTCTTCTGGTTTTCTTTTTTCAATAAGATTCCAAATTTCTTCTGATAGAAAAGGCATATATGGATGTAATAATTTCAATATGTTTTCAAAAAACTTAACACTGCTTAAATATTCTATTTTTGAAATACATCTATTTCCATGAATAGGTTTAATAATTTCAAGAAAATAAGAACAGAAATCATACCAAATAAACTTATACAAAACCATTAATGATTCATCCAATCTATATTCTTGAAAATGTTTTTCAAAAATTTCCAAAACATAATAAAAACGATTTTTTAACCATTTAATAGCAATTAGTGAAGAATCAGGGATCTCTTTATTTTCTTGCATTTTCCAACTTTTAATTAGACGAAAAGCATTCCATATTTTGTTGGAAAAGTTTCTTCCTTGTAAACATATTTTTTCATCAAAATGAAAATCTTGTCCAGCACTAGTTTTCAACATAAGACCCATACGGACTGCATCTGCTCCATATTGATTCATTAAATCCATAGGATCCGGAGAATTATTTAATGATTTTGATATTTTTTGATTTTTAGAATCTCTAATAATTCCGGTAAAAAAAACTCTTTTGAAGGGTTTTTTTTTTTGAAAAAATAAACCTGCTATAATCATACGTGCTACCCAAAAAAACAATATATCCGACCCTGTAACTATATCTTCAGTAGGATAGTAATAACAGATTTCATGATTATGAGGATGACAAATTCCATCAAAAACAGATAATGGAAATAACCAAGAAGAAAACCAAGTATCTAAAACATCTGGATCTTGCCATATTTCATCATAACTTAAATATGAATTATTACTTTTTTTTCTTGCTTTTTTCAATGCTTGTTCTAAACTTTCTGCAACCACAAAATCATTAGTTTTGTTCCCATAATAATAGACAGGAAGACGATGACCCCACCATAATTGTCTAGATATATTCCAATCACGAATTTGATTCATCCATTGAAAATAAATTTTATTCAACTTTTTTGGATAAAATTGAATATCTCCATTTTTTACTGCTTCTATAGCAGGAAGAGATATCTCTTTCATTTTCAAAAACCATTGAAGAGATAATCTTTGTTCTACTATTGATAAAGTTCTTTCCGAAAAACCTATTTTGTGATTATATTTTTCTATTCTGACTAAGAATCCCAATTGTTTTAATTCTTCAATAATTTTTTTTCTTACTTCAAAACGATTCATTCCTTTATAATGAAGACCTTTTTCATTTAAAGTAGCATCTTCATTAAAAATATCAATTATGTCTAATTTGTATTTATCAGCTATATTTTTATCATGTATATCATGAGCTGGAGTAATCTTTAAACATCCTGTTCCAAAATCTTTGTCTACATACGAATCTTGTATAATAGGAATATATTTATTGATTATTGGGACTTTGGCATATTTTCCTGTTAAATGAAAATAACGTGAATCGGATGGATGAAAACAAAGAGCTGTATCTCCAAATATTGTTTCAGGACGAGTTGTTGCTACTGTCACATAATTTTTTTCTCCTTTTATTTGGTATTTCAAATAATAAAGTTGACCAATACGTTCTTTATAAACAACTTCTTCATCAGAAAGAGTCGTTTTAGCTTCTGGATCCCAATTCACAACATGATAATCTCTATAGATATATCCATGTTCATACAAATCTATAAAAATTTTTGATACAGATTTGGATAACTTTTGATTCATAGTAAATTGAGTACGTTTCCAATCACATGAACAACCCAACTTTTTAAGTTGATCAAAAATAATATTTTTATGTTTTTTGGCCCATTCAAGAACATAATTCAAAAATTTATCTCTTCCCAAAAAAGATTTGGAGAATCCTTGTTTTTTTAATTGATCAACCACTTTAGCTTCTGTTGCTATTGATGCATGATCTGTCCCCGGAATCCAACAAGCATTATATCCTTTCATTCTGGCATATCTAATCAAAACATCCTGAATAGTATTATTCAACATATGTCCTATATGAAGAACTCCTGTGATATTTGGAGGAGGCATAACTATGGTATAAGGAATTCTATCATCTGGATAAGATGAAAAATAATTTCCTTTCATCCAATAATGATATCTTTTTTTCTCTACTGATTTTGGATCATATTTGATTGAAATATCCATAAATTTAAAAATATAAAAAAAATTGAAATAATGATGAAAATTATTTTGATTGTAGCTGTTTCAAAAAACGGATTTATAGGAAAAAACAATCAACTTATGTGGCACTTGCCTAATGATTTAAAACGTTTTAAAAATTTAACTATGGGGGAAACAATATTAATGGGAAGAAAAACTTTCGAATCTATTGGAAAAATACTTCCAAAAAGAACAAACATTATATTAACTAGAAATAAAATAAACTTCATAAAATCATTTCACTCAAAACATATAACAAAGAAAATAAAAATTTTATCATCTGTAAAACAAATAGATAATTTAAAATATGAAAGAATATTTGTTATAGGAGGAGAAAAAATATATGCTTCTTTCATTGAAAAAGCACATTCAATAGAATTGACATTAGTTCACAGAAAATTTTATGGAGATGCAAAATTCCCAAAAATAGAAGCAAATAAATGGAAAAAGATATACGAATTTTTTTATAAAAAAGACAAAACTCATTTATATAATTATAGCTTTATCAGATTCGAAAAAAAAAAATAATCACTCTATTCTCTTCTATCTAATTCTTTCTTAATTCGTGCTGCCAGTTCATAACATTCATTGATTACTGCATGATTTAAAAGAGCATTGAGATCTCTTTCAGTCATTTTTTCCAAATCTTGTTGACTTTTTTCTTTAAAAAAAAGAAAACCACTATTTTCTATTCCTGTTTCAGAGGTTTCATTTTCTTTATCAATAGGAAACCCATTTTCAAAATAAATACCAGCTTTATCAAATATTTCTCTTGTTGTATAAATAGGTGCTTGAAATCTAACAGCCAAAGCTACAGCATCTGATGTTTTTGAATCGATTTTATGTTCTTTTTTATCTATTTTACCTCCTTCTCCTTCTTCTTCTTCTCCTTCGAACAAAATATAAGAAAAAAATATTCCATTTACTAGTTTATATATTACAACTGCTTTTAATCTAATATGAAATACTTTTGCGAAAGTAAGAAATAAATCATGCGTAAAAGATCTAGATGGATCTCTTTTTCCTAAAGCAGAAGCAATAGATTGAGCTTGTAAACTTTCTATGATAATAGGAAGTTTGATTCTTCCAGATTCTTCTTCAAGTAATAAAACATATATCCCAGATTGTATTTGACTCAAGGATATTCCCCGTATAGCTAATCTAATGAATTGATCCATAGGAAAATTTAAATTATATAATAAACTTGCCATTGCAACCAAATATCCTAAATTTAAAAGGATATTTTTTGTTTTTTTCTATTTTTTGTTATTAACGATAATATATATAAAATTCTTATTATATGTAATAATTTTTTTATATATTTATTAACAATATTTAAATTTTTTTATTATGAATACTTCTGTGAAATTTCTAATTCCAACAATTTTTCTCGCATTAGGATTTATTTTTTCCTGCAATGATGAGGCAACTTCAGTTGGAAAAGAAGATTCTGATGTAAATAAGACTCCTACTGTAGAAACTCCTTCTATTCCTGACCCCCCGCCTACCACCCTAACTTCTTCTTCTTCTGATCCGAATTCTACTATAGAATCTACAACAAATCCTGATACTACCAAATCCCCTTCAAATTCTGAATCTCCTGTAAATGATCCTTCATACATAGATCCTGAAGATTTATCTGTACAAATCAAAGAAATAGGAGATAAAATTCAAAAATTAGAAAAAGAAACTGAAAAACATTATGATGAATATTATCAAATGGTAGAAATTCAAAAGGAAATATTGAATGAAGTGATAAGAAGAAAAAAGATAATGAGATCCAAGGAAGTAGGAACAAAAGAACAAATTGAAGCTCAAAAAGATTTTGAAGATCAAAAAAAATTAGGAAAAGAAAGATTAAAAATACTAAAGGATAAAAATATACTTTTGAACAAATTGACAAAATCAATAACAGAGGCCAAAAATGAAAAAATGGCTTTGACAAAAAAAACAAGAAGATTTTTTAAAAAAAACAAAAAGAAAAATCTAAAAAAAACTAGATATTTTATTCTTAACGGAAAAGAAAGATTTTTCTTTCTTTTCCGTTGTTTTTTTTCTATATTCTGACAAATGAAAAACTGATACCTATACTATATGAAAGAAAAGACTTTTCGTGAAGTTATAGCAGAAGCTATGAGTGAAGAAATGAGAAGAGATTATTCTGTTTATCTCATGGGAGAAGAAGTCGCTCAATACAATGGAGCTTATAAAGCCTCTAAAGGAATGTTAGAGGAATTTGGACCAAAAAGAGTTATTGATACTCCGATATCCGAATTAGGTTTTTCTGGAATAGGTGTAGGTTCTGCCATGAATGGATGTAGACCCATTATTGAGTTTATGACTTTTAATTTTTCCTTAGTAGCTATGGATCAAATCATTAACAATGCCGCAAAAATACGTTATATGAGTGGAGGACAATGGAATCTTCCTATCGTATTCAGAGGGCCTACTGGTTCTGCTGGACAATTAGGAGCTACACATTCTCAATCTTTTGAAAGTTGGTATGCGAGTTGTCCTGGATTAAAAGTAGTAATTCCATGCAATCCTTATGATGCAAAAGGACTTTTAAAATCTGCAATAAGAGATGATAATCCAGTTATTTTTATGGAATCTGAACAAATGTATGGAGATAAAATGATGATTCCAGAAGAAGAATATATTCTTCCTATTGGAAAAGCAGATATAAAAAAAGAAGGAACTGATATCAGTTTAGTTTCTTTTGGAAAAATTATGAAAATGGCTTTAAATGTAGCAAATCAATTAGATAAAGAAAATATTAGTGTAGAAGTTATAGACATTCGTACTATACGACCTTTAGATTATGAATCTATACTTTTTTCTGTGAAAAAAACCAACAGACTAGTTATTTTGGAAGAATCATGGCCCTTTTCATCCGTTTCTTCTGAAATTTCGTTTTTTATACAAAAAAAAGCATTCGATTATCTTGACGCCCCTATTAATAGAATTACTTTATTAGACACTCCAGCTCCTTATGCTCCTAATTTAATCAAAGCTTGGTATCCGAATGAAGAAAAGATAATAAATGCCATAAAAGAAACTCTTTACTTATAAAGTATTTAATAAATAGCTTGAATAATTTTGTAAATATTTTCTGGTCTATCCATAGTGTAATAGTGGATTACTTCTACCCCAAAATTTTTTAATTCTTTGGATTGATGAATCGCCCACTCAATTCCAATATGAGATATAATTTTTTTATCTTTCGCTTTTTCTACTTCCTTCACTAATTCGTTAGGAATATTTAAATAAAAATGAGAAGGAAGGCTATTCAACTGTTTTTTAGAAGAAATTGGTTTAATTCCAGGTATAATGGGAACAGAAATCCCTTCTGATCTACATTTTTTAACAAAAGAAAAATATTTTTTATTGTCAAAAAACATTTGAGTCACAATATAATCAGCTCCTGATTCTACTTTTTTTTTCAAAAAAAATAAATCACTCTCAATGTTTGGAGCTTCTAAGTGTTTTTCTGGATATCCTGCTACTCCAATACAAAAGTCAAATAATGGTGATTCTTTTCGCTCAACAAAAGTTTTGTCAAGATATTTTCCTCTATTCAAATCTTTAACCTGTTCAACAAGTTCTACTGCATACTTGTGTCCATCTTTTTTTGCAATAAAATCCTTTTCAGATTTCAAAGGATCTCCTCTTAAAACTAAAACATTATCTATTCCCAAAAAATTTAGATCTATTAAAGCGTTTTCGGTCATTTGTTTATTAAATCCACCACAAATCAAATGAGGGACGGCATCCACTCCATATTTGTTCATAATAGCTGCACAAATCCCTACAGTACCGGGACGTCTAGAAATCTTTCTTCTCTGCAAGAGTCCATTTTCTTTTTCTACATAAATAAATTCTTCTCTATGATAAGTAACATCAATAAAAGGAGGATTGAATTCCATTAAAGGATCCAAAGTAGAAAAAATGTCTTTAATATCATGTCCTCTTAAAGGAGGTAAAATTTCAAAGGAAAATAAAGTTTTTTTTGCTTTAGATATATGCTCAATCACTTTCATAATTCATTAAAAAATTTTTACTTGATACGATCAAATCCAGTATAAGGAACTAATACCTTAGGTATATTGATTTGATTTTCAGTTTGATGATTTTCTAATAAGGTAGCCATAATCCGTGGTAAAGCTAAAGCACTTCCATTAAGAGTATGACAGGACTTTATATTACCTGTAATTGTTTTGTATCTTAAATTTAATCTATTAGATTGAAAATCTAAACAATTAGATATGGAACTGACTTCTAACCATTTTTTTTGTGCTATAGAATAAACCTCAAAATCATAAGTTATAGCAGAAGAAAATCCAAGATCTGGCCCATTCAAACGAATAAGACGAAAGGGTAAATCTAAAGATTTTAAAATATTTTTGACATGTAGAATCATTTCTTCTAAAGAAAAATAGGAAGAATCTTGTGTAGTAATTTGAATAATTTCCACTTTTTCAAATTGATGCAATCTATTCAACCCCCTAACTTTAGATCCATAAGACCCTGCTTCTCTTCTAAAACAAGAAGTATAAGTAGTTGCCTTAACAGGAAGATCTGCATATGTAAATATTTTATCTCTGTAACAATTCATAATAGGAACTTCTCCAGTAGGAATTAAATAAAGATTATCTTTTTCTATGAAATACATTTGATTTTCTTTATCTGGAATTTGTCCTGTAGCATATCCAGATTCTTTATTTATCAGATAAGGTAAACTATATTCTTTATACAAAGCTTGTATATTTTTATCTAAAAAATATCTAATTAAACTTCTTTGTAATTTGGCTCCTTTTTCCATATAAACGGAAAAACCAGGCCCACATATTTTTGTTCCTAAATTTGAATCCAATAAACAAAACTTTTTGGATAATTCCCAGTGTGGAATAGGATTTTCAATATGACAATGAATTTCCCCTTCTTGAAAAAGAATATCGTTTTTTTCGAAATGATTTTTCACTTTTTCATCAGGAATATTAGGAATTTGATTTAATTTTTCTTCTAAAGCTTGAACAATTTTATTAAATTTAACATTAACATTTTTTTTCTCTTTTTTTAAAAAAGTAGATTTTTCTTTTAAAGATTCTATTTCAAAATTTTTACCCAAATTTATAATTTGACCTATCTTTTTAGATATTGAATTTTCTTTTTCTAATATTTTATTAAGTACATTTTGAGCTATTTTTTTTTTTTCATCTAAAATTAATATCTCATCTATCAGGTACTCTTCTTTAAAGTTTCGTTTTTTTAATCCTAATAAAACTTTTTCTCTATTTTTTCGTATAAAAGAGGTTCTAAGCATAGAAAAACTAAAATCCTGTTTACCATACATTCTTATGCAAGATACAAATAATATTTTCTATATTTGCACAATGCAAATGCATAAGTCTATTTTTAGAAAAAAATTTGATCAATATTTTTTAAAAGATAAAAATATAGCAAAAAAAATTGTAAAAAATCTTTCTTTCCTAAATTATGATACGGTAGTAGAAATAGGTCCTGGATTAGGAATTTTGACTCAATATTTATTAAAACATCATCAAAATCAAGTTTTTTTAATAGAAATTGATAGAGAATTAATTTCTTTCTTAAGAAATAAATTTTCTATTTCTAAAAATAGAATTATTCATAAAGATTTCTTAAAATGGAGTCCTGAAGAAATTCATTTGCAAAATTTTGCAATTATTGGGAATTTTCCTTACAGCATTTCTTCTCAAATTTTATTTCATATACTGAAATATAATCAATACATTCCGGAATGTATTGGAATGTTTCAAAAAGAAGTAGCAAAACGGATTGCATCTCATGAAGGTAAAAAAAATTATGGGATTTTATCAGTTTTGGTTCAAACATTTTATGAGGTTAAATATCTTTTTACTGTTAATCCGCAAGTTTTTTTTCCTATTCCGAATGTAAAATCGGCAGTTCTTTCTTTAAGAAAAAAAAATGAAATTCTTTCTTGTAACAAGGATTTATTATTTAAATGTGTAAAAACTGCTTTCAATCAAAGAAGAAAAAAATTAAAAAATTCTCTACAATTATTTAACCATATTCCAAATTTTTATAAAATACCATTTTTAAATAAAAGAGCAGAAGAATTATCTGTACAAGAATTCCTTCAATTAACAAAAGAAATAGAAATTAGGAGATGACTAAATTATTAAATGGAAATCAATTAGCAATAGAAATTAGAAAAGAAATTTCCAAGGAAATAGAAAAAAATATACTAAATCAAAAAAAACGTGTTCCACATCTTGGAATTATATTAACAGGAAACGATCAATCTAGTATTACATATGTAAATAGCAAAATAAAAGAGTGTAAAAATATCGGGATCAAATCTTCTTTAGTTCATTTACCAGTAGGATGTTTAGAAAATAGATTATTGGAAGAAATTAATAAAATGAATCAAAATCCATTAATAGATGGTTTTATTGTACAATTACCTCTTGAAAAACATATCAATCAGGATAAAATAATTTTATCTATCAATCCAAAAAAAGATGTAGATGGATTTCATCCTGAAAATTTTGGAAAAATGGCTTTAAATATGAAAGCTTTCTTTCCTGCAACTGCATTAGGGATATTAACTCTTTTGGAAAGAAATCAAATTAATATATCTGGAAAACACACTGTAGTAATTGGAAGAAGCAGGATAGTTGGAAGCCCTATTAGTATTTTAATGAGTGGGAAAAGTCATTTAGGAAATAGTACAGTAACACTAACTCATAGTCATACTCCAAATATAGAACATTACACAAAACAGGCTGATATAATTATAGTGGCAGTGGGTATCCCAGAGTTTCTTAAAGGAAACATGATTAAAAAAGGAGCTATCATTATAGATGTAGGAATAAATAGTATAAAAAACGAAAAAAAAATACTAGGAGATGTTGATTTTCATAGTGTATATGGAAAAGCTTCTTATCTTACACCTGTTCCAGGAGGAGTAGGTCCTATGACCCGTGTTATGTTATTAAAAAATACTTTAATCGCTGCATTAAATAGAAAAAATAAATGATAAGTTTTCCCATTAAAGAATCTTTTTATTCTATTCAAGGAGAAGGTTTTTACTATGGAATGGCTGCATTTTTTATTCGTTTTGAAGGATGTAATATCAAATGTGACTGGTGCGATACTAAAGAAAGCTGGAAAATTAAGAAAAAGGATTTTATTCCAATTCATGAGATTATTAATCATATTAGTAATTATACAGTAAAAAATATTGTAATCACTGGAGGTGAACCCATGATGTGGAACTTATATCATTTAACCAAAATTCTTAAAAAAAAAGGATACAGAATTCATGTTGAAACTTCAGGAACCTACCCTATAGAAGAAAAATATATGGACTGGATTACAGTTTCTCCTAAAAAAATAAAACTTCCTTTAGAAGAAAATTATAAAAAAACTAACGAATTAAAAATTATTATTTCTAATGAAAAAGATTTTCTTTTTGCAGAAGAACAAGCTATTCATGTAAAAACCACTAATTGTTTTTTATTTTTACAACCTGAATGGACTAACTTTGTTACAATTTTTCCAAAAATAATTTCTTACATAAAAGAAAATCCAAAATGGAGAATATCTCTTCAAATTCATAAAATGCTAAATATTCCTTGATCATGATTCGTATTTTGAGTGTCTTTCTTCCAAAATATTGATAACATCTTGTATAGAAAAACCTTTTTCATGTAAAAGAATCAGATAATGAAAAAGTAAATCTGCAGATTCATTTAAAAATAAATTTTTATTATTGTCTTTGGATTCAATAATAAGTTCTACAGCTTCTTCTCCTAATTTTTGAGATATTTTGTTAATTCCTTTTTTTGATAATTGAAATATATAAGAATTTTTTTTCTGTTGATGAATTCTACTGGAAATTAAATCTTCCAAATAAAATAAAAAATTCTTTTTGTTAACTTCTTTCCAACAAGTATCTGTTCCTTTATGACAAATAGGACCTGCAGGTTCTGCTTTAATCAATAAAGTATCTTCATCACAATCCATTAATATGTCTTTAATAAATAGATAGTTTTTGCTGATTTCTCCTTTAGTCCACAATCTTTTTTTAGATCTGCTGTAAAAAGTAACTTTTTTTTCATGAACACTTTTTTGATAGGCTTCTTGATTCATATAACCTAGCATTAAAACCTTATCTGTTTTTGCATCTTGAATAATCACAGGAATCAAATCTCTTTTTAAATCGATTGTTGTTTTTCTAAAATATTTTTTATTCATAATCACATTGTAGTTCTTACAGGAATATGAAAACGGTTCAAATAACATTTGAGTTTTGGAATTTCTATTTCTTTATAATGAAATATGCTAGCAGCTAAAGCGGCATCTGCTTTTCCAATTTTAAAAATTTCATAAAAATCTTCTAATTTACCAGCTCCACCTGAAGCAATAACAGGAATAGAAATGCTTTCGGATATTTTTTTAGTAATATCTAAAGCAAATCCATTTTTAGTTCCATCATGATTCATTGAAGTTAATAATATTTCTCCTGCCCCTCTATTAGCTGCTTCTTTTGCCCAATCTAGTGTTTTTGTTTGAGTGGGAATTCTTCCTCCATTTAAATAAACCCACCATTCATTGGAATCATACTTGGTATCAATTGCCAATACAATACATTGACTTCCAAATCTTTTAGAAAGAATCTCTAAAAGATTTGGCTTTTTAAAAGCTGCAGTGTTAATAGATATTTTATCTGCACCCGCATTTAATAATAATTCCACATCCTCTTCTTCTCGAATTCCTCCTCCAACTGTAAAAGGAATATTAATATGACTAGAAATATCTCTTACTAAGCTAGTTAAAGTCTGACGTTTTTCATTTGTAGCTGTAATATCCAAAAATATTAATTCATCTGCGCCTTGTTTTGTATACCAACAAACTAATTGGATAGGATCTCCAGCATCTTTTAAATGTTGAAAATTAACACCTTTTACTGTTCTTCCATTTTTAATATCTAAACAAGGTATAATACGTTTAGCTAACATATTTAATTGTTATTATTCTTTTCTTGCCAATTTCTAAGTTCTGATAATGATATTTTATTTTCATATATAGCTTTTCCAATAATGACTCCTCTACAACCTAAATTGAATAATTTATCTATATCTTCTAAATTTCTAATCCCTCCACTTGCTATAAATTCAATATTTGGAAATCTTTGAATAATTTTCTTGTATAAAGAAAAAGAAGGGCCAGATAGAATTCCATCTTTAGAGATATCTGTACAAAAAATTTTTCGTATTCCATCATTATTTTTTTCTTCTAAAAAATCAAAAAATGGAATATCAAAGAATTCTGTCCATCC
Organism: Blattabacterium sp. (Blattella germanica) str. Bge; assembly: GCF_000022605.2. Classification (GTDB taxonomy): domain Bacteria; phylum Bacteroidota; class Bacteroidia; order Flavobacteriales; family Blattabacteriaceae; genus Blattabacterium. The sequence continues at coordinate 435,384 of NC_013454.1, read as the reverse complement.
ATGAGTTGCGATTTTGTTATTTTTAACATCTACTCCTAATAGAATTTTATCATTTCCATAAATATGAACCCATTCTTTTAAAAGAGTGGGTTTTTTAACAGCAACACTTCCTACAGTAACTATATGAGCTCCATTTTCAAATACAGCACGTACATCCTCTTCTGTATGAATTCCTCCTCCAAAATCTATAATTAAACGTGTTTGTTTTGCTATTTTTTCTAAAATTTTCCAGTGTACTACTTTTCCTCTTTTTGCTCCATCTAAATCTACTAGATGAATTCTGGATATTCCATGATTTTCCAATAAAAAAGCAACTTCTAGGGGATCATGATTATAAATTTTTTTCTTTTTAAAATCACCTTGTACTAAACGAACGCATTTTCCATCAATTAAATCTATAGCTACTATAATATTCATCGTTAACCATTTTTTTTTATAATCGGATAAAATTTTCTAGTATTTTATGTCCTACATAAGAAGATTTTTCTGGATGAAATTGTACAGCATAAAAATTATTTTTTTGTAATGCGGCACTATAAGAAACTATATATTCTGTTTTTGCTGTTGTGTATTTTCCCAAAGGAGCATAATAACTATGAACAAAATATTGATAACTTCCATCTGGAATTTTTTCAAATAAAGGACCTTTCAGGTTATGAATCGTATTCCAACCTATTTGAGGAATTTTATCATTTTTATCTTTTGATTCAAATTTTTTAACCAATAAATCAAAAATTCCTATACATGTAGTACTACTTTCTTCTGAATATTTACAAAGTAATTGCATTCCCAAACATATTCCCAATACAGGTTGTTCTAATTCAGATAAAAGGATATCCAATTTTTTTTCTTTTAAATATTTCATAGCACAATTAGCTTCTCCTACTCCTGGTAAAATAACTTTTTCCGCATTTTGAATAGATTCCTTAGAATCTGTTACTAAGGCTTGTACTCCTATCCTTTCTAGAGAAAAAAGAACCGACTGGACATTTCCTGCAGGATATTTTATGATAATTGTTTTCATAATTTTTCATTCAAAGATTTTTACAATAGTCCTTTTGAACTAGGTATTTTATTATTCGAATAATTTTTTCTTATTGCCATTTTAAGGGCTTTTGCAAAGCATTTAAAAATAGATTCTATTTTATGATGTTCATTTTTTCCTGTAGCATGAATATACAGATTGCATTTTGCAGATAAAGAAAAAGATTTAAAAAAATGATAAAACATCTCTGTAGGAACTTTTCCTATTTTTTCTCTAAAAAATCTTGTTTTCCATACCAATTGACTTCTTCCTCCAATATCTAATGCTACTGTAGATAAACTATCATCCATAGGGATCAAATAGAATCCATAACGTTCTATTCCTTTCTTATTTCCTAAAGCTTGATCAAAAATTTCTCCTAAAGCAATCCCTGTATCTTCTATAGTATGATGTTCGTCTACATAAAGGTCTCCTTTTGTTTGAATATTTAGATCTATAGAACTGTGAAATGCTATTTGTTGTAAAAGATGATCAAAAAATCCAAGTCCTGTTTGAATGTGAGCTCTTCCTTTTCCATTTAAAAAAATAGAAATTTTGACATTGGTTTCTAATGTTGTCCGTTGGTGGACCAATCTTTTGGTGCTAATAGACAATAAATATTCATAAATATCCTCCCAATTATCCGTTTTTAAGGATATTATTTTTTTTAAATCTTTTTCCTCTATAGTTGAATAATAATCTTTTTCTTCTTTTGTTAGATTTTTATAATGATGATTTTCTTTAATCCATATAGATTTACATCCCAAATTTTTAGCTAAAAAAACATCATTTAATCGATCTCCAATAACAAAAGATTTAGAAATGTTGTATAAATCAGATTGTAAATAAGAAGTAAGCATTCCTATTTCAGGTTTTCTCGTAGAAGATTTTTCTTCTGGAAACGTTTTATCTATATGAATGGAAGAAAAATTAATTCCTTCTGTCCTTAAAACATTTAAAATATGATTATGAACAGGCCAAAATATTTTTTCAGGAAATTTCTCTGTTCCTAAACCATCTTGATTGGTAACCATTACTAAATCATAATTCAATTCTTCTACTATTTTTGACAAAAAAAATATAACCTTTGGATAAAAACTGATTTTTTCAATAGAATCAATTTGATATGTAGGAGGATTTTCTCGTATAATAGTTCCATCTCTATCAATGAACAATATTTTTTTCATTACATTTTGATTTTTTGAATGGAGTATTTTTTTATTTGATCTATTAAATACTCATTTTCCTCGTGAGTTCCTATCGTAATTCTTAAACAATTATTGCATAAAACAATTTTTGAACGATCCCTAACAACAATTTTCTTTTCGATTAAATATTGATAAAGATTTTTTGAAGAAAAATTAATTTTTACTAACAAAAAATTAGCAGAGCTAGGATATACTTTTTGTATAATAGGAATTTTATTTAATGATTCTATCATATATTTTCTTTCTGAAAGAATATTTTTTAAATGATAAAAAAATAAATCTCTATTTTCAAGAGCTTTAATGGAAATTTCTTGAGAATGAAGACTTATATTATATGGATGTTTGATTTTATTCATCCATTGAATAATGGATTCAGAAGCAAAAGCCATCCCTATTCTTAACCCCGCTAACCCCCAAGATTTAGAAAGTGTTTGTAGAATAATTAAATTGGGATATTTATCAATTTCCATGGATAAGGATTTTTGATCCGAAAAATCAATATAAGCTTCATCTAAAACAACAATTCCTGTAAATTTTTTTGTGATAAATTCAATGTCTTTTCTTTTTATATCGTTTCCTGTAGGATTGTTTGGAGAACAAATAAAAATAATTTTGCTATTCTGATTAACGGATTTTTCTATTTTTTCTAAATTTAATTGATATTCCTCCTCTGTTAGAGAAATTTTTACGATGTCTACTCCATGAATTTTTCCACTAACTTCATACATTCCATAAGTAGGAGGAAAAATTATGGCATGATCTATTTCTGGACGAGAAAAAATACGATAAATCAAATCAATGATTTCGTCGCTCCCATTCCCCAAAAATATTTTATATGGAGAAATATTTTTTAAATCAGATATTTTTTTCTTCAATTCTTTCTGTAAAGGATCTGGATATCTGTTATAAGAATTCAAAAAAGATAAAGGTGGTCCAAAAGAATTTTCATTAGCATCTAAGAAAATAGAATCTTTTTCTTTATCATGTTCTGTTCTTGCGGATATATAAGGATCCACTTTGAAAATATTCTCTCTGATTAGAGAGTCCAAATCAAAATTGGAATAATTTTTATTTTTTCTACTACTACTATTCATGAAATTCATTTTTTAATCGAATATCAATGGATTTTTTATGAGCAATTAATCCTTCTTCGGAAGATAAAACATTTACACATTCCGATAAATTTTGCAATCCTTTCTTGGATATTTTTTGAAAAGTTATTTTTTTAACAAAACTATCTACAGATACTCCACTGTAAGATTTTGCATAACCATATGTGGGCAATACATGGTTGGTTCCGGAAGCATAATCCCCAATACTGACTGGAGAATAATTTCCTAAAAAAACAGATCCAGCATTAATCACTTTTTCACTCCAATAAGAAACATTATTACAATTAATAATGAGATGTTCAGGGGCTACTTGATTGATAAAATTCATACATTCTTCTAAAGAGGAAAAAACAACTATTTTACTTTTTCTAAAGATTTTCAATAATATCTTTTTTTTAGAAAGATGATAAAATTGTTTTTTTAATTCTTCTTTGACTTTTTCTATCCAAGATTTATTATTTATAGTAACTAAAAGAATATAACTTTCTGGATCATGTTCAGATTGAGAAAGTAAATCGGAGGCTACATATTTTGGATTCGCTTCATCATCAGCCATAATAACAACTTCTGAAGGCCCTGCAGGCATATCTATAGATACAATTCCTTTTTGGGATACAATTTGCTTAGCTATTGTCACATAACAATTTCCGGGACCAAATATTTTGTATACGGAAGGAATACTCTCTGTTCCATAAGCCATAGCAGCAATAGCCTGAACTCCTCCTACTTTATAGATTTGATTAATTCCAACATATTTAGCTGTGTATAGAACGGATGGATGAATCTCTCCATTCTTATTGGGGGGACTACATAAAACAATATTTTTGCATCCTGCCAATTTTCCTGGAACTCCTAACATTAAGACAGTGGACAATAAAGGTGCGGATCCACCAGGAATATAAAAACCCACTTTTTCTATTGGAACAGATTTTCTCCAACAAAAAACTCCTGTTGAAACTTCTATTTTTGATTCTTCATGTATTTGTTTTTTGTGAAAACATTCGATATTTTTATATGCTATCTCTATAGATTTTCTTAAATGACTTGAAACTTTCATGTTTGCTTTTTGAAAATCTTCTTCTGTTACTTGAATATGTTTGATATCAACATGATCATATTTTCTTGTATAAGTTTTTACGGCTGTGTCCCCATTATTTTTTACATTATTTATGATGGAAAGAACTAAATCCGTTAGGTGAGAAATTTTTTCCGAAGACCTATTCAAAATAGATTGACATGTTTTGTATGTAGGATGAATATACACTTGAATCATATTATCCATATTTGTTTATAGTATAATTTTTTCTATTGGAAGTACTAATATATCTTGAGCTCCAAGTGCTTTTAAGTTTTCTATTATTCCCCAAAAATCATTCTCATTGACAACGGAATGAACAGAACTACATTCTGAATTTGCTAGAGGAAGAACTACTGGACTTTTAATCCCTGGAAGATAAGATATTATTTTTTCTAATCGTTCATTATGAACATTTAATAGAATATATTTATTATTTTTTGCTTTTTTTACAGCTCTAATTCTAAATAATAATTTATCCATAATTATGTTTTGTGGAGAACCTAAATGTAGATGTGAAGCCAATACGGCTTCAGATTGAAGAACTGTTTCTACTTCTTTAAGCCCATTCATAAAAAGTGTAGATCCACTACTGACTAAATCGCAAATACAATCTGCTAAACCTATTCCAGGAGCAATTTCTACAGCTCCAGAAATTTCGTGAATTTCTGCATGAATATATCTTTTTTTGAAAAACTCCCTAACTAAGAAAGGATAACTTGTTGCAATTCTTTTTCCATTTAAATCATTTATGTTATTATAAACTAACGATTTAGGAACCGCTATAGAAAGTCTACATTTCCCAAAACCTAAAGTTTCTTTTATTTTGATTTTCTTTCTTTTCTCCAAAAGAACATTTTTTCCTACAATTCCTATATCAGCTACTCCATCTTCTAAATATTGAGGAATATCATCATCTCTTAAAAAAAGAATTTCTAACGGAAAATTAAGAGCCGTTGTTTTTAATTTATCTATACCAATATTAACTTCAATGCTGCAATCTTTCAGCAACTTGATAGAGTCTTCATAAAGACGACCTGATTTTTGAATAGCAATTTTTAGTTTATCCATAAGGAAAAAATAACAAAAGCTTACAAGAGTAAGCTTTTTATAGTAGATTAAATTAATGCATCACGGCAAATATAAAAACTATTTTGAATATTTTATAATAAATAATGATACAACTTAAAAATGAAAATAATTAGTTATAATATAAATGGGATAAGATCTGGAATTAATAAAGGATTATCTGATTGGATTGAAAGCAGTAATCCAGATATTTTGTGTTTACAAGAGATCAAAGCTTTTCCAGAACAAATAGACACCAATATTTTTGATCAATTGGGATACAATCATTATTGGTTTTCTTCAGAAAAAAAAGGATATAGTGGGGTAGGGATTTTATGTAAAGAGAAACCCATTCATGTGGAGTATGGGATAGGATTGAGTTCTATTGATCAAGAAGGAAGAGTATTACGCATAGATATGAAAAATCTATCAATAATTAGTCTTTATCTTCCTTCAGGAAATAACATGAAAAAAAGATTGAATTTTAAATTTTTTTTTATGAAAAATTTTTTTTCACATGTGAAAAAAATCAGAAATCAATTCAATCATCTCATTATTTGTGGAGATTACAATATTTGTCATCATGAAATAGATATTTATGACCCCATGAAACATCAGGAAATTTCGGGTTTTTTACCAGAAGAAAGAGAATGGATGACTCATTTTCTAAATTTAGGATTTGTAGACAGTTTTAGAAACTGCGTTCAAGAAGCCCATCATTACAGTTGGTGGAGTTATCGTTCTAATGCTAGAAAAAATAACAAAGGTTGGAGAATTGATTATGTTATGGTTAGTTCCTCTTTAAAAGAAAAAATTAGGAATGCTTATTTGTTATCGGATGTAAAATTATCTGATCATTGTCCTGTTGTTTTAGAAATTTATTAATCATAAAAATGACCTGACTGGGATTCGAACCCAGGACCCTTACATTAAAAGTGTAATGCTCTACCAGCTGAGCTATCAGGTCTGATCAAAATAATCAAAAACAAATATACTATAAATTTATTTTTTTTATGAAAATCACTTTAATAGGATACATGGGAAGTGGAAAAACTTCTATAGGAAAAAAATTGTCTAAGAAAATAAATTTAAATTTTTATGATTTAGATGCTATTCTTGTTAAAGAAAAAAAAGATTCTATTTATAATCTTTTTAAGAAAAAGGGAGAACTTTCTTTTAGAAGAACAGAACATTTTGTGTTAAAAAAAAATTTTAAAAAAAAAAATGAATATGTTTTGTCCGTTGGAGGAGGAACTCCTTGTTTTTATAACAATATTTATTTGTTAAATAAATATTCAAAAACATTTTATTTAAAAACGGATAGTTATACTTTATTTAAAAGATTATTTTTAGAAAAAAATACAAGACCTTTGATTGCTCATTTATCTAAAAAAGAATTGTTTCAATTTATTATGAAGCATTTATCACAAAGAACTTATTTCTATGAAAAATCTTATGAAAAAATAAATGTAAGTGAAAAATCTAAAAATGAAGTAGTACAAGAAATTATCAATTTTCTTATAAAATGATAACATATGATCATATAGAAAAAATTAGAAAATATTTTTCATTAAAGAATAAAATATGTGTTGCTGTAAGTGGAGGACTAGATAGTATGGTGCTAGTCAATTTGTTACTTGATCTTTCTAATATTGAATTAGAGGTAGCTCATTGTAATTTTACACTGAGAAATCAAGAATCTGATGAAGACGAAGTTTTTATAAAAAATTTTTGTACAAAAAAAAACATTATTTGTCATGTTAAAAGATTTGATACTTTAAATTTTTCTAAAAAAAATAAATTATCCATACAAATGGCCGCTAGAAAACTTAGATATGATTGGTTTTTTGAATTGTTAAAAAAAATAGATTACGACTACATAGTGTTAGGGCATCATCTTAATGATTCTATAGAAACTTTTTTTCTTAATATTTTGAGAGGAACTGGAATTAAAGGATTGTTAGGGATTCCTAAAAAAAATGGAAAATTCATACGTCCTCTTTCCGATTTTACTAAAGAAGAAATTCTGCATTATGCTAAAATAAAAAATATAAAATGGAGATTGGATAGCAGTAATCTGGAAACTAAATATTTGAGAAATAAAATTCGTTTTATTTTATCTAAATTTTCCTATTTCTCATCTTTCTTTTGCAAAGGTTTTAAAAAAACCATAAATCATCTTTATGATGAAAATTTTTTAATAGAAGAAAAAATAAAAAAAGTATATCATGAAATTACAGTTGATAAAAAAAATCATCCATTTATTTGGAAAATAAAATGTAATAAAATAGAAAAATTGCAACCTTTATCCTTTTATTTATTCAAATTATTTTCTCCATATGGATTTTACAATGTAAAAAGTCTAAAAAATCTTATTTATGCACAATCGGGGAAGCAACTTATATCAAAAAAATATCGTATTATTAAAAACAGAAATGATTGGATTTTAGTTTACAGAAAATTTTTATCAGAAAATAAAACTTATGCTATACCGGATATAAGAAATGTTGTTCAAACACCCTTACCCATTGATATGAAGTTTCTTTTGAATCCAAAAAAAGAAGATCAAGAGAAAGAGAAAATGTTTCTTATAGATTTTGATAAAATTCAATTTCCATTGCTTTTAAGAACATGGAGGAAGGGAGATTTTTTTTTCCCTTTCAAAATGAAAGGGAAAAAAAAATTAAGCAAGTATTATAAAGAAAAAAAATTTTCTCTTTTAGAAAAAGAACAAACATGGTTATTAATTAATGGAAATGGGGATATTATTTTGGTTGTAGGAAATCGTTTAGATGATAGATTTAAAATAACAAAAAAACAAAAAAATATTAGGTATAAAAATATAATTGAGTTATTACCTACGAATCTTACAATTTCAATTGGTATTTTTTTTTAATTTTGAAAAGAATTAGTTGTTCTATTTATTTATGAAAATACATAATTTCAATGCAGGCCCTTCTATTTTACCCAAAGAAGTTATCAGAAAATCAGCTCAATCTGTAATTGATTTTAATGGTTCCGGTTTATCTTTACTTGAGATTTCTCATAGAAGTATAGATTTTTTAGAAATAATAGAAAAAACAACTTGTTTAGTAAAACAAGTAATGAATTTGAATGATGATTATGCTATTTTATTTCTTCAAGGAGGAGCCAGCTTGCAATTTTCAATGATTCCATATAATTTAATGGATCAGGAAGCCGCTTATTTAGATACAGGATTTTGGGCCAAAAATGCTATTAAGGAAGCAAGAAAATTTGGGAAAGTAAAAATTCTTTTTTCCGGAAAAAACCAAAACTATACACACATATCAAAACATTATCAAATTCCATGTAATGTAGATTATTTTCATTGTACATCTAATAATACTATTGTTGGAACACAAATGAAAATATTTCCTAAAACTTCTGTTCCAATAGTTTGTGATATGTCTTCCGATATTTTTAGTAGAAAATTAAATTTCTGCCAATTCAGTTTAATTTATGCTTCTGCACAGAAAAACGTAAGTTCTGCTGGAATGACTATTGTGATAATCAAAAAAAATATTTTAGGGAAAATTAAAAGAAACATTAGAAACATTCCTTCTTATATGGATTATAAAATCCATATACAAAATAAAAGTATTTTAAATACTCCAAACGTTTTTTCTATTTATACTTCCATGTTAACTTTAGAATGGATAAAAAACAAAGGGGGTCTTTCTGTTTTAGAAAAACAAAATCAACACAAAGCTAAATTATTATATAATGAAATAGATAATAATAATTTATTTGAAAATAAAATACATGAAGAAGATCGTTCTGATATGAACGTTTCCTTTTTTTTAAAAGATAAAAAACTAGAAAAAGAATTTAATAAAATGTGGAAAAAAGAAAACATAGTAGGATTGGAAGGACATAGATTTTTAGGAGGCTATAGAGCTAGCATATACAATGCTCTTCCATTGGAAAGTGTTCAATTTTTAATTGAAATCATGAAAGAATTTGAAAGACGTCATGATAGAAAATAGATTCTTTTCCATAAGAAGATTAATTCCAAAAAATATAAAAATTGTAGCAGTTTCTAAAAATCAAAATGTCTCTTCTATCGAAAAATTATACAAATTAGGACATAAAGATTTTGGAGAAAATTATGTTCAAGAAATGATGGATAAGTATAAAAAATTACCAAAAGATATCCGTTGGCACATGATTGGAAGAATTCAAAGTAATAAATTGAAGTATATAATCCCTTTTATTCATTTAATTCATAGTGTTCAAAAATTAGAACAAATTCAATTAATAAATAAAATTGCGTTAAAATATGGTAGAAGAATCAATTGTCTTTTGCAAATAAAAATTTGCAACGAAAAAAGTAAATCGGGAATAACCGATCAAGAGTTTTATGACATATTGGAAAACAAAACTTATCAATCAATGAAAAACGTGAAAATAGTAGGAATAATGGGGATGGCCTCTTTTCAAGAACTTACGAAAATCCACAATGAATTTGGATATTTACGCAAGTTCTATGATAAATGTCAAAAAAAATATGGATTTTATATACTATCCATGGGAATGAGTAGAGATTATAATATAGCAATCCAATATGGAAGTACGATTGTTCGTTTAGGAACTTCTATTTTTGGAAATAGAAAAAAATCTATTCTCTAATAAATTTTATATATTTTTTTATGCTTTCTTCTAATTGATTTTCATTTAATGATTGAATAAAAGAACTTCCAATAATTCCTCCATTTGCATATTGACATGAAAAATCAAAAGTTTCTCTGTTATTGATTCCAAAACCAATCAATTTAGGAATGTTTATAGACAGTTTTTTTATACGTTCAAAAAAAGATATTTGTTCTTTCCCAAAAAAATTATCAACTTTTCCTGTTGTTGAATTAGAAGAAACCAAGTATAAAAAACCATCAGTTATTTGACTTAACATGAAAACTCTAGATGAATCCGTTTGTGTAGTGATCAAAAATATCATTGATAATAAATACTTTTTAAACAAATTTTGATATTTTTTAACGAACAAATCAACAGGAAGATCTGGAATAATTAATCCAGAAATTCCTGATTCCTTACATTTTTTCAAAAATTTTTCTTCTCCAAACTTATAAAATTGATTGTAATATCCCATAAGAAGAATAGGAATTTTGATTTCTTTTTTAAATTGTTTGATTTGAGAAAATAATAAAGAAACATTCATTCCGTTATTCAGAGAGGTTTGATTGCTTTTTTGAATAATCATTCCATCTGCCAAAGGATCAGAATAAGGAATCCCTATTTCTATTAAGTCAACAGGAAGATTCTGCAATATTTTTATTATTTTTACTGTGCTGTTTACATTAGGATATCCCGCTGTAAAATAAATGCATAATATGTTTTCACTTTTATTTCTGAATAAATCATGTATTTTGTTCATCGCCTGAGAATTTTGTAAAAAATTTATCATAAACATTGATATCTTTGTCACCTCTTCCAGATAGAGTGACAACTACCACATCCATTTTTTTAAATGGGATGTTTTTGAGTGCAGCTAATGCATGAGAACTTTCCAAAGCTGGAATGATTCCTTCTAATCTGGTCAATTCATATCCTGCCTGCAAAGCTTCTTCATCTGTGGAATGCAAAAAATTAACACGTTTTTTTACAAAAAGATTAGCAAACATAGGGCCTATTCCCGGATAATCTAATCCAGCAGATATAGAATGAGCAGGAAGAACTTGACCATCTTCATTTTGCAATAGCATAGTCATACTTCCATGTAATATTCCTCTAGATCCACAGTGAATAGATGCTGCTGTTTTTTTTGTATTCACTCCTAATCCTGCGGCTTCTACTGCTACTAGATTCACGGAATCGTTATCCAAAAAATGATAAAAAGATCCAGCTGCATTACTTCCACCTCCTATGCAAGCAACTACATAATTAGGAAAAGAAGATCCTTCCTTTTCTTTTAACTGAATTTTAATTTCTTCACTAATAATAGATTGAATATCTGCAACCATTTGAGGATAAGGATGAGGTCCAACTGTAGACCCTATTAAATAATAACTTTCTGGATGGCTTATCCAATAACGAATAGCTTCATTTACCGCATCTTTCAGTGTTTTATCTCCACTACAAACAGGAATCACTTTGGCCCCAAGAGATTTCATTCTAAGAACATTAGTATATTGACGGTGTATATCCGTTTCTCCCATAAAAATAATACATTCTAAATTCATTAATGCACAAGTAGTAGCAGTAGCGACTCCATGTTGTCCAGCTCCAGTTTCAGCAATAATCTTTTTTTTTCCCAATTGTTTTGCCAACAATGCTTGTCCTATAGAATTATTAATTTTATGCGATCCTGTGTGATTCAAATCTTCTCTTTTTAGATAAATTTTAGCTTTATATTTATCAGAATATTTTTTGCAAAAAAATAAAGGAGTAGGTCTTCCTGCATAATTTTTTAGTATTTTTTTATACAATTTTTGAAATTCAAAACTTGTAATGAATTTTTTATATTGATCTTGTAATTCTGTTATATTATGATGCAACATTTCAGGAATAAAAGCTCCTCCAAATTCTCCATAATACCCATTTTTATCAACAAAATATTTCATAATTCTCTTATTTTTTTTTATAAAGGTATTTAACGCTATATCGTCTTTTTTTCCTGGAAATATTTCAAATCGACTGTTTATATCAATTCCAAATATTTTTGAATGTGAAAAATTTTTAATTTTATCAAAATCTTTTATTCCAATTCCTCCACTTAAAAAAAATGGAATTTTAAAATTATATTCATCAAGTTTTTCCCAACAAAATTTTTTTCCGCTCCCTCCATAGTTGATTGTATTATTATCAAATAGAAAATAAGTACAAAAAGGAATGTAATCTACAACGTTTTTAAAAGAAAAAAAATCATCTATTCTAAAAGCTTTAATTAATTTTAATCTTTTTTTGAATAATTTTTCACAATAAAAAGGACTTTCTGTTCCATGCAATTGAATAAAATCCAATTGATTCTTTTGACTGATTTTCAATACATTTTTTTCTGATTCATTTACAAAAACTCCAGTTTTGAATACTTTTTTTTTTAATTTTGGAATCAAAAAATCAATCCCCACAAATCTGGGAGAATTAGGATAAAATATAAAACCCATAAAATCAGGTAAAAAATCTGAAATTTCTTGTATATTGAATTTCATTCCACATATTTTTATTTTTAATGATTTGCATTTCATAATCATAATGACAATAAAGATTTTATAAATTTTTTACAAAATTCTCCAGGATCTTTTCTTTTCATAAAATATTCTCCAATTAAAAAGCCTTTAAACCCTTGTTTTCTTAATTCAAAAATATGATTTACATCATTTATTCCACTTTCGGCTATCTTTGTATAATTGTTAGGAATTTTTGAAGATAATTTCAAACAATTATTATAATCTACAATAAAAGTTTGCAAATTTCGATTGTTAATTCCTATAATATCTAAATTCTCTGTTATTTTATCGATTTCAAATTCATTGTGGATTTCAATAATAGTTTCTAAATCAATACTTTTTGCTAACTTTGAAAAGTTTTTTATTTGATTTTTAGAAAGAATACTAGCAATCAACAATATCACATCAGCTCCTACAGATTTAGATTCTATAATTTGATATTCATCTATAATAAAATCTTTTCTTAGTATAGGGATAGAAACTATAGAACGTGATTTTTCTAAATCTTCATTTTTACCAGAAAAAAAATTCTGATCTGTAAGAATAGATATTCCACAAACCCCTGAAGATTCATAATCCTTGGCAACTTTTTCTACTGAAACAAAATTATTGATAACTCCTTTAGAAGGCGATTTTGACTTAAATTCTGCAATTATACCAGTTTTGCTATCCTTTAGTCTTTTCACTAAAGAAAAAATGTTTCTTTTAAAAAAGAGACTCTTTTCCAATTCTTTTATAGGACGAATAACTCTGTTTCTGGAGACTTCTTTTTGTTTAACAGATACTATTTTTTCAAGAATATTCATAAATTCAATAATTTTTTGAGAATATTCTTTGCTTTTCCACTTTTTAAAGATCGTTTTGCCTTATCATAATTATTTTCCAAACTATCTTGATTCAATAAACTTAATGCAAATGTCGCATTTATCAAAACTACTTCATTTTGAGACGAAGTTCCTTCTCCTGATAAAACATTAATGAATATACGAATATTTTCTTCTGTATTTTTTCCTCCTTTTAATTCATCAGGATTGATTTTTATCTTATTTTTACCTATACCTAATTCTTCTATAGAATAAAATCGTTCTCCTTTTGGAGAGTAACATTTTACATCACTAGTAAGCGTTATTTCATCATAGCCATCTAAGCTATGAACAATAGCATAATTGTTTTTGTTTTTTGTATGTTGGTACATATAATAATAAATTCTGGCTAATTCTAAATTATGAACCCCTAACAATTGATTTTTTGGTTTTCCAGGATTGATCAATGGTCCAAGTGTGTTAAAAATAGTTTTAATTCCTAATTCTTTTCTTGCTACAGATACAATATTTAAAGCCGGATGAAATATAGGTGCATGTAAATAACAAATTCCAACTTTATCCAACTGATTTTTTAAATTTTCTTCTTTATTAGTAAAATGATATCCTAAACCTTCTAATAGATTTGAAGATCCAGTTGTTGAAGAAGAACTAAAACTTCCATGTTTGATTACTTTTTCTCCTGCCCCTGCAACTACAAAACATGCCAAGGTTGATATATTAAAAGTGTTTTTTCTATCTCCACCTGTTCCTACTATATCAACCGCATTGAATTCCGTGAGATCGACTTTTATACATAATTCTATTAATGCTTGTCGAAACCCTACTATTTCTTCTAAAGTAGGAGGCCTCATGTTATATATAGTAGCTAGAGCAATTGCTTGAGTCTTATTGATTTTTCCTTTTGATAATTCTATAATAAGATTCTTGGCCTGCTGTTTTGTTAAAGTTTTTTCTGAAAAAAGATTTTCTAATGTTTTTTTCATATTTACTTCATTTTCAGCCAATTATTTATTATTTTTCTCCATATGGAGTCAAAATGGATTCTGGATGAAATTGAACTCCACGAACATCATAAAATTTATGACGTAAAGCCATAATTTCTCCTTTATCTCCAATAGCTGTAATCTGAAGTTCTTCAGGAAAATTTTGTGGAGATATAATCCAAGAATGATAACGACCTACCTTGATTTCTCTAGGTAATTTTTGAAAAATAATTTCTTTTGGATCCACAATTTTGATCAAACTAGCTATTCCATGATAAACTTCCTTTGTATTCAGAAGAGTAGCTCCAAATACTTCTCCTATAGCTTGTTGCCCCAAACAAACTCCAAAAATACTTTTAGTAGAAGCAAAAGTCTTTACTAAAGGTTTTAGAATATGTGCTTCATCTGGAATTCCAGGGCCTGGAGAAAGAATAATCTTGTTATATTTTTCTATATCAGAAAGTTGAATTTCATTATTTCTAGATACTTCTACGGGATTTTTTGTTAATTTTTTTACAGCATGAACAAGATTATAAGTAAAAGAATCATAATTATCCAAAATCAGTATTTTATTCATAATACTTCATATATTTTTAGCTAACTCTATAGCTTTAAATAAGGCCATAAGCTTATTATTTACTTCTTCTAACTCTTTTTCTTCTTTAGAATCAGAAACAATTCCTGCGCCAGCTTGAAAAAAAAGAGTATTATTTTTACTCACAAAAGAACGAATAACTATAGCGGTATTGATACAAGAATTATTCAATCCAAAAAAACCAATAGCTCCTCCATAAACTCCTCTATGTTGATTTTCTATTTTATCTATCAACTCCATTGCTTTATACTTAGGAGCTCCTGATAAAGTTCCTGCTGGAAAAGTATCTCCAAACACTTTTATAATCGATATGTCTTCTTCCAATTTTCCAGAAACTTTGGATACCATATGCAGTACATGAGAAAAAACTTGAATTTCTTTGAAGACTTCTACTTTTACATTGGAAGAATTTTTACTCAAATCATTTCTTGCTAAATCTACTAACATGACGTGTTCTGCATTTTCTTTTGGATTCTCAGAAAGGTTTTCAGATAATTTTTTATCCTTATCTTTATTTCCCGATCTTCGTATAGTTCCTGCTATTGGATTGATGTAAGCTATTTTATCATCAATAATCAATTGGGATTCTGGAGAAGAACCAAATAATTTATAGTTTCCATAATCAAAATAAAAAAGATATGGAGAAGGATTGATAAATCGTAAAGCACGATATACATTAAATTCATCTCCTGTAAATTTTTGTTGAAACTGTCTAGATAATACTATTTGAAAAACATCTCCTCGTAAACAAGCTTTGATTCCTTGAGATACCATTTTTTTATATTCTATATCCGTAACATTTGAAGAACGACTTCCTACAGATTTAAATGGAAAAGAAGGAAAATTTTTCTTTTTTATTAATTCTATCAATTGATTAATATAAGTTGTTTCCTCTGCATTAATGAATTGATGTTCTATCAAATGAATTTCATTGTGAAAATGACGAAATACAATTAGATTTTTATAAAAACCAAACCGCATTTGCGGAATATTGTATATTTCTTTAATTGGAGTATGAAATTGAATATTTTCAAAATATTGAATACTGTCATAAGATATATATCCGTATAATCCGGAATAAAAAATAGAAGTATTTTCATTTTCAAATTTCTTAAAAAAATCCTCAATTAAAATTTGTATGTCCAATCGATCATTGATGAAAATATGTTTATGAACACAATTTGGATATGATATTCGTAATACATTTTTATCTAGAATAAGTTCCGAAATTGGATTAATGCAAAGAATCGAAGAATTATTTTTGAAAATTTGATAGTCAGAAAATTCTAATAATAATGTATTTGGAAATATATCTCTTAGTTTTAAATATAATTCTATTGGTGTAGTACTATCAGCTAAAATTTTTTTCTGAATAGTTCTAAAATTAAATTTAAACATGGCTTATGGTATTTTTACATGATGAAAAAAAGGCCGTCATAAAGACAAGCCTCGCAAATATTGTTGGGATAACATCTACCCTCAATTAGAATACCATTTACTTTAGAAATGACATTTACCTTATGCAAATATAAATAAATTTTTCATATCCATGGATATTAATTATAAATAGTGCAATTTATAATTCAATTGTATGAAAATATTCATTTTTTCTTTTTTGTTTCTTATATATCCTTATTTGAAACCTAGTACAGAAAAAAAAGGGATAGATATTTATCATCCTACTTTTCAGGATTACAAATTCTGGACAGAAGAAAATAATATCAAAAAAACTTTATTAGAATCTTTTTCGATTCAAAAATATTATTCTCATAATTTTTTTAAACATGATAGTTTTGGATTTTTTTATAATAAAGGAAACGGAAACAATTTTTTAATTCCTCATAGAAATATTGTACAAATAAATCATCATCAAAAAATGCTTTTTTTTAAGGATCCTTTTTTTTCTATTGACAAGATTCAATACTTTGATGTAAAAACTCCTATATCAGAAATTTTTTATGAAAGTGACTTTTTTAAAGAAAGAGGATTGGGTGTTTTTTTTTCTCAGAGTCCAAATGAAAAAATCAATTATTCTATAGAATATAGAAACTTAAATTTAAAAAACGAACTTAGTTTTGAAAAAAATAAAAATTTTTTATTAACTACTTTCAGTTTTCAGGATCAAGATGATTATAATCATAAATTATGGGGGCATTATATTCAGCAAAAATTTTACATCAAAGAAAAAGAAAAAATCATAAAATGGAACAATGTTAAAAATTATAAAAATGTTTTTTTCGATCAAAAAAAATTTATTCATAATAGATTTTACATAAATTTTATTCAAAAAATTTTTTCTTTAAAAGAAAATCAATCTTTTTTTTTAAAAACTTATGTAGAATATGAGAAATATTCCAAAAGTCATTTTATTGCTGAACAAAAAAATAAAATCAATCATTTTTATTTGAAAAACGGTTTTTTTTTAATGTTTAAGAAAAACAAATTAGATGTAGAAGTAGGATCCATTTTTGATAAGATACATTATAAAATATTTTCAATCAATGAATATCGCCATAGAATCATTCCTAAAAACAGGGATATAAACAATTTCTTCATAGAAACTCAAATAAATTATCCTATCAATAATATTTTCGCATTTCATTCATCCGGTATAATGGAGTATAATAATTTAAAAAAACCTTACTTACAGATGAATATGAAATTCAACACATTTTTATTTTCAAAATTTCAATTTTCAACTCAATTGTATTTTTCTGAAAATAAAGGAATTTCTCCAGATTTTATTCATCTGTATATTTTAAAAAAAAATGAAGATTGCTACAATAATCAACGAAAAAACATGCTGGTTTTTGATAAAGAAAAAACAGTAGATCTTTCTTTATTTGACGATAAGAATTATCATTTTTCTCTTTCTGTATCTAGATTGGACCATTTGTTTCGAAATGAAAAAAAAGAAATGGAAAAATTTCTATATCGTAAGCAAATTCAATTGTACAGTTTCAAAGTCGAAACAACACACAACATATGGAAACTTCAACTTAACAATCTTTTTTTGTATCAAAAATACAACTCTGATCCATTGATTTTTTCAATTCCAAGTATTTTATCAAGAAATACAATTTTTTATCAAGATCATTATTTAAATAATGCCTTATCAATGAAAACAGGTTTTTCTATTCATTATTTTAGCAATTTTTATTATCAAAAATTTATTATCCTTTCGATATTCATATTTTTTCTTCTGAAAAGGAATGTTCACCTAATCAAATTGGAGGGTCTCCTTTTATGGATTATTTTTTAAATCTTAAAATACATAGAACTGTGTTTTATCTGAGTATTAAAAACATAGGATTTCATTTCATAGATAATCCTATCAACAAAAAAGAATTATTTATTAGAGCTGGTTTTTTATGGACTCTTTTTACTTGATTTCAAAAATTTCTAAATTTTTATAAAAAAACGTAATTTTATCCATCATTAAGTTAATAAAAATGAAAAATTTTTTTTATTTTATATTATTCTTTTTGATGTATTTTTTTTCATCTTTTTCAAAAGAAACAAAAGAAATAGAAAATGTCATTGAATACATTAAAAAATATGCTGTTTTTGCTGTAGAAGAAATGGAAAAATTTGGAATACCAGCTAGTATCAAATTAGGACAAGGAATTTTAGAATCTTCTTGTGGAAACAGCTCATTATCCAAAGCAACGAATAATCATTTTGGAATTAAATGTGGAAAAAATTGGATGGGAGATATTTATTACCATGATGATGATCTTCCAAAAGAATGTTTTAGAAAATATAATTCTGTACGAGAATCTTTTCAGGATCACTCAAGATTTTTACAACAGCCGCGTTATTATAAATTATTTCTTTTAAAAAAAAATGATTATCAATCTTGGGCTGCAGAACTTAAACAAGCAGGTTATGCTACATCATTAAATTACGCAGATTTATTAATTGATCAGATAGAAAAGTACCTACTGTGGAAGTTTGATGAAGAGAATTCTTGTGGTATAGAGAAAAAAATAAACTTATACTTAACATCTATCATGCAAAAAAATAAAAAAAGCGATTCTTTTTTCAAGAAAAAAATAGATCTTGTTTATAAAATTTTTCTTCTCATTAAGAAAAAATTGAACTGTACAAAAACAAGTCCTTGTTTTATTATAAAATAATTAAAAATATATTACTATGAACCCTAATAATTTAAAGTACAGTAAAAATCATGAGTGGATAAGATTAGATATCCAAAAAAAAGCTTATGTGGGAATTACTCATTTTGCCCAAAATGAATTGGGAGATATTGTTTATCTAGATGTAGAAGATTCCATTATAGGAAAAAAAATCAAAGAAGGAGATCCTTTTGGCACAATTGAAGCGGTAAAAACCGTTTCTGATTTATTTATGCCTGTTTCAGGTTGTATTCTTGAAATTAACAAAAAATTATTATCCGAACCAGAACTTATTAATAAAAGTTCTTATGACGAAGGATGGATTCTCCTAATAGAAGTCTTATATATAGAAGAGTATAATAAATTAATGTCTTCGCAAGAATACAAACAGTATATACAAAAAACCTAATTAATAATTAATTAGAATTTATTATGAAAAAACATGATTTTTTTGATTTTCTTGATGATAAAAAAATTGCAGAAAAATTAATTGATTTCAATCATAATAATATTACAACTGTTCGCTTTTTAATCCCTTCTATTCATTGTAGTTCTTGTGTTCTTGTTTTAGAGACTTTATCGAAGTTTCATAAAAATATTCTAGAATCTACTGTTGACTTTTCCAGTAAACAAATTTGGATAACATTTAATAATGTAGAATTCAAACTAAGTAGTTTAGCTAGACTCCTTGATGACATGGGGTATAGACCTTCTATTAATTTTGAATCAATAGAAAAAAGAAAAATCAATAACACATTTGACAGAAAATTAATAGGAAAATTAGCTATTTCCTTTTTTTGTTTTGCAAATATTATGCTTTTGGCTATTCCAGGATATGTTGGAGCCTATCAAGATGCATGGTTTTTAGAAAATAGAAACTTTTTTCATTATCTCATGTTCATTTTATCTTTACCAGTTGTAATATTTTCTCTTAAAGATCATGTAAAATATGCCATTTTAGGATTCAAAAAACATGTTTTGAATATAGATGTTCCTATTTCCATAGGAATATTAGTTCTTTTTTTATGGAGCTGTTACGAAATTTTTTTTGATTTAGGTTCTGGCTATTTCGATAGCATTTCTAGTTTTTCTTTATTTCTACTTGTAAGCAGAATATTTCAAATTCATACTCATAATAAAATTCTTTCTTTTGACAAAAATTATAAATCTTTTTATCCCGTTTTAATGACAAGAATACATGAGAAAAATGAAAAAGAAGAAAAAATTTTGCTTTCTTCTTTGAAAAAAGGAGATATTATTTTAATTAGGAATGAAGAAATTATTCCTGCCGATTCTATACTTATAAAAGGAAATGCTGTATTGGATAACAGTTTTATTACTGGCGAATCTCATTTAATAAATAAAAAAATAGGAGATCGAGTTTATGCTGGTTCTAAACAAAAAGGAGAAGCTATTTTTTTGAAAGTCATTAAGAATGTAGATCATAGTTATTTGAGTTTATTATGGAATAAAAACCAATCTAATCATCATAAAAAATTATTTTATTTAAATTCAATATCCACTCAATTCAGTCAATATTTTACTCCTGCTATTTTGATCATTTCTATAATGAGTGGAATTTATTGGTACTTAAACAACGATATTTCAAAAATATTTCAGACCACTTTTTCTGTTTTAATTATCACTTGTCCTTGTGCCTTGGTACTTTCTACTCCATTGATATTTGGAAATATCATACGATTTTTCTCTAAAAAAAGTTTTTATATAAAAGATATTTTTACAATGGAAAGAATCTCTGCAATAAAAACTTTAATTTTTGATAAGACAGGAACTATAACGGATCCAAATAAAGAAAAAATATTTTTTATAGGAAACATGAAATATGAGGAAAAAAAAATTGTAGCATCTTTATTAAAAAACTCTATTCATCCTCTAAGTCAAAGAATATTATCAGAATTATCTATCAAAGATTTTTATTCTATAAAGAATTTTAAAGAAATAATGGGAAAAGGATTAGAAGGAGTCATAAAAAATATACCGGTTAAAATTGGATCTAAAGAATATTTAGGAATTACAAAAAAAATAAAAGATAGAAATCAAACAACAGTTTTTATTTCTATAAATAATAAGTTTGTAGGTTATTTTTTATTTAGAAATTATTATCGGAAAGGTATAAAAAAAATATTTCAAAATTTGAAAGAGTATAAAATAATTATTCTTTCTGGAGATAAAAATGAATTAGAAAAAAATTACTTGAAATCTATTTTACCTAAGACTGGTAAAGTCCTTTTTAATCAGAGTCCAGAAAATAAACTAAATTATGTTAAAAAATTACAAAAAAAGGGAGAAAAAATCATGATGTTTGGAGATGGCATTAATGATTGTGCAGCTTTAAGTAGAAGTGAAGTAGGGGTTGCTGTATCTGAAAATCCAACTAGTTTTTTTCCAAATTGTGATGCATTTTTGCAATCTGATTGTTTGAATAAAATTTTCTTATTTTTAAAGATATCCAAAATATCTAGCAAACTAGTGATTGTCAATTTTATGATCAGTTTATTTTATAATATTATAGGGATTTATTTTGCTGTAACCGGGAATTTAAAACCTTTTATAGCAGCTATTCTAATGCCTTTAAGTTCCTTTTCTGTTGTTTTTTTTTCCATAATATCTACTTGGATCGTTTCACGACGATTTATATTTTAGCTTCAAAAAAATTCTAAATTTGAAATTTTTGTCTTATGGATATATTAATTATTATGATATTATCTAGTATTTCTTTAGGAGCACTTTTTCTCATATTTTTTTTAATTGGTCTTTATTCTGGACAATTTGATGATTTTGAATCTCCTAGAATTAGGATTTTGATCGATGATATTGAAAACAAATAATGATTTTCTAATGAAATTAAATACATCATATTATTACAATAACCGTATTGTAAAAGCTTTTCTATACGCTACTATGTTTTGGGCTTTTATTGGATTTTTAGCCGGATTATTTGTAGCCTTGTTGTTGTTTTATCCTGATATTCCTGAATTGATTTTTGGAAACAAACTGAAGGATACTCAAGGGATTATGGGGTTTGGTCGATGGAGAATGCTACATACAAGTACTGCTGTTTTCGCTTTTGTTGGAAATATAATTTTTACAGGATATTACTATGCTTTGCAACGTTTATTAAAGACTAGAGTTTTTAGTGATACTCTTAGTTGGATTCATTTTTGGGGATGGCAAATATTTATTTTTTCCACTTGGATTACTTTTTTATTAGGAATTAACACTAGTAAAGAGTATGCAGAACATGAGTGGCCTATAGATATAGGGATCTTTTTTATTTGGATTGTTTATGGAATTAATATGATAGGAACTATTTTAAAAAGAAGAATCAAACATTTATATGTCAGTATTTGGTTTTTGTTAGGAACATGGGTTGCTGTAGCGATGTTGCATTTATTTAACAATCTTGAGTTACCTATATCTCTTTTATCTTTTAAGAGTTATTCTATATATGCTGGAGTACAAGATGCTTTAATGCAATGGTGGTATGGACATAATGCTGTTGCATTTATTTTGACTACCCCTATACTAGGATTGATGTATTATTTTGTCCCTAAAGCATCTAATCAGCCTATTTTTTCTTATAAACTTTCTATTATTCATTTTTGGTCCTTAATATTTGTATATATATGGGCTGGTCCTCATCATTTAATGTATACATCTCTTCCCAATTGGGCTCAAATGTTAGGAACTATTTTTTCAATCATGTTAATTGCTCCTTCTTGGGGTGGAATGTTGAATGGATTACTTACATTAAGAGGAGATTGGAATCAAGTTAAAAAAAATCCTATTTTGAAATTTTTTGTAGTGGGAATTACTTGTTATGGAATGGCTACTTTTGAAGGACCGATGCTTGCTACTAAAACTTTGAATTCTATTGGACATTTTACAGATTGGATTATAGCTCATGTTCATTTAGGAACTTTAGGATGGAACGGGTTTATGGCTTTTGGAGTTATATATTGGCTTACACAAAAAATGTGGAATACTAAATTATACTCTATATCATTAGCTAATATCCATTTTTGGTTAGGTGTTTTAGGAATTGTATTGTACATTTTTCCAATGTATTTTGGATCTATATTACAATCTATGATGTGGAAAAAATTCAATCCTGATGGAACTTTAGCTTATAAAAATTTTTTAGATTCAGTATTATCCATCATTCCATTTTATAAAATAAGATTTATAGGTGGTATGATTTATTTTTTAGGTTTTGTTTTAATGATTTTTAATATTTTTAAAACGATTCAAAAAGGTTATTCAATTGATAATGAGAAATTCAAATGCGATCCATTTTATGGAGAAAATATAAAAGAGAAAAATGAAAAGTTTCACAGTTGGTTAGAAAGAAAACCAATACAATTAACAGTTCTTTCCTTTATCGCAGTAGCTATTGGAGGATTTATAGAAATCATTCCTACTTTAGTGATTAAATCTAATGTTCCTACTATTCATAATGTAAAACCTTATAAGGCGCTTGAATTGGAAGGGAGAGATTTATTTGTTAGAGAAGGGTGTAATGCTTGTCATAGTGCACAAGTCCGTCCATTTAGAGATGAGGTTGTTCGTTATGGAGAATATTCTAAAGCAGGAGAGTTTGTATATGATCATCCATTTCTTTGGGGATCTAAACGAACAGGACCAGATTTAGCCAGAGAAGGAGGGAAAAATCCTAATTCTTGGCATTATAATCATATGTATAACCCTAGATCTACTTCACCTGGATCCATTATGCCAAGATATCCTTGGTTAATTTATAATAAATTGGATAGGTCTAATACAGAAAAAAAAATAAAAGCAATGATCAAATTAGGAGTTCCATATACTTTAAAAGATATAAAAAATGTAAATCAAGATATGGATCGTCAAGCAAATAAAATTGTATCTGACATATATAAAGAGTTTCCAAGTTTGGAAATAGAAATGAATCGACAAAAAAAAGTGGAAAAAGAAAAATTTATCCCTTTAGATAAAAGAGAAATTATAGCTCTTATTGCTTATTTACAAAGGATTGGAACAGATATTAAATCTTAAAAAATTAATGATAAGTTTTTTTAAACAGTATTTTACAAAAGAAATAAATGTAGGAATTTTTCAATCTATTATGTTAATTTTATTTTTATTGGTTTTCTTTTTGATTTTATTTTTTGTGTTTTCAAAACCGAAAAAATATTATGAAAAAATCAGTTCAATCCCTTTAGAATTAGAAGAAGAAAAAAAAAGAAAAAATTATGAGATCTAGAATTCCTTCTTTTATTATGATTCCTTCTTTTTTATCTATTATAATATTTATGTTCTATGTCTTTTTTAGAAGTTATAATCATATTTATTATTTAGTTCATCCTATTACAATTTCTTTTTTGATTGTAACTACAATATTGTTATGGATTTTAGAATTTGTTAATAGTTTGATTTTTAGAAAAAAATTACAATCTATCGAAGAAAAAGAAAGGATAAAAATCTTTGAAGAAAACGAAGGGAACTATTTTTACAGACTTTATAAATTTATATTTCATGATCCTAAAAAAATGAATGATGGAGTAAAAAAAATAGATCATGGATTTGATGGAATTATAGAATTAGATAATAGATTACCAATGTGGTGGATCCATCTTTTTTATATGACAATTATTTTTTCCGCAATTTATTTTTTTTCTTATTTATTCATGGATTTTTCTAACCCTTATAAAGAATATGAAATAGCTTATAAGAATCAGTTGAAACAAATAGAAATTTTTGAAAAAAATACTCCACAAGTAACTATAGAAAATGCTTGTTTTAAGGAAAATTTAATTGATAGTGGGAAAACTCTTTTTGATGAAAATTGTGCTACTTGTCATCAATCAGATGGAAGTGGAAATATAGGACCTAATTTAACAGATGATTATTGGATCAATACGAAAGAAAAAAATTTATTTAAAAACATTTTTTCTATCATATGGAATGGAAGCGATAATAATCCGACTATGCGAGCTTTTGGAAAATCAGGAGAAATTAAAGGAAACGATATTGAAAAAATATCTAGTTATGTTTATTTTATTAATCAAAAATCTAAAAAACCTTTAACATCTAAAGCTCCACAAGGAAAAAAAATAACAGAATGGAGCAAGATATAAATGATGTTCTACTATAGATTGTTATACATTTCGATTTTTAGCATTATAGTTTTCCTCAAATAAAATTTGAATTATGAAAATAAAATTCAATTGGGATACCGGAATTGTGTTATCTTTGGTTTTTTTTATAATCTTTATTATTTATATCGCCTTTTTTTTTCCACATGTAGGAAGCCAACTTGTATCAGATAGATATTATGAAGAAGAAATGAAATATCAAGAAATTATAAATGAAAAAAAAAATGTGTTAGAACTTCCTAAGAAAATAAAAATTTCCATTTTATCTTCTGGAGTTGAAATTCTATTTCCACCTATTAATGATAATTTTTATGGATTTTTTACTTTATTTAGATCATCTTCTAAAGATTTGGATTTAACAAAATCTTTCAAAATATTGAAATCTTCAAAAAAAATATTATTTATTCCTAAAAAATTTTTGAAAAAAGGATATTATAAACTTATAATCAGGTGGAAATCAGGTAAAAAATATTTCTTCGAAAAAGATATCATTTGGAAATGAGAATATTTTTTTTCATCAATCCTGTATCTATTTCAAAATTATATTATTAATTATTAACATAATGATAAAAAACATAAGTAAATTTCGTGAAGAATCTTTAAATTATCATAGTCAATTTCCTTCTGGAAAAATACAAATAACACCCACTAAAAAATATAGTAGTCAAAGAGATCTATCTCTTGCTTATTCTCCAGGAGTAGCAGAACCTTGTAAAGAAATAGCTCGTTCTTCTCAAGAAGTATATAAATATACATCTAAAGGAAATCTTGTCGCAGTCATTACTAATGGATCTGCTGTATTAGGTCTTGGAGATATTGGAGCATTAGCCTCTAAACCGGTAATGGAAGGAAAAGCTCTTTTATTCAAAATTTTTTCTGGGATTGATGTTTTCGATATAGAAATAGACGAATCTGATCCAGAAAAATTTATAGAAACAGTCAAAGCTATTGCCCCTACTTTTGGAGGAATCAATCTAGAAGATATAAAAGCTCCAGAAGCTTTTGAAATAGAAAGAAGACTTAAAAAAGAACTAAGTATTCCTGTTATGCATGATGATCAACATGGAACAGCGATTATCTCAGGAGCTGCATTGCTTAATGCTATCACCTATGTTGGAAAAAAAATTCATGAAATTAAAATGGTAGTTAATGGGGCAGGAGCTGCTGCCATTTCCTGTACAAGAACTTATAAACAACTTGGCGTAAAACCTGAAAATATTCTCATGTTTGACAGCAAAGGGTTATTGCATTCTTCAAGAACCGATTTGAATAAAGAAAAAAAGGAATTTTCTGTAAATACTTATCCTGTTCCAAAATTAGATCAAGCTATCGAAAACGCGGATGTTTTCATTGGTTTATCTATAGGAGGTATATTAACTCCTAATATGTTAAAAAGTATGGGAAAAAATCCGATTGTGTTTGCTATGGCAAACCCAGATCCAGAAATAGATTATAACTTAGCAATTCAAGTCCGTCCAGATATTATTATGGCTACTGGAAGAAGTGATTATCCAAACCAAGTTAACAATGTTTTAGGATTTCCTTATATTTTTAGAGGAGCTCTAGATGTTCATGCTAGTGTAATTAATGATGAAATGAAATTAGCAGCTGTACATGCTATAGCTTCTTTGGCAAAAGAACCTGTTCCAGAACAGGTCAATATTGTTTATAATAAAAAAAATATTTCTTTTGGAAAAGAATATATTATTCCAAAGCCTTTTGATAATCGTTTGATTACTCGTGTTGCTCCTGCTGTAGCTAAAGCCGCTATGGATTCTGGAGTAGCGAGAAATCCTATTTTAGATTGGAAAATCTATCAAGAAAAATTGCTTGATAGGATGGGTTACGAAAGTAAAATGCTTCGAATGATCCAAAATAGAGCACGTACAAATCCTAAAAAAGTTGTTTTTTGTAATGGAGAAGAATATGATATATTGAAATCTGTTCAAATTCTTCATGAGGAAGGAATTGTTTCTGTTCCCGTTGTTTTAGGAAATGAAGATCGTATCAAACGTTTAATCAATGAAAATAACCTAGATGTTGAATTAGAAATTGTAGATCCAGAAAAAGAAGAAAATAGAGAAAAAGTAAGAAAATTTTTACTTCAAATCCTTTGGGAAAGAAGAAACCGGAAAGGTTTGACTTTATACGATTCAAAAATACGTATGCGTACAAATGATCATTTTGGGGCAATGATGGTAGATCAAGGAGAGGCAGATGCGGTTATTACAGGATATTCAAGAAGTTTTTCATTGAGTTTACGTCCTATGTTAGAAGTTATAGGTAGAGCAGATTCCGTTCACAAAACAGCAGGAATGATGATTTTATTGACAAAACGTGGTCCCTTGTTTTTGGCTGATACAGCCGTCATTCCAGATCCAACAAGTGAAGAATTAGCTAGAATAGCTTTAATGGCATCTCATGTAGTGAAAGCTTTTGATATTGAACCACATATAGCAATGTTATCTTTTCAAAATTTTTCATCTAATTCAAAAACATCTTCTAAGGTATCTCAGACAGTAGCTTTTTTACATAAAAAATATCCAAATTTAATAGTCGATGGAGAATTACAACCTGATTTTGCTCTAAATGAATTTTTATTAGCTAGCAAGTTTCCTTTTTCCAAACTTGTCAAAAAAAGAGCAAATATTTTTATATTTCCAAATCTAGAATCAGGAAATTTAACTTATAAATTTATTAGAGGATTAGGAAATGTTCAAACAATTGGCCCTGTAATGTTAGGAATGCGAAAACCGGCACATGTTATGCAAATGCAATCCAGTATAGAAGAAATAGTTAATTTAGCGACTTTATCTGTAATAGATGCACAAATTAGGAAAAATTAAAAACGTGTGTTTTAATAAATACTTTTTTTCCAAAAAGAATTCTAACTTGTTTCTCAAAAAAAGTAGGGATCAAACTAGATGTATAAAAAATAGGGAATTTTCTATTCCAGGTTGGATGATTACACAATAATTTATCATCATTTAATGTTTTTTTTATTTCTTGTACTACTATTTTTTGTATATCAATTAAACGAACTTTTCCATGATAAAAATTATCTATTTCTTGTTTAAGAAATAGATAATGAGTACAGGCAAGTAAAAGTGTATCTATTGATTTTAAACGATTTAAATAATTATTGATAATATTTTTTTTTATTTTAAAACCTTTTTCAATCATTGGAGCTAATAAAGATGTAGATATTTGAACTATATCTAAATGATGATAATATTTTTTGATTTCTTTTGTATAAAAATTTGAACGTATTGTAGCAGGTGTAGCAATTATTCCTATTCTTTTGGAAGAAAGAAGTATTTTATGTTTCACTATAGGATCTATTACATTAAATATTAATATTTTTCTATGGAATGTTTTACAAAGAATATCTAACGCATTGGATGTAATGGAATTACACGCTATAACTAAAGCTTTGCATTTTTTTTTATAAAGAAAAGAAGCTATTTTCATAGAATTTTCTATAATAAATTCTTTAGATTTTTCTCCATAAGGCATATTTCTAGTATCTCCAAAATAAATCAAATCTTCATTAGGCATCTGAATTTTGATTTCTTTAGCTATAAGCAGTCCGCCAATTCCAGAATCAAATATTCCTATTGGAGAAAGTGGACTTATTTTCATATCTTGAAAGGGAAACGAATCATTATGGTTAATACAGATAAAAAAAATAAAAATAAAACCGTGTTAGTAATTTGTTTTTTTTGAAAAAATTTATTGTAAAAAGGACAAATATAAAAAATCCAATCATCATCATAATGGGATGTTCTATCAACTTCAAACGAATTTTTTCTTGTTTTAAAATCTTGATTATGTTAATTTCATTTTTGAATGAAAAAAAATAGAAATTCATCAAGAATAAACCAATAAGAATTTGAAAAAGCATAGTGACTATTGTTCCATTCAATATGATTTTAAAAAAAAGTTCTCCCTTTATTTGCGTTCCATAATATCTGCACCATAAAAGATAGATCATTTCCACTATCAAAAAAGAAATTACTAAAAAAGCTATGCCATGATGGAATTTCAAAAAATATTTCATTCAATACAATAATCAATTAGAGAATAATTTTTTATTTAATTGTTTTTTCAATCTAGCCGCTTTATTTCCATGTATAATATTTTTCTTAGCTAATTTATCTATCATAGAAATTACAATAGAATATTTTTCCTTATTTTTTTCCTTTAATAATTTTTTTATGGCTGTTTTTGTACTCTTATATACATATTTGTTACGTAAACGTTTAGTACGATTTTGTCTAATTCTTTTCAAAGAAGATAAATGATTTGCCATAATCCATAAATTATAGTAGCCCATAGGGGAATCGAACCCCTCTTTCCAGGATGAAAACCTGACGTCCTAACCAATAGACGAATGGGCCAAAAAAAAAATTAAGAACACAAATTAAATTTTTTTTGTGTTTAATACAAGTATTTTGTTTATATTTGAGTGTCTGTTTGAATTGCTTTAAAAAAAACAATCCTTATTATAAACTCTAAAATTGTTTTACTTGTAGTTTTTTATTATCATTTTCTTTCTGTTTCATTATATGGGAATGTAGAACAAAAATATGAAAGAATTTCTTTTAGAAAAAAGAAGCAAAATACATGCAGCAACAATTATAAAAATTCAAAAAATTATTTTCAAATCATCAATCAAAAACTGTTTTTTAAAGAAAAAACAGAATGTATTATAGAAAAAGCTAAAAACTATATGTTCACTCCATATAGATATGGAGGAAAAACTAAAACAGGAATTGATTGTTCTGCTTTTATAAAAAACGTTTTTGCTTCTTACAAAATATCTTTACCACGAATTTCTTATCATCAAGCTAAAAAAGGTTTTTTTGTTCCTAAAGAACAAATAGAAAAAGGAGATCTATTATTTTTTGCAACAGGAACATCTAAAAAAATAAATCATGTAGGAATGGTTATTCATGTGAGTCCCAATAATATATTTTTCATTCATGCTTCTACATCTAATGGAGTAATTATATCTCAATTATATCAAAAATACTGGAATCATAGATTTATTATGGCAAGAAGAATTCTTTATTCCTCATAATAATCAATTGAAAAACCTAAAGATCTTAAATCATTCCAAAAATTAGGATATGATTTTTTTACAACATTTGGGTCCTCTATTTGTAAAAAAGAAGAACATAATCCAAATGTAGAAAAAGACATTGCCATTCTGTGATCTTGATAAGTTTTTATTTTTATAAAGGAATTGATTTTTTTTCTAGAAAAGTCTGTGATTTCTAAACAAGAATCTGTAATGTTCGTTATGACTCCAAATTTTAATAATTCTTCTTTCAATGCTAGCAACCTATCTGTTTCTTTAATTTTTAATGTTTCTAACCCTTTTAAACTACATTTTATCCCTAGAGCTGCACAAGTAACAACAATAGTTTGTGCGATATCTGGAGTTTTATTTAAATTTAATTCTATGAATTTTTTTTCACAAAAATTTAATTTTTTCTTTAATGTCATTACATTTTTATCAAAAAAAGTAGTTATTCCAAAATTTTTATCATATATAGAAGCAACTTCTCTATCTCCTTGTAAACTTTCATTATTATACGAAGATAAAGTAATGTGACTTTGTTTGGATATCGCGGCCATTGAATAGTAATAAGAAGCAGAACTCCAATCTGATTCTATATGAAAGTATTTTTTACCCTTATTTCTTTTTGGATGAATATGGATAATTTCTTCTTCCCAAGAAGTTTTTATTCCTGCTAAAGTCAGTAAATCAAAAGTCATCTTTATGTATGGAATGGACGTAATATTCCCTTTTAGATGAATTTTTAGTCCAATTTTAAATTGACTGGCTATTAACATTAAGGAACTAATATACTGACTACTAATTTTTGCATCTATATCTATTTTTCCTCCTAAAATTTTCTTTCCCAAAATTTTTATTGGGGGATATCCTCTTTTTTCCAAATAGGAAATTTCAGATCCTAGCTCCCTTAGTGCTTCTACAAGTACAGAAATAGGCCTTTCTTTCATTCTTTCTGATCCTGTTAACACTATTTCTTTTCCCTCTTGAATAGCAAAATAAGAAGTTAAAAAACGCATTGCCGTTCCAGCATGATGAATATCTAATATATTAGAAGGACTAGTTAAACTTTTTTTTAATACTTCTGTATCTTCACAATTCGAAAGATTTTCAATCTGAATATCATCTTTATAAATGGCTTTCAAAATTAAAAGACGATTAGATACACTTTTAGATCCTGTTATAGATACAGAACCGGATAATAAACTCCCTTTTTTTTATAAATCCTAATATAAGAAGACATATTTTATTTTAATTTTTCATTTTCATGGTGTCTTGTGTGATCTCTGATTTCCTTTTTTTTTAATTTTTTATGAAAGGATTCTTCTAAATTGATTCCAGTTTGATTAGCTAAACAAACTATAACAAACAAAACATCTGATAACTCTTCTCCAAGATCTTCATTTTTTTTACAATTTTTCTTTTTAGATTGTTCCCCATAATGTCTAGCAATAATTCTAGAAACTTCACCTACTTCTTCTGATAAAAGAATAGTATTCGTTAACACGTCAAAATAACGCACTCCATGGTTCACGATCCAATTATGAACTAATTTTTGTATATCTTTGATTTCCAAATTAATTTTTCTTTTTTTTCAACAAAATCTGTATACGATTTATAATAGAATTACAATCAATGTTATATTTTTTCAAAAGTTCCATAGGTTTTCCACTCTCTCCAAAAACATCATTAACAGCTACTAAACTTTGAGGAACATAACATTTTTTGGTAGTAAGTATCCTAGCTACACTTTCCCCTAATCCTCCCCAATAATTGTGTTCTTCTGCAGTGAGAACACATTTCGTCTTATTTACAGATTTTAAAATAGACGTTTCATCCAACGGTTTGATTGTATGAATGTTAATTACTTCACATTCTATTCCTTCTTCTCTGTACAAAATTTTAGAGGCTTCTAAAGCTTCCCATACCAAATGTCCTGTGCAAACAATGGTAACATCTTTTCCTTCTGTTAAAAGAACAGCTTTTCCGATTTCAAACATTTGATTTTCATCCGTAAAATTAGCTACAGCAGGGCGACCAAAACGTAAATAAACTGGGCCTAAATAATGAGCTATCGCTAAAGTAGCTGCATAAGTTTGATTATAGTCACATGTATTGATAACAGTCATCCCAGGTAACATTTTCATCATTCCAATATCCTCTAAACTTTGATGTGTAGCTCCATCTTCTCCTAGAGTTAATCCAGAATGAGAAGCACATATTTTTACGTTTTTATAAGAATAAGCAATAGATTGACGTATCTGATCATAGACACGAGATGTAGCAAAATTAGCAAATGTACCTGCAAACGGAATATATTTTCCAATACTCAGTCCAGCTGCTATTCCAATCATATTAGCTTCTGCTATTCCTATTTGAAAAAATCTTTCTGGGAATTCTTTTGAAAATTGATTCATAAATAAAGAGCTAGTCAAATCGGCACACAATGCTACCACTCTTTTATTTTTTTTTCCCAAAAAAGTCAAAGCTTGACCAAACCCAGCTCTAGTTTCTTTGAGCCCTTTATTTTCATATTGTTTCATATTCATAATGCTGCATTTTATTTTTTTAATCAGATAAGGGATAATCTACAAAAGTAGTTTTAGGAAGTTGAGAGAGCGCTCTTTCTAATTCTTCTTGATTGGGATATTTTCCGTGCCATGCATTATTTCCTACCATAAAATCTACACCATATCCCATTTGAGTATATAGTATAATTAAAACAGGTTTTCCTTTTCCTGTTTCATTTTTTGCTTTTTTTAAAACGTCAATTACTTTTTCAATATTGTTTCCTTCTAATTCTTCTAAAACTTTCCAATCGAAAGATTCAAATTTTTTTTTCAAATTGCCTAGAGGCAATACCTCATCTGTTGTTCCATCTATTTGTTGTCCATTATAATCAATAGTTGCTATATAATTATCTATATTTCTAGCTCCTGCATATAAAACAGATTCCCAAATCTGACCTTCATTCAATTCTCCAT
This sequence comes from Blattabacterium sp. (Blattella germanica) str. Bge, assembly GCF_000022605.2. GTDB lineage: Bacteria > Bacteroidota > Bacteroidia > Flavobacteriales > Blattabacteriaceae > Blattabacterium. The sequence continues at coordinate 401,932 of NC_013454.1, read as the reverse complement.
CTCCATGTAAACTATAAATGATATTATGAAATTCTTTGTTTAATTTTTTTGATAAAGCTGCACCAACAGCCACAGACATTCCTTGCCCTAGAGAACCAGAAGAAATACGTATTCCGGGTAATCCTCTATGCACAGAAGGATGTCCCTGCAAACGGGAATTTAACTTTCTAAAAGTAGATAATTCTTTGATTGGAAAAAAACCGGAACGAGCTAATATACTATAATAAACAGGAGAAATATGTCCATTGGATAGAAAAAAAAGATCTTCTCCTTCTCCATCCATGGTAAAAATTTTGGGGTTATAATGCATTATTTCTTGATATAAAGCCACAAAATATTCCGTGCATCCCAAAGATCCACCTGGATGACCAGATTTTGCATCATTGACCATGCGTAGAATATCTCTTCTCACTTGAGAACACAAATCCTTTAGATAATGTAAATTCATTTTTTATTTCAATTTTTGAAAACTTTTTTGATATTTTTGTTATTAATTACATTACAAAAATAACAATTAATTATGAGTATTCTAAATAGAAAGGCTAGATTTCAATATCATTTTTTAGAATATTATGTAGCTGGTATCCAATTGTTTGGAACAGAAGTAAAATCCGTTAGACAAAACAAAGTTAATATTGTGGATAGTTTTTGTCAAATGCAAAATGGAGAATTGTATTCTATTGGAATGTACATAGCTGAGTACAAATTCGGAACCAATTGGAATCATTCAAGCAGAAGACAAAGGAAATTATTATTGAATAAAAAAGAATTAAAAAAAATCAATAAAAAATTGAAAGATACAGGGTTAACTATCGTTCCCATTGAATTATTTTTTAACGATAAAGGATACGTAAAAATGAAAATAGTTTTAGCTAAAGGAAAAAAAACATATGATAAACGTGAATCTTTGCGAAAAAGAGATTCTTTGAGAGAAATCAAACAATCTTTAAAAATTAAAGATTGTATTTAATTTATTTTTGAAATCAAATATTTATATTTGTTTAGATTCAAAGAAATTATAGTTTTATGAAAAACGTCAATTTTTTTATTATTGCTTTATTCGCTTTTTTTTCGTCTATATTCTCTCATGTTTTTTCTCAAGATTCGAAAGAAAAAGAAAAATGGTCTGTTAGAATAGGAGCACACGATATAAATTATTTTCCGATAAAATCTCCTTTAAAAGGTTTTTTTCTTAAAAAGAATAATAGTTTTAATCCTATTATTTCTCATGTAGAATTAGAGCACAAGATCAAAAAACATATAGGGTTATATTTAGATGCATCATTAGGAATGGTCGATAATAACAGGTGGAGAATAGCGAATGGTTTTTTTGTTAAACTGAGTCATGGGGTGAATTTATATATTTTTCCTCATTATAAGTTTGATCCCTATTTGCGATTAGGAGCAGGTTATCATAAATTTAACGGATACGTAAACAGAGAATTGAGAATTTCAGATACAAAATATTTTAAAACAAATAAGAAGAATTTTTTTGTATTAGACGGTGGATTAGGTTTCAATTTTTGGATCGTTTCTAATTTGGGGGTTAACCTGCAAAGTACTTATAATCAAGTATTTGCATATCAATCAGGAGATTTTTTGAATTTTTGGAAACATAATGTAGGAGTTATTTTTCGTTTTGGTAATTTAAAAATTACAGAAAATCAAAAATATAACAAAAATCAAGAAAACAAAAAAATAGTAGAAATAGATAAAAATCATTCTTATTATTCTTCAGAAAATAAAGAAAAAAAAGAAGAAGAAAAAATTTGTTGCCAAAATCAAAATCCAAAAGATTCTGATAAAGATGGAGTTTTAGATCAAGAAGATTTATGCCCCAATCAATTTGGATTAAGAAAATTCAAAGGTTGTCCCGACACAGATTCAGATAACGTTCCGGATTACGAAGATAAGTGTCCTAAAAAATTTGGAAAAAAAGAAAATCAAGGATGTCCTGATGTAGTTTTTAGCCCTATTTTATTTGATTTGGGTAAATTTGCATTAACTCCTCGTTCTTTATCAATTGTGAATGAAATAGCTGAAATCATAATCAATAGTCTACCTAATTCCAAATTTTATATAGATGGATATACAGATTCTCATGGAAAACTTTCTTATAATAAAACTTTATCTCTAAAAAGAGCAAACTCAGTATTTGAGGCTTTGATTTCTAAAGGAGTAGATTCTTCTAGAATAGAAGTTAGAGGATTGGTAGGAGGAAAATATAAGAAAAAGGGACGACGAGTAGAAATCACAATACGAAAATAAAAAGGATAAAACAAAAACCTCTTGATCTCAAGAGGTTTTTTTATTTGCAGAAAACGATATATATATACTTACTTCATAAAGAATTAACAAAGGTATTAAAACGATTATTGTACTTAAAATATCACCAGGGGTAATAGCAGAAGCAATAATTAACATTATTAGAAAAGCATGTTTTCTGTATTTCATTAAAAAAGTATAGGAAACCAATTCCATTTTAGTAAGAAGAAATATGAAAAATGGAAATAAAAAAAGAATCCCCATAGATAGTACAGAATGTATAATCAAAGAGATATAATCCGATAAATCGAATATGTTTTTTGGAACATCACTTATTCTAAAAGAGTATCCAAAATGAATTAAAAATGGACATAAAATAAAATAACCAAAAAGAACTCCTAATACAAATAAAAGAGTTACTATTATAAGTATTCCTCTAGAATATTTTCTTTCTTCATTCGAAAGAGCAGGTTTGATAAATTTCCAAAACTCATAAAAAATATAAGGAGACGATAAAATAACTCCTCCTATAAAACAAGTCCATACATAAATATTAAATTGTCCAAATATTTGTCTATTTTGTATTTCCAAATTTTTGGATAAAAAAGAAACAGGATTTAAATGAAACCCTAAAAAAGTATTTGTGAATTCATAAAAAATACGATAAGTAATGAAATCAGTTTTGGATGGAGCAAAAATAATGTAATCAAATATCATATTTTTATTATTCATTAAAATAATCATTGCAATGATAATAGCAAAAAAACAATGAATAACATGTTTTCTCAGCTCTTCAATGTGTTTCCAAAACGGCATTTTTTTCATTCATTAAAATTCATGTTTATACTGATAAAAATAATTGTAATTTTTAAATATTAACAATAATGAAATGTGGAATTATTGGTCTTCCTAACACAGGAAAATCAACATTTTTTAACTTTATTTCTAACTCTAAAGTTTTATCAGAAAATTTTCCTTTTTGTACGATAGAACCTAATTATGGAATGACAAAAGTTCCAGATCAAAGGCTATATGAACTAAAAGAGATAATTCAGCCAATGAAAATAATTCCATCCGAAATCAAAATAGTAGATATAGCAGGTCTCATAAAAGGTTCCCATAAAGGAGATGGATTAGGAAATAAATTTTTATCTCATATTCGTGAAACAAATGTCATTATCCATATGATACGTCTTTTTCACGACATAAGCGTTATTCATGTAGAAGGATCTATCAATCCTATTAGAGACAAAGAAATCATAGACATGGAATTACAGTTGAAAGATCTAGATACAATAGAAAATCGATTAGAAAAGATTACAAAAAAAAACAAAAATAATAGATCTATTAATACACTACAAAAAATTTTTTCTTTTTTAAAAGAAGGAAAAAATATTAGAATGTATCCATTTCAAGAAGATGAAAAAAAACATATAAAGGATTTACAATTATTAACTGAAAAACCTGTTCTTTATGTATGTAATACGGATGAAAAAGTAAATGAATTTCATCATTTACATATAAAAAATCTTAAAAAAATAGTAGAGATGGAGAATTCTACTTTGGTTGTTTTCTCATTGAAAAAAAATTCCATATCTTATGGAATTGAAAAAATTCTGAAAAAAGCTTATAAGTTATTAAACTTACAAAGTTTTTTTACGGTAGGAAAAAAAGAGATACGAGCTTGGTCAATTCCTAATCAATGTACAGCTTATGAAGCTTCTTCAGTCATTCATACAGATTTTAAAAAAGGATTTATAAAAGCAGAAGTTATTCATTATAATGATTTTATAAAATATAAATCAGAAGAAAAAGTAAAAAAAGCAGGAAAGATTTTTTTGGCAGGAAAAAATTATTTAATTCAAGATGGAGATATAATTCATTTTAGATTTAATCGATAAAAAATTTTTTAGAATTATTAATTTCTTGTAAAGTTTCAAAAATTAGAAATATAGCTTTTTCTACATCTTTTTTATGAACCATTTCTACGGTAGTATGCATGTATTTTAGAGGGATGGATATTAAAGCAGATGATACTCCTTTATTGGAATAAGCAAAAGCGTCTGTATCTGTTCCTGTATATCTAGATGAAACCAAACGTTGAAAAAGTATTTTTTTACTGTTAGCAGTATTAATAATAAGTTCTCTAAGATTTTTTTGTATTGATGGGGCATATCCAATAACAGGTCCTAATCCACATTTAATATCTCCTTGTATCTTTTTATCAATCATAGGACTAGATGTATCATGTGTTACATCCGTAACAATAGCCATATTTGGTTGTATGGTTTGAGAAATCATTTTAGCTCCTCTTAATCCTACTTCCTCTTGAACAGAATTCACTATGTATAATCCAAATTTTAAATGAATATTATTTTCCATGATCATTTTTGCTACTTCTGCTATTATAAAACCTCCTATTTTATTATCTAATGCTCTAGATATAAAATAATTGTGATTCATGATAAAAAATTCATCAGGATAAGTAATAATACAACCTACATGAACACCTAGATCAATGGCTTCAGTTTTACTAGAAACACCAATATCCACAAATATATTGTCTATACTAGGAGATTTTTCTTCTGAAGATTTTCTTGTGTGAATTGCTGGCCATCCAAATATTCCATGAACGAATCCTTTTTCTGTATGAATAATGACTTTTTTAGATGGGGCTATTTGATGATCTGATCCTCCATTACGAGAAACATATATAATGCCATCTTCTGTAATATAATTTACATACCAAGATATTTCATCAACATGAGCTTCAATAATTAATTTATATGGAGAATTAGGATTGATAATTCCTACTGCTGTTCCATACAAATCGGTTTGAATTTTTTCTACATAAGAATTAATGTAATTCATCCATATTTTTTGACCTTCACTTTCACATCCAGTTGGAGAAGAGCCATTTAAATATTTTTTAAGAAATTTTAAAGAATCACTACTAATTGAATAATTATTTTTCATCATTTCATATCAAATAAAAATACATCCTTGAAATATAAATTGAACAGATCCAGTTAAATAAATATCTTTATATTCGTTTTTTGTTTCTTTTAATGAAACCCATAATTTTCCTCCTATAGTATGAACTAGAATTTTTTCAATAGAGGAAATTCGATTCGTTTCATATGCTGCAATGACAGAAGCTGTAACTCCAGTTCCACAAGATAAAGTTTCATTTTCTACCCCTCTTTCATAAGTACGTACTTGTAAAGTTTTATTTTCAAGTATTTCTACAAAATTCACATTGACTCCTTTTTTCAAATAAGGATTTCGAAATCTAATTTTTTTTCCTTCTTCGTACACATTTATTTCTTTTATATTTTCTACAAAAATAATATGGTGAGGAGATCCAGTGTTTAAAAAAACGTGTTCAGGATGAATTTCGATTTCATTTTTTTGAATATTAATTAAATTAATGGAAACCAAACATTTATCATTTTTTTCGTTTTTTATTATCAATCCATAATGATGTCCATCTATGGCTCTAAAATGAATTTTATTTTCTTTGTTGATTCCTAATTTTTTAGCGAAAAAAATGGCGCATCTTCCTCCATTTCCACACATTGTACTTTCTTTTCCATCAGAATTATAATATTGCATATAAAAATCACTTTTGGAATCATTTTGGATCAAAATGATTCCATCTGCCCCAATTCCAAAATGTCTATTACATAATTTTTTTAAAATGGTATATTCCTTAACTATTTTTTTTGTCCTGTCATCTAGGAGAATGAAATCATTTCCCGTTCCCTGATATTTAAAAAAATTAAATTTCATAAAAACGAAGTTAACATTATTTTTTAGAATCTAAGTTATGAATATTATTAATTTATTTACTATTTCTATTATATTTGTGATGAATAAGTAACTATCAAAATATGATATGAAGAGAATAGTTTTTTATATTATACTTAGCAGTATTATGAGTTCAATCATAACCATTGCTGCTTATAAACAATACACTAAAGAAGATCCTTTTCTTTTTCCATATACATCATCTTCTTCTTTGTCAAAAACAAAACTAACTTCATCAGATTCTTCATCATTGGTTGGTTCTGCAGGATCGCCTGATTTTACCAGAGTTGTAGCCAAAACAATACATGCAGTAGTAAATGTAAAAAATTATTACAAAAAAAATATAACAACCAATTTGATCCATTTGATTTCTTTTTTTGGATTTCCTGATGATTTTGGAAATAGAGGAAAAAAACCCCAAAAAAATGACCTTCCTGGACTTCATGGATCAGGAGTTATCGTCTCACCGGATGGATATATTGTAACTAATAATCATGTGATCAAAGACGCAGAAAAAATTGAAATCACTCTGAATGATCAAAGAACTTATAGAGCTAAATTGATAGGAACAGATCCGAGCACGGATATCGCATTATTAAAAATAAGTGATAAAAATTTACCTTTTATTTATTTTTCGGATTCTAATAAAGTCCAGGTAGGAGAATGGGTTTTAGCAATAGGAAACCCTTTTGATTTAAATTCTACTGTCACAGCAGGGATTATCAGTGCAAAAAACAGAAGTTTAGGAATATTAAGAGGAGAAACACAATCAGCTATTGAATCTTTTTTTCAAACAGATGCAGCTGTCAATCCTGGAAATAGTGGAGGGGCATTGGTTAATACAAATGGAGAGTTAATTGGAATTAATACAGCTATTTCTTCATCTTCAGGAAATTTTATAGGATATAGTTTCGCGGCTCCTTCTAATTTAGTAGCAAAAGTTATACAAGATATCAAAAAATATGGTACAGTACAACGTGCATATTTAGGAGTTAGAGGAATGGATCTTTCTAAAACAGAATACTTAAAGGCTTATAATAAAGAAACACATCAAAACATAAAACCACAACAAGGTTTTTTAATAGGAGAAGTATTTGATCAAAGTGGAGCTGCAGATGCAGGTATGAAAAAAGGAGATATCATAAAAAGCATAGACGGAAAACCAATACAAAATGTTGCGGATTTATCATTTATTGTAGGAACAAAACATCCAGGGGATAAGGTAAAAGTAAATATTATACGGAACGGACATAAAAAAACCTTTAACGTAACTTTAAAAGATTTGCAAGGAAGAACAAAAATAAGAAATAGAGAGGAAATTAGTCCATCTGAATTATTAGGAGCAACATTTGAACCACTTAGTCAAGAGTATAAAAAAGATTTTGGCATTGATTATGGAATTAGAATAAGAGAAATTAGAACAGGTCGTTTAAGTTCTATAGGAATGGAAGAAGGAGACATTATTTTATCTATTAATGGAGAAAAAATGAGAAAACCTAATGATGTAGATCGCGTTTTAAAAAAATACTCAGGAGATGTTACTATAAAATCTATTAAACAAAATGGACAAGTATATATAGCAGGGTTTGAAATGAATTAATTATTTATATTTTTCCAATAAAAAAACAATGCTATTATTCCCAATAATACATTGGGTAGCCAAACAGATAAATAAGAAGGGATGGTATCCTTTGTAGAATATATTTTTGTAATTTCCATAAAAAAAATATAAAAAACAGCTAATACAATTCCTAGGATTATATTATAACCAGTTTCACTTTTTTTTGAAGATAAAGAGAATCCTAAAATAGTGAATATAAAAGTAGAAAAAGGTAAGCTCGTTCTTTGATAATACTCATTTAAATGAATATTTACATTTCTATTTTTTTTTTCTATATCTATAAATTTTTTCAATTCATAAATATTCATAGTTTCTGCTATATATTCTTCCGGTAAAAGTTCTTCAGGAGTGAAGGAAAATTTCTTGATTTTATAATCCCCTTTAATAAAAAAATCATAATTTTTTTTGATTGTAGTTTCTCTGTAATCAGATAAAACATATATTTTTTTTTTTTTGTACCCAAAAATATTTTTGGATTTTAAAATATATATTAATTTTTTACCATTAAATTTTTGATAAACAAATTCTTTCCCTATATTCTTTTTTCTTGAGAAATTTCTAATAAAAATATATTCATTTTTTGAAATTTGAGTACTTATAGTTTGATTTTTTTCATATTTATTTTTATATCTTGAACTTAATAAATATTGATAATGAAATTGATTTTTTTTTTTGTTAGCCATAGGAAGAAAATAATAGTTGATTAGTAAGGAGACAGTCCCTATCATGATAGCTGATATTAAATAAGGAACAATCAATCTGTTCAAGCTAATTCCGCTTGACAAAATAGCGGTAATTTCTGAATTATTTTCTAATTTAGATGTGAAAAAGATAACAGATAAAAAAACGGAAATAGGAGAAAAAGTATTAGCTAACCATATGGACCAATAAGGATAATAAAAAATTAAAGCTTTTTTAATTGATCCTTGATTATTTTCCAAACGATGCATTCGTTGAGAAATGTCTATCACGACAGATAACAATTGTAGAGAAACAGTAATAAATATAAAAGTTATCAAAAGATTACGAATAATGTAACGATCAAGAATTTTCATAAACGTTTTTTTAACAAAGGAATTACCGATTCTTTCCAAGAAAAAAATTGATTATTCATGATATGAACTCTTGCTTGTTGAATTAAATCAGAGTAAAAAGATAGATTATGTATAGAGGCAATTTCTTTTGCTAAATTATCTCTGGATAAAAAAAGGTGTCTTACATAAGATTTGCTATACGATTGATCTACATAAGAATTTCCAAATTCATCTAAACAGGAAAAATCTTTTTCCCATTTTTTATTTTTCATATTCATGATTCCTTTCCATGTAAATAACATTCCGTGACGTCCATTCCTTGTAGGAATAACACAATCAAACATATCTATTCCAAGAGATATCCCTTCCAAAATATCTACAGGATTTCCTACTCCCATTAAATATCTCGGTTTTTCTTTAGGTAAAATATCTGTAACCAAATCAATGATATTCTGTGTTTGTTCTTTTTCTTCTCCTAAACTTAATCCACCGATTGCATAACCTTCAGTTTCTAACAAGGAAATTTCTTTTGCAGAATTTTTTCTTAAATCGGGATAAATACTTCCTTGAAGAATAGGAAAAAAACTTTGTTTGTAATTATATATTTCTGGATGATTTTGTAAATAGGAACAACATTTTTTTAACCAAATATGCGTTTTTTTTATAGATTTTTTAGCTTCTTGATAACTACAAGGAAAAGGAGGGCAATCGTCGAAAGCCATAATAATATCTCCGCCAATAAAACGTTGAATTTCCATAGATTTTTCTGGAGAAAAAAAATGATAGGATCCATTTATAATAGATTTAAATACTACTCCATTTTCTGTGATTTTATTTAATTTTCTCATAGAGAAAACTTGAAAACCTCCACTATCCGTTAATATAGATTCGTTCCAATTCATAAAAGAGTGAATCCCTCCGGCTTTATGGAATACTTCAATACCGGGTTTCAAATATAAGTGATAAGTATTTCCAAGAATTATTTTTGAGATTTTATGTATTTCATGTATTGGTACACTTTTAACATAGCCTTTTGAAGCAACTGGCATAAAAATAGGAGTTTCTATTTTTCCATGATCTGTTTTTAGAATCCCAGCTCTGGCTTTAGAAAAACGATCCGTTTTAATTAAATTAAATTTCATTTGAAAAAAATTTTTTTAAAATTCCAATGATAAATGATAGATACAACATATAATTTCGTACTATAATAGATTTTCTGTAAAAAAAAAAAAATGGGGTTTCAACATTTTTACTACCATCATGAACCAGTTCTTCTAAAAGAAAGCATAGAAAATTTAATTACAGATAAAAATGGAATTTATGTAGATGCAACATTTGGTGGAGGAGGGCATTCTTATGCTATTCTGAAAAAATTGAATAAAAGGGGAATTTTAATAGCTTTGGATCAGGATAAGGAATCTATAAAAAGAAATTTTATTAAGGATAAACGTTTTCATCTATTTCACAATAATTTTATTCACATACGTGACATTTTGAATCAAAATCATATAGAAAAAGTATCAGGAATATTAGTTGATTTAGGTCTTTCCTCTTTACAAATAGATAATCCTACAAGAGGATTTTCAAATCAGTGGAATTGTACTTTAGATATGAGAATGAATCAGGAATCTTCTTATTCCGCTCAAAATGTTATCAACGAATGTTCAAAAAAAGAGTTATTTCATATATTTTATGAATATGGAGAATTTAAAAATGCAAAAAAAATTGTGGAAAAAATACTCAAAAAACGTTTTCAAAAAAATATTACTAATACTTTGGATTTAAGCAATCTTTTTTTTATTCATGGATCTTTCAAAAAAAGAAAAAGATTTCTTGCTAGACTTTTTCAATCAATACGAATAGAAGTGAATAATGAAATAAATATTTTAAAGGATTTTTTATTAGAATCTTCTAAAATTATCCTACCAGGTGGTAGAATAGCTGTAATTTCATATCATTCTATTGAAGATAGAATCACAAAATATTTTTTAAAAGAGGAATTTTTAATAAAAAAAATGAATTTCAAAACTCTTCCATTCAGAATGATACATAAAAAAGTTATCAAACCAAGCTTTCAGGAGATTATAAGAAATCCAAGATCTAGAAGTGCTAGGTTAAGAATAGCGGAAAAAGTTTAATCATTAAATTATTCAAATAAAATGAAAATGAAAAAAAACATGAAAACAAATATCAAAGATATCCTGAAAGGAAAGTTTTTAGTTAAAGAAGATGCCTACCGTAGTTGGAATTTCATTGTTTTTCTGACTGTACTATCTTTAATAAGCATTACAAGTTCACATATGATGGATAGAAAAATTAGAAAAATAACTCAAATTAGTGAAGAAATTAAAGAATTGAAATCTGAATATGCAGATGTACATAGTAAATGTATGAAAATGCAATTAGCTTCTTTCCTTAGAAAAAAACTAGTTCATGTCAATGGATTAAAACATTTAGAGGTTCCTCCGTATGAATTAATCTTAGAAGATTAACAAGAAAAAGAGATGGATACAAGAAAATAAAGAATGAAACGAAAAAGATATATTTTATTATATAAATCTTACTTAATTGGTTTTTTATTCATCTTTATTGCAGCATTAATTATTTTCAATTTGTTCTATATTCAAAATTATTCAGAAAGATACAAAAAATCTGTTATAGAAAAAACGATTAGAACCAATTTAATTAAAGCTAAACGTGGAAACATTTATGCATCAGATAGTAGTATTCTAGCTATGTCTGTCATAAGATATGATATTCACATTGATTTTAGATCCATATCTGAAAAGTTATTTCAAGAGAATATTTATTCTTTATGTAACTCATTGGAATCTTTGTTTAAAAAACCAAAATTTTTTTCTATAAAAAATTTCAGTATGAAAAAAAAAGGGAATAGATATTTTTTGTTAGCAAAAAATTTAGATTATCCACATTTCAAAATATTACGAAATCTTCCTATTTTTAATAAAGGACAAATCAAGGGTGGGTTTATTGTAGAAAAAAAAATATGCAGAATTCATACATTAGAAAATATTGGAAAAAGAACATTAGGGTATGATGATCATAGAGGGAAAGTAGGACTAGAAGGAGCCTTTAGCAAATATTTAAAAGGAAAAGATGGAAAGAGATTAGAACAACGTATCAGTTCTAAAATATGGAAACCATTAAAATCAGGAAATGAAATCGATCCAGAAGATGGAAAAGATGTTTATTCGACTATCGATATATATTTGCAAGATATAGCTTACCATGCATTACTTCAAGAATTATCTATATCAAAAGCAGATCATGGATGTGTTATTCTTATGGATGTAAAAAGTGGAGAAATCCCTGCTATGATTAATCTAGAAAAAACCAAAAAAAATACTTACGAAGATTTAAGAAATTTTGCAGTATGGGAAGGAAGTGAACCAGGCTCCACGTTTAAAACCATGGCAATTCTTGCTGCTCTAGAAGATAAAAAAATAGATCTTGATATGATAGTGAATATAAAAGGAGGAGTCATGAAATTAAGAGGAAAAAAAATACGTGATAGTCACTACAATGGATATGCAGAAATGAATCCAAAACAAATTTTGGAATTATCTTCAAATGTAGGAATAGCAAAAATTATTTATGAGAATTATAAAAAAAATCCAGAACAATTCATAGGACACTTATGTAAATGGAAATTAGATAGAAAAATAGGGATAGAGATTCCAGGTGAAAGTATGCCTTTCATTCCAAAACCTGGAAAAAAGAATTGGAGTAGCATTACATTACCATGGATGACTTTTGGATATAATATCAAACTAACTCCTTTACAAATACTCACTTTTTACAATGCTATAGCCAATCAAGGAAAAATGATTAAACCTTTATTTATCAGAGAAATCAAACATCATGGAAAAAGTATCAAAAAATATACAAAACCTATTATAATGAATCCTTCTATAGCTGAAAAATCTTCTCTCATCAAAATTCAAAATATGTTGGAAGGAGTCGTAAAAAATGGAACAGCTAAAAAATATTACAATCCAGAATATCCTTATGCAGGAAAAACTGGCACAACACAGTTAAACTACTGGATCAAAGGAAAACCTTTGTCTTACAATAGTTCTTTCGTAGGATACTTTCCCGCTAAAAATCCAAAATATTCTTGTATTGTAGTCATTTCAAAACCAGAAAAAGGATATTACGGAATTGAAGTAGCAGTTCCTGTATTTGATAAAATAGCTAAATCTATTTATCCAAAAATAGAAAAAAAAACATTTTGCAAAAAAAAAGAAAATCAAGAAAATTTACTTAAAAAGATTAAAGAGTCTAAAAATTTTTTTGTTGAAAAATGGATTATGCCTAATGTCATATCCACTCCTGGAAAAGAAATTATACCTATCCTAGAAAATAGGGGTTTTCATATTCAATATCAAGGAATCGGAAAAGTGGTTCATCAGTCTATTCAACCAGGAAATAAATTGAAAAGAAATCAGATTATATTTCTTAAACTAGAAGAATGAAAAAGAGATTAAAGGATATTCTAAAAAAAGTAGATGTGTTAAAAATAGTAGGAAAAAATACTTCTAAATTGATAGAAAGAATTTCTATGTATTCCAAAATCATACAAAAAAATATGATTTTTGTGGCCAAAAAAGGGAAAACAACAGATGGCCATGAATTTATTACAAATGCTATACAAAACGGAGCTCATACTATAGTTTGTGAAAAAATTCCTTCTTCTATTCATAAAAAGATTACCTACGTTCTTGTTCCAGATTCCATGAATGCTTTAGGAATTATATCTTCCAATTTTTATGATCATCCTACAAAAAAGATAAAATTAATAGGAATTACAGGGACAAATGGAAAAACTTCTGTAGCTACAATACTTCATCAGTTATTTTCTAAAATGGGAGAAAAAAATATTCTTATTTCTACCATGGGGATCCAAATATTATCTAAAAAATATCCGACAACACATACAACTCCAAATATTATTGAAATCAATAAATATTTAAATCTATCAATTCGTAAAGGATGCAAATATGCTTTTATGGAAGTCAGTTCACATGGAATCCATCAAAAAAGAATTGCCGGATTATTATTTCAAGGAGGTGTTTTTACTAATATAACACATGATCACTTAGATTATCATGAATCTTTTGATCATTATCTATCTACTAAAAAGTTTTTTTTTGAAAATTTATCTAAGAAAGCTTTTGCATTAATTAATTCCGACGATGAAAATTCGTATAAAATCATAAAAGATATTTTATCTAAAACCTATTTTTACGGTTTGAAAAAAAATGCAAATTTCAAAATTCAAATTTTGAAAGAAAGCATTCATGGAAGTCAATTGCTTATTGATGGTCATAAAATTTTTACTAAATTAATCGGAACATTTAATGTTTATAATCTATTAGCTGGCTACGCTACAGCCATTTTGTTAGGAAAAAAGAAAGACAATATTCTAAAAAAAATAAAAAATATAAAACCTATCAGAGGACGTTTTGAACAATTTATATCGAATTCAGGAATTCGTGTTATTGTAGATTATGCTCATAATCCAGATGGATTAAAAACTGTTTTAAATACCCTTAAAAAAATAAAAAACGATGATGGAAAATTAATTTGTGTTATAGGTTGTGGAGGAAATAGAGATATAAAAAAACGTTCTTTAATGGGAAAAATTGTTTATGAAACATGTGATGTTTCTATTTTCACATCCGATAACCCTAGAGAAGAAGATAGGGAAAAAATATTAGTTGATATGAAAAATTTTAAATCCTCTATCTATAAAGATAAAGAATCGATTTTAACTTTTGTCAACCGAAAAAAAGCTATTGAAACGGCAATTCAAATTGCGAAAAAAAAAGATATCATTCTGATTGCTGGAAAGGGTCATGAAACTTATCAAGAAATCAAAGGAATACGTTTTCCTTTTAATGACATGAAAATAGCTCAATATTTATTAAAAACTTATGATCAGTTGAGATGTTGTGTGAAAAGTGAAATGAAATAATATGATGATTGCTTGTTTATTAAAATACTTAATTTTTATTTCTTTGATAAATTCTGTTTCTGTTTTTTTAAGAGCTGTAATAGCTTTTTTTTTGTCGTTTTGTATAGCGTTTGGTTTTTTATAAAAAGATTATATGTTGGAATCATAGAAAAAAAAATAGCATAGGAGAACATATACGAAATCTTGGACTTATTGGACAAAAAGAAAAAGAAGGAATTCCAACGATGGGAGGAATTGTAATGATATTTTCCACATTAATTCCTACAATTCTTTTCTCTTCTTTGAAGAATATATATGTAATTATTTTGATTATCACAATGTTACATATGGGGTTTCTTGGATTTTTAGATGATTACATTAAAATAAAATATAACAAAAAAGGACTTAGTATAATGGGAAAAATATTAGGTCAGATTCTATTAGGGCTTTTAATTGGAAGCACTATGTATTTTTTTAATACAAATGTTTCTATTCAAAAAATAGATTCCAATTTATTGGAAAAAAAAGAACATGGATTCAAGACCACTATTCCTATTCCCATTTTTTCTAGTCATAAAAATGAATTTGATTATGCTTATCTTTTAAGCTGGTATAATAAAAAATGGAAAAAATATACATGGATCGTTTTTATCCCTATAGTGATTTTAATTATGACATTTTTATCCAACGGAGCGAATCTAACCGATGGAATAGACGGATTGACAGCTGGAATTTCCTCTATTATTTTTGCTACTTTATCTTTATTATCTATCATATCCAGTAATAAAATATATTCATCTCATCTTCATTTTATATATATTCCTCATTTAGATGAAATCCTCATATTTTCTTTTTCTTTTTTAGGAGCTTTAATAAGCTTTCTTTGGTACAATACCTATCCAGCTCAAATTTTCATGGGAGATACTGGTAGCTTGACTTTAGGAGGAGTTATAGCGACTCTAGCTATTATAAATAGGAAAGAATTGATATTACCTATTTTATGTGGAATTTTTTTTATAGAAAATATTTCTGTCATAATACAAGTATTGTATTTTAGATATTCTAAAAAAAAATATGGTATAGGAAAAAGAATTTTTCTCATGGCTCCTTTGCATCATCATTTTCAAAAATTAGGATATCATGAAAATAAAATTTTCAATCGTTTTATCATCATACAAATGATGCTTTCTATGTTGGTATTGATTTTATTAATTATATAAATAACAATGAAAAAAAAACTCATAGTAGTATTGGGTGGAGGAGAAAGTGGGGTAGGAGCTGCTTTATTAGCCAAAAAAAATGGATTAAAAATATTTTTGTCTGATTCAGGAATTATTTTAAATAAATACAAAAAAATTTTAATAAAAAATAAAATTTCTTTTGAAGATCAAGGACATACAGAAAGCATAATAACTCAAAAAGCTATAAAAATCATAAAAAGTCCTGGAATTTCTAGAAAAAACTCTTTTATAAAAAGAATTAATTTTTTGGGAATTCCTATTCAATCCGAATTAGAATTCGGAAAAAGTTATCTAGACCACTCCTATATTATAAGTATAACAGGAAGTAATGGAAAAACAACGACAAGTTCCATAATTTATAAAATCCTTAAAAGAGAAGGAATTGATGTCGGAATCGCAGGAAATATTGGACGTAGTTTTTCTAAAGAAGTTATAAAAAAAAAAGACGTTTATGTATTAGAAGTCAGTAGTTTTCAATTAGATGATTGTCAAATATTTAGATCAAATATTGCAGTTTTGTTAAATATTACAGAAGATCATTTAGATAGATATGATGATATAGAAAGTTACATGCATTCCAAATTTAAAATAGCAACTTTGCAAAAAAAAGAAGATATTTTCATTTATAATCATGATGATCCTCTCATAAGAAAAGGATTAAAAAAGTATCCTATTTTTTCTCACTGTATTCCTTTTTCTATAAAAGAAGAATTACATATTGGTGCTTACATAAAAAATAACAAAATATTTATTCGAAATCAAAAAAATCAGGAAATATGTTTTTTTAATGTGAAAGATATTCCTTTAATAGGAGATCATAATCTATATAATATTATGGCTTCATTAATGATCTCCGAAATATTCAACGTCAAAAAAAAATCAATAGTTTCTACAATATTAAAATTAAAACCTATAGAACATCGTATGGAAAAAATACTCAGTATAAATGGAGTTCAATTCATTAACGATTCTAAAGCCACGAATGTTCATGCCGTGTTTTCTGCATTCAAAAGTATGAATGGACCTATTATATGGATAGCTGGAGGAAAAGATAAAGGAAACAATTATATAGAATTAATTCCCTTGGTTCAAAAAAAAGTGAAAGCTATAATTTGTTTGGGAATAAATAATGAAAAAATTTATAATTTTTTTAAAGATATTATTGATATTATTTTGGAAACAAAAAGTATTCAAAAAGCTGTTTATATGGCTTACATATTGTCTTCTCATGGAGATAATATTTTGTTATCTCCTGCTTGTTCTAGTTTTGATCTTTTTAAAGATTATAAGGAAAGAGGAAATCAATTTAAAAAAGAAGTCAAAAAACTTTTTTATGAAAGAATATGAGAAAAATAGAGATTTTTTCAACAGTTATCTGAAAGGAGATAGATATTTATGGGCCTTTATCTCTTTATTAGCTATATTTTCTTTTTTACCAGTATATTCCGCTAGTACAAATTTAGTCACTACATATGGAGGAACAAATACAGTTTTTAGTTATTTGTTCAAACATGCTCTTTTTCTCTTAGTTGGATTTTGCATTCTTTTTTTCACTCAATTTATAGACTATAAATATTTTTACCGTATGTCTATATTTTCTATGCCTGTAGTGTTCATTTTATTAGTTTTTACTATTAGTCAAGAAAAAGAATTGGATGGAGTCAATGCTTCTCGGTGGTTACATATTCCCATTATTAATATATCTTTTCAAACTTCCAGTATTGCTGGATTAGTTCTTTTTATTTATTGTGCTAGATATTTGGCTAAAAAAAAGACAGAACGTATCAATTTTATCAACTCTTTTTTTTCCTTATTGTTTCCTATGTTTTTTATTATTGGACTGATTTTCCCCGCTAATGGTTCTACTGCAGTTATTGTTTTTATTTCCGTTTTAATTTTGCTTTTTATAGGAGGATATCCATTAACAGGTGTTATGGGAGTTTTATTGATGGGGATTCTATTTGCAGGAATCTATATTTACTCTGTCATAAAATGGGGAGATAAAAATCCTATGAATAGGGTTTATACATGGAAAAGTCGTATAGAAAAATTTTTGGATCATGAATCTGAAGAAAGTTATCAAATGAAACAATCTAAAACAGCTATTGTTTTAGGAAAGAAATTTGGTCGTGGACCTGGTAAAAGTGTTTTAAAAGCTTTTCTTCCACAATCTTCTTCTGATTTCATTTATGCTATTATAATAGAAGAATATGGATCTGTTGGAGGAATAATCCTTTTATTTATTTATCTTCTAATTTTGCTTAGAATTATGGTAATAGCTACGAAGGTAAAAAATTATTTTTGCTCTTTGTTGGTATTAGCTGTTGGTTTTCCTATTATTAATCAAGCACTCATCAATATGGGAATAGCTGTTGGTTTATTTCCAGTAACAGGACAAACTTTACCATTAATTAGTGCTGGAGGAACTTCCATGTGGGTTACTTTTTTTAGTTTTGGGATCATATTAAGTGTTAGTAGAATCATATATGAGGATTCAACTCATACTAATAATTTAGTAAATAAAACAAATTATAATAATTATAATTCATCATGAACAATAATATTTCACCTAGAATAATTATTGGAAGTGGAGGGACTGGTGGACATATATATCCGGGAATAGCTATTGCAGACGAACTGAAAAAAAAAATTCCAGGAACCAATATTTTATTTATTGGATCTAAAAAGCATATGGAAATGAAAGAAATTCCTAAGTTTGGATATTCTATAGAAGGAATTTGTATTTCAGGAGGAAAAGATAAATTTTTTTCTATAGAAGGCTTCATTTTATCTATACAATTGATATATAGTTTTTTCTTGGTAAATAAAATTATCAAAAAATTTTCTCCAGACATAGTTATTGGAACAGGAGGATTTGTAAGTTTTCCTACTTTATATGCAGCCAAAAAAAATAAAATCCCTATTCTCATTCAAGAACAAAATTCTTTTCCTGGATTAACTAATAGAATATTTTCTCGTTATGCACATAAAGTATGTGTTGCTTATGAGCAAGCAAAGAAATATTTTCCAAAAGAAAAAACCATAATAACTGGAAATCCAGTTAGATCTGAAATGTTCCAATTACCTAGTAAAAAAAAAGCTTGTATTCACTTAGGATTAAAGGTGGAAAGACCTATTATTTTATCTATAGGGGGAAGCCAAGGTTCCAATAGTATGAATAATGCTTGGATAAAAGGTTTAAAAAAGCTAATAGAATTAGATATGCAACTTATTTGGCAAGTTGGTAAATTAGATATTCATAGAATGAAAAAAAATAAAATGTCTCATCATTCAAATTTTATTTTAATGGATTTTATTGAAAACATCCCGATATGTTATGCTGCTGCAGATATCATCGTGTCTAGAGCTGGAGCTTTAACTATATCAGAAATATGTTTAATAGGAAAACCATACATATTAATTCCTTTCCCTTGGTCTTCCGATGATCATCAAAATAAAAATGCTAGAATATTAGAAGAAAAAGAGGCGGCTTTAATTATTAAAAATGAAGAGATAGAGCAAAGATTAGTGGATTCAACTATACAATTAGTTAATGATTCCAGAATGAAAAAAAAAATGAGTCAAAATATTCTGCAATTAGGAAAACCTAGAGCTACAAATGATATTGTCAATGAGATTTTACAAATTATTTTATGAACTTAAACCAAGTTGATTTTTTTTATTTTCTAGGAATAGGAGGAATGGGGATGAGTTCCCTTGCTAGATATTTTCATTTTATGGGAAAAACAGTTTGTGGTCATGATAGAATTAGAACTAGTTTGACTCAACAATTAGAAAAAGAGGGAATATCCATCAATTATTATGATTGTATAGAAATGTTACCTAAATGGGTATTGTCTCAAAAATGTTTGATTGTGTATACTCCAGCAATTCAAAATCATCATAAACAATGGATCTATTTAAGAAAATATGGGAAAAATATTAAAAAACGTTCTCAAGTATTGTCCTTGATTACAGAAAATCAAATTTGTATAGCCATAGGAGGAACACATGGAAAAACAACGACTTGTACCTTGCTAGGACATATTTTATATAGTGCAGGAATTTCTGTAACGGCTTTTTTAGGAGGAATATCTGAAAATTATAAATCTAATATCATATTGAATGGAACCAAAATTTTTTTGGTTGAAGCAGACGAATTTGATCGTTCTTTTTTATATTTATCTCCTAATATTGCATGTGTGACGTCTTTCGATCAGGATCATGTGGATACTTATCCAAAAAAAGAAACTTTAAAAAAGGCTTATATAGCTTTTTTAAACAGAATCAAAAAACCATATAAAAAAATTTTTCTTTGTAAAGAAGAGTCTTTTCCATTAAAAAACGCTATATATTATTCAGTGATAAAAAAAGAAAGTTATTATTCAAATCATCTTTCTATAAAAGGAAATGAATGGTATTTTGATTTTCATACTCCTACAGAAACATGGAAATCTTTGCCTTTACCTATTCCAGGAATACACAATTTAAAAAACGTAACAGCAGCATTGTCTATATCTGATTATCTAAAAATTAATCAAGAAAAAGTAAGAAAAGCTTTGTTTTTATTTCAAGGAATCAAAAGAAGATATTCCATACATTATCTATCTAAAAAAAAAATATATATAGATGATTATGCACATCATCCTACAGAAATAAATGCTTTGATTCATACTGTTAAAGAGTGTTTTCCAAATAAAAAAATATTGGGTATTTTTCAACCTCATTTGTTTAGTCGAACTAAATTTTTTGAAGAATCTTTTGCAAAAAGTTTAGAACATCTTGACATTTTAATATTATTAGACATTTATCCAGCTAGAGAACTTCCCATGAAAGGAATTAATTCCAATAATTTATTAGAAAAAATAAAAATGAGTTCTAAAAATAAAGAAATATCTACTTTATCCAAAGTTTTAGAAAAAATCAAAGAAAAACATTTTGATATTATTCTAACAATAGGTGCTGGGGATATAGATACCTTAATCATTCCTATAAAAAAATGGTTGTATAAACGATATGGATAAATGAAAAATAAATTCTTTATCCTGATTTTATTATTATATATAATTTGTATGGTATCGCTTTTTTATTTTTCTCAAAAAATACATAAAAACAGAAATTTCAAACAATTCAATATCGTTATTGATCCCTTATCCAAAGATCATTTTGTAAATGAAGAAATCATTAAAAATATTCTATTTTCTAAAGTAGAAAAAATTGAAAAAAAAAATCGGTCAATTATGTATATTGATAATGGAAAAAAATTAAATAATTATCCTTTTATAAAAAGATCTGAAGTGTTTCTGAGTGTAGATGGAACCCTGAATATTCAAGTTTGGCAGAAGGAACCCATTTTAAGAATAAAAAATGGAAATCAAGAATATTATCTGACCAAAGATGCAGAAAATTTAGAACTTTCTCCTTTTTATTCGTCAAAAGTTATTTTAGCAAAAGGGATTTTTTCAAAAAAAGAAAATAAATATTTAGCGGACTTGGTCCAATTTATAAACTCTGATGAACTACTCAAAAATCAAATTATTAGCATCAAAAAAAATGATCATAACTTATTTATTTTAATTCCAAAAATAGGAAATCATCATATTATATTAGGAAATATCAAGAATTTTAAAAATAAATTGAATAAATTAAAAGCATTTTATAAGCAGTACCTAAATAAAATAGATATTAATCAATATAAAAGTATTGATTTGCAATATAAAGACCAAGTAGTCGCAAAAAAAAGATAAGTCTATGGAATATCAAGATATAGCTATAGGTCTTGATGTGGGGACCACAAAGATTGTAGCTATGGTAGGAAGGAGAAATGAATATAATAAAATTGAGATCTTAGGCATAGGGAGATCTAAAAGTATAGGTGTGCATAGAGGAGTTGTAAACAATATAACTCAAACAATTGAAGCTATTCGTGAAGCCGTATCTGAAGCAGAACATAGTTCTGGTTTAAAAATAAAAGAAGTTATTGTTGGAATAGCAGGACAACATATTAGAAGTCTACAACATAATGATTATATTACTAGATTAGATTTTGAAAATGTAATCAATCAAAAAGATATACAAAAATTAATAGATCAAGTTCATAAATTGGTGATGCTTCCAGGAGAAGAAATCATTCATGTCCTTCCACAAGAATATAAAGTGGATAGTCAAGCAGAAATCGGAGAACCCATTGGGATGTATGGAAGTCGTTTAGAAGCAAATTTTCATGTAGTGGTAGGACAAATCTCTTCTATTCGTAATATTGGAAGATGTGTCAAAGCAGCCGGATTGAATTTAGCTGGAATGACTTTAGAACCTTTAGCCTCTGCAGAGGCTGTATTAAGTACCGAAGAAAGAGAAGCAGGTGTTGCTTTAGTGGATATAGGAGGAGGAACCACTGATATTGCTATATTTAAAGATAACATTATTCGTCACACGGCTGTCATTCCTTTCGGTGGAAACGTTCTCACTGAAAATATTAAAACAGATTGTTTGATTATTGAACGGCAAGCAGAATTATTAAAAATAAAATTTGGATCTGCATGGCCTGGAGAAAATAAAGATACAGAAATTGTTTGTATTCCTGGATTAAGAGGGCGTGATCCTAAAGAAATTTCTTTAAAATATCTTTCCCAAATTATCCATAAACGAGTATGTGAAATTTTGGAACAAGTGAATGTGGAAATCAAAAATTATGGAAATGAAGAACAAAAAAAAAGACTGATTGCAGGATTAGTGATGACAGGAGGAGGTTCTCAATTAAAACATATTCGTCCTTTAACAGAATATATTACTGGAATGGATGTACGTATAGGTTATTCTAATGAACATATTGCAGGAGGAGAAAACGGTCTTATAAGTAATCCAGAATATGCTACATCTATAGGGTTAGTCATTAAAGGACTTGATGATAAAAAAAAATATCTTTGTACAACAGATATGGGAAAGGGGCATATACATGATGAAAATCATACTTACGAGTTTATTTCTACGAAATTTTATAATAAAAACCAGAAATTAAATTCTGAAGAAAATTCGGATCATTCAAAGAAAAAAAATAAAAAAAAATCAAAATCTTTTCTTGAAACTTGGGCAGATAAATTTCGTCAAATATTGAATGACACAGAATAATAAACAATGAAATGCAAAAAGAAGATTTTATACAACAAAAAAAAGAGAACGTTCAATTTGGATTTTCTAAAAATCGTTCAGCTGCAATCAAAGTAATTGGAGTAGGAGGTGGAGGAAGTAATGCTTTAAGTCACATGTTTGAACAAGGAATTACTGGTGTAGATTTTATAGCATGTAATACGGATGCGCAAGCCTTAAATAATAACCCAGTTCCTGTAAAAATTCAATTAGGAGCTTCTATTACAGAAGGTCTAGGCGCTGGAGCAGATCCAGAAGTAGGAGAAAAGGCTGCTTTAGAAAGTCTGGAAGAAATAAAAAGTGTTCTAGATTCTAATACTAAGATGACATTTATTACAGCAGGAATGGGTGGTGGAACAGGAACAGGCGCTGCTCCAATTATTGCAGGAATTTCTAAAGAAAAGGGAATCCTCACTGTAGGAATTGTTACAATTCCATTTCATTTTGAAGGAAAAATGAGATTACAACAAGCTCAAAAAGGAATAGAAGCATTAAGAAAAAATGTGGATTCTCTCATTGTAATTAATAATGATAAATTGAGAGAATTATATGGAAATCTAGGATTCAAAGCGGGATTTGCAAAAGCAGATGAAGTTTTAACTACTGCAGCTAAAGGAATTGCAGAAGTAATCACTCATCATTATAAACAAAATATAGATTTAAGAGATACTAGAACTGTTCTGAAAGAAAGTGGAACAGCTGTTATGGGTTCTGCTATTTCTGTTGGGGAAAACAGAGCCAAAGAAGCTGTAGTACAAGCTTTGGATTCTCCATTATTGAATGATAATAAAATTACGGGAGCTAAAAATGTTCTTCTGCTTATTGTTTCAGGAAGAATAGAAATTACTATAGATGAAATTGGAATTATCAGTGATTATATACAAGCCGAAGCAGGAAACAATGCTAACATTATTATGGGAATAGGAGAGGACGAAAGTTTGGAAGAAAGTATTTCGGTAACTATAGTAGCTACAGGATTTCCTACTGAAATTCAGAGAGTCATTGATCACGAAGAAAAAAAAATTTTTCATAGATTAGAAGAGCCTTATGAACAAAAATTAACAAAAATAGAAGAAGTTCATTCTTATTCTAAACGAATAGATCCTTGTTCTACAAAAGCCTCAAAAACCTATTCCAATCATTCAGAAAAACTTTCTTATAAGAAAGAAAATTTTTCATCCAATCAAAAAAAAAGCATTTTTGATCAAGCTATTAATTCAAATTTTGTAGAAACAAAACAACATAAAAAATATATGATGTTAGAAGATAATTTTGATCTTCCTATTTCATACAATGAAAAAATATTAAAAAAACATACTCATACTCGTAGAAAAGAAAATAATCAAAATGAAAAAATTCAATGACTTTTAATATTGATTATTGATTATGGAGTCACCTAATATTCCCAAAGGGACCAGGGATTTCTCATCAATAGAGATGAGGAAACGAAATTATTTAATTCAAACTATTAGAGAAAAATTTGAGCTTTTTGGTTTTTTTCCGATTGAAACCCCTTCTTTTGAAAAGATTTCTACTCTGATTGGAAAATATGGAAAAGAAGGAGATTATTTGATGTTTAAATTACTTCATTCAGGTCATGTTTTAAAAAAAAGAATTTCAGATGTTTTTAGAAGAATTAATAATAAGGAAAAAACAGTTGATGTTACAAAATTTTTAACTGAACATATATCTAATAAAGCTCTTAGATATGATTTAACGGTTCCTTTTGTTCGTTATGTGGGAATGCATAAAAATGAAATAGTTTTTCCTTTTAAAAGATATCAAATTCAACCTGTATGGCGTGCTGATAAACCTCAAAAAGGTAGATTTAGAGAATTTTATCAATGTGATGCAGATATTATTTCATATTCTTGGTCTTTATGGAAAGAAATAGAATTAATTCAACTTTGTGACGAAATTTTTACCAAACTGAATTTTCCTATCATCATCTATATTAATCATAGAGATATATTAGGAGGATTAGTTGAAATTTCTGGTATAAAAAATAATTTATGGAAAGATTTTACTACATCTTTAGATAAATGGGATAAAATTGGACGAGATTTAGTTAAAAAAGAAATGCTGGGGAAAGGGATTTCGTCTCAATCATTTGAGAAAATAGCATTTTTTTTCGATATGAAAGAAAATTTTTATAAAAAAGAAAAATATTTAACTGTAGCTTTTCAATATTCTAAAAAAGGAAAAAAGGGAATCAAAGATCTTAGTTTTATTTATCAAAATATAAAAAGTATTTCTTTACAAAACACAAAATTGGAATGGAATATTTCTTTAGCCAGAGGAATGAATTATTATACAGGTACAATATTAGAAATTGTACCATTTCATAATAATAGTTCTTCAAATTCGATTTCTATTGGTGGAGGAGGAAGGTATGATCAATTAGCTAATTTATTTGGAATGAAAAATATTTCTGGAGTAGGAATTTCTTTAGGTTTAGATAGAATTTATTTAGCTATGGAAAAAGAAAATTTGTTACAAACTATTTCTAATTATCCTTCAAAAGTTTTGTTTATTAATTTTGGAGATGAAGAGGTTTTGTATGCGTATAAAATGATAAAATTTTTGAGAAAAAAAGGAATTTCCACTCAGTTATATCCTCATGCTGTTCAAATCGGGAAACAATTTAGATATGCTAATGAGAATAATATTCCATTTACTATTAGTATAGGAAAAAATGAAATTCAAAGAAATAAAATAAGAGTAAAAAATCTTAAAGAAAGAACAGAAAAAGAATACGATCATATCAATGATGTTGTAGATCAATTAAAATCATTATAAAATTTGAAGTGCTTTTTTTTTCCAAATAAAAAACCCTCCTATAGCCAATAAAACAAGAATGATAAATAAAATTCCTGTCAATACAAAACCTTTCAAAAAATAAAGAGGAACGGAAATTCCGTTTCCAATCATCCAAAATATCCAGTTTTCTACTTTTTTCATAGCCATTTGATACATACCAGAAAAATAAATCCCTGTTGTCAATACATCCATCCAATCAGAATGGGATTTAAGTTTTCCATGAAAATGATAAACCATTATACTGCAAATACAGGTAAATAAAAACAAAATAGCCGTGTTTAAATAATCTTTTTGATTGCAAAAAGTGATAGGAATTTCTTTGTTTTTTTTATCTTTTTTATGTAGCCAGACATACCATCCATAAAAACTCATCACCGTGTAATACAAATTAATAATAAAATCACCGTAAAGAGAAGTAACAAAAGTTAAATAACTATATATTATAGTACTTACTATTCCTATTGGATATACCCATATATTATTATTTTGAGCAAAAAAAACACTAAATACTGTAAATACTACAGCTGTAAATTCTAAAATTATATGAGAAATATTGCTATTAGAATAGGGGGATAAAAGGATATCAATCCAATCATTCATTAGATTCATTTATCTATAATATAAACTAAGTAATGTTCTTCTATTTTTCGATAAAAAGCAGAATATTTCTTACTATAGGTTTTTTTTATAATCCAGCATGATATGCAAGAATCTTTTTTAAGGCAAAAAGGAGAAACTTTATAATGATCTAAAAAACTATAAAAAATACCACCTTCTAATTTGTACAAACTTTCTTTAATTCCCCATATGATATGCAGATAATCCTCTTCATAATTTGGATTAATAAAAATAGATTCATCTTCTCTAAGAAATTTTTTCTTTATTTTAACTATTTTATGTCGTAATTTTTCTATATCTATTCCTATATGGTAAGAACTTATAGCTATGGCAATTTTTTCAAAAGAATGACTTAAGGAAATATATTTTCCTTCAGAAAAAAGAAAAGGTTTTCTTTTTTCATTATAAAAAATATTCATTTTCATGCCTATATATCTCAGAGCATAACGAATTCCTAAAAATTCTCTTTTTCGTTTTTCCGATAAAGATAAAAAAAACATTTTTTCTTTATCGGAAAGAATTCGCTTTTCTAGAAACATGTTTTCTAAAAAATGTTCCCATCTAACCCATCTAAAAACTATAATCTTTGTATGAAGGTTATAAAATTTATAGGGATAAAAATCCATACGATTTTTAGTATTTTTTTTTAAATCTAGCCATTTTTTTTTGTACTATTGTGAATCCTATCAAAAAAATGTATGAAAAAAAAAATTGAAAAAGCATTAGAAAATGTTTTTATTATTGATAATCAGAAAAATATTATTGAATCTGGTTTTGTAAAAAAGATAGATTTATTGAGTCATAAAATAGTAATCTATTTGAGTTTATCTAATCCCGCTATGCATTTCAAAAATAAACTAATAAAAGATATAACCCATTCTATAAAAAATCAAAATATATCAGATCCAATATGTATAAAAATAGAAATGAAATCAGATCCTAAAATCAAACCTGTAATAAAAAACATAATAGCTGTAGCTTCTGGAAAGGGAGGAGTTGGAAAATCTACAATAGCAACTAATATAGCTGTATCTTTAGTAAAAATGGGTTTTCATGTTGGATTATTGGATGCGGATATATATGGACCTTCTATTCCATTAATGTTTAATCTAGAAGAAGTAGATATCCATACAAAAATACATAAAAATGGTATGATGAATCCTATTATGAGTTATGGAGTAAAAATTCTATCTATAGGTTTTTTTTCCAAATATGGACAAGCTATTGTTTGGAGAGGGCCTATGGTCACTAAAGTTTTGAGACAATTTATTCATGAAACGGATTGGGGAAAGTTAGATTTTTTAATTGTAGATTTACCACCAGGAACAGGGGATATACATTTATCTCTTTTGCAAGAGATTTCATTAAAAGGAATTGTTATAGTTAGTACATCTCAAAAAATAGCGTTATCGGATGTAAACAGGTCAGTAGGAATGTTTCGTATTCAATCTATTTCTGTTCCAATTCTTGGAATTATAGAAAATATGTCTTATGTTCTTACAAAAGAAAGTAAAGAAAAATGTTATTTTTTTGGAAAAAATGGAGTCAAAAATTTTTCCAAAAAAATGAATCTTTTTTTCCTTGGAGAAATTCCTATGTTACAGGAAATACGAAAATATTCAGATTTGGGAATTCCTGGGGTTTTAAAAAACGATAAAATTAAAAATATTTTTCTAAAAATTACAAGAAATATTATAAATCAATTATAGAACTCTCTTCTCTATTCGAATCTAATTAGAAACAAAGTTTTATAAATTCTTTGACTATTAATATTAGAAGAGATATAGATTTTTCCGTTTCTTGAAAAAATGTATTTCTAGAATCTGCATTCTTTTGAATCTTAGGTTCAGATAAACCCATCCCCATCACAATAATGGATATGGCAAATACTCGTAGATTCATACATCTAGCAGTAATGACATCTGTTACTATATTCATTCCAACACTATCTCCCCCCATAGATCTTATCATAGCATATTCTGCATAGGTTTTATAATTAGAATAGGGAAAAGCTACATAAACTCCTTTTTGGATAATTATATTATGATTCATGGCTATATTTTCTGCAATTTCTAACATTTTTTGATCATATGGTTCTGTGATTTCAAAAAATCGATTTTTTATCAAATCATTTATATTAGGGCTTTCTGGAAAAAAATTGATATGATCTTTAACCAACATTACATCTCCCATTTTATAATTGGGGTTCACTCCTCCAGAAATATTAATCAATATTAATTTATCGATTCCTATATGTTTACACAAAACAATAGTAAAATAGTTTGTCCTATTTTCTTCAGAAAAAGGTTCTATTAAAAAAACCACATTTTTCCCTTCTATTTGACCAAATAAAAATTTTCCATATAATTTTTTTTTCGAAAAAAGGGGAATTTCTTCATAAGAAATGCATATAGGATTTTGAATCTCCTCTATTAGTTTATCAAACTGACTTCCTAATAATAAAATTCCAAAATCAGGTTTTTCTTTGATTTTGTTTTGTATGTATTGTTTTGATTTTTCTAAAGTCATAGTCATTGACATAAATTCAAATTTTTATCAAATTACACGGGACGGAACTCCCCAACCCCCCTTTAAAAAGGGAAGAATTAAGATCAAATTGTTTTATGGATTTTTTTTGATTCATTTTTGACTTATCGTATGATATTTACTTCTCTTGATAAAAGAATGTTCAATTTTTTTTTGATGTCTTTTGTTATTTTTTCTGAAAAAGAATATATATCCATTCCACTAGCTTTTCCATAGTTGACTAAAATTATAGGTTGTCTCTCATATACTCCTACATTTCCAATTTTTTTTCCTTTCCATCCTGTGCTTTCAATTAATGAGCTAGCAGATAATTTGACTTTATCATTAGAAATATCATAACCAATAATAGCGGGATATTTAGATTTTAGTTTTTGAAAATCCAAAATACCCACTATAGGATTCAAAAAAAAACTACCAGCATTTCCAATTTTTTTGGGATTTGGAAGTTTACGATGTCTAATATTAAAAATTGCTTTACTTAAATCGTTAATAGTAGGTTCTTTAATATTCATATTTTCTAATTCTTTTTGAATTTCCACATAGGATGTATTCAATTTTTTATATTTTTTCTTAAAGAAAAAAACAGATAAAATTAGAAATTTATTTCTGTAATGAGGATTTTTGAAAAATGAAGAACGATATTTGAGTTGACATTCTTCACGTGTAAATTCTATTATTTTTTGATTATCAGTTTTATACGTTTGAACTTTGAATAAAGAATCTTTGATTTCTGTTCCATATGCTCCAATATTTTGAATGGGAGCAGCTCCAACTGTACCAGGAATAAATGATAAATTTTCTAAACCGCTAAATCCTTTTTTTATGGTCCATTTTACAAATTCATTCCAATTTTCTCCAGCAAAAGCTTGAACAATCACTTTAGAATCATTTTCCTGAATCACTTTTTTTCCTTGAACCCCCATTTTCATGACTAATCCTGGATAATAATTTTTTAAAAAAAGAATATTACTTCCATTTCCCAAAAAAAGTTTTGGAATGGATGGATATATATCAAAAATTTTTTGAATTTCTTCTATACTTTTCACTTCTACAAAATAACGAGCATAAACATTTATTCCAAATGTATTAAATTTTTTGAGAGAAAAATTTTTTTTAATTAACATGTGAAAAATATTTCATAAATACACAAATACAATTTTGTGCGTAAATTTATCCGTAAAAATATAAAATTGTTATTCTTTATGAAAAGAGGAGGAAGTTTTTTTTGGGGAGTTATTCTAGGAACCATGGCAGGTTTAATAATGGGAATTCTGTTATCTCCAAGAAAAGAAGAAAAAATAAAAAATATACTAGGAAAGAAAACAGAAGAATTAAGAGAAAATCTGCAGAAAATTAGTAAAAAAATTGGTCAAAAAGTATATCGGATCAAATCCGATGTTGAAGCAAGGTGGAAAAAAATAAAATGGATAAAGAAAAATAGATCAAGTAGAAGATGAATTGGGGACTTAATAAGTTTTTTATTTTTTTATGTTCATTTTTATTAGAAATTTTCTACATAAAAAATGGTGTATTTTAAAAAATGAAGTTATTCAAGTATTGATTTCCATCATGACAGAGATTTTTTTTAATTTTTTTTTGTTGATATTTTGTATTATTATTTTTTTTTTAGGAAGTCTTTCTTTATGTTTTTTTCTTTCCTTCTATTTCGGCAATTATGTTATCGGATTTGGATTTTTAACTATTTTATATTTTTTTCTTTTTCTTTTTATCTTTTTTTTCTGTAGAAATATTTCACGATTTTTTATCAAAAATTTATTAAGTAAATCTATTTTTAGAATTTTTGATAAAAAAAATTAAATTATAATCCTTGACTATGAGTAAATTAGAAATTGTTTATGGAATACGTCCATTGATAGAAGCTATTCGATCTAAAAAAACTATTAGTAAGCTTTTTTTTCAAAGAGGATTTCGAAAAATATCAAATGCTTACAAAGAATTAATAAGTCTTTCCAAAAAAGAAAATATACCAATTCAAACCGTTCCAAAACAAAAATTTTATCAATTAAAAAATAAAAATCATCAAGGAGTTTTTGCTATTCTTTCTCCTATAGAAACTTATCAAATCAAAGATTTGCTTCCTGTGTTTTATGAAAAAGGAAAAAATCCACTTTTGGTTATTTTAGATCGGATTACAGATGTAAGAAATTTTGGATCTATAATACGTACTTCTGCATGCGTAGGAGCAGACGCTATTATTATTCCAAAGAAATACACAGCAATGATTGGATCTGATTCAATAAAAACTTCTTCAGGGGCCTTGTTTAAAGTTCCAATATGTCAAGAAAAAAATATAAAAAATACTATAGAGTTTTTAATGAACTCTGGATTAAAAATTGTTTCTGCTACGGAAAAATCCAATATATATTGGTACAATATTGATTTTTCAGGGCCAACAGCTTTAATATTAGGAAATGAGGAAAAAGGAATTTCTCCCAAATATTTAGAAATTTCCTGCGAAAAAGCAAAAATACCAGCAATAAAAGGAATTTCATCTTTAAATGTGTCTGTAGCTTGTGGAGTGATTTTATATGAAGTTTTTCGACAAAGAAAATCTCAATCTAAAATTCATTTTTAAATTGTCTTAAAAAACGAATATCATTATCAAAATAAATTCTAATATCTTTCATCTGATAAATCATTAAAGCTAAACGTTCTATTCCCACTCCAAAAGCAAATCCAGAATAAATTTCTGGATCAATATCTACATTTTTCAAAACTTCGGGGTCTATCATTCCACAGCCCATAATTTCTAACCATTCTCTATTACAATATATATCTACTTCAGCACTAGGTTCTGTAAATGGAAAATAAGAAGGACGAAATCTGATTTTTTCTTTTCCAAAAAGAGAAGTTATTAAATAATGAATCGTTTGTTTTAAATCAGAGAAGGAAACTTTTTTATCTATATAAAACCCTTCTGCTTGATGAAACATGAAATTTGAACGTGATGAAATAGTTTCATTTCTATATACTTTTCCTATAGATAAAACACGAAAAGGCGGACGATGTTTTTTCATGTATCGTATTTGTATAGATGAAGTATGTGTCCGCAACAAAATATCTGGACTTTGACATAAAAAAAATGTGTCTTGCATATCTCTAGATGGATGAAAGATTGGAATATTTAAAGCCGTAAAATTGTGCCAATCATCTTCTATTTCAGGACCGTCTACATAAGAAAATCCAATTTTTAGAAAAATATCTATGATTCTATTTTTGATCATAGATAGGGGATGAATGGATCCTATTTCTATAGATTTTCCAGGAAGAGTCGGATCGTACTTAAGTATTTTTTCATTGTCATTTTTGGATTTGTAGTAAAAAATTTTTTTTTGAACTTCTTTTTTTAATTCATTAATAATTTTTCCATAAATTTTTCTTTTATGAATGGATATTTTTTTTAATTCTTTGAATAATATTGTTAGAATTCCTCTTTTTTTTCCTAAAAATTTAATTCTAAATGTTTCTAAATCATTATATGTTTTAATATGAAAACATTTGATTTCTTTTTTTATTTGATCTATTTTTTGATCCATATTTATTCTATAATATTTTCTTCACTCATATAACGAATGATAGCTTTTTGAATTAAAAACAATTGTTCTTCCTGATTAAAAGGAATCTTTGTTTTCAATATATAATGAGGCCATCCTTCCTTATCTCTTCCAAGGAACGAATAATAACCAAAAGGTTCTAGTATTCTACATATTGCAATATGTAGAATATTGATTTTATCTTCTTTATTTAAAAATCTATTTTTACCTTTGCCTAGTTCTTGAATTCCTATTAAGTAAATAATTCCAATGATATCAATTTTTCCTTCTATGGAAAAATGATTTCGTATGTATAACATGACTTTATTCCAATTGATATGAAATTGTTGCAGAAATTTTTTTTCCATTTATGTTAGTATTAGATATAATTATTATCATTCTAGTTTTATATGGAGGATATCATGGATATCAAAAAGGTTTAATTTCTCAATTTTTTGGATTCATGATATTTTTAATCCTTATTTACAAAGGAAACTTTGTATTTGACTTAATTCAAAAAATCAATGTAGTAAGCAAAGAATCCTATCTTTTTCTAGTTTCTTCTTTAATTGTTTTTTTTATTTCTATAATTTTTTTAGCTTTTTGGTCTAAAAAATTAATAGAATTTATTATGATGATTGCATGGATGAAACCTGTAGACAGATTTTTTGGTGGAATATTAGGCATGACGAAATATTTTTTTTGTATTTCAATATGTCTTTTTTTTCTAAAAGAAGCAAATCAAAAAATCAATATAATTCCTTATAGTTTTTTTAAAAATTCCTTTGAAAAAGAATTTCAATTTTTTTTCTCTAGAAAAGGATATTTATTTAACAAATTGAAAGAATTATATTTTTTTTTAAAATTTTAAAATGAGCTTTAAAAAGAAGATTTTTTCGATATTATCTAAAAAAGAATTTGAAAATTTAGCATTGGATATATTTCATTATCAAATTGCAAATAACAAAATTTATAGAAACTATCTTCAATTATTGAAGATTGATCCAATGAAAATAAAAAATATTTCTAAAATTCCTTTTTTACCTATTTCTTTTTTCAAAACACATTGTATTTGGAGTAGTAAAACTAGCATTCCAGATATCATTTTCACTAGTAGTGGAACTACAGGAATAAAAAGTAAACATTATGTAGCAGATTTAAGTGTTTATATGAACAGTATTAGAAAAGGATTTGAATTCTTTTATGGACCAATAGAAAAATTCAAATTTTTAGGATTTTTTCCTCTTGATAGAAAGGATTCTTCTTTAATTTACATGGTAAAATATTTTATACAAAAAACCATTCAAAATGGAAGTCATTTTATTTATGACTATAATAAAAATCTTATTATTCCTGATCAAAAAAATATTTTCATTTTTGGACTTAGTTTTTCTTTATTAGATTTCATAGAATATGTGGGAAAAAATGGGAATCAAGAAAACGTGATTGTTATGGAAACAGGAGGAATGAAGGGAAAAAGAAAAGAAATAATTAGAGAAGAATTACACAATTTATTGAAAAAATTTTTTTGTGTAAAGGAAATTCACTCGGAATATGGTATGACAGAATTGCTTTCTCAAGCCTATGCAAAAAAAAACGGTGTATTTCGATGTCCTCCTTGGATGAAAATATATATAAGAGATCCAGAAGACCCTATGATTCATATAGATAACAATAAGATAGGAGGAATTGATATTATAGATTTATCGAATTACTTATCTTGTCCTTTTATTTCTACTGAAGATTTAGGAAAAAAAATAAATGACTATGAATTCGAAGTATTAGGAAGAATGGATTTTTCAGATCTAAGAGGGTGCAACATAATGACCATTTGACTCTTAGAAAGCTAGAAAAGACGCGTCTTTTTTTTTGGATAATACATTGTGATACAATTGTATAATATCTTCTATGCTTTCTGTTATTTTTTTTGATTGTAAAAGAAGATCCAACATCAATAAAGTGTTTTTTGTTCCATATTTCTTATAAATAATTCCCAGTACCTGTTGATTCATTTGTTCTTCTATTTTTTTTAGGATTTGATTTTGGATTGTACAAGGAAATTGGATTTGTTTACAATTTCTATCTATTGTTATTTTTTTTATGATGTGAAAATGTTCAATCATTAGATTTTCAAGTATTAACAAATTTTTTTTCTGTTGATATTTTAAAGGTTTATGGCTATTGATCACATGAAATAATGTGTGATTAGTAATAATTTCTGAAGATTCAATAATCTCTTGAGTTTTGTTGTATATATGCAAATAAAGAATTCCAGAAATGGGTTCACTGTTTTTCGTTTTTCGAATGACTTGAATTAAAGAGTTCTGTATACTGATAAAATTTTCTTTTACTTTTAAAAAAGTATTTCTACTATATTGAAGAGTTTTTAAATTTTCTTGAGTAATTCCTTCTATACTTTTTTTATAAATTTCCTCTATATATTCAAGTATAGGGTTAAGAATATCAAAGGTTTTGTTTAAGTCTAGAGTCATATTTACTATCATATTAAAAAACGGTTTTTCTTCTTTGATTTTTTTATGATATTTTTTATAACTTTTGTAAAAAACAAAT
Organism: Blattabacterium sp. (Blattella germanica) str. Bge; assembly: GCF_000022605.2. Lineage (GTDB taxonomy): Bacteria > Bacteroidota > Bacteroidia > Flavobacteriales > Blattabacteriaceae > Blattabacterium. The sequence continues at coordinate 366,728 of NC_013454.1, read as the reverse complement.
ACAATTAAAAAAATAAGAGAGAATAAAGCCCATGCTTTAAAAAAGTATAAAAAAGCAGCTGTCATTCCTGCCATTGTAAAGGCGATTAAACCTGTTAAAAACCATCCTCTTATAACTTTTAACACTCCTGAAACTCTATAAACAGCACTTTCTCGATCCCAAGCTCTATCTGAAAAAGAAGTCCCCATAGAAACCATAAAAGTAACAAAAGTAGTTGACAATGGTAATTTATGAACCGTAGCTATCGATATCAATATACTAGATATGGTTAAATTCGCAGAAGCTCTAACTAGGTCAAAAGCTACGTTTTCTTGTGTTTTTTTTTGCTTAAAATTTTTTTCTATTTTAACCAAAAGCCTTTTCGGAAAGAATTTAAAAAAATAATTTCCGAAACATAAAAAAAATCGGACAATTCCTCTAGAAAAAGAATTGGATAAAAATTTCTCTGGCCCTTCATTTTGTCTACTTAAATTAATCTCTGTGCTAGTAATGTTCTTTGTTTTTTTGGAAAACCAAAGAGTCAATATCATAATCATTCCTGCAAAAATCAAAAATAAAGATGGAACCTGCACATTTCCAGATAAACTTTTCATGTTGAATTTTTCAGCAATAGGACTTCCCGCTTCTTTCCATATATTATAAGACTGTATTCCAGCTATAGGAATTCCGATAAAATTGACTAAATCATTTCCTGCAAAAGCCATAGCCAAAGAAAAAGTTCCGTATAATACGACAAATTTTAATATATTGTATCCCAAAGAAACAAATATTTTTGCTACAATCGTCCATGTTGAAAATAATATGAGCAAAAAAACAAAAAAATTATGGTGGATCCATTTTATGAAATATTGAATGAATAAGGAAAATTCTGTTAAATTTTCATGAATCCTTCCTTGTAATGTGCTGTGCAACCCTCTTACAATGAGAAAATAAGTCATACTGCTCAATGAAATAGCAGTCCATATGACTCCTGCATATTTTAATTTACTCTCATATTCAAAACTAAATAAAGAACGAATGAAATAATGAATGAAAGCACCAGAAGTAAAAGAAATTATAATAGATAAAAAAATCCCTATTCCAATAGTTAATGTTTTTTCTGCTTTAATATATAGAGTGAGATGATGAAAGGGTTCATTATTTAATGGAGAACTCATTTTAATCATGGCTATACTGAAAGCTCCACCTAATAAACAAAAAACCATAGATACTGTGGTGGAAGTGGGTAATCCTAAAGTGTTAAAAACATCCAGCAAAATAATATCGGATATCATAACCGCTAAAAAAATAAAAATAATATCTGAAAAATAAAAATAGGAAGGATCAAAAACTCCTTTTCTTGCTATTTCCATCATTCCGCTAGATAAAAAAGCTCCTAATAAAATCCCTAAACTAGCAAAAATCATGATAGTTCTACGAGAAGCAACTTGAGATCCAATAGCAGAATTAAGAAAATTAACTGCATCATTAATTAAACCAACAATTAGATCAAATATGGATAATAAAAAAAGAACCACTATAATTGAGGTATAAAAAAATTTCATAATAAGAGGTATTATTGAATTCACAAAAAAAGCAAAAGTATATTATTTTTCAAGTTTGTTTTTTTTATAAATCGGAAATCATTATTTCATAATTTTTTCAAAGATTCTTTAATGAGATTTTCTACAGAAAATTCTGGATGTTCATTCAAAATATCATCCAAAATCTTTTTAGATTCTTTAGTAGAAAATCCAAGTACGCTCAAAGCACTTAAAGCTTCTTTTTTGATTGAATAAGGTGTGTTTTCGTTTTTTACTTTTTTATAAAAAATTTCTTTAGTAAATTTATCTTTTAATTCAATAATAATTCTTTGAGCTGTTTTTGTCCCAATTCCTTTAACTTTGTCAAATGCTTTTATATCTTCTTTAGATATAGATTTTTCTATTTCATATGGAGTCAGAGAAGATAATAACATGATAGCAGAACTTGGACCTATTCCATTCACGGATATCAAATAAGAAAATATTTTTCTCTCTATTTTGTCAAAAAAACCATACAAAACATGTTGATTGTCTTTTATAAAAAGATAAGTATGTATACATATATCTTTTCCTTCTTCTTCTAACAAAGAAGAATGGGTGTATAATGAAATATGAATATGATATCCTACTCCATGACAATCTATTATTAAATAAGATTGATTTTTTTCTATTAACTTTCCTCTTAAATGTGTTATCACGGTATTATCAAAACAAGTAGATAATAAATTCCAAATAAAAATTATTTTTTTCTAAAGAAAATTTGTATGGGAACCCCTCTAAAATCAAAGTGAGAACGAATTTGATTTTCAACAAATCTTTTGTAAGATTCTTTTATGTATTGAGGAAAATTAGAAAAGAAAATAAATATTGGCGTGCATGAGGGAAGCTGAGTACAATATTTAATAGTTATTAATTTCTTTTTTTTCTTAGAAGGAGGAGGATTTTTTTTCAAAATTGGTAACATAATTTTATTTAAAATATTCGTTTTTAATCTATTTTTACGGGATTTTAAAATTTGATCTGCTAGGGGAATAATATGATGTATTCCATTTTTATTTTTAGCAGATATAAAAAGAATGGGAACATTTTCAAATGGAGATATTTTTTTTCGAATCAAAAATTCAAAATGTTTTTGTATAGAAAAATTTTTATTATGAAATAAATCCCATTTGTTAACAAGAATTATAATCCCTTTATGATTTGTTTTCACTAATCGAAAAATATTCGTATCCTGTTTTTCCCATCCACGAACCGCGTCTACCATTAAAAGACAAACATCAGTGTATTCTATCGTTCTTACCGTTCTTATAGAAGAATAAAATTCAATATTTTCTCTTATTTTTGATTTTTTTCTTACTCCAGGAGTATCAACTAAAATACATTCATATCCCCATTTTTTGTAGAAAACATCTAGGCTATCTCTAGTTGTTCCAGAAATGTGAGTTACAATATGATGGTTCTTATCTAGAAAAGAGTTAATCAAAGTCGATTTTCCTACATTTGGACGTCCTACCACAGAAAAACGAGGAAGGAATTCTTTATTTATGATTTTTTCTTTTTTTTGAACGAATTTATCTTTGAATATTTCCACTAATTTATCTAGTAATTCTCCTGTTCCACTTCCATTTATCGCTGATATATAGTAACAGTTTTCAAATCCTAAATGGAAAAAATCTGTATCGGAATATAATATTCCGTTATCTACTTTATTCACTACTAATAAAGTTATTTTTTGAGATTTTCTGAGGATTTTAGCTATTTCTCTATCTGTATCTAATACTCCCATTTTTATATCTACTAAAAATAAAATCACATCAGCTTCTTTAATGGCTATGAAAATTTGATTTTTTATTTCTTTTTCAAGGACATCATTTTCTGAAGTCGCAAAACTAAAACCACCTGTGTCCACTACAGAAAATTTGACTCCATTCCATTCTGAATTTCCAAAAATTCGATCTCTTGTAACTCCACTTGTAATATGAACAATAGCTTTTCTTCTTCCTACAAGACGATTAAAAAAAGTCGATTTTCCTACATTTGGACGTCCTACAATAGATACGGTATAATTCATTTTTATAAATTATTCACAAAGGTAGAATTTTTTCATTAGTTTCATTCCTAGATTCTTAGTCAAAGTGTATATTACTAAAAAAAATAATGCGTATAGATATTGTTAGCGTTGTTCCTGAAATCCTTCATAGCCCTTTTTCCAATTCTATTATTAAAAGGGCAATCAATAAAGGATTGATTGATATTTATGTTCATGATTTACGTAAATATGGTTTAGGGAAGCGAAAAAAAGTGGACGATTATCCTTATGGAGGAGGATCTGGAATGGTGATCCGAATAGAACCTGTATATCAATGTTTTTCAAAATTGTTATCAGAACGAAATTATGACGAAAAAATTTTTATGACTCCTGATGGAAAATTATTTTCACAAAAATATGCGAAAACTTTAACTAATAAAAAAAATATAATCATTCTTTGTGGACGTTACAAAGGAATTGATCAAAGAATTAGAGACAATCTAATTTCCAAAGAAATATCTATTGGAAACTACATTTTATCTGGAGGAGAATTAGCAGCTGCTGTTGTTGTAGAATCTGTAGTTAGATTATTGCCTGGAGTTATACAAAATAAAGATTCCATTCTGACAGATTCTTTTCAAAAAGAATCCTTAATAGCCCCTCCCGTTTATACTCGTCCAGTCCTTTATAAAGGATGGTCTGTCCCAAAAATTCTTTTATCTGGACATCATCAAAAAATAAAAGATTGGTTTTCTCAAAAATCCATTCTACTTAAACGAAAATTGGATTCTTAGAGGATCCTTAAAAATGAATTTTGCTATAAATTAAACGTTTTATAACTTGATCAAGTTTATAAAAATCAAATTCTTTTATCACATTTTGCATCAAATTTCTAATTTTTGTGTTGCATAAATTCCCTATGCTTCCTTCATGAGAATAAAAACTATTTGTCAAGGGTTTGAAACATCCATTTTGTATATCTGAACCTATTTTTTGATAAGCATCTCTAAAAGAATATCCTTCTTCAACAACAAGTTTGTTAACTGCCTCTACACTAAACAAGTATTTATACTTCTCTTCCTTAAGAATGTCCTTTCTCACTATGATATGATTCAACATATACTGAAACATAGAAAAACATTTTTTGATTTCTTCAAAAATAGGAAGAAATCTTTCTTTAATAATTTGAAAATCTCTATGATATCCAGAACACAAATTAGAAGAAATCAAAGAAATTTCATTAGGCAATGAAATCATTCTATTACATTTAGCTCGTATCATCTCAAAAACATCTGGATTTTTTTTGTGAGGCATGATGCTAGATCCGGTAGTCAAATGATCAGGAAAACTAATGAAATTGAAATTTTGACTTAAATATAAGCAAATATCTTGTGCCATTTTACTTAAAGTTCTTGCTAATGAAGCAATAGATTCTGAAACGATTCTTTCCATTTTACCACGTCCCATTTGAGCATATATTACATTATAATTTAAATTTTCAAATCCCAATAAATCCGTTGTCATTTTTCGATTTAAAGGTAAAGAAGAACCATAACCCGCAGCAGATCCTAAAGGGTTTTTATTGACAATACGATATGCCGTGTGAACTAACAGTAAATCATCTATCAAACTTTCTGCATATGCAGAAAACCAAAGACCAAAAGAAGATGGCATAGCTATTTGATAATGAGTATAACCAGGCATTAATGTATTTTTATGTTGTTCACTTAATTTTAATAAAAAATCAAAAAAAGAATAAGCAATCAAAACTATTTCTTTGATTTCTGTACGAACAAAAAGTTTCAAGTCCACCAATATTTGATCGTTTCTAGATCGACCACTATGTATTTTTTTTCCTACTTCTCCTAAACGATTTGTTAATAAAAACTCTATTTGAGAATGAATATCTTCTATTCCTTCATCCATTTTAAAATTATTCTTTAATATTTCGTGAACATAAATATGACGCAACTCCTGAATCAAAATTATTAAATCTTTTTGATTTAATAATCCAATACTTTTCAACATAATGATATGAGCTATAGTCCCTATTACATCATGCGGAGCTAAAAGTAAATCTATTTTAGAATCTTTACCTGAAGTAAAATTTTCTATTTCTTTATCTATACTCGAATGAGTCTTTTTCTCCCAAATTTTCACGTAAAAACATTTTTATTCTATCTTTGATCGAAGATAAAACTATAAATTTTTATGGAAAAAAGAAAAATTTCTAATGGATTATGAGTAAACATAATACTACAAAAAATTATACAGCAGATAGTATTCAATCTCTTGAAGGAATAGAGCATATCAGACTCAGACCTTCTATGTATATTGGAGACGTAGGAATTAGAGGATTACATCATTTAGTTTACGAAGTTATAGATAATTCTGTAGATGAAGCCTTAGCAGGTTTTTGCAATAAAATATGGGTGACAATTCACAAAAATGGATTTATTACCATACTTGACAATGGTCGTGGAATTCCAATAGATATTCATAAAAAAGAAGGAAAATCTGCTCTTGAAGTAGTTATGACTAAAATTGGTGCAGGGGGAAAATTTGATAAAAATTCTTATAAAGTTTCTGGAGGATTACACGGAGTAGGGATTTCCTGTGTGAATGCTCTATCTGAAAAACTTATAGTAACAATTTATCGTAATAGAAAAATTTATCAACAGGAGTATTTAAAAGGGAAAGCTCTTTATTCTGTAAAATGTTTAGGAAAAACCAATATGCAAGGAACAAAAATTCATTATCTGGTTGATCCTTCTATTTTTCAAACTATTACATATAATTATGAAATTATAGTCAATCGATTGAAAGAATTAGCTTTTTTAAATAAAGGACTCTACTTGTTTTTAAAAGACGAAAGAGAGAACATCAAAGAACATTTTTTTTCTAAAAACGGATTAAAAGAATATCTTACTATTTTAGATAAAAATCAGGAATCTTTAACCAAGAATGTCATTTTTATAGAAGGAGAAAAAGATAATACGATTGTAGAAGTAGCAATGCAGTACAATACTTCTTTTAAAGAAAAAATTTATTCTTATGTTAACAATATAAATACTTATGAAGGAGGAACTCATCTTTCTGGATTTAGAAGAGCATTAACAAGAACGTTAAAAAAATATACGGATGGATATGGAATTTTATCTAATAAGGATAAAGTGGAGTTAACTGGAGATGATTTTAGAGAAGGAATTACAGCTATTATATCTGTTCGAGTTATGGAACCTCAATTTGAGGGACAAACTAAGACAAAATTAAGTAATCACGAAGTGGGGGGGATTGTAGATAAAATTGTGGGAGAAATGTTGAACAGTTATTTAGAAGAACACCCTAGCGACAGAAAAAAAATTATTGATAAAGTCATACTTGCAGCCAAAGCACGTCAAGCGGCTAGAAAAGCTCGTGAATTCATACAAAAAAGGAATCCCATTAATAACAGTATTTTACCTGGAAAATTAGCAGATTGTTCTTTCAACAATCCAGAAAATTGTGAAATTTATTTGGTTGAAGGAGATTCTGCTGGAGGAACAGCTAAACAAGGTCGAGATAGAAACTTTCAAGCCGTTTTACCTTTGCGAGGTAAGATTTTAAATGTTGAAAAGGCGATGCAGTATAAAATATTTGAAAATGAGGAAATAAAAAATATATTTGCTTCTTTAGGAGTTTCTATTGAAACAGAGGAAGATCAAGAGATTTTCAATGTAAAAAAACTGAGATACAATAAAATTATTATTATGACAGATGCGGATATAGATGGAAGTCATATTTCTACTTTGATTTTAACATTGTTCTTTCGTTATATGAAACCTCTCATAGAAAAAGGTCACATTTATATTGCTACTCCTCCACTTTATTTAATTCGAAAAGGAAATCATTCTCAATATGCTTGGAATGATGAAGAAAGAGAGAATATTCTTAATCAATTAGGAGGGAGAAAATCTGTTAACATTCAACGTTACAAAGGATTAGGAGAAATGAATGCAGAACAGCTTTGGGAAACGACTATGAATCCCAAAAATAGAACTCTACGTAAAGTAAATATAGAAAATGATTCGGAAGCAGACAAAATATTCTCCATTCTTATGGGAGATGAAGTTCCTCCACGTAGAAATTTCATAGAAAAAAATGCAATACATGCAAAAATTGATGTATAATATAATAATTAATTTCAAACAATAGACATTCCATTCCATCATGAATTACATTCAATCAATCCTATTAGGGATTATTGAAGGAATTACAGAGTTTTTCCCTATTTCTTCTACAGGTCACATGATCCTAGCAGCTTCTATTATGGGAATACTAGAAAAGAAAATAACAAATTTATTTCTTGTATCTGTTCAGCTGGGAGCTGTTTTATCAGTTGTTTTTTTATATAGAAACAAATTTTTTTTTCAAAAATGGGATTTTTACCTAAAAATTTTTGTATCTAGTTTTCCTGTAGGAATTTTGGGTTTTTTTTTCCAAAAAACAAACTTTTTATTAGGGAATCCACTGACCGTTGCTCTATCTCTTTTTATAGGAGGATTAGTCATTTTGAAAACAGAAAATTTTTATGAAAAGAATTCCTCTAATAAAAAAAACAGCATTACTTATTTAAAAGCTTTTATTATTGGATTGTTTCAATGTATGGCTTTGATTCCAGGAGTGTCTAGAAGTGCAAGCACCATTGTTGCTTGTCTGCTCCAAAATATTAGTAGAAGAAAATCTATTGAATTCTCTTTTTTTTTATCTGTGCCTGTTATTGGAATTGCTACATGCAAAAAATTATTTGACTATTATTTTCAACTAAATTCTTTTACATTTCAAGAAATAGAATTATTATTTTTAGGAAACTTAGCAGCTTTCATAACTGGAATAATAGCTGTAAAATTTTTTATGAAATATTTGAAAAAGAATAATTTCAAATTTTTTGGATATTATAGAATCATTTTAGGTATTTTTTTTCTTGTTATACATTATTTGATGAAACCACTTGGTAAATTTTGATCAAAGATTTATTAGAATTCCAAAATGGAAAAATATTATTAATAGATAAACCCTGGGGATGGACTTCTTTTGAAATTGTTAAAAAAATTAAAAGTTTTATTCTCACGACTATTCCAAAAAAAGGAAATTTAAAAATAGGACACGCAGGAACTTTAGATCCTCTTGCTACAGGTTTATTAATTATTCTTACAGGAAAATATACTAAAAAAGTAGATGATATTCAAAATTATAAAAAAACTTATACAGGAATTATCAAATTAGGCTGTGAAACTTTGTCTTTTGATTCAGAAACAGAGGAATATAATTTTTCTTCTATTTCGCACATCACTCCTCAACTGATTAGAAAAACATCTCAAAAATTTGTGGGAGAAATCGATCAATATCCTCCCTCTTTTTCTGCCTTAAAAACAAAAGGAAAAAGATTCTATGAATATGCTAGAAAAGGAGAAAAAATCAATTCCATGAAGTCTAGACGTGTAAAAATTTATCAATTTCATATTCTAAAAATAGGAATTCCCTACATAAAATTTTTTATAGAATGTGGAAAAGGCACTTATATTAGATCTGTTGCCCAAGATTTTGGAAAAGCACTCAAAAGCGGAGGCTATCTTCTTTCTTTAAGAAGAGAACGCATAGGGAATTTTTCTATAAATGATCTAGAATCCCATCTTTCAATCAAATTAGAATTTCCATGTTACTTACTAAATTAAATTTTATATTTTTTGTACCATCCATGAAATCTTTTGTGGCATTCTTCATCAGTTAAAACTCCTTTTTTCACTCCTTCTAATAAATGTTTTTTGAGTAATACACCATTTTTAGACAAAATGGATCTAACCGTGTTGGTAGGTTGGGCTCCTTTCATTAACCAAGAGACAGCATCTTCCATTTTTAATACAATTGAAGGAGGGTCTGTATGAGGATTATAGGTTCCTAGTTTTTCAATAAATTTACCATCTCGTGGAGAACGAGAATCAGCTACAACTATATGATAAATAGGTTTATGTTTTTTCCCTATTCTTTTTAAACGTATTTTCACAGACATAATTTATATGAGTTTAAATAATAACCAAAAAACCTTAATTTAGGCATAATTATAATGTTTTTGAAAAAAAATAGGTATATATTTACATATAGACCCGTTGTGTAACGGTAGCACAGCAGATTTTGGTTCTGTTAGTTGGGGTTCGAGTCCCTACGGGTCTGTTACCAAATATATGGTTTTTGAGATATGTTGAATTTTACAAAATGAGTATTGGAATGAAAGTAAAAAAGGAAAAAGTTTTATTAATAGCTTTTTTGAGTGTTTTAGCATATGTGTTGATCCATTTATCCAGATCTTTTTTAGGATTTGACAAGTTGACACTTTGCATATTAAGATGCTTCGTCATTTCTCTTTTTGTATTGTATGCCTTTCTTAAAAAAGATTTAACTACTTGGATCTTGTTATCCATTATCATAGGAATAGAAATGGGATTAGATCTACCAAAAATTGCTGTAGAACTAAGATTTTTATCTCAAATATTTTTGAGATTGATAAAAACTATTATTGCTCCAATATTATTTTCAACTTTAGTAGTTGGAATAGCAAGTCATTCTAATATTAAACAATTAGGCAGTATGGGATGGAAATCCCTACTTTATTTCGAAGTAGTTACAACTTTAGCTTTATTCATAGGTCTGATTGCTATTAATGTTTCTCAAGCTGGAGTAGGCATTGTAATGCCTTCGGGAATCACAGAACAACAATTGCCAGAAGTAGAAAGTAGAACTTGGCAAAACACTATTCTTCATGTATTTCCAGAAAACTTTATAAAATCCATATATCATGGAGATGTATTACCTATAGTGGTATTTTCTGTTATATTCGGAATATCCATGGTTTTTTTGGAAGAAAAAAAACGAGGCCCTCTATTGTTATTTGCAGAGAGTCTTTCAGAAATCATGTTTAAATTTACTAAAATTATCATGTACTTTGCTCCTATAGGAGTCGGTTCTGCTATAGCTTATACAGTAGGACATATGGGATTGGATATTTTATATAATTTATTTCAGTTATTGTTGACTCTTTATATTGCTTTACTTATTTTTCTGATAATTGTTTTGTTTCCTATTCTTTTATGGATTAAAGTACCTTTAAAAGGTTTTATAAAAGCATTAACTGAACCAGTTTCACTTGCGTTTGCTACTACAAGTTCAGAATCTGCTTTACCTCTGCTTATGGAAAATTTAGAAAAATTAGGGGTCCCCAGAAAAATTATTGCTTTTGTGATTCCTACAGGTTATAGTTTCAATTTAGATGGAACGACTCTCTATTTATCTTTAGCAACTGTATTTGTAGCACAAGCTTCCGGTATTCCTTTGAGTTTTAGTCAACAAATTTTCATAGGTTTGACTTTAATTTTAACCAGTAAAGGAGTAGCAGGAGTTCCTAGAGCTTCTTTAGTTATTCTTTTAGCAACTGTTGCTTCTTTTGGATTACCTACTTGGCCCATTTTAGCTATTATAGGTATAGATGAATTAATGGACATGGCTCGCACTACCGTTAATGTGATAGGAAATGGATTAGCTAGTTGTGTCATAGCTCGTTCTGAAGGAGAATTGGATGATAAAAAAATGTTAGATTATATCAACCAAAGTGAAAATGATAATTTGTAATTAAATTTTGAAAAAAAATTGTTTTTTTTATAGAAAAAAAAAATATTCTATAGAACCAAATGGAGTAATTACAAAAAAAAGTCATTCTAATATCGCTTTAATTAAATATTGGGGAAAACATAAGAATAAAATTCAAATTCCGTTGAATTCGTCTATTAGTTATTCTCTGGGAAGAGTATATACGGTCACACGATTAATTTATCAAGAGAAAAAAAAAAGAAATTTATCCATAAAAATTTTTCTATCCGGAAAAGAAAAAACTAGTTTTCTTCCAAAAATTTTAGAATTTTTTCATAGAATTTCATTTTATTGTTCTTATTTGCGAGATTTTAATTTTATTATAGAAACCTATAACACTTTTCCACATAGTAGTGGAATAGCTTCTTCTGCCTCTTCCATGAGTGCTTTAGCATTATGCATTATGGAAATAGAAAAAAAATTAGTTTTTTCTTTAAAAAAAGATTTTTTTTTAAAAAAAGCTTCTTTTTTAGCAAGGTTAGGTTCCGGAAGTGCTTGCAGATCTATTTATCCTGGACTTGTTGTCTGGGGGTCTCATAAATCTATAAAAGGAAGTAATGATCTTTATGCTATTCCATATCCATATAAAGTACACCCCATTTTTAAAAAAATGGTAAATACTATTTTAATAATAGATGAAAAACCTAAAAAAATATTAAGTTCAAAAGGGCATCTATTAATGAATAAGCATCCTTATGCTAGAGTAAGATTTCAATGTGCTAATCAAAATATGGATCGGCTTATATCCATATTGAAAATAGGAGACTTTCAAGAATTTGGAGAATTGATAGAACATGAAGCATTGACTCTTCATGCTATGATCATGACATCTCGTCCCTATTTTTTATGGATGAAACCAAATACTCTGAATGTTCTTCACACAGTATGGGATTTTAGAATTCAAAGCAAGAAAAATATCTATTTTACATTAGATGCAGGTGCAAATGTTCATCTTTTATACCCTATTCAAGAAAAAAAATCCATCCTAAAATGGATATATAGTGATCTTTTTTTTTATTGTAAAAAAATTATAGAAAGTTTTTGTTATTAATTATATTTGTTTATGGTGGACGTAGCTCAGTTGGTTTAGAGCATCAGATTGTGGTTCTGAGGGTCGCCGGTTCGAATCCGGTCGTCCACCCAATTTTTTTTAGTTTAATGCTTTTTTGATTCTCGTGAAGGCTTCCAGAATTTTATCTTCTGAGGATGCGTAAGAAATCCGCAAACATTCATTATCCCCAAAAGCACTACCACTTACGGTAGCTACTTGAGCTTTTTCAAGTAAAAATTCAGAAAAATCATCTGCATTTTGAATCATTTTTCCATATAATTTTTTACCAAAAAAATCTGAAATTTTTGGAAAAATAATAAAAAGCTCCATTTGTTTTGTTAAATTGAAACCATCAATTTCTTTAATCAGATCCAAAACTAAATTTCTTCTTTTTTTAAACTCTTTGATCATATATCCTATTTGACTAGGATCGGCTTTTAATGCATCAATAGCTGCCCTCTGTGCAATAGAATTGGCACAAGAAGTCATTTGTCCCTGAATCTTATCACAAGATTGAGCAATCCATTCTTGAGCTCCAATATATCCAATTCTCCATCCCGTCATTGAAAAAGCTTTAGATAGCCCATTCAGTGTGATGACTTGATTATGAATATCAGGAAATGTAGCAATACTAGTAGGATGTTTGTCCAAGTAACAAATATGTTCATAAATCTCATCAGAAAGAATCATGATTTCTGGATGTTTTTTAAAAATTTCAGCTAAATCTCTTAATTCTTGATAAGAATAAACACTTCCTGTAGGATTACAAGGAGTACTAAAAATAAATAATTTAGTTTTAGATGTGATTGCTTTTTCTAATTGTTCTGGATGAATCTTAAAATCGTTATTCATAGTTGTTTGAATGACAACAGGATAAGATTCACACAATTTGACCATTTGTAAATAACTAACCCAATAAGGAGAAGGAATGAGAACTTCATCATTTGGATTAAGCAAAGACAAAAGAACATTCATGATAGCTTGTTTGGCTCCAGTAGAAACTACAATTTGAGAAGGTGTATATTTTAAATGATTATCACGGTAGAATTTTTCGCATATTACTTTTCTAAGTTCTAAATATCCGGATACGGGAGTATAATAATGAAAACCTTCATCTATCGCTTTTTTAGCAGCATCTAAAACAAAATTAGGAGGTAAAAAATCGGGTTCCCCCAAACTTAAGTTGATAATGTCATAGCCTTTGTTTTTTAATTCTCTGGCTTTAGCTGACATAGCTATGGTTTGCGAATAAGATATATTCTGCAAACGATGGGACAATCTATTTTCCATAGATATTAGAATTTGATTTGAAATGATTACAAATCTAAATAAATTTGGTTATAAATTTATTTATCCATTAATATGGAATTATATAAAAAATATTTTCCAGATTTATTGAATCAACAACTTTATAAGTTGTCTTCTTTAAAAAACTTGTACGCATATTGGAATACACATGTCAATCTAATTTCTAGAAAGACATTTTACGATTTTGATCAACAACATATCCTTTTTTGTTTAGGAATAGCTAAAGTATTTTCTTTTTTTCCTGGATCATGTGTTATGGATTTAGGCACAGGAGGAGGATTTCCGGGTATTCCATTATCCATAGTTTTTCCTCATACAGAATTTATATTGGTCGATTCTATTCGAAAAAAAATTAAAATTATAGAAAAAATCATATATGATCTTCATTTAAAAAATGCACATCCTATTTGTATACGTGCAGAAAAATTAGAAAATAAATTTGATTTTGTGGTTACTAGAGCCGTAACAAAAATAGACATCATTCAGAATTGGATAAAAAATAAATTTAAATGCAAATCTAATTCTAAAATTCAAAATGGAGTTTTCCATCTAAAAGGAGGAAATCTTTCTGAGGAATTAAAAAAATTTCCTCATGCAATAGAATATCCTTTAAATCATTATTTTAAAGAACCATTTTTTATAACTAAAAAAGTAATTTGGATTTCCAATATTTAAAAAAAAACCGATTGAAAATGAATCCTAAAAAAATTTTTATAGAGAAAGTGAAAGAAAAAGGAGGATGGGTAAATGCTCATGCTCACTTAGATAGGGCTTATACTCTAACAAAAAAAAATTTCAAATATTCTTATTCTTCACTCAAAAAAAAATGGTATCTGGTTGATGAAATGAAACGTTTAGCGACAGTAGAGGATATTTATATTCGTATGGAAAAAGCTTTGGAATATTTTTTAATGCAAGGAACACAAGCTTTGTGCACCTTTATTGATGTGGATGAAATTATTGAAGACCGTGCCTTGAAAGCCGCTAAAAAATTGAAAAGGAATTATGAAAATTCCATCCATATTTGTTTTGCCAATCAAGTTTTGAAAGGAGTATTGGACAAGAAGTCAAAATATTGGTTTGATAAATCAGTAGAATTCGTGGATATAATTGGTGGATTACCCGCTAAAGATTATGGAAAAGAAGATGAACATCTAGATATTTTATTAAAAACAGCTAAAAAAAAAGGAAAAATAGTCCATGTCCATGTTGATCAATTTAATACTAGCGAAGAAAAAGAAACTGAAAAATTAGCAAAAAAAACGATTGAACATGGAATGCAAGGAAAAGTAGTCGCCATACATAGTATTTCTTTAGCAGCACATGCTAGAGCTTATCGTTATAAAACATATCAATTAATGAAAAAAGCAGATTTAATGGTCATTTCTTGTCCCATAGCTTGGATTGATCATACCAGAAGTGAACGTTTGACTCCTAGTCATAATTCCATCACTCCAGTAGATGAAATGGTTCCTGAAGGAATCATTGTGGCTTTTGGAACAGATAACATTTGTGATATTTACAAACCTTTTTCGGATGGAAATCTATGGATAGAATTACGTGTCATGTTAGAAGCTTGTCATTATTATGATATAGATCATTTAGTAGAAATTGCTACAATCAACGGATTAAGAGTATTAGGATTAGTCAATAAATAAAATAATTTATTTTTTGCCTCCTTTTTCTGGACGCATTTGTGGAAAAAATAAAACTTCTTGAATAGAATATTTTTGAGTTAGTAACATCACTAAACGATCGATTCCAATTCCAATTCCTGCAGTAGGAGGCATTCCGAATTCTAAAGCACGTATAAAATCTTGATCCATTGACATGGATTCATCTTTTTCAGATAACTTGATTTGTTTTCGTAAACGATCAAGTTGATCTATAGGATCATTAAGTTCTGAATAAGCATTAGCAATTTCTTGACCATTGATAATAAGTTCAAAACGTTCTGATAAATTTTCTTTATGACGATGTTTTTTAGTTAAAGGGCTCATTTCTAATGGATAATCAATAATAAAAGTAGGATTTATGTAATTTTTTTCGCATTTTTCTTCAAAAATATTTTCAATCAGTTTTGCTTTACTCATTTTTGGATTTTCTTCTATATGCAATTTTTTACACACTTTTCTTAACTCCTCCTCTTCCATTTTTTCTAAATCAAATCCTGTATATTTTTTAATAGAATCCAATATAGGAATACGGGGAAAAGGAGTTTGAAAACTAATATGATCTTTTTCTTTAAATTGATTCCAAATACATTTCATCAATTGTTCTGTAAAATTCATCATCCAATAATAGTCTTTATAAGCTATATAAAACTCCAATACAGTAAATTCTGGATTATGGATACGATCCATTCCCTCATTTCTGAAATTCTTAGAGAATTCATAAACACCGTGAAATCCACCAATTATAAGTCTTTTCAAATAAAGCTCATTAGCTATACGTAAATATAATGGAATTCCTAAAGTGTTATGATAAGTTTCAAAAGGACGAGCTATAGCTCCTCCAGGAATAGATTGTAAAATAGGTGTATCTACTTCTAGATACCCTTTATCATCCAAAAATTTCCTGATTCCCTGTATGATACGAGTCCGTTTTAAAAAAATTTCTTTGACATGATCATTGACTATAAGATCTACATAACGCATACGATAACGTTGTTCCGTATTGGAAAAAGCATCATATGTTTTTTTATTTTTTTTATCTATTTTAACTTGTGGTAAGGGGCGTATAGATTTGGATAACAAAGTTAATTTATGAGCATGTATAGTGATTTCATTCATCTTCGTTCTAAATAAAAAACCTGTCACTCCAATAATATCTCCTATATCTATAAGTTTTTTAAAAAAAATATTGTAAGTGTCCTCTTTTCCCATTTTATCCGAGTATAAATGATCTTTAGAAAAATATATTTGTATACACCCCGTGTGATCTTTGATTTCTCCGAAAGAAGCTTTTCCTAAAATCCGCAAACGCATTAAACGTCCGGCTATGCTAATAGTTTCTTTTTCTTTAAAATTTTTTTGTATATTACAAATGGTAGTGGTTACATTATATTCCTCTGATGGATAAGGGTTTATTCCTAATAATTTGAGTTGATCTAGTTTTTTTCTGCGTATGATTTGTTGTTCTGATAAATAGGGCATAGATTGATTTGTGTATGGACCAAATATGTATGTACCAAAAATGAACAAAACGAAGGTACATTTGTTTTTTATTATTTATTATAGTATGAAAAAAAAAATACTTTTTTTCGAAGATTTAGGAAAAAAAAAATATGAAGAAACTTGGAAATATCAGAAAAGATTATTTGATGATATTATTCAAAAAAAAGTAAATAACATTCCTTCTCAAAAAGCCGGATATTTTCTATTTGTAGAACATCCTCATGTGTATACTATAGGAAAAAATGGAAAAAAAGATAAACATTTGTTGGTTTCATCAGATTTTTTAAAAAAAATAAATGCAACCTGTTATCAAACAGATAGAGGAGGTGATATCACTTATCATGGACCGGGGCAATTGATAGGATATCCCATTTTAAATATGGATTATTTTTTTACGGATATTCATAAATACCTTCGTCTTTTAGAAGAAGTCATTATTCATTTTTTATGGAAAAATTATGGAATTAAGGGAGAACGAAAAAAAGGAAAAACAGGGGTATGGTTTCATAATAATGTAAAAAACGGAAAATCGAGAAAAATATGTGCAATAGGAATTAGAATGAGTCGTTGGGTAACCATGCACGGATTTGCATTAAATGTAAATACAGATTTACGGTATTTTGATCATATTATTCCTTGTGGAATTTACAATCAAGAAGTAACTTCTTTGAAAAAAGAATTAAAAAAAAATGATATCTCTTTTCAAGAGGTAAAACGTATGATAAAAAAATCTTTTCAAGAAATTTTTAATGTAGAATTCAGACCTATGACAAACAAATTGGATAAATAATTCAGTTATAGTTCTGTATAGGTTCTGCTATCATAATTCCATCTTGGTCTATTTTTGTGATAAACACTTCTTGTAATGTGTTTCTATAACATGACAAATTGTATGAATTCAATGGAATTTTAGTTCTAATATAATTTTCTGTATATCCATATAAATATTCTTGATTTGTAGAATTTTTTTCAAATAAAACGGTTTTTTTTGTGTAAACTTGCCTTTCGCAAAAAAAACGATATTTTTTGTTTGAAAGATTTCTCAAAATTTGATTCCGTTTCCATTGTATTTTTTTAGAAACATATCCCTGTAGAGTGATAGATTTTGTATTGGGTCTAGGAGAATAGGTAAATATGTGTAGAGATGAAATTTCTAATTTTTTCAAAAAATGATAAGTTTCCAAAAAATGTTTATGTGTTTCTCCAGGAAACCCAACAATAATATCTGAACCGATATAAGCATCTGGTATGAAACATCGGATTTTGTTTACTTTTTCTTGATAAAGTTCTCGTTTATAACGTCTATGCATTTTTCCCAATATATCGTTGCTTCCAGATTGTAAAGGAATATGAAAATGAGGAACAAAATGTTTGCTTTTAGACAAAAATTCAATACATTCATTTTTTAATAAATTAGGTTCTATAGAAGATAAACGTATTCTTCCTTTTTCTTTGATTTGATCTATAGCTTGTATTAAATCAAAAAATGTATATAAACGACGATTTTCTCCATATATTTTTTTTCCGTAATCTCCAATATTAACACCTGTTAAAACTATTTCTTTCACACCGTTTCGAAAAAGAAGCCTAATATTTTTCAATATATTTTCTATACTCTCAGAACGAGAGGCCCCTCTTGATATGGGAATAATGCAATAGCTACACTTATAATCACATCCATCCTGTATTTTCAAAAAAGAACGAGTTCTATCTCCAACGGAAAACGATGGAAAATAAGTATTTTTTGTCTTTGCATTTGAAATAATCTTTGGATGAGATTTTTTCAATAATTCTAGATCAAGATAATCTGTGATTTTGAATTTTTCGTAAGAACCTAAAACGAGATCTACTCCAACGATAGAAGAAACTTTTTTAGAATTCAGTTGAGCATAACATCCTATTGCTATAATAAAAGCTTGTGAATTTTGATTCATAGCAGAACGTACAATGTGCCTAAATTCAACTTCTGCATTTTTTGTAACAGAACAACTATTGATTACATAAATATCTGCATAACTTTTGAAAGGAACATGTTGATAATATAAATTAGAAAATTTTCTTGCTATAGTAGAGGTCTCTGCGTAATTCAATTTACACCCCATTGTATAAAATGCTACTTTTTTTTTCATCATTTTCTTTTTGAAATAAGGATCAGATTGAAGATCATCTGATCCACTTTTCTTTTTTTAAGATGAAAAATAATCTACAATTCCACTATGACTAGCCTTCATGGCTTTTTTTCCAATTGTCCAATTAGCTGGGCACACTTCTCCACTTTTTTCATAATATTGAAGAGAATCTACCATACGAATAGCTTCATGTACATTTCTACCTAAAGGAAAATCATTAATTAAAATATGTCGTATAATACCTTCTTTATCTATTAAAAATAAACCTCTGTAAGCAATAAGTTCTCCCGTTGCTTTCAATCCTTCATTAGAATCTAAAATCCAATCTCCAGACAAAACTCCATAATTATGAGATATGGTTTTATTAATATCAGAAACAATAGGGTAGGTGACCCCATATATTCCACCTTTTTCTTTTGGCATCTGTAACCAAGCCCAATGAGATTGTTCTGTATCCGTAGATACAGCAATGATTTGTACATTTCTAGTCTCAAAATCTTTTATTTTTTCTTGAAATGCATAAATTTCTGTGGGACAAACAAAAGTAAAATCTTTAGGATAGAAAAAAAGTAAAACATACTTTTTTCCATAAAATTGTTCTAAAGTAAAATTTTGTACAATATTTTTTCCATTTAATACCGCACTTGCCGTAAAATTAGGCGCTTTTTTTGAAATTAATGTCTTCATTTTTCGCAAGTTTATATGCACGAATTTACCAAAAAAATTATTTAGGATTATAGGAAAAAGAAAAAATGATTAAAAGAAAAAATCACACATATCTATGTAACTTTTTATGAATTTCATTTTTAACATTTGTTAAATCCATGATTTTTTTTAATCTATCATCATCTTTTGTGATATGAATGATTTCTTTTTTTATCAATTTTGAAATATATAAAACCCTATATCTCAATAAAATATCCGTTATATATTGATCTATGTGATCATCGAAAGATGAAACTTTGATTCCTTTTTTATCCCATTTAGATAATGAATAAAATTTTGGATTTTCTTTATCAGAAAATTCTGTATTATTCAACTTGTAATGACCTATTTTTTTATTTTGTAAACAAATTTTATCAAATATTTCTTGGTTCTTATTCAAAGAAAAACGTAAATTCCAATATTTGAAAGCATATAATATCTCTTCTAAAACTGTTGTATTGCATTTTTCTTTTTTGATTATTTTATTTCCATGATTTAAAATCAATTGAATCAATTCTTTTTCAATAAAAAGAAGAGTGTTAGTGTTTTGGTTATTTCCTCCCGCCTGAATTGCTTGAACCGTACGAAGTTTTTGTCCATTTTTTTTGTTGATTCTTTCCAATTCATTAATTAGAATTTTTTGACGAATTTGTAACATTTTGGATGCTTCTTGCAAGTATAATTCTTTTTGAAGAACATTGGATATTTTTGAAATACTATTCAAAATGTTTA
Source organism: Blattabacterium sp. (Blattella germanica) str. Bge (assembly GCF_000022605.2). Classification (GTDB taxonomy): domain Bacteria; phylum Bacteroidota; class Bacteroidia; order Flavobacteriales; family Blattabacteriaceae; genus Blattabacterium. The sequence continues at coordinate 346,395 of NC_013454.1, read as the reverse complement.
AAACAAAAAATGATTTTTTAATGGGATCATCTTGATGAAATTTTCCATATATTTTTTGTTTGAAAGAAATGAAATTATAACTATTTTTCGCTAAAAAATCTTTGAGTTGAGAGATAGAATACTTTTTAGATAGAGAATCTGGATCTTCTCCGTTAGAAATGAATAATATACGTAAATTTATTCCTTGTTCCAATATCATATTAATTCCTCTTAAAGAGGCTTTAATTCCAGAACGATCTCCATCATAAAAAAGAACAATATTTTTTGTAAATTTTTTGATCAATAGTATTTGATCGACAGTCAATGAAATTCCGGAAGAAGAAACCACATTCTTGATTCCGGATTGATGTAAAGAAAGAACATCTGTATATCCTTCCACCAAATAACAAAGATCTTCTTTGAGAATGTTTTTTTTAGCTTGAAATAAACCATATAGAATTTTACTTTTTTGAAAAATATCACTTTCAGATGAATTGATATATTTGGTAGAATATGAAGAACTAGAATCAATATTCCTACCACCAAAACCTATCACCCTTCCTGATAAATTATGTATTGGAAACATTACACGTTTACGAAAACAATCAAAAAAATTATTAGAATATTTCCTATAAATAGTAAAACCAGATTTTTTTAGATCCTGTATTTTAAATCCTTTTTCTAAGGCTTTTTTAGTAAAAAAACTCCAAGAAAGTGGAGCGTAACCTAATTCAAATTTATGAATTATTTTCATATTAAAGCCTCTTTTTTGAATTAAATAATTGAATCCATTTTTCTGTCCCTCTTTAGTACAAAACAATTGATTTATGAAAAAACGTTTTGCATAATCTTGTATAAAGTATAATTTTTCATATTCTTCATGGTCGATTTTACTAAATTCTTCTGTATATTGAATTTTAATATGATATCTTTTAGCAAGATAACGTAATGATTCTACATAAGTAAAATGTTCATGTTCCATAAGAAAAGTTATAATATTTCCCCCTTTTCCAGAACTGAAATCTTTCCATATTTTTTTTGTAGGAGAAACTATAAAAGAAGGTGTTTTTTCATTAGAGAAAGGACTAAGTCCTCTATAATTTAAACCACTTTTTTTTAACTCTACAAAATCTCCAATCACATCTTCTATGCAAGAAACAGAAAGAATTTTTTTTATAGTTTCTTTACAAATCATGATAAATCATTATTACAAAATTTCATTCTATGAATAATTTCTTTTGGATTAGAATTAGAAAAAATCGTAGTTCCTGATACTAATATATCAGCTCCATTTTTGAATAATAAGGACGCATTTTCTAAATTAATTCCTCCATCGACTTCTATGAGAGCAGAAGAATCTTTTTTTAATATTAAATTTTTAGTGTCTTCTAATTTTTGATATGTTTGGTTAATAAACTTTTGTCCGCTAGAACCAGGATTCACACTCATCAATAAAACAAAATCTATATCTTTAATAATATCTTGCAAAAGAAAAACTGGAGTATGCGGATTGACTGCTACACCTACCTTCATTCCATATTTTTTAATAGAAAAAATAGTTTTATTTAAGTGAATACAAGCTTCATAATGAATATGTAAATGATCGGATCCGCAATTCTTAAATTTTTTTATATATCGTTCTGGTTCTAAAATCATTAAATGAACATCCATAGGTTTATTAGCGTATTTTTTTACATATTTAGTAAACAAAGATCCAAAAGAAATATTAGAAACAAAAGAGGAATCCATAATATCAATATGGAACCAATCTGCTTCACTTTCATTCAGCATTTTTATATCACGATGTAAAAATGCTAAATTAGCTGAAAGTAAGGATGGAGCTATAATTTTTTTCATATTTCATATTTTTACATAAGGATTAGGATTGAGTTTAGAAGAGGAATTTTATAAAATCATAGCTTCACTAATTCCAGTATTAGAAAACCCTCCATCATGATACAAGTTTTGCATTGTTACTTTTCTTGTTAAATCTGAAAAAAGTGTAATTATATAGTTGGCACAATCTTGTGTGGAAGCATTTCCTAATGGAGATATTTTTTCTGAAAAAAGAAAAAATTTATCAAAACCTTTGATGGCTTTTGCTGCTCTAGTGGGACTAGGAGACTGTGATACAGTATTAACCCTTACCTTCTCTTTGATACCCCAATAATAACCAAAATTACGTGTAACACTTTCTAAATAAGATTTATAGTCAGACATATCTCCATAATATGGAAAACTTCTTTGAGAAGCAATATATGTTAGAGCTACAATAGAACCCCACTTATTCATCGCTTTTTTTTTCCAAGCTGTTTGCATCATCTTATGATAAGATACGGCAGATATTTCCCATCCTTTTCTTAAAAATTCATAATTGAGAGAGGGATAAGTCAATCCTTTTCGGATGTTCATAGACATAGCTATAGAATGCAATAAAAAATCTATTTTTCCTCCAAAATGACCTAATGTTTTTTCAAACAAAATATTAAGATCTGATATAGAAGTGGCATCTGCTGGAATTACCATAGATTTTGTTTTGTGAGATAATTCATGAATTTTACCAATTCTTAAAGAAGCTGGTGTATTAGTTAATACGAAAGATGCTTTTTCTTCATAAGCACGTTCTGCTACCTTCCAAGCAATAGAATTTTCATCCAAGGCTCCAAATATAATTCCTTTTTTTCCTTTCAATAGATTGTAAGACATTGTTAAAAGATTTAACTAAAAATACCTATTTTTTGAATTTCATATTCATATTAAAAATGTCCTTTATGACAGGTAAATAGTCCAGCTTTTCCCATGTAAAAAGTTCTACTTCTTGTTTTTTTTGATTTCCTTCTATATCCAAAAAAGACTTATACACTTTTTTCGGAATTTTTCCCATATGTCCATACACAGATGTTTCTTCATACATTGGTTGACGCAATTTTAATCTTTTTTCTATAGCATAAGGACGTAAATCAAAAATTTGATTTATATTCGACGCGATTTTTTCATTATCTATCTTTGATTTCCCATAGGTATTTACAAAGATACCAATCGGTTCTGAAATTCCTGCGGCATAGGATATTTGTATTAGTAATTCATCTGAAATTCCTGCGGCAACAAGATTTTTAGCTATATGTCTAGCGGCATAAGCTCCAGACCTATCCATCTTAGATGGATCTTTTCCGGAAAAAGCTCCTCCTCCATGAGATCCTCTTCCTCCATAAGTATCCACTATAATTTTTCTTCCGGTCAATCCCGTGTCTCCATGAGGGCCTCCCCTAACAAATTTTCCTGTAGAATTAATGTAATATTTTGTTTTATTTGTAAATAATTTTTTTATATTTTTTAACCGAATATTATTTTTCACTCTTGGAATCAAAATGTTTATAATATCCTGTACGATACGTTTATGCATTCTTTCTTTCGTATCAAATTCATCATGCTGAGTTGAAATCACGATAGCGTGAATATGCATTGGTACATTTGTATCTGAATATTCCAAAGTGACTTGCGATTTTGCATCTGGACGCAAATAAGTCATTTTTTCTCCTTCATTTCTAATCGATGAAAGTTCCCTTAATATATGATGTGAGATTTCCAATGTTAAAGGCATATAATTTTCCGTTTCTTTCACTGCATAACCAAATACTATTCCTTGATCTCCAGATCCTTGATATTCTTTTTTTGATCGTTGAATTCCCTCTAATAAATCCAAAGATTGTTCCTGAATAGAAGAAATGATTCCACAAGAATCTGCATGAAATCTATATTCATTTTTAGTATATCCTATTTTTCTAAGTATATTACGAGCTATTTTTCTAACATTCACCCAAGTTTTAGAATTGACTTCTCCAGCTAATATAATTTGTCCCGTAGTCACTAAAGTCTCTATAGCTACTTTCGCATCTGGGTCATACGCTAGAAAATGATCTAATATAGAGTCCGATATTTGGTCTGAAATTTTATCAGGATGACCTTCTGAAACAGATTCACTGGTAAATAAATAAGCCATTTTTTTAGGACTGAGCTATTTAAATTTTCTTATCTGATTTGATTTTGAATTTTAATAGATTCTTGATGCAAAAGTTTAAAAACTCCTTCAAGTAATTCTTCAGAAATTCCTAAACTTCTTCCGAAGATAAGAGATTTCTTCATAATATCATTCCATCTATCTGGTTGATAAACAGGAATATCTGAGTCTTTTTTTAAAGATCCTAATTTCTTTGAAATGTTCATTCTTTCTGAGAAAAGCGCAATAATATTTTCATCTAGTTCATCAATGACAATTCTAAAAGAATCTAAATCCCTTTTACTTTTTTGATCAAATTTTTTGAAATTTGTTAATTGTTTTAACATTTCCAAAAGCTTTTCCGGAGTAATTTGTTGTTGAGCATCACTCCAAGCATGATCAGGATCACAATGACTTTCTATCATCAATCCTTCAGATTGAAAATGATAAGCTTTTTTTGCTATATCAAAAATTCCTTCTTTATTTCCACAAATATGTGAAGGATCACATATAATGGGGATTCTAGGAATAAGACTCCTAAAATTGAACAAAAGATTCCAATTAGGTTGATTACGATATTTAGAATTTTTGTAGGTATAAAAACCCCTGTGTATCACTCCCAATTTTTTTATACCTTTCCCCAATAAACGTTCTAAAGCTCCTATCCATAATTCTATATCAGGATGAATTGGGTTTTTCACCAAAATAATTTTATTCTTTTCTCCTTCTAGAGCGTCAGCTATTTCTTGAATAGTGAAAGGACTGGCTGTACTTCTAGCACCTATCCAAAGAACATCAATATCAAAAGAAATAGCCAATTTAACATGTTCTGCATTAGCAATTTCTGTTGCAACCAACAATCCCGTATTTTTTTTAACTTGATGAAGCCATTCAAGTCCTTTTTTTCCAATTCCTTCAAAATTATTTGGTTTTGTCCTAGGTTTCCATATTCCTGCCCGAAATATTTGAACATAGTTAGGATTTAATCGATTGGCTGTTTCTAATATTTGTTGTTCACTTTCTGCACTACAAGGACCAGATATAATTAAAGGTTGATTGAATTTATCAATCCAGGATCTGTCTATACTATTATTCAGTTTTTCCATCACATTGAATTTACACATATTTTTTATCTTTTATATCGTTCGCCTTTTTCATGTATTGATCGATCTTATGAAATTCTTTATTTATTAAATGATTACGAAATATTTCTAAATAATCAATATAAAAATCTATAGATTGAATCAGATTCTCTCTATTAGAAATAAAAATAGGTAACCACGTTTCAGGCTTACTTTTCGCTAAACGTGTCGTTGAATCTAATCCACTTCCCATCATATTATGAAAAATTTTTTCTTCATTCTTAAATTTTTTTAAAACTGTACTAGCTAAAGCAAAGGAAACTACATGAGGTAAATGAGATATATAAGCAATATATAAATCATGTTCTTTAGAGGAAATATAAATCATCCGCATTTCCATAAGAGAATAGATTTTTTTTGCAATAGACATTGCATCTGGATCACTCCGTTCCGAATCACAAATAATGCAATTTTTTTTATAAAAAAGATCTGAATGAGCTGAAATAGGTCCAGAATTTTCAATTCCTGCAATAGGATGTGTCGCTACAAATCGACTTCTTTTCGGATGAGAAGAAACCCGATTACAAATATCATATTTAGTAGATCCAGTATCTAAAATCACTGTATCCTTACTGATTTTATTCAGAATAATTGGAAGTATTTTTTCTATTCCATCTACGGGAATAGATAAAATAATTACTGAAGATTGCATAATGAGATCCTGCAAAGAAATTATTTCGTCTACAATTCCAAGTTTCACAGCATGTGAAGCGTTCTCCTGATTTGAATCTGTTCCTATAATTTTATCTCCAAAATTGGATTTTTTCAATCCCAAACCAATGGATCCACCTATTAACCCTAATCCTATTATTCCAATATTCATGAAAAAATTCTATTTTTTGCTTGTTCCAAAATTTTTACGGGACAACACATAGAAAACCTTACATATCCTTTCCCATTGTTTCCAAACACTCTTCCAGGTGTAATAAATATGTGATGAGTATTGAAAAATTCATCGGACCATATTCGATCATTTTTTTCTGAACCGGTTATTCTTGCCCAAACAAATATTCCGGAACTTTCTTTTGAATATTTCAAGTTTAGATAATCACAGATTTCCCATATTATTTTTCTGCGTTGAATATATTCTCTATTCAGTTTTTGAAACCACTTAGAATTATGATTCATAGCTTCTATAGCTCCAATTTGTATGGGATAATACATGCCAGAATCCATTTGACTTTTTACTTTTAGTATATTCTTAATAAATTCTTTTTTTCCTATTATCATTCCTACACGCCATCCTGGCATATTGTAACTTTTGCTTAACGAATTCAATTCTAAGGCTATATCTTTAGATCCTTTTACATTAAAAATACTTAAAGGACGTTCACTATTTAATATAAAACTATAAGGGTTATCATGAACGAGTAAAATACGGTTTTTTTTCGCAAAAAAAACAATTTTTTCTAAGTTTTCCAAAGAAATTGTTGCACCCGTAGGCATGTGAGGATAATTGATCCACATTATTTTGATTTTAGAAAGATTGTTCTTTTCTAACAAGTGAATATTGGGAGACCAATTTTCATACTCATAAAGATTATAATAAATAATTTCTGCTTCCAAAAGTCTTGATATAGATGAATAAGTAGGATATCCAGGATTTGGAATTAAAACTTGATCCCCTTTGTCTAAATAAGACATGCTTATATGCATAATTCCTTCCTTAGAACCCATTAATGGCAAAACCTCACTTTTAGGATCTACATCAACTTGATATTCTTTTCTATACCAATCAGAAATTGCATTACGTAATTCTTCTATTCCAATATAGCTTTGATAAGTATTCGCATGCTTGAGTTCTGACGCTTTTTTCATTTTATGGATCACTCCTTTTGGAGGAAGTAGATCTGGATTTCCAATTCCTAAATTAATGACTTTGACACCTTTTTTTTCAAGAAGATTAATTTCCTTCATTTTTTCGGAAAAAAAGTATTCCGATACTTGAAACATTTTTTTTGCAGCTATAATCATTAGGATCTAATTCTACCATTTTGATATTCTCCCATAATAGACCATTTATGAAGACAGGGAATTTTTTGGATGCATTTTTTCATTTTTTCATAAGATTTTATATTATTGAATATAATATCGACATAAAAGGAATACTCCCAAGGTCTTTGTATTATAGGAATGGATTGTATTTTAGTCATATTGATTCCAAGACTAGATATAAGACTTAAAATCTGAGATAAACTTCCAGTAGTATGTAAAATTTTGAATCTTAGTGAAGCTTTATTAAAGGAAGCATTCTCTTGTTTATAACAATTTTTAATGATAAAAAATCTCGTAAAATTCCTTGTAATAGTTTGTATATTTTTGGAAATGATTTCTAAACCATATTCTTTAGCCGCATTTTCAGACGCGATGGCAGCTAATCCTTTTTTTTTGCATATAGAAATATATTTAGCGGCAGCCGCTGTATCTGAGTATTCAGATATTTTTATAAAAGGATGAGCATCTATGAATAATTCACATTGCAAAATAGCCATTGAATGAGAATAGATTTCTTTAATATCTTCTATTTTTTGCCCTGGATAAGCCATTAAATGATGTTGTATGGGGATATATATCTCTCCTACTATTTTCAAATTGTATTCAGATAAAAGACTGTAATTGGTCAATATTGTACCCGCTATGGTATTTTCTATAGCCATAACTCCAATATCTACATTGGATTTAGCAACGGAAACAGCTACTTCTCTAAAAGAAGAACATTCCATCAATTTATAATTACATCCTTCAAAATATCTGGAAACGGCTGCATGATGAAAACACCCTTTTACCCCTTGTATAGCTATTTTTTTCATGAAACTAATAGAAAGATTGAATCACTTGGGAAACCCGAAAGTTTCATTATCAATCAAGCGGAAAAATTTGAAACAAATATAATAAATTATTCTATTTAATGCAATTTATTAATCCCATGAAATCAATTCAAATATGAATTGACAACGAAACGAAAAGATTAAAACGGTTAACTTTATATTTTCATGTTCTACTATTATGCCAAAAAAAAATCTTCTACAGGATGGAGGAATGAGAACAAGTCTCCTTCCCTTTCGGAAGTTTTTTCTTCCGTTTCTGTTCCTCAACAAAAAGGAATATGGAAAAAACTTTTTGCTTTTACTGGGCCAGGCCTATTGATCGCTGTCGGGTATATGGATCCAGGAAATTGGGCTACAGATATTGCTGGAGGGGCAAAATTTGGTTATATGCTTTTATCCGTTATTTTTATATCCAATTTTTTCGCCATTATTTTACAACATTTAGCTTTAAAATTAGGAATTGTTTGTGAGAGAGATTTAGCACAAGCTTGCAGAGATCATTATCCCCCTTTTATTAGTTTTATATTATGGTTCTTATGTGAAATAGCCATTGCGGCTTGTGACTTAGCTGAAATTATTGGTTCTGTGTTAGCCTTAAAACTCCTTTTTTGCATTCCTATTCCATGGGGTGTATTGATTACAGCTATTGATGTTTTAATCATTTTATTTTTTCAATATAAAGGTTTTAGATACATTGAAAGTGTGGTAGCCGCCTTAATATTTACAATTTTAGTTTGTTTTAGTTTTGAAATTATTAGTTCAAAACCGGAAATTTTTTCTATTTTAAAAGGCATTATTCCTGATCCAGAAATAATTAAAAATTCACATTCTCTTTATATATCTATCGGAATATTAGGAGCTACCGTAATGCCTCACAATCTTTATCTTCACTCAAGCATCATACAAACTAGAGATTACCCCCGCACTACGGAAGGAAAAAAAATGGCTATAAAATATGCAACCATAGATAGCACCTTCTCTTTATCCTTAGCTTTTTTTATCAATGCGGCCATACTTATTATATCTGCAGCCACTTTTCACAAAGCTGGACATACAGAAGTAGCAGATATCATGCATGCACACAAACTTTTAACTCCTATACTTGGTTCTAGCTTAGCTGGAATTTTTTTTGCATTAGCTTTGCTAGCATCAGGACAAAATTCCACCCTCACTGGAACTTTAGCTGGACAAATAGTCATGGAAGGATTTCTGAGTATAAGATTAAAACCTTGGATAAGAAGATTAATAACAAGACTGATAGCTATTGTTCCAGCTATGATTGTTTCTATTGTTTATGGAGAAAAAGGAACAGCTGAATTATTAATAATTAGTCAAATAATTTTATCTATACAATTAAGTTTCGCTATTGTTCCATTGGTTTCTTTCACAGGAGATTCTGAAAAAATGGGAACATTTGCAAATGGACCTATTTTAAAAATATCAGCTTGGTTTATCACTATCATAGTTATATTCCTAAATTTATTTTTATTATATGACGTTTTACTTTAATAAGCTAATACTTCAAAATTTAATGTAAACTCGTGTTTTCTATGCAAGCGTATACTTGCCTGATGTTTTCCGATTGTTTTAATGATTTTATTTCCAGGGATTCTAATAAATTTTTTATCTATAGAAATTCCTTCTTTATTCAAAATTTTCATAAGTTCTTGATTATTGATAGAACCAAAAAGTTTTCCTCCTTTTCCCACTTTAGCTGGAATTTTAATAGTTAATTTTCTTAACTTATCTTCTATTTCTTTTGATTTTTCAATTAAAAAATTTTCTTTTTTAGAACGTTGCATCAATATTTCACGAGTATTTTTGATAATTCCAGGTAATGCTAAAACAGCATATCCCTTAGGAATCAAATAATTTCTAGCATAACCAGGTTTAACATCTAATTCATCGTATTGAAACCCCAAATTTTCTACGTCTTTTTTTAGAAGAATTTTCATTTTTTATCTTAAATCATCTGTTACAAAAGGCAACAGCCCAATTTGCCTACATCTCTTGATCGCCGCATTTAATTTGTTTTGATTTTTTTGTAAAGTTCCTGTGATACGACGTGGCAATATTTTTCCTTGTGCATTTAGAAATTTAATTAAAAATATAGGATCTTTATAATCTATATATTTGATATTTCTTTGTTCGAAATAACAATATTTTTTTTCTACTTTGGTTTCTATTTTAATAGGAGACAAGTATCTTAAATCACTATCTCCTACCTGTTGTTTTGTATGTTGATGGGTTTCCTCTAATATCATAATTCTTCATCTTTTTTGAATAATTTTTTTCTTCTCCTTTCTGCATATTCTATTCCATATTTATTTAGTTTTATAGTTAAAAAACGTAAAATATGTTCATCTTGTCTTAATTTTAATTCTAAATCAGAAACTAAATTAGGGTTCAACAAAAATTCAAATAAATGATAACAACCACTTTGTTTTTTTTGAATAGGATAAGCTAGTTTTTTTAATCCCCAATGTTCCTGATAAACTATCTTTCCTTTTTTTTGGATAAGATAATTTTCATATTCTTTTGCTGTTTCTTTTGCTTGATCATCAGATAATATAGGAGTGATTATCATGATATTTTCATAATGTTTAAGCATTAAATTTTTTTACCAAAATGTAAATCTATATTTTTATGTTCTTTTTTCAAAAAAAAACATTCTAAATTTTTTCTTTGATTTGATTTATTAATTTTTCTATGCGTTGTATGCTTTCTTCTTTTCCTAGCATTTCAAAAATCATGAAAATATCAATTCCTTTTAAAATTCCGACTAAGGCCAAACGAAATAATTGCATGATTTTCTGTTTTTCTTTTTGAGACTCTGTAAACAAAGATTTCAAATTGATAGACGTAAATGGATTTACATTCGATAACAAAATTTTTGTATCTTCTAATTGAAGTATGGATTTTTTATGACAGATTTTATTGAAAAAATTAGCTTCATAAGAACTAGGAGAAATAAAAAAATAAAAAGAATGTTCCCATATTTCATGAATAAAATGAATTCTATCAATCGTTAAATGGATAATTTTCCATAAATAATCTTTTTTACATTGAATAAAACGTTTTTTTGAGTTCTTCGCAAAGAAATGAAAACACTTCTTCTTTTTTTTATTCAAATATTTTTTATTGAACCAATTCGCTTTCTTGAGATCAAAAAAAACACCAGATTTGTTGATTCTTTCCAAAGAAAAAAAATTTACTAATTCTTGTAAAGAAAAAATTTCATTTTTGACTCCAGGATTCCATCCTAATAATGCTAACATATTCACAAATGCTTCTGGAAAATAACCTAATTCTCTATATCCTGGAATGATGATTTGAGTATCTGGAACTTTCCATTGAATAGGAAATATAGGATAATCTAAGCTAGATGCATTTCTTTTGCTGATTTTTCCTTTTCCATCTTTTCTTAAAATCAAAGGTAAATGTGCAAACAGAGGAGGAGTCCACCCAAAAGACCTATATAATAATATATGCAAGGACATAGATGAAAGCCATTCTTCTCCTCTTAAAACATGGGTGATTTTCATTAGATGATCGTCTATAGTATTAGCTAAATGATAAGTAGCTACTCCATCTGATTTTAACAATATCTTATCATCTAAATGATCTGAGTCTATTATGATCTCCCCACGTATGAGATCATGCATCTTCAATTTTTCTCCAGGTTTGACTTTAAATCGAATGACATAGGAAGAACAAGATTGTAACTTATCATGTAATTGTTCTTTCGTCATAGTTAAAGAATTGTCCATATCCATTCGAACTCTGTTATTATAAGAAAAAGTGAACCCCCTCTCGCTATATTCCTTCCTTTTTTTATCAATATCTATATCTGTATCGAAAGCATAATAAGCATCCCCTTTTTCTAACAATTGATTGATATAAAAACGATAAATATTACATCTTTTGGATTGATAATAAGGGGAATAAGGACCGCCTACTCCGACTCCTTCATCAGGTTCTATCCGACACCATTTTAATGTTTCAAGAATATACGATTCCGAATTAGATACAAATCTTTTTTGATCAGTATCTTCTATTCTAAGAATAAATGTACCGCCATGTCTTTTAGCAAAAAGATAATTGTATAATGCTGTTCTGATTCCACCTAAATGAAGTGGGCCTGTTGGACTAGGGGCAAAACGAACTCTTACAAAATTTTGAGACATATATGAATTTTATTTACCAATGCAAAATTTGGAAAAAATATTTTTTAGGATCTCCTCACTTGTGACTTCTCCCGTTATCTCTCCTAAATAACGCAATGCTTCTTTAATATAGATAGATACTAAATCTTCTGAAAGTCCTTTTTTTAAAGCTTCATCGGCTAATAAAACCTCTCTTAATGAAAGTTTCAAAGCTTCATAATGTCTGCTTTGTGTAACAACTATTTTTTTTTCTTTGAATCTTTCAAAAAATAAATTACTCAAAGTATCTAGTACTTTTTTTACTTCGTGACGATTTCTTGCAGAAATTTCAAAAAAATAAGAAACCTTTGATTTTATATTATAAAAATCCTGAAAATAGGATAGATCTGACTTATTTGCTATTGCAAAAATATCTTTTAATGGATACTTTTTTTGAATTTTTTGAATCTCACGAACAATTCTTTTCTGTTTTTTTTTTTCTGAAGATGAAGAATCAAAAATATATAATATCATTTGAGACTCATCCATTTTTTTCATGGTTTTTTCAACTCCCATCACTTCGATGGGATCTATAGTTTTTCTAATTCCTGCTGTATCATAAAAATGAAAAAGAATTCCATTTAAAATGATTTTTCCTTCTATACAATCTCGAGTCGTCCCTTTTATATGGGATACAATAGAACGGTCTTCTTGAATCACCTGATTGAAAAAAGTAGATTTTCCCACATTAGGTTCTCCAATAATGACTACATAAACTCCTTTTTTTATAGAATTTCCTAAGGAAAAAGATTCAATTAAATCTTTTAAAGTTTCTTTTAATTCTTGTAAAAAGGAAAAAAGTTCTGATCGATTGGCAAAAATCACATTCTCTTCAGAAAAATCCAATTCAAGTTCTAGTAAAGATGCAAAATCCAATAATTTGATTCTTAAATCCTTAATGAGATTAGATAATCTTCCTTTGATCTGTTGTAAAGAAATTTCATGATACGCTTTATTTTCAGATGAAATTAAATCAGCTACAGCTTCAGCTTGTGATAAATCTACTTTTTTATTTAGAAAAGCACGAAATGTAAATTCTCCAGGACGGGCTAAACGGATCCCTTTTCTAATTAGCAATTGTAAAATCTGTTGTTGAATATAGTAAGATCCATGACAAGAGATCTCTATCATATTTTCTCCTGTATAAGAAAAAGGAGATTTAAAGATAGAAATTAATACTTGATCCAATAAATTCTTATTTTCTTCTATAAGATACCCTAAATGAATCGTATGTGTAGATTGATTTTTCAGTTTTTTTCCAGGTTTAATAGGAAGAAAAATATTTTCAACAGTAGATATGGAAGTTTTTCCAGAAAGACGAATAACAGAGATTGCACTGGAACCAATTGGAGTTGCTAAAGCTACAATGGTATCATCATCTAACATCATGACACAGAAAAATAAATATAAAAATAAGTATTTTTTTACATCATTTCAATTTCCTTCAAATTATGAGATCTTTTGACAAATTTTATCATTTATTTCAAAAAACTCTTCAAGATTTATATACAGAACCTAAAGAGGTAGAAAATATCTTTTTTTTACTTATGACTCATATTTTTCGATGTGATAAAACAACTATACTATTACAATTAAGTAGAAAAGAAAAAATCAATTTTTTGATTTACGAAAAATTAATCGAAAAATTATGGGAATTAAAAAAAAATAGACCCATTCAATATGTCATTGGAAAGGCCTATTTTTTTGGCATGGAATTCATAGTTAATGAAAAAGTATTCATTCCAAGACCAGAAACGGAAGAACTTGTATATTGGATTCTACAGGATAACAAAAATAAAAATACGAGTAAAGTTCAAATATTTGATATTGGAACAGGAAGTGGATGCATTAGTATTGCCTTAAAAAAGAAAAAACCTGAAATGGAACACGTTTATGCAATAGATTCTTATCAAGAAACTCTTGATATAGCCCGTAAAAATGCAGAATTACATAATGTAGAAATTTCATTTAAAAAGGTGGATATCTTGAAAGATTCGATTTTTATCCCAAAAATGAACAAAAATTCTGTTAGCATAATTGTGAGTAATCCTCCTTATGTTCGTCTTTCTGAAAAAAAATTATTACATCCAAATATTATTCAATACGAACCTTTTCAAGCTTTATTTGTTCCTGATGAGGATCCTTTGATTTTTTATAAAAAAATTTCTTTTTGGATCCAAAAAAAATTGACTGGAGTTGTTTATGTTTATTTTGAAATAAACCAATTTATTTATTTAGATATTATTGATTTTTTGAAAAAAATCGGATTTCTAAATATAGAAATCAGAAGAGATTTTCAAGGTTTTTTCAGAATGATTCGTGCAGTATATTACGCCTACAAGAAAAATTGATAAAAAATTACATGGATCCAAAAAAAAAATAAAAGAAAAAATATCCCAACTCAGAAAAGAGTTGTCAAAATATAATTATCAATATTATAATTTTGACACTTCCGATATCTCCGACTTTCATTTTGATAAAAAATTAGAAGAATTGTTTTTTTTAGAAAAAAAATATCCTGAATTTTATGACCCGACTTCCCCCACAATAAAAATAGGAGCAGAAATTCATGAACCCTCTACAGTTTTTTATCATAAATACAAAATGTACTCTCTTCAAAAGACCTATTCTAAAAAAGAATTAATAATTTGGAAAAAAAAAATCAGTAAATCTATTCATACTTTTTCCTTTGTGTGTGAACTCAAATATGATGGAGTATCTATTAATTTAATTTATAAAAACGGATTTTTAACAAATGCGGGAACTCGTGGAAATGGAGAAAAAGGAGAAGATGTCACAGAAAATATAAAAACTATAAAACACGTTCCTTTAAAATTAAGAGGAAATAATTATCCTGCGTATCTTGAAATACGGGGAGAAGTTTTTCTTACCACAAAAAATTTTATAGAAATCAATAAAAAACGTATAAAAAGTGGAAAAACTCCTTATGCCAATCCAAGAAATACGGCTAGTGGAACCCTGAAAATTCAGGATCGTAAAAAAGTACGTCAAAGAAACTTGTTTTGTATAGCATTTCATGTTGTAGGAAAAAATTTGCCTTTCGACACACAATATGAATCTCTAAAACACATTAAAAATTGGGGTTTTCAAATTCCAGAAACAGCTCGTTTTTGTAAAAACATGGAAGAAGTATTTCATTTCATAGACTTTTGGAATCTATGGAAAGATAAACTTCCCTACCAAATCGATGGCATAGTTATTAAAGTCAATGAATATCAAAAACAATCCCTTTTAGGATTCACCAACAAATATCCACGATGGGCCATAGCTTATAAATTTAGACAAAAATTGTCTGAAACCAAACTATTAAGCCTGACCTTCCAAGTCGGACGGACTGGAATCGTTACACCTGTAGCCAATGTCGTTCCTATCTTGATTTCTGGAACAATAATCAAAAGAGTAGCTCTTTATAATGACAGTTTCATACAAAAAATGGGAATTTATCATGGAGATACCCTTTTGTTAGAAAAAGGTGGAAATATTATTCCAAAAGTAACAAGAATCAATATAAAAAAAAGATCTAGTCAAGCATTTCCTGTCTTTTTTTTAAAGAAATGTCCATCATGCAATAGCGTTTTAACAAAAAATAATGAATTATTTTACTGTACCAATCAAAATTGTTTTTCTCAAAGAATAGAAAAAATAAGACATTTTGTGAGCGTAAAAGCTATGAATATTCAAAAAATTGGAAATGAAATGATAAAAAAACTATACAAAAAAGGTTTTTTATATAGTTTTTATAATTTATATGAATTGAAAAAAGAAGAACTTCTTCAAATAGATGGAGTCAAAGAAAAATTGGCAGATAGTATTATAAACAACATAAAAAAATCTAAAGAGAATCCCTTTTCCAGAGTCTTATATGCCTTAGGGATTCGTCATGTAGGAGAAGATATTTCTAAAAAATTAACCAAACAATTTTTGGATATCAATTCTTTAATGCATGCAAATTATGATCATTTAATTTCTATTTCAGGCATAGGAAAAAAAATTACAGAAAGCATTATCACTTATTTTTCAATTTATGAAAATAGACATGCGGTTCAAATGCTAATAAAATACGGATTACATTTTTCGAAATGTTCTAAAAAATTATCTTCTCTTGAAGGAAAATCTTTTGTATTTACAGGAAAATTATCTTGTATGACCCGTCATAAAGCTCAAAATATGGTAGAAAATCTAGGTGGAAAAGTCTATAATACTGTAAACAATCAAATCAATTTCATAGTAATTGGAAAAAATTTCGGTTCCAAATTCAAAAAAAGTATGAAAAAAAATCATGTACAAATTTTAACAGAAAATCTTTTTCTAGATATGCTTAAAAAAGCAAAAAAAGAGAAATAAATCAAATTTTAAACGATTGTTTTAAAAGAGAAATAGTCAGTATAGATGGTTTTGTTTTTCATATAGAAAACAGTATATTTAATTCTTAAGTTATTAAGTGGTGATGATTCTTATATGAATTCATGCATCACAGAATTAATGCATCATTTAAGTAAGAAATCTATTTTTTTATGTTACTAAAAAATATATTTACAGAATCTGGATTCGAGTCTGAAGCTGAGTTTATACCCTTAATGAGTCAAGATGAAGAGGATCAGCTTCTTAAAGACGATATTCCTGAACAATTATGTATATTAACAGTTAGAAATATGGTTTTGTATTCCGGAATTGTTTTTCCAATCATAGCAGGAAAAAGTGGATCCATTCAATTATTACAAGATGCTTATGGATTTGATAAAACGGTTGGAGTATTAACACAAAAAAATTCTGGTATAGAAAATCTCAGTGAAAAAGATTTATATTCTATTGGAACGGTTGCTAAAATATTGAAATTATTAAAAATGCCTGATGGAAATACCACTGTGATTTTGCAGGGAAAAAGAAGATTCAAAGTCAATCGTTTTATTCAAAATGATCCCTACTTTAAAGCAGAAATTATAGCTTTAGAAGAAAATAAACCTTCCTGCAAAGATAAAGAATACCTTGCTTTGGTAGAATCTATAAAGGAAATTGCTATAAAAATCATTCAGGATAACCCCAATATTCCATCAGAAGCAAGTATTGCCATTCGTAATATAGAAAGTCCTTCTTTTTTAATCAACTTCGTTGCAGCTAATATGAATTTAGCTACTAGAGATAAACAAAAATTGTTGGAATACGATGATTTAAAAAAAAGAGCAATGGAAACGTTGCGTTTTCTCAACGTAGAACATCAACAAATTAAATTAAAAAATGATATTCAATCTCGTGTTCGTAGTGACATGGATCAGCAACAAAGAGAATATTTTTTGCATCAGCAAATTAAAGCTATACAAGAAGAATTAGGAGATATTTCTTATGAAAAAGAAATTGATGAAATGCGAGCTAAAGCGTCCAGAAAAAAATGGCCAAAAGAAGCAAAAAAACAGTTTGAAAGAGAATTGCTAAAAATGCAAAGAATTAATCCTCAAATGCCTGAATACACAGTTCAGAGAAATTATCTAGAATTAATGATTGACCTTCCTTGGGGAAGATATTCAAAAGATAGTTTTGATTTAGAATATGCACAAAAAATATTAGACAGAGATCACTATGGTCTGGAAAAAGTCAAAGAACGTATTATAGAATATTTAGCTGTTTTAAAATTAAGAGGAGACATGCGTTCTCCTATTCTATGCTTTTACGGTCCCCCTGGAGTTGGAAAAACTTCCTTAGGAAGATCTATAGCCACAGCATTGAAAAGAAAATACGTACGTATTTCTTTAGGTGGTTTGCATGATGAATCTGAAATTCGTGGACACAGAAGGACTTATATAGGGGCCATGCCAGGTCGTCTTTTGCAATCTATACGAAAAGTAGGAACTTCCAATCCTGTTTTTGTGATAGACGAGATAGATAAAATGGGTTTAGGGACAAATGGAGATCCTTCTTCCGCCATGTTGGAAGTTTTAGATCCTGAACAAAATACTTCGTTTTACGACAATTTTCTGGAAATGGGTTATGATTTATCAAAAGTCTTGTTTATTGCTACAGCAAATTCACTAACCCATATACAACCAGCTCTTATAGATAGGATGGAGGTCATAGAAATGAATGGATATACAGTAGAAGAAAAAACACAAATTGTTAAGAAACATATACTTCCTAAACAATTAAAAGACAACGGTTTAAAAAAATCAGATTTAATACTTGGTACGAAACAAATAGAAAAAGTGATTGAAAGTTATACCAGAGAATCTGGATTAAGAACTCTGGAAAAGCATATTGCAAAATTAGCACGTTATGTGGCCAAGCATATTGCTATGAATAAAAAATATGTGAAACATTTCAATATTGAAAAAATAGAAAATATTCTTGGAATCCCAAACGATCCAGATCGTTATGAAGAAAATAATGTTCCAGGAGTGGTAACAGGTTTAGCTTGGACTAATTTTGGTGGAGATATTTTGTATATTGAATCCAGTTTATCTAAGGGAAAAGGAAATTTAAGTATTACTGGTAATTTAGGAGAAATCATGAAAGAATCTGCAACGATTGCTTTGCAGTATATTAAAGCTAATTATAAAGAATTTAACATAGATCCTATAATGTTGGAAGAAAAAAATGTACATGTTCATGTTCCTGAAGGAGCAGTTCCTAAAGATGGTCCATCTGCAGGGATCACAATGTTAACCTCTCTAGTGTCAAGTTTTACGAAAAGAAAATTAAAACCTCATTTAGCTATGACAGGAGAAATAACTCTAAGAGGAAAGGTACTTCCTGTAGGTGGAATTAAAGAAAAAATTTTAGCGGCTAAACGAGCTAATATTAAAGAAATTATACTTTCACAGGATAATAAAAAAGATGTAGAGGAAATTAAATCAGAACATTTAAAAGGATTAACCTTTGATTATGTTAGAAATATGAATGATGTGATTCATTTAGCTTTATTGTAAAAAAACATTTTTCAACATGAAAATATGATGAATGAATTTAAAAATATGAGTTCTACAGTTCATAGAGAGCACTTAATTCAACTAGCGAAAAAATATGGAACTCCACTTTATATATACGATTCTTGCAAAATCAAAAAACAATATATAAAGATGAAAAATGCTTTCGGTAAAATCAAAAATTTCATAATTAATTATGCTTGTAAAGCTAATACTAATCTGAATATATTAAAATTTTTACAACAATTAGGAAGTGGATTAGATACCGTTTCTATCCAGGAAGTAGAACTAGGATTAAAAGCTGGTTTTCATCCTAAAAAAATTATATTCACACCAAATTGTGTTTCTATTCAAGAAATCAAAAAAGCCGTTGATTTTGGAGTTAGGATAAACCTAGATAATCTATCCATTTTAGAACAATTTGGAGAATATTATCCAAATTATTCTATAGGGATAAGAATCAATCCGCATATTATGGCAGGAGGAAATTCAAAAATTTCAGTAGGACATATTGATTCTAAATTTGGAATTTCTTATTATCAAATTCCTCATATGAAAAGAATATTAAAAAATACAGGACTCAAAATAGAAGGATTTCATATGCATACAGGATCTGATATATCAGATATCAAATCTTTTTTAGAAGGGGCAAAAATATTGTTTCAAACAGCTATAGATTTTCCAAATCTTGATTATATTGATTTTGGAAGTGGTTTTAAAGTTCCATATAAAAAAAATGATATCAAAACGAATTTAACTTCTTTAAGTCATTCTATCACTGAAAAATTTAAAAATTTTTGTCAAAGTTACGGAAGTCAAATTGCTCTTATTTTTGAACCAGGTAAATTTTTAGTTAGTGAATCGGGATATTTTTTAGTTCATGTAAATGTTATAAAACACACAACTTCTACTGTTTTTGCTGGAGTAGACTCAGGCTTTAATCATTTCCTTCGTCCTATGTTTTATAATGCCTATCACTGTATTGAAAATATTTCTAATCCAAACGGTCGTTTTCGCTTTTATACCGTAGTAGGATATATTTGTGAATCGGATACCTTCGGTTTGAATAGAAAAATTCAAGAAATACGTGAAGGTGACATTTTATGCATGAAAAATGCGGGAGCCTACTGTTTTTCTATGTCTTCTAATTATAATTCTCGTTATAGACCTGCTGAAGTTTTCATTTTTCAAGGAAAAGATTTTCTTATAAGAAAAAGAGAAACTATGCAAGACCTTCTTAGAAACATAGTGGAAATCCCCAACATGTAAATGGAGAGATGGCAGAGTGGTTAATTGCGGCGGTCTTGAAAACCGTTGAGGTTTATGCCTCCGGGGGTTCGAATCCCTCTCTCTCCGCAAAAACAGTCAAAATATAAAATTTACTAGAATTTTATTTTACCTCGTATTTCGTATTTTTTCTAATTTTTTTAATTGCTTTTCAATACTTTCATTCGTGACTTTTTCAAATAAAAAAGTGGGATTTCCCAATAAATGTCCTGGACATAAAATTTTTTCTTTGATTTGATTCCAAAAAAAAGTTTTCAAACGAAGCATATCTAACAATTTTTTTGCAGTATGTGGAAGAAAGGGTTCTGCTAATTGAGCTAACATTCCAACAATTTGCAAAGAAACATACAGAATGGTTTCTACACGTTTTTTTTCTTCCTTTTTCCAAGGTTCTTCTTCTGTTAAATACTTGTTTCCAAGTTTAGCTAAATTCATAAAACATGCCAAGGCTTCTCTGAATTTATAGGATTCAATAAAATCACCTATAGATTCTGGATAATTCTTGATTTTTTTTAAAATTTTTTTATCTTCTATAGATAAAATTCCTGGATTAGGAACAATGCCATTATTATACTTTTTAACCAAAGTTAGACTTCTATTCACGAAATTTCCTAATATAGCAACCAATTCGGTATTATTTTTTCTTTGAAAATCTTTCCAATTAAAATTATTGTCTTTTTTTTCTGGCATATTAGCAATGAGTATATAACGAAGTGTATCCTGTTGATTTGGAAAATCTTCTAGATATTCATGCCCCCATACGGCCCAATTTTTAGAAGTAGATATCTTTTTATTTTCTAAATGAAGAAATTCATTAGCTAATATTTTATCCGGTAATATATATCCACCATCATATGCTTTAAGTATAACTGGAAAAATAATGCAGTGAAAAACAATATTATCTTTTCCTATAAACTGAATTAATTTAGTTTTTTTATCTTTCCAATAAGGTTTCCAATCTATCTTTTTTCGTTTAGACCATTCTATAGTAGACGATATATATCCAATAGGAGCTTCAAACCAAACATACAATACTTTTCCTTTTTCTTGCAAAATTGGAACAGGAACACCCCAATTTAAATCTCTTGTTATAGCACGAGGTTTTAATCCTTGATCTAACCAAGATTTTGCTTGTCCATATACATTCACTTTCCAATCTGTTTGATGATTAATTAAAATCCATTTTTCCAAGAATTTTTGATATTCATTCAGAGGAAAATACCAATGTTTGGTCTTTTTAAAAACTGGAAAACTGCCACTTATGGTAGATTTTGGATGTATCAAATCTTCAGGAATTAATGAACTTCCACAATTTTCGCATTGATCTCCATAAGCTTCCTCTTTTTTACAATGGGGACATTGACCGGATATATACCTATCCGCTAAAAATTGTTTAGCTTCTTCATCATAATATTGTTCAGACTCTTTTTCAAAAATTTTTTCTTTTTCATGAAGTTTTTTGAAAAAAGAAGTAGAAATTTCGTAATGAATTTCTGTAGAAGTTCTGGAATAGTTGTCAAATTGTATACCAAAATTCGTGAAACAATCTTGAATCATGTGATGATACTTATTTACTATTTCTTGAGGTGTTTTTTTTTCTCTTTTAGCTTGCATCGCAATAGGAACTCCATGTTCATCCGATCCGCATATAAAAATAACATCTTTGTTTTTTCGTCTTAGATAACGAACAAAAACATCTGCAGGAAAATAAACTCCTGCTAAATGACCTATGTGGATCGGTCCATTTGCATAAGGTAAAGCAGCCGTTACTGTATATTTATTTGATTTTTTCATAGTAGAATTATAAAATATGAATAATAATAAAAAATTATTTTTAATAGATGCATATCCTCTTATTTATCAAAGTTATTATGCTTACATAAATAAGCCTCTTTTGACTTCCAAAGGACTCAATACTTCACCTATCATAAATTTTACATATTTTTTGATCAAAACATTAAATGATGAAAAACCATCTTATATGGCTACCATTTTTGATGACAATCAAGAAATTTCTTTTCGAAAAAAAGAATATTATAAATATAAGGCACATAGAAAAAAAATACCAGAAGCTATTTGCATAGCAATTCCTTATATTAGAAAAATTTTAAAAACCTTTCAAATTTCTTGTTTGCATGCAAAAAACGGATATGAAGCTGATGATATTATCGGAACAATAGCTAAAAAAGCAGAAAATAAAGGATATATTATTTATATAATTACCTTGGACAAAGATTTTTTTCAATTGGTCACAGAAAATATTAAAGTTTACATACCACCTTTTAAAGGAAATCCAAAAAAAATATTCGGAATAGAGGAAATAAAAGAAAAATTTGGAGTCAACCATCCAAAACAAGTTATAGATTTATGGAGTATGATGGGAGATCCTTCTGATAATATCCCAGGATTGCCAGGAATAGGAGAAAAAAATGCTAAAAAATTTATTCAAAAATATGGAAGCATTGAAAAATTGTTAAATTCCACTCATGATCTTAAGGGAAAGATTCAAAAAAATCTTGAAAAAAACAAAAATTTAGGTCTTTTATCCAAGAAATTAATTACCATTGTGACAGACATCCCACTTTTTTCTTTTCATGAGGAAAAATTCCATGTAAAAAAACCAAATTGGCTCTCTATTAAAAAAATATTTGAAGAACTTGAATTCATAAGATTATTAAAAAAAGCTCATGAATACTATAAATAAAAACGGAAAAATAATTTTATTTTTTTCTATAAAATTTATATTTTATCATATAATTCCAAACTTCTGGATGAAGCATAGGTTTCATATTTTTTCCTTTTTGAATAGAATCTCGAATAAAAGAAGATGATAATTCAATAATTGGAGCCTTCAAAAAAATTATATTTTTCCGTTTAAAAACAGAATCTGAGAAATAACCAAGTCTAGGATAAACCAAAATATCATATTTGTTCAAAATAATTTTATAATTTTTCCATTTTCTTAAAGAAGAAAAAGAATCTTGTCCTAAGATAAGAAAAAATTGATTTTTAGGATATTTTTTCTCTATATTAGACAATGTATGAATTGTATAAGAAGGAGAATATCCGTATTCTATATCCAAAACACTCATTTTTTCATAACCAAAAATAGCCATTTGAACCATTCTCATGCGGTGTTCATAATCTAAAAGATTTTTTTTTTTTAATGGATTTTGTGGAGAAACAACGAACCAAACATGATCTATATATAAAAATTCTGTTATATGATTAGCAATAATTGTATGTCCTAAATGGATGGGATTAAATGATCCAAAATAAAGTCCTATTTTCATACCAATCAATCAAATAATATTATTAAATCATTTGAATACGATAACTCAATCCCAACATGATAAAATGATTGTTCTTATTTTCTTTTTTAATTTGATCTAAACTGTAATTAATTCTTTGATTTTGATACAAAAAATGAAAACTAAGATCTTCATTTTTGATTGAAGGAATAAATTCTATACCTCCATAATAAGTATATGCTTTTTTGAACAATTTATTTTCATCCAAAATATTATTGATTGCTTTTTTAGAAGTTCCCATTTCATATACTCCTTTGGCAATCAAATTCCATTTTGGAATCAAATTGTATTTCAATTTTACTAAATAAGTTCCATATTTTACAGCTGCTGCATTTTTATAATCAGAATTCCATGAATGAAAAATTTTTGTTATATCGCCATTTTTTTCTATGTCTTCATCACTTAATATGTAATCTGCTTCTATGGAAAAAAGTTTGAAATTTAACTTACTCCCTAAAGCTAACAATTTCCAAAATTTTTTATTTTCATTTTCTTGAAAAATAGAATATGACCATCTATTTTGTAAAATTCTATTTTTGAAAAAACTCCAATTCCAATTCACAGAATAACCCATAGGATTATTCACTTTTTGAATTGGACTTTCTTCCTTATTATCCCTATTATTTGGTATGCTATTTACAATTTGAAATTGTAATTCATGATTTTTGATTGGAAGATAAATAAAATTGATTCCAATAGGATTCTCCTTATTTTTATATACATTTGTATACCTATATGGTGATTCATAGAACCCATTAGCATATTCCATGCTTCCAAAAGAAGTTGGTTGTTTTCCGATCAAAAAGTAAAGTTTATCATTCCACTTATATTTTAAATAAGCTAAATCAACTATTCTATTATTATGATTCAATTTTTTTGCAAAACGATAACTGATTTTGTCATTTGCTTTTCCTATCACTTCTAAATTCAAATGGTCTTCAGAAAAACGAGATCCCTCAAAAAATTCTTTTTTTACTGCAGAATGAATACTACTCCTAAAATCTACAAACATGTTAAAGTGATAATTTTCATTTTTTTTTGAGTTTTTTTCATCAGCGAAAGCGAAACTATAACTATGAAAAGAATAAAAAATACCTAAAAAAATAATAAATAAAATCATTTTTGTTTTTTTCATTTTTAGAAAAAATATTTAATTTATTTCAATGTAACAAAAAAAATTACAAAAAAAAATAGCTACAAAAAAAAAGAAAAAACGAAAATCAAACTATTAGAACTTTTTTAGGATTTTTTTATTGGTAAGTAGTCTTTTTTGTTATTAAGTTTTTTTTCTTTCCTTTTTCATTGGAAAAATGATCAAAGCCAATTGGAAAAACTTTTTGATAAAGAAATCATAGCAGAAAATTTACTTGGAAAAATGGGGGCTGTAGTCTCTCACTATTTCATTTACTGTGGAATAGGAATTAGTGTGTTTTTTGTTCCTATATTACTGTTTATCACAGGATTAAGAATTCTTTTTGTAAGAAAAAAACTATTGAATGATTTTTATAAATCAACAATATGTAAATTTATATTTTTTAGTATATGGCTTCCAATAACTTTTTATCTTGTTATTCCTGATCAAGGAATATTTAGTGGAATTTTTGGATTTGAAATAGGGAATTTGTTGATCCATTTATTTGGAAAAATAGGATCATATATACTTATTTTTACGAGTATTATTTTTTACTTTATCATTATTTTTCGTATGAATCCTCCAAAAAATGGAATTCCACAAAAAATACAATCTTACGAAGAAACAGATACAATCTTCAAATTGTGCAATAAATTGTGCAATTTTTTTTTAAATACAAAGATTGTTAATAGACCATTGAAAAAAACGAATGAATCCAGTCCAAAAAATAAAAACATTCTCCATTCTATTTTTTCTAAAAAAGATTTTTCTTCCATATCAGTGAATAACCTAGAAATAGATTCTAATAAAAAAAAAATAGTCCAAGTACTTAACTATTATAAAATAGAAATATGTCAAATAAAAGCGATTATAGGACCTACTATCATTTTGTATGAAATTTATCCTAAGGTAGGAACAAGAATCTCAAAAATAAAAAATTTAAAAAATGAAATCGCCTTAAATTTATCTGCTATATCCATAAGAATTATAGCTCCCATGCCTGGAAAAGGATCCATTGGAATAGAAATTCCGAATCATAATCGTTATCCTGTTTATATGAAAGACATTCTTTTTTCAGAAGAAAGTCACAAAATGAGTCATGAAATGGAACTCCCGATTTCTTTAGGAAAAACAGTATTTAATAAAATTTTTGTTATAGATTTAACTAAAATGCCTCATTTACTTATAGCAGGATCAACTGGACAAGGCAAATCCGTAGGATTAAATGTTATGATTATTTTTTTGTTATATCAAAAGAATCCAGAAGATATCAAATTTATTTTGATTGATCCAAAAAAAGTAGAATTATCTGTATACAAAAAAATTTCAAAATCTTATTTTGCGGCTATTCCCAATTCTATAGAACCCATAATCACAGATTTACATCAAGTAAAAAATATATTAAATTCTTTGTGTAAAGAGATGGATAAAAGATATGCTCTTTTAGAAAAATATAAGGTTAGAAATATTCAAGAATACAATCAAAAATATCATTTACCTTATATCATACTAATCATTGATGAATTTGCAGACTTAAGTTTTTCTTTTTATCAAAAAAAACAAATAGAAACATATATAACTCGATTAGCTCAGCTGGCTCGTGCTGTAGGTATTCATTTGATAATAGCAACACAACGACCATCCGTTGATGTTATTACTGGATTAATCAAATCCAATTTCACTGCACGAATTGCATTTCGAGTAAGTTCTAAAATAGATTCTAGAACCATATTAGATTGTTCAGGAGCTGAACAATTAATAGGAAAAGGAGATCTATTATTTTCTAATAGAAATGAATTGATTCGGTTACAATGTCCCTTTATTGATTTATCAGATATTCAAAAAATCGTTGATTTTTACAAAAAAAATGATAAAAAAAACGAATATTTCTTTCTTCCAGAACCTGACTAAGTTATGATTCCAATAAAAAAACTTGATCTATATATGATTCGTTTATTTATAACTCCTTTTTTCATTATTTTTTCGACAATATTTGCCGTTTTTATGATTCAATTTTTTTGGAGTCAAATAGATGAATTGACTGGAAAAAATATCAATATTTTAATAATAATAAAATTTGTATTTTATTTCGGGATATCTATTATTCCATTAGTGACTCCTATATCCCTATTATTAACTTCTATCATTACATTTGGTCATTTATCAGAAAATCAAGAACTTATTGCAATTAAATCTTCTGGAATATCTCTTTTTCGTGTCATGAAGCCTATTTTAGGAATAACCTGCATTTTATCAATTGGACTGTATTTTTTTTCCGATTTAGCCATTCCAAAAGCGATCAAACAAGCTAAAAAATTAGGGTATAAAATATCATCCACTCATCCCTCTTTCAAATTAAAAGAAGGAATATTTGTAAATTTATTGCCGGATTTTTTCATAAAAATAGACAGAAAAAAGAATCAACAACTGCATAATATATTTATTTTTTTTTATGACAAAAATTTACTAGTAAATACTATTCTTTCTCAAAAAGGATTTTTCATTCCAAATAAAGATCAATCCGAATTCATTCAATTTAAATTAATTAATGGAATTTTGTATAGTGAAAATACGAATAAAGAACAATCTTCTTATCAAATTGTACAATTTGATACTTTAATTCAAAATTTTCAAATTCCTTTCTATGAAGAAATCAAAAACTTAGATGACTATGAGTCCTATAATACCCAAAATTTGATTCAAAAAATTAATCTTTTAAAAAAAGAAAAAAGTAAACATCAGAAGGAAAATATCCATAAATTAGCCAAGCTGCAATTGGAATTGCAAAAAAAATTTACATTTCCAGTAACATGCATTATAATGTTTCTGACTGGAGCTCCATTAGGAGCTATTATTAGAAAAGGAGGAATAGGTTATCCTACTATGATAGCACTAGCTATATTCATCATTTATTATACTTTACTGACCATAACTCAAAATAAAGTAGAAAAAGTTGAAATATATCCATGGATAGGAGCATGGATTCCTAATTTTATTTTTTTTCCAGTAAGTATATGGATGACTTATAAAACTGTAATGGATGATTTTTATATTCAATAAAACAAATATAATATAGATATGGTTTTTGGTTCGAATCAAAATTTCGATCATATTGAAGAAGCCATTCAGGATATCCAAAATGGAAAAATCATTATTGTGGTCGATGATAAAAATCGTGAAAATGAAGGAGATTTTATAGTAGCTGCTGAAAAAATAACTCCTCAAATTGTCAATTTTCTTATCACTCATGGAAGAGGACTCGTTTGTGTTTCCCTAACAGAAGAAAAATGTGATCAACTAGAACTTAAAATGATGGTAGAAAATAACACAGATCCTAGAAAAACGGCTTTTACGGTTTCCGTAGATTTACGAGGACATGGGGTTAGTACTGGAATTTCAGTTTCAGATAGAGCTAAAACTATTCTTGCTTTAGTCAAAGAAGTTAAACCAGAAGCATTCAATAAACCAGGGCACATATTTCCTCTTCGTGCAAAAAAAGGAGGTGTATTAGAAAGACCTGGACATACAGAAGCGGCTATTGATATAACCAAAATGGCTGGATATACACCTGGAGGTGTTTTGGTAGAAATACTTAATCAAAATGGATCTATGGCACGTCTCCCACAATTGATTCAGATTGCTAAAAAATTTAACATGAAAATTATATCCATAGAGGATCTCATAAAATATAAAATGAGCTTATTGGATTGAAAAAAACAGAATGCGGTCTGGACGGGATTTGAACCCGCGACCCCATGCGTGACAGGCATGTATTCTAACCAACTGAACTACCAGACCTCAATTATTTATTTATTATTGAGAAATTAAAGCATCTAATTTTTTTCTGATATCCTCTTTGGAAGCTATTCCAATATGCATATCTTTTTTTTCTCCATTTTTAAAAAAGATCATAGTAGGAATGCTTCGTATTCCATATTTAGAAGAAAATTTTGGATTTTTATCCACATTCAACTTAAAAATCAAAGCCTTATTATGATATTCAGTAAATATATCTTCTAATAAAACAGACAAAGCTCTACATGGAGAACACCATGGAGCCCAAAAATCTACCAAAATAGGTTTATCAGATTCATAAACTAACTTTTCAAAGTTCTCATCGTTTATTTCTTGTAACATATTTTTTCCATTTAAATAACAAATTTACCTTTTTTGTTTCAAATTCAAAATCAAAATCAAAAGGAAAAGTCTTTTAACAAAGAGATATAAATCTCTATTCCTTCCATGATTTCTGAAATCAAAATGTATTCATTAGGCGTATGAGAACGTACACTATCTCCAACTCCCATTTTAATGGTTGAAAAAGGCATAATGCTTTGGTCTGAAAGGGTAGGAGATCCATAAGTTTTTCTTCCTATTCGTTTAGCTTTTAAAACAATGGGATGCATAGGATTTATGAAAGAAGAATTTAAATGAGAAGAACGAGGTTTCATTTTAGAGTGAATTTTTTTTTGTATAATTTCAATGATTTCCTCGTTTTTATATAATTCATTGGTTCTAATATCTACTACAAAAGAACAAAAATCAGGAATCACATTATGTTGTATTCCTCCTTGTATTTGAGTAACATTTAAGGTCGTACAACCTAGCAATTCTGATTTTTTATCAAAATATAAATTTCTTAAGTGTTCTATGTCTTTTGTCGCTACATAAATAGCATTAATTCCTATATCTCTTGCAGAATGTCCTGTTTTCCCTTCGGCTACACAATCTAACACCATTAATCCTTTTTCAGCAATAGCCACTTGCATCTGTGTAGGTTCCCCTACAATTCCTAAGTCGATACATCCCAACTCAGGTAAAATGGCTCTAATACCTAAAGGTCCAGATATTTCTTCTTCCGCGGTAATTGAAAGAATCAATCTGTAAGGTAATTCCGATAATCCACTTAAATATATAAAAGTAGATATTAATGAAACGACGGAAGCTCCAGCATCATTACTACCTAATCCTATTAGTTTATCTTCTTGTTTTATAGCAGAAAAAGGATTTGTTTTCCAATTTTTTCCTGGTTTTACCGTATCATGATGAGAATTGAATAGTATAGTTCGTATATTTTCTTTTTTTAAATAATTATCATTTTCAGTCCATATATTATTAAATTTTCTTTTTACATGAAATCCATATTTATGAAGATAATCTTCTATAAGAAAAGAGACCTTATTTTCTTGTTTGGATATAGAAGGTGTGTTGATTAATTGTATCAAAAGCTGGATAGCTTCTTCCTTTAAAACTTGCAAATTGACTACAGACATAAAATAGTCTTATTATTAACATCATTTAAATAGTTAGGTAGGCCTATGCTAACCTTAGTCACTCCATTTTTTAATGCCAAAAAAGCATTTTCCAATTTAGGAATCATTCCATTTTTTATGGTATGATTTTGTTTCATTTTTTGAAATGAATTCAAATTTATTTTTTGATAATAAGATTCAGAATCTTTCATATCTCGTAAAACTCCTTTTTTTTCAAAACAAAAATGTAATTCCGTTTCACAATTTTTTTCCTTGGATAAGGATATTGCCATATAAGCAGCTATTGTATCTGCATTTGTGTTAAGCAGTGTTCCTATTCCATCATGAGTTATAGAACATAACACAGGAATGATATTATTTGTCAATAAAAATTTTATTAAACGAGTATTAATACTTTGACTATTGAGATCCCCCACATATCCATAATCAATATTTGTTTTTTTTCGTAAATATGATTTAATGCAATTTCCATCTGCTCCACATAAACCCAAAGCATTACAGTGATAAGATTGTAATATAGACACAATATTTTTATTGATCATTCCTGCATAAGTCATAACAACTACGTCCAGGGTTTCTTTATCTGTTATTCTTCTACCTTGTATAATGTTTTGAGAAATTCCCATTTTATTTGAAATAAAATCTGCTTTTCTTCCTCCTCCATGAATCAATATTTTATTCCCTTGTAGTTTACAAAAAGCTTTCAAAGAAGAATTAAGAACCTCCTGGTCATTAATTAAATAACCTCCAATTTTGACTATATGGATTTTCATGATAAAGATTGTAGAATTTTTAAAAAAATTATTTGTGAGGCGAAAATTCTATTTTCTGCTTGTTGCAATACAATGGAATGTTTTTTGCTATCTAAAACAGCATCTTCTACCACAACATTTCTTCTTACAGGTAAACAATGCATAAATTTAGCCTGATTGGTTAATTTCATTTTATTTACAGTGATCATCCAGTCCGAACTTTGACAAAGCATTTTTCCATAATCTAAATAACTACTCCAATTTTTTGCATAAATAAAATCGGCATTTCTAAAAGCCACATTTTGATGATGTGTAGTGAAAGCTCCATTAGAAAATTTTTTATGAAGATCGTATTTTTCTGGACATGCAATAGTAAAATCAATTTGCTCTATTTTGGATATCCATTGAGAAAAAGAATTGGCCACTGAATGTGGCAATGGTTTGATATGAGGGGCCCAACTTAACACAACTTTACATCTTTTTTTAAAAAAAGATGTAAATTCGGCAATAGTCATTACGTCAGCTAAAGACTGCAAAGGATGCAAAGTCGCACTTTCCATGTTGACAACTGGAACTCTAGAATATTTCAATATTTTATTAAAAATTATTTCTTTGTAATCAGAATCTTGATCTGATAAACTAGGAAAAGTTCTAACTGCAAGAATATCACAATATATGCTCATTACAGAAATGGCTTCTTTTAAATGTTCTTGTGTCATTTTCATCACACTTCCATCATTCATTTCAATTTTCCAAGAATCCTTATGAATATCCAATACCCAAGTGTTGCATCCTAAATGAAAAGCAGCTTTCTGACAACTAATTCTTGTCCGTAAACTAGGATTAAAAAAAACCAATCCAATTGTTTTATTTTTTCCAATATGTTTAAATTTATATGGATTTTTTTTTAAAATAAGAGCTTCTTTAATAAGATCATATACGTTAATAACATCTTCTACGCTAAAAAATTTTTTCATAAACTTTTCTTTTTCATTTATTTATATTCATTCCAAGCTTTTATAAATAATTGGTCCATAGATAAATTACAAAATGCTCGGATAAAAGCTTTTGCTAAACGCGCATTAGTCAGCAGAGGAATATTAAAATCTACCGCACAACGTCTGATCGCATAATCATTATCCAATTCTGATTTACTTAGATTTTTTGGAATATTAATGATAAGATCTAATTTTCTATTTTTTATCAATTCAATAACATTTGAATATTTTTTTACATTCGGCCAATAAACCCTAATAGAGGGAATTCCATGATTGGATAAAAAATTATTGGTGCCTTCTGTAGCAAATAATATATATCCTTTTTTATGCAACAGTTTTACGACCTCCAAAAGGTCCAATTTAGATCCAATCGGACCTCCAGATATCAATATATTTTTTTTTGGAATGGTATAACCAACAGAAATCATGGATTTTAAAAGTGCTTCATCAAAAGTATTTCCTAAACATCCCACCTCTCCTGTTGAAGCCATATCCACTCCAAGAATAGGATCTGCATTTTGCAAACGAGAAAAAGAAAATTGGGAAGCTTTAACTCCTAAAAAATTTGTCATGAAAAAATTAGGTTCTACTTTATTTTTCTTTTTTCCAAGAAGAATTTGAGTAGCTAATTCAATCATATTAAAATGAGACACTTTTGATACAAAAGGAAAACTTCTAGAGGCTCTCAAATTACACTCAATGACTTTAATTTCATTATCTTTAGATAGAAATTGAATATTAAAAGGACCAGATATATTAAAATATTTGGATATTTTTTTGGATATACAAATGATTTCTTTTAATGTTGATAAATAGAGATTATGTGGAGGATATACTAAAGTAGCATCTCCTGAATGGACTCCTGCAAACTCTACGTGTTCTGATATAGCATAATACAAAATTTCTCCATTTTGAGAAACAGCATCTAATTCAATTTCTTTTGCATTTCTAATAAATTCTGTAATAATTAATGGATATTCAGGAGATATAGATACTTTTTCACTAAGATAGTGTTGCAATTCCTCTTGATTAGAAAGAACATTCATATCTGCACCAGAAAGCACATACGAAGGTCTAACCAATATGGGAAAATCCACTTCTTTGACAAATTGATAAATAGTATCAAAATCGGATAATTCTTTCCATCTAGGTTGTCCAATTTTTAAATGATCCATAGCATTAGAAAACTTGTATCTATTTTCAACTTGGTCTATGGAAATAGGGGAGGTCCCCAAAATTTTTACTTTTTTTTCATAAAGTTTTAGAACCAAATTATTAGGAATTTGTCCTCCCATGGAAACAATTGTTCCTTTCGGTTTTTCTAGTTCAATAATATCTAATACACGTTCTAAAGTCAGCTCTTCAAAATATAATCTGTCACATACATCAAAATCAGTACTCACAGTTTCAGGATTATAATTAATCATGATTGATCTATAAGATTCTTTCTTAATAGTATTTAATGCATTCACACAACACCAATCGAATTCTACACTACTTCCAATTCTATAAACACCAGATCCTAATGTGATAACAGATTTATCATCTTTTTCATAAATGATATCATGTTGAATGGCATGATAGGTTAAATACAAATAATTTGTATATGCTGGATATTCAGAAGCTAAAGTATCAATTTGTCTTACATATGGAACTATGTTCTTTTCTTTTCTATATTCTCTTATTTCTTGTTCTAAATGAGAAATACTGTTATATAGATCGCTTTGTTTGTTAAAAAAAATACTAGCTATTTGCATATCAGAAAAACCTTCTTTTTTCGCTTTACGTAACAATTCGTCCGGAACATCTCTCCAATTATCAAAATCATCTATCTTTTTTTTTGTTTGAAAAATATTATCAAGTAGGTATAAAAACCATGGATCAATTTTCGTTAAATCATGTATTTCTTTCATAGAATAACCTTCTTCTAAAGCTTCTTCTAAAAAGAAAATTCTTTGATCTGTAGGTTTTTTAAGGGATTCTTTCAGTAAATGATTAGACTCCTGTTTTTTCTTATTCATGTTTATGAACCCTTGCATACCGATGTCTAACATTCGAATCCCTTTTTGTAAAGCTTCTTCAAAAGAACCTCCAATAGCCATTACTTCTCCAACACTTTTCATACTACTTCCTATTTTATTAGAAACTCCATAAAATTTCTTGAGATCCCATCTAGGAATTTTGCATACAACATAATCCAACGCGGGTTCAAAAAAAGCAGAAGTATTTTTAGTCACAGCATTCTTCAACTCATGTAAACCGTATCCTAAAGACAATTTAGCAGCTACAAAAGCCAAAGGGTAACCAGTCGCTTTGGAAGCAAGAGCGCTTGAACGAGAAAGACGTGCATTCACTTCAATAACACGATAATCTTCTGAATTAGGGTCTAATGCAAATTGAACATTGCATTCTCCAACTATATTAAAATTTCTAGCAATAGATATTGCTAATTTTCTTAAACTATAATATTCAGAATTTGTTAGAGTTTGTGATGGTGCTACTACAATACTTTCTCCTGTATGAATTCCTATGGGATCGAAGTTTTCCATATTACATACAGAAATACAATTATCATATTTATCTCTAACTATTTCATATTCAATTTCTTTCCATCCTTCTAAATATTCTTCTACAATAATTTGAGAAGAATAAGAAAAAGCCTTACTTACTATTTTTTTTAAATCATTAATATTTTTCGCAAAACCACTTCCCAAACCTCCAAGTGTATAAGCAGATCTAATGATAATAGGAAATCCTATTTTTAAAGAATAGGAAATAGCATCATCCATAGAATGAACTACAAAACTTTTTGCCGTTTTTATATTAATATGAGTCAACCTATTTCGAAACAATTTTCGATCTTCACTGTGAATAATAGATTCAATAGGGGTTCCTAAAACTTGAATTTTATATTTTTCGATAATTCCCTCTTGAAAAAGCTGAATTCCACAATTTAATGCAGTTTGTCCACCAAAAGACAATAAAATTCCTTTTGGTTTTTCTTTATCTATAACACTTTGAATAAAAAATAAAGTCAAAGGAAGAAAATAAACTTTATCAGCAATTTCTTTTGAAGTTTGAACTGTGGCAATATTTGGATTAATCAGTATAGTATAAATCCCCTCCTCTTTAAGGGCTTTGAGTGCTTGTGTTCCAGAATAATCAAATTCACCAGCTTCTCCTATTTTTAATGCACCTGATCCCAGGATAAGTACTTTGTCTATTTTCATACTAATTTTGGAAGATTCTTTTAATTATTTATTGCTTTTAACAATTGAATTGATAAAAAGATCGAATAAAAATTCGGTATCCGTAGGTCCACTTGAAGCTTCTGGATGAAACTGTACCGAAAAAAAAGGTTTAGAATCATGAATGATCCCTTCGCAAGTATCATCATTTAAATTTTTAAAAAATATTTTCCATTCTTTAGGAAGATTTTCTGCATCCAAAACAAATCCATGATTTTGTGATGTGATAAAACTTTTTCCTGTTTTTAATAATATAACTGGTTGATTATGACTTCTATGCGCGTATTTCAATTTATAAGTATCTCCTCCTGCTGCAATTCCCAAAAGTTGATTTCCTAAACATATACCAAATATAGGTTGTTCTTCTTTCATAGCTATACGAATATAATGAATAGGTTTTTCATAAATTTTAGGATTTCCAGGTCCATTGGAAAGAACCAATCCATCATACTTTTCGCTCGTAAAATCATAATCCCATGGAACCCTTATAACAGTACAATCTCTTCGCAAGAGACAACGTAAAATATTATTCTTTAAACCAAAGTCTACAAGTAATATTTTGTATTTTCCATTTCCATATGTAATTTTTTCATGAATAGATACTTTTTCAGAAAGGTTATCCTGATTAGGATCATAGAAAGGAAGATCTTCATTTTCCATTAAAATTTTACCTAACATAGATCCTCCTTTTTTTCGAAGTTTTTTTGCAATAAACCTGGTATCTATGCCATACAATCCAGGAACTCCATGTTTCAATAACCAATCTGATAGGGATAAACTCATATTCCAATGATACGGACGGTTAGAATAATAAGAAAGAATAAGTCCAGAGACTTGAATTCTATCGGATTCATAAAATTCAAAAATAGATTCTTTACAAGAAGAAGATGGAATCCCATAATTCCCTATTATAGGATAAGTATAAGTAAGGATTTGACCTCTATAAGAGGGATCCGTCATACTTTCTGTATAACCAGTCATAGCAGTATTAAATACAACTTCTCCGGAAGAGGATACAGGGGCCCCAAAATGATAAGCTTCATACCTTGTTCCGTCTTCCAACATAAGAGTAGCCCGGTTTCTGATTTTATGATTTTCCATTTTTTTTATATAAATACGCTAAGGAATTCTTTAACTTCGTAATAAACAATTTTATATGATTTACGTTAATATTCAGCGGAGGAAGCAATCGTAAAACATATGGATTATTAGATGTTCCGATAAATACTTTTTCTTTATAAATTAAAATATTTTTCAAATCCTGAATAGGAAAATTCAATTCCAATCCTAGCATGAGCCCTCTTCCCCTTATTTTTTTAATTTCAGGAATGAGACGCAATTCTTGTAACAGTATTTTTCCCATTTTTTTTGCATTTTCAATTAAATTTTCTTTTTGAATAATTTCTAACACAGCAATTCCTGCTGTACAAGCTAAATGATTTCCACCAAAAGTAGTTCCTAACATTCCATAATATGGTTTGAATTTAGGATGGATCAGTACACCTCCTATAGGAAAACCGTTTCCCATTCCCTTAGCTATAGTAATTAAATCTGGTCGGATAGGATATAATTGGTGAGAAAAAAAAGATCCTGTTCTTCCATATCCACTTTGCACTTCGTCAACAATCAATACGGTATCGTATTTCTTGCAAAGATCTCTAACTTTACAAAAAAAGTCCAAACCTGGATCGATCATTCCAGATATTCCTTGTATTCCTTCAGTAATTAAAGCACAAATATCTTTGTTTTTTAATTTTTCTTCCAAAGAATCAATATTCTGATAATCTAAAAATATAGTTTCATGCTGAGCATTAAAAGGAGATACTAATTTGTAATTATCCGTAACCGATACACTTCCACTTGTTCTTCCATGAAAAGAACCCTTAAAGGCAATTACCTTTTTTTTTCCTGTATGAAAAGAAGCTATTTTCAATGCATTTTCATTAGATTCTGTTCCAGAATTACATATAAACAAGGAATAATCTTCATATCCTGAAATATTTCCAAGAAGATCAGCCAATTTATTTTTTTGAGAAATATAAACACTATTAGAATAATAGGATATTTTATGAATTTGTTCAGTCAATAGTTTTACATAATATGGATGCAAATGTCCAATAGAAATGACCCCATGCCCTCCATAAAAATCTAAATACATATTTCCTTGTACATCAAACAAATAAGATCCTTTACTTTTGCTTAATTCTATATCTAGAATAGGATAAACGTCAAATAATTTCATATTCTTTTTTGATTAGAAACGAACGGATTTTAATTTTAAACCACAAGTTTCATCCAAATTAAATATAAGATTCATATTTTGTATGGCTTGACCAGAAGCTCCTTTTATCAGATTATCTATAATACTGGTTACAATCAATTGATCCTTCTCTTTCAGAAGATATAAAATACATTTATTAGTGTTGATCACTTGTTTAATATCAATGTTGATATTAGAAATATTTACAAATGGATGATTTTTATAATATTCTTTATATATTTCCCTGTTTTCTTCTAAAGACAAAGTAGAATAAGTATATAAAGTGGTTATAATTCCTCTTGAAAAATTTCCTCTGTAAGGTACAAAATAAACTTTAGAAGAAAAATTATTTTGTACTTTATGGATAGTTTGTTCTATTTCCTGTAAATGTTGATGTTGAAAAATTTTATAAACAGAAATATTATTATTTCTCCAACTGAAATGATTCGTATCACTCTGTTTTCTTCCGGATCCTGTAGAACCAGTTATAGCACTAATATGAATATTATTTTTTAATAATTGATTTTTAGCTAATGGCAAAATAGCTAAAAGAATAGCTGTAGCAAAACATCCAGGATTGGCTATATTACTTGATTTTGTTATTGTTTTTTTTTGTAATTCTGGCAACCCATAGACAAAGTTTCTATTTTCAAAAACGGATTGAGCCATAATTCTAAAATCTTGACTTAAATCAATGACTTTTGTTTTTTCCGATATGTTGATATGATTCAATTCTTTTCTAGATTCTCCATGACCCGAACAAAGAAATACTACATCAATTTTTTTGTTTAAATCACGAGTAAATTTCATATTATCTATTTCTCCTTCTCCTAATAGATCTTGATGAACCAAATGAATCAATTTTCCTGTATGACTTTTACTAACTACACTTTTTATTTTAATTTTTGGATGATGAATCATCAATCTAATTAATTCTCCAGCAGTATATCCAGCTCCTCCAATAATACCTATTTCAATCATTCTTCTTTTTGATTTAAATTATGATACATTTTCATTTGATTACTCAAAATTTTTGTAAAACCTTTCACATCTTCTGCCGTCCAAGCATAATTCATTTCTCCATATTGAGCTATGTTAGAATTAGAAGATGCCATCAAATCAAATTTAGATTTGATCCCTACTAAATGAAATCTATAAGGATAAAGAATTATATCTACAGTCCCGGTCAATCTTTCTTGTGTACTCTTTAAAAACTTTTCTATATCGCGCATGACTGGATCCAAATATTGAGCTTCATGAAGTAACATTCCATACCAATTAGACAGTTGTTCTTTCCAATAAAGTTGCCATTTTGTGAGAATATGTTTTTCCAATAAATGATGAGCCTTGATAATAATAATTGCAGCTGAAGCTTCAAATGCAACTCTTCCCTTAATCCCTAAAATCGTATCCCCTATATGAATTCCTCTTCCTATAGCAAATTCTGAGGCTATTTTTTCGATCTTTATTATATTTTTTATAGCTTTTCCTTTTTCTTGATTAACACTTACTAGTTCTCCTTTTTCAAATTCTAGTTCTAAATTCTCACTTTTTTTTCTACTCAATTTTGTTGGATAAGCCTCTTCCGGAAAATCGTGATAAGAAGTAAGAGTTTCTTTTCCTCCTATGCTCGTTCCCCAAATTCCTTTATTGATAGAATATTTTGCTTGATTCCAACAAATAGATATTCCTTGATTTTTCAAATATTCTATCTCTTCTTCCCTAGAAACTTTCATATCTCTTATAGGAGATAAAGTTATTTTTTCTGGACAAATAATTTGAAAGGCTATGTCAAATCTAATTTGATCGTTTCCAGCTCCTGTACTTCCATGAGCAATTGCTTTTGCTTTAATAAAAGTTGCATACTGAGCTATTTTAATAGCCTGAAAAATCCTTTCTGAACTTACTGAAAGCGGATAAGTATTATTCTTAAGAATATTTCCGAATATAAGATATTTTATGCAATTCTGATAATATTCTTCTATGGCCTCAATTGTTTTGTGAGATTTAGATCCAATACTTATAGCTCTATCCTCAATTTCTTCTAACTCATCTTTGTTGAATCCTCCTGTATTAATAATAACTGTATGAACTTCGTATTTTTCTTGTATAAGATATTTTAAACAATAAGAGGTATCCAACCCCCCACTATAAGCTAAAACAATTTTATCTCCAGGAGATAAATAATTATTTTTCTTTTTATCTTTTTTTCTTTGATGATTGGGATTATATAAAAGCCCCGTGCATAAACACATTTTTCTTTGATTTCTGGTTAATACATCAAAGTTTGCGCAGCTTTTACATCCTTTCCAAAATTCTTCTGATTGAGTGAGCTCACTAAAAGCAACAGGCTTAAACCCCAATTCTGTATTTATTTTAATAACTGGATTACTTGTTGTTATGCTAAAAATTTTGGAATTAGGAAATTTTTTTCTGGAAAGTTTAAAGATTTCAATTTTAATAATTTTTGCCAATCCTTGTTTTCTAAATTCAGGAAAAACAATTAAACCGGAATTAACGACAAATTCTTTGTTTTGAAAAATCTCAAGATAGCTAAACCCTGCCAATTTTTCATCACAAAAAGCAATGACTGCATTTCCATGAATCATTTTTGATTTAATATACTCTGGATCTTTTTTTGCGATTCCAGTCCCTCTGCTCTTTGCTGATTCCTTAATTTTTTGACAAATTAAGGAAGCATATTTTGTATCCTCTTCA
Organism: Blattabacterium sp. (Blattella germanica) str. Bge; assembly: GCF_000022605.2. Lineage (GTDB taxonomy): Bacteria > Bacteroidota > Bacteroidia > Flavobacteriales > Blattabacteriaceae > Blattabacterium. The sequence continues at coordinate 306,330 of NC_013454.1, read as the reverse complement.
TGAGATACTCTAACTTTGATTTTCATTTTTGTAAGAAACCACTAAGAAAAAAAATAAATGAGTTGTCCCGAGAAGTATGAATGATGCTTCATATATTTTACTTTTACTGTCCCTAAATACAAATTTAATAAAGTCTTTTTAATTAATTTCAGTCTTTATACTTTACTTGATATTTACTGATAAGTTTTAATTTAAACAAAAATCTAATCCGTTTATTTTTTCTAATTTTTTTAAAAAACTTGAATTAATATTAATTCCATATTTTCTGGATTCAAAATTTAAAAAAATTCTATTTTCCTTATCATAAAGAACAATGTTTAGTTTTTTATTTCCTTTCTGTTGAGAAAATAATGTTTCTATATTACTAATCATTGTGTTATTTAAATCATTAATATTGATTTTAACGATCAATTTTTGTACTAATTTTTCAAGAACATTTTGCAAATTTTCTATATGCAAGATGTTTATTTTATATTCTTGATCTTTGAATTTTTCTATAGAAATACACAAATATAATAAATTATTAATCAGCAAAATAGGTTCATATTTCAAATATTTTTGTCCGTAAATTCTGAACTCTTTAGAAGAATTGTAATCTTCCAATAAAAAAAGACCATATTTAATCCCACTTCTTATATATGTCTTCTTTTCTATTTTTGATAAAATTCCACATGTATGAATTTTTTTTCCAACAAACATAGATTCCTTTTTGCTGATAAGGGATAAATTGGATAAAGATGTATTCATAAAATACTTCATTTCATAATAATAATCATCTAAAGGATGTGCGGATGCATAAACACCTAACACTTCTTTTTCTTTCGATAATTTATATACATTACTCCATAAATCACATCCCATAATAACGGGTTGATCCATTTTCATTTCAGTACTTTTATTTTTTGCTTTTTGAAATTTTGATCCAAATCGAATAATTTTTTCCAAAGTATTTAATTTCTCATCATTTTCAATATGAAAGTATTGTTCTCTATGTATATGAAAACAGTCTAAAGATCCAGATAGAATTAAACTTTCCAAAGTTTTTTTATTGACTATACGTAAATCAATTCTTTTTACCAGATCCAAAATAGAGGTATATGGTCCGTTTTTCTCTCTTTCTTGAAGAATAATTTTAACAGCATTTTCCCCAACTCCTTTAATTCCTGTAAGACCAAATCGAATTCGATTGGAATCGGTCACTTCAAAAAAAGAATCACTTTCATTGATATCTGGATGAATCACAGATATATTCATTTTTCTACATTCTTCTATAAAAAAAGTAAGTTGTCTAATATTGTGCATATTATTGCTTAATACAGAAGCCATATATTCATATGGAAAATGAGCTTTTAAATAAGCCGTTTGAAAAGCAATATAGGCATAACATGTAGCATGAGATTTATTAAAAGCATAACAAGAAAAATATTCCCAATCTTTCCATATTTTTTCTAATATATTTTTAGAATACCCTTTTTTCATAGCACTATCAATAAATTGATTTCTCATTGTATTGAGAACTTCTTTTTGTTTTTTTCCCATAGCTATTCTCAGAAGATCCGCATCTCCTTTGCTAAAATCAGCTATTTTCTGAGCTATCAACATGACCTGCTCTTGGTATATTGTTATACCATAAGTTTCTTTTAAAAATTCCTCCATTTCTGGCAAATCATAGGTGATGGCTTCTTTTCCATGTTTTCTAGATATAAAATTAGGAATATATTGTAAAGGACCTGGTCTATACAAAGCAGTCATTGCTATTAAATCATCAAATTTATCGGGTTTTAGCTGACGTAAATACTTTTGCATACCTGGAGATTCATACTGAAAAACGGCGATTGTTTCTCCTTTTTGAAAAAGACAATAAGTTTTTTCATCTTCTAGAGGAAATGAAAGTTCTGTATTATTTTTACGTTTTTTTTTGATAAGATTCACAGCGTCTTTAATGATAGTAAGAGTTTTCAATCCTAGAAAATCCATTTTTAGTAATCCAGCATGTTCTACTACATGATTATCGAATTGTGTAAGCAATAAATCAGATTCTTTTGACACAGAAACCGGAATATATTCTTTAATATTGTACGGACTTATTATAATGCCACAAGCGTGTATTCCTGTACTTCTTATAGTTCCTTCTAAAATTTTTGCTTGTTGTAATACTTTTCCCTCCAAAGAATCTTTATTGATCGCTATTTTTCTCAGTTTTTGTATGTTATTTGTGTCTTCTTTCCTAATTTTTTCTATGGAACAATTTTCTGATAAAATAGTTTTCAATGATAACATATTCGGGATCATTTTCGCGAGACGATCTGTTTCTTTTAAAGATAAATCTAATACACGACCAGTATCTCGAATAGATGATTTTGCTCCCATTGTAGCATATGTTATAATTTGTGCAACTTGATTTTTACCATATTTTTGAACTACCCATTCAATAATTTTATCACGTCCTCTATCGTCAAAATCTATATCAATGTCTGGTAAAGAAATTCTATTCGGATTTAAAAATCGTTCGAAAAGAAGATGGTATTTTATGGGATCTATATTGGTGATTCCTATACAATAAGCCACAACAGATCCTGCTACGGATCCTCTTCCAGGTCCAATTGAAATATTCATTTTTCTAGCTTGTTGAATAAAATTATGAACAATCAGAAAATAACCAGGATATCCAATTCTTTCTATTGTTTTTAATTCAAAAAGAATTCTTTCTTGGATTTCTTTGGTCATATTTTTATAACGTTCTTTAGCCCCTTCATAAGTAATTCTTTTTAAGAAACGATTTTCTCCTCTATTTCCTCCATCTATTTTATCCATAGGATCTTCAAAAGATCTTGGAATTTGAAATTTTGGAAGTAATATTTTTCGTGAAAGATGATAAGATTCAATTTTGTTAACCAATTCCTCTAAAAAATCAAAAGATTCTGGAAGATCAGAAAATATTTTTTTCATTTCTTCTGAATTTTTAAAATAAAACTCATGATTTGGGAAGCCAAATCTATAACCTTTTCCTTTTCCTATAGGTGTTGATTGCTTTTCTCCATTTTTGACACATAGCAAAATATCATGTGCATTCGCTTCATTTTTATCTAAATAAAAAGTATTATTTTGTACAATATATTTTACATGATATTTTTTAGAAAATTTTAGCAATATATCATTTACATGATTTTCTTCTTCTAATCCATGACGTAATAACTCTATATAAAAATCATCTCCAAAAAGTTCCTTCCACCATAAAAAAACTTTTTCAGCTTTCCTTTCTCCATAATTCAGTATAGTATATGGAATTTCTGCATTTAGATCTCCAGTAAGAGCAATTAAATTTTCCTTGTATTTTTCAATTAATTTTTTTCCAATTCTAGGAATTCCAGCATAAAAACCTTCTGTAAAACCAAGCGAACAAAGTTTTGCTAAATTGTGATACCCTTTTTTATTTTTAGATAAAAAAACTTGTTGATACCGTTTATCTGGTTCATCTTTTGTAAATTTTTTTTGCAAATAATTGTCTGAAAGAAAAACTTCACACCCAACAATTCCTTTAATCAATTTTTTGGGATAATTTTTTTTATTTATAGAATGAATAGCATTTAAAAAATGAAAAGAGCCCATAAGATTTCCATAATCTGTTATTCCTACAGCAGGCATATTGAAATGTATTGCCCTATCAACCAGAGATCGTATATCTACAGTAGAATAAAGAATAGAAAAATAGGTGTGATTATGAATATGGGAGTATTTTTTTTTTTTAATTTCTTCTTTTAATTTATCATCTTTCTTAAAGTTTACTGTTTTTTCTACTTTTTCTACTTTTATAGATGACAAAGAAGGATCCAAAGAGACTATAGAAGAAGAAATTTTTGAAGAATGTCTGTTCTTGAACTTCAAGATTGTATCCTTTTCTACTCCTATATCTTGATGTGATATAATTCCAATACGGAGCAACTCTAAAAAACAACGAGCTGTAGCTTTTACATCATTTGCAGCATCATGCAAATTTGGAATTTTTTCTTCAAAAAGTTTTTGATACAATTCAGATAATGTAGGCCATTTGAATTTTTTTCTGTTTCCCGGTAACTTACAATAAGAAACAGAAATTTCTTTGGTATCTAATATTTTTTTCTTCTTAAAAGAAATTTCTATTTTCTTTCTAAGAAATTCACACTCTATAACTTTTTTATCAAATTCTAAATTATGTCCAATCAAACATTGAGATTTTTCAAGAGATTTTCTAAATTCACAAAGTACAAAACTCAAATCTACTCCATATTTTTCGGCTTTTTCATTAGTAATTCCATGAATTTTAAAAGCATTGAAAGGAATATCATAATGATCTGGTTTGATAATAAAATTTTTAAATTCTATTAAATCTCCTAAAATATCATGATTTTGCCATGAAAATTGAACTATTCTTGGCCAATTATCTGTATGAGTAATTGAAAAATTGTAGGATATCGGTAATCCAGTTGTTTCGGTATCAACAATGAGGTACATTTTATTTGAATTAGTAGAAAAAGTTACTGAAAAATTATTAGTTTTGTATTCTCTGTTTTTTTTGTAAAAATTAAATAAAACAAACGAGAATACTCGATTCTAGTTTCTCTATCCAGATTTTCATATATGGAGAGAAAAAATCGTGAAAAAAATAATAAAAATTATGTCTAATCAAACCGAAGAAATAAAAAGTAAAGCATTCCCTTCATCTGATCACGAAAAATTGAATGATCAGGTAAAAATAGAAACAAGTTTCGATTGGACGAAATACGAAACTCATTTAAATAATAATGAGACACAGGAAGAAAGAAAAAAATTTGAAGAAATATACACAAAAACTTTACCCAATATTCAAGAACTAGAAATTTATCAAGGAATAGTAACACACATTGCTGATAAAACTGTTATTGTAGATATTGGATTTAAAGCAGAAGGAGCCATTCCTATAAGTGAATTTAGAGAAGATTCTAATATTCAAACTGGAAGCAAGATAGAAGTTATGGTTGTTAAAATGGATTATAAAGGACAATGTATTCTTTCGTATCAAAAGGCAAAAATGTTGAGAAATTGGCAACGTATCAATGAAGCATACGGAAAATCTGAGGTTATATTGGGGTATGTTGCAGCTAGAACAAAAGGAGGACTAATTGTTGAAATATTTGATATTGAATGTTTTTTACCAGGATCACACATAAATGTGAAACCTGTTCGAGATTATGATACTTATGTTGGAAAAACTATGGAAGTCAAAGTAGTTAAGATTAATCAAAAAACAAAAAATGTTGTTGTTTCTCATAAAGTATTAATAGAAAGAGATATTGAAGAACAGAGAAAAGAAATGATATCGAAATTGGACAAAGGTCAAGTATTAGAAGGAAAAATAAAAAATATTCTTCCTTATGGGGCTTTTGTTGATTTAGGAGGAGTGGATGCTTTACTTCATATTACCGATATGAGTTGGCCACACATCAATCATCCTACAGAAGTAGTTCAATTAGAACAAGAATTAAAATTTGTAGTTTTAGGTGTAGACAAAGATAAAAATCGTGTACAATTAGGGTTGAAACAATTGCAACCTCATCCTTGGAACTCTTTGGACAAAGATCTCAAAATAGGAAGTAAAGTAAAAGGTAAAGTTACTGTTTTAGCCGATTATGGAGCATTTGTAGAAATTATACCAGGAGTCGAAGCCTTATTGCATATTAGTGAAATGTCTTGGTCTACTGATTTGTCTTCCACACAAGATTTCGTTCAAATAGGAGATGAATTGGAAGCTATAATTTTGACAATAGATCGTCAAGAACGAAAAATGTCTTTAAGTGTAAAACAACTCACTCAAGATCCTTGGGGAAACATACAAGATAAATATTCTATTGGATCAAAACATATTGGAGTTGTCAAAAGATTTACAAATTTTGGAGTTTTTTTGGAATTAGAAAAAGGAATATCTGGAGTTGTTTATACGAATGATCTTTCATGGGTTAAAAAAATAAAACATCCCTCTGAGTTTTGCAATATCAGTGATAAATTAGAAGTTATTGTACTTTCTTTAGATACTCAAGCTAGAAGACTCAATTTAGGACATAAACAATTATCAGAAAATCCATGGAATAAGTATGAAAAAAATTATTATGTAGGAAGCATTCACAATGGAATAATATCAAATTCCTTTGACAAAGGAGCTTCTGTTAAATTTATAGAAGATCAAGAAATAGAAGCTTTTTCTCCATTACGTTTTTTAGAAAAAAAAGATGGGACAATCCTTAAAAAAGGAGAAAAAACTAATTTTAAGGTAATAGAATTTAATAAAGAAACTAAAAAAATTGTAGTTTCTCATACATCTGTTTATCGTGATAAAGATAAGAAGAAAGAACAACGTGTCAGGAGTGTAAGGAATAGAAAATTTGAGAGATCTACTCTTGGGGATATAGAAGGATTAGCTAAATTAAAAGAGCAAATAGAAAAAGAAAAAAATAAATAGAAATACTTCTAAAATTTCTAAAATAAAAATGGAAACACACCCTATTGCAGAAAAAGAAGGATGGAAAGTAGGAAAAGATTTTCCTGTTTGGGCTAACAATGAATTATATTTGACTACAATTAAAGGTGGATATCTGTTAGATGGAGAAACTCCTTTTGAGGCATATAAAAGATTAGCAAAAAATGCAGCAAAAATTCTGAAAAAACCGAAAATAGAAGAAAAATTTTTTAATATTTTTTGGAAAGGATGGCTAATCCCTTCTACTCCAGTTATGGTGAATTTAGGAACAGAAAAAGGTTTGCCTATTAGTTGTTTTTCAGGAAGAATAGGGGATAGCATGTATGAAATATATAGAAAAAATCTAGAGATGGCTATACTTAGCAAACATGGAGGAGGTACGTCATATGATTTTAGTTTGGTTAGACCTATTGGAAGTCCTATAAAAAATGGAACATTAGGAAGTTCTGATGGAGTTATTCCTTTTATTAAATCATATGATAGTGCAATCGTAGCTAGTAAACAAGGTAGAACACGAAGAGGAGCTGTGGCTATTTATTTAAATATAGAACATCAAGAGTATCCAGAATTTCTAAAAATAAGAGAACCTAAAGGAGATATCAATCGTCAATGTCATAATGTTCATCAAGGAGTGATTATTTCGGATTCCTTTATGGAAGAAGTATTGAAAAAAAACGGAAAAGAACGATCTTTCTGGATAAATACCCTTAAGGAACGTGTAAAAACTGGAGAGCCATATCTCTTTTTCAAAGATAATGCTAATAAAAATCTTCCAGAGAATTGGGAAAAAAATGGATTGAAAATACATCACAGCAATCTCTGTTCAGAAATTATGTTACCAACAGATGAAAATCATACTCTTGTATGTTGTCTTTCTTCTTTAAATCTATACAAATATGTAGAGTGGAAAAATACAAATACTGTTTTTTATGCCATTTTATTTCTTGATGCTGTTTTGCAAGAATTTATTGACAAAGGAAAAAATATACAAGGAATAGAGGATGCTGTTCGTTTTGCAGAAAAAAGTAGAGCTCTAGGATTGGGAGCTTTAGGATGGCATTCGTATTTGCAATCTAATATGATTCCTTTTATATCTGTTCAATCTGAAATATTGACACATAATATATTTAGAAAAATACAATTGGAATCTCAAAAAGCTACTAAGTATTTAGCTAAAGAATACGGAGAATCTGAATGGAATATAGGTACAGGAAGAAGAAATTTAACTTTAATGGCTATGGCTCCTAATAGAAGTTCTGCTAAACTAGCCGGAGGTCTTTCTCAAGGAGTAGAACCATTAGCTGCAAATATATATGTAGATGATGATGCAAAAGGAATGCATATTCGAAAAAATCCTTATTTGGAAAAAATGCTTATAGAAATTGGATACAACCTTCCAGAGGTTTGGGAACAAATAGCCAATGAAAAAGGATCTTGTCTTGGGTTAACAGCTCTTAGTGAAGAACAAAAAAATGTTTTTAGATGTTTCAAAGAAATTAATCAACTTGAATTAATAAGACAAGCGAGTATACGACAAAAATATATTGATCAAGGACAAAGCATTAATCTTTCTTTTCATCAAAACACACCGGCAAAATATATAAATAAGGTTCATCTTGAAGCTTGGAAAATAGGATTAAAAAGTCTTTATTATTACAGAAGTGAAAGTATTCTTCGTGCAGATACAAAAAATAGAGATTTATATTCAGAAAGCTTGCTTTAAGCTTAATAAAAAAAAGGGCGGCGACTTACTCTCCCGGAATAACCAGTACCATCAGCGCTAATGTGTTTCACTTCTCTGTTCGGAATGGAAAGAGGTGGGGCCACATTGCTATAACCACCCATAATGTCATATTTAAAAATGACATAACATAATATACATATACATGAGGAAAATCTTGAAAGCTTACGGGTAATTAGTACTACTTAGCTATGACATTACTGTCTTTACACTTATAGCCTATCAACGTTGTCATCTGCAACGACCCTTAAAAGAAGCCTAATCTTGTGGTGAGTTTCGCACTTATATGCTTTCAGTGCTTATCTCTTCCGAACATAGCTACTCAGCGATGCACCTGGCGGCACAACTGATACACCAGAGGTTCGTCCAATTCGGTCCTCTCGTACTAGAATCAGCTCCACTCAAGCTTCTAACGCTCGCAATAGATAGAGACCGAACTGTCTCACGACGTTCTGAACCCAGCTCGCGTGCCACTTTAATGGGCGAACAGCCCAACCCTTGGGACCTTCTTCAGCCCCAGGATGTGACGAGCCGACATCGAGGTGCCGAACCTCCCCGTCGATGTGAGCTCTTGGGGGAGACTAGCCTGTTATCCCCGGAGTACCTTTTATCCTTTGAGCGATGGCCCTTCCATGCGGAACCACCGGATCACTATGCCCTACTTTCGTACCTGATCGACTTGTAAGTCTCACAGTCAAGCACCCTTATGCCATTACACTCTACACACGATTACCAAACGTGTTGAGGGTACCTTTGGGAGCCTCCGTTACCTTTTTGGAGGCGACCACCCCAGTCAAACTACCCACCACGCAATGTCCTCAATTTTTATTGAATTGAGTTAGATTTCAACTAAAAAAAGGGTGGTATTTCAAGGACAACTCCACATTGCCTGACGACAACGCTTCAAAGTTTCCCACCTATCCTACACATTTTTTAATCGAAATCAATACGAAGCTATAGTAAAGGTTCACAGGGTCTTTTCGTCCCATTGCGAGTAATCGGCATCTTCACCGATATTACAATTTCACCGAGCTCACGGCTGAGACAGTTTCCAGATCGTTACACCATTCGTGCAGGTCGGAACTTACCCGACAAGGAATTTCGCTACCTTAGGACCGTTATAGTTACGGCCGCCGTTTACTGGGGCTTCAGTCAAAAGCTTTGCCTAAGCTGACTTTTTTCTTTAACCTTCCAGTACTGGGCAGGTGTCAGACCCTATACATCATTTTTCAATTTAGCAGAGTCCTATGTTTTTGATAAACAGTCGCCTGGATCTCTTCTCTGCGGCCTTCCTAAAGGAAGGCTACCTTTCTCCCGAAGTTACAGGTTCATTTTGCCTAGTTCCTTAGCCGTGAATCACTCGAGCACCTTAGGATTCTCTCCTCAACTACCTGTGTCGGTTTTGGTACGGTTTTCTTTCATCTGAAGCTTAGAGGCTTTTCTTGGAAGCTCTTACCTGCACTATCCACTCCCCCGAAGGTTTATGGTACTATCATAGATCGGCAAAACATACGGATTTTCCAATATATTTTATACCTAACTACTTTAACGTACACTTCCGTCCGTACGCGACAGTTTCATCACTCCGTCCCCCCTATCGCAATAAAAGAAAGTACCGGAATATTAACCGGTTTTCCATCGACTACACCTCTCGGTTTCACCTTAGGGACCGACTAACCCTCAGCTGATTAACATAGCTGAGGAATCCTTAGTTTTTCGGTGTGCGGGTTTCTCGCCCGCATTATCGTTACTTATACCTACATTTTCTTTTGTAATAGCTCCACTACGTCTTACAATATAGCTTCACTGCCATTACAATGCTCCCCTACCGATTGATTTTATTAATCAATCCCATAGTTTCGGCGATATATTTATGCCCGATTATTATCCACGCTCAATCACTCGACTAGTGAGCTGTTACGCACTCTTTAAATGAATAGCTGCTTCCAAGCTAACATCCTAGCTGTCTAAGTAACTGAACTTCGTTAGTTCAACTTAATATATACTTGGGGGCCTTAACTGATGGTCTGGGTTGTTTCCCTCTTGGACATGGACCTTAGCACCCATGCCCTCACTACCGTGAAACATAATAACAGCATTCGGAGTTTGTCAGGAATTAGTAGGTGATGAAACCCCTTCATCCAATCAGTAGCTCTACCTCTGTATTATTTAACACGATGCTGCACCTAAATGCATTTCGGGGAGTACGAGCTATCTCCGAGTTTGATTGGCCTTTCACCCCTACCCACAAATCATCCGAAGACTTTTCAACGTCAACCGGTTCGGTCCTCCACTATGTGTTACCACAGCTTCAACCTGTTCATGGGTAGATCACTCGGTTTCGCGTCTAATTCTTCCGACTATACGCCCTATTCAGACTCGCTTTCGCTACGGCTCCATAGCTAAACTACTTAACCTTGCCGGAAAAATTAACTCGTAGGTTCATTATGCAAAAGGCACATCGTCACTTCACGAAGAAGCTCCGACAGTTTGTAAGCGTATGGTTTCAGGATCTATTTCACCCTTCTATTCGAAGTACTTTTCACCTTTCCCTTACGGTACTAGTTCACTATCGGTCTCTGAGTAGTATTTAGCCTTACCGGATGGTCCCGGCAAATTCAGACAAGATTTCCCGTGTCCCGTCCTAATCAGGTTACTATTCGGTAATTTTTTCATTTCGCATACAGGATTATCACCTTCTATGATAGATTTTTCCAAATCTTTCTGCTATAAAAAAATAGTCCTTGTTATAGACCTACAACCCCACTATAGCCTAAACTATAGTGGTTTGGGCTTTTCCGCTTTCGCTCGCCACTACTAACGGAATCACTATTGTTTTCTTTTCCTCTAGATACTTAGATGTTTCAGTTCTCTAGGTTTGCTTTACTATAAAAGTAATATCATATCATCAATATGATAGGTTCCCCCATTCGGAAATCTGCGGATCAATTTGTATGTGCCAATTCCCGCAGCTTATCGCAGCTTATCACGTCCTTCTTCGCCTCTCAGAGCCAAGGCATCCACCATACGCCCTTTATTCACTTTTCTAATTTTCCTTCATTGTTATTGTATATTATGTATGTCAAAGAACTTTACTAAAATTAAAATGGAGAATATCGGAGTCGAACCGATGACCTCCTGCGTGCAAAGCAGGCGCTCTAGCCAGCTGAGCTAATCCCCCCATAGTCTCGCGCGGAATTGAACCGCGGACCTCTACATTATCAGTGTAGCGCTCTAACCGTCTGAGCTACGAGACTGATATAATTAATCAATCTCCACTCCAAAATAAAAGAAAGCTTCTAGCCTAATCGAAGAATTTTTTCAATAAGAAAAATACTCTAAAAAAAGAGATGTTCCAGCCGCACCTTCCGGTACGGCTACCTTGTTACGACTTAGCCCCAGTTATCGATTTTACCTTAAGCAGCTCCTTTTACGGTCACCAATTTCAGGTACCCCCGACTTCCATGGCTTGACGGGCGGTGTGTACAAGGCCCGGGAACGTATTCACCGCATCATGGCTGATATGCGATTACTAGCGATTCCAACTTCATAGAGTCGAGTTGCAGACTCCAATCCGAACTGAGATCGGCTTTTAGAGATTAGCTTCTGATTACTCAGTAGCAACCCTTTGTACCGACCATTGTAGCACGTGTGTGGCCCAAGGTATAAGAGCCGTGATGATTTGACGTCGTCCCCACCTTCCTCTCGACTTACGTCGGCAGTCTTGCTAGAGTCCCCGACATGATTCGCTGGCAACTAACAATAAGGGTTGCGCTCGTTGAGGGACTTAACCCAACACCTCACGGCACGAGCTGACGACAACCATGCAGCATCTTGTACTCCGTCCGAAGACTAAACTATTTCTAGCTTATTCGTAGTACATTTAAACCTTGGTAAGGTTCCTCGCGTATCATCGAATTAAACCACATGCTCCACCGCTTGTGCGGGCCCCCGTCAATTCCTTTGAGTTTCAGCCTTGCGACCGTACTCCCCAGGTGGATCACTTATCACTTTCGCTTAGTCACTGAAAAAAATCCAACAACTAGTGATCATCGTTTACGGCGTGGACTACCAGGGTATCTAATCCTGTTTGCTCCCCACGCTTTCGTGCCTCAGCGTCAGTATAGACTTAGTAACCTGCTTTCGCGATCGGTGTTCTGTGTGATATCTATGCATTTCACCGCTACACCACACATTCCAGCTACTCCAATCTCACTCAAGTCTACCAGTATCAATAGCAATTTTAACAGTTAAGCTGCAACATTTCACTACTGACTTAATAAACCGCCTACGCACCCTTTAAACCCAATAAATCCGGATAACGCTTGTGTCCTCCGTATTACCGCGGCTGCTGGCACGGAGTTTGCCGACACTTATTCGTATAGTACATTCATAATTCTTATCACGTAAGAATTTTTATTCCTAAACAAAAGCAGTTTACAACCCGTAAGGCATTCTTCCTGCACGCGGCGTGGCTGGTTCAGAGTTTCCTCCATTGACCAATATTCCTCACTGCTGCCTCCCGTAGGAGTCTGGTCCGTATCTCAGTACCAGTGTGGGGGATCACCCTCTCAGGCCCCCTACCGATCATTGTCTTGGTAAGCTTTTACCTTACCAACTAACTAATCGGACGCACGCCCATCTCTTGCCGCATTTCTGCTTTAATAGTAAAATCATGCGATTTTATCTATATTATAGAATATTAATCCGAGTTTCCTCAGGCTATCTTCTAGCAAAAGGTAGGTTACGTACGTGTTACGCACCCGTACGCCGGTCGCCATCAAAATCTATATAATAGATTTCATGCTGCCCCTCGACTTGCATGTGTTAAGCCCGCCGCTAGCGTTCATCCTGAGCCAGGATCAAACTCTTCGTTGTGAAAATTAATATCAAAGACGCAAAAAACCTTATTAAAAAATCCTACAACATCAGGTCTAGAAGCTTTTTTATGCAAAGAACAATAAATCCGAAAATGCAAGTATACGTTTTTTTTCGAAAAAAAAAGAATATATATATTTTTATGGAAAAAAATAATCTATTTTTATACAAATAGTGTAAATATGAGAACTTCAGATTTTGATTTCGGATCTCCTTTAAATCTTCTTGCTAAATTTCCTTCTCAAGAAAGAGATGAATCTAAATTAATGGTCATTCACAGAAAAAATAAAAAAGTAGAACATAAATTATTTAAAGACTTACATCAATATTTTGAAGAAGGAGATGCTCTCATTCTTAATAATACTAAAGTTTTTCCTGCAAGATTATTTGGAAATAAAGAAAAAACAGAAGCTAAAATAGAAGTTTTTTTGCTAAGAGAATTAGATCCTAAAGATAGAACTTGGGATGTTTTGGTGGATCCTGCAAGAAAAGTAAGAGTAGGAAATAAATTGAATTTTGGATATGGATTAACAGGAGAAGTTATAGATAATACAACTTCCAGAGGAAGAATTTTACAACTTCATTTTAACGGAACACATGAAGAACTTATAATAAAAATAAAAGAATTAGGAAAAACTCCTCTTCCAAAATATATTAATAGACAACCAGAAAAAAATGACGAAGAACGTTATCAAACTGTATATGCAAAAAAAGAAGGATCTGTAGCAGCTCCAACAGCAGGATTACATTTTTCAAAACATTTATTAAAAAAATTAGAAATAAAAGGGATAAATTTAGTAGAAATAACTTTACATTTGGGATTAGGAAGTTTTTTACCTGTGGAAGTAGAAGATATATCGAAACATAAAATGGATTCTGAAAAATGCTTTATCAACGAAAAAACATGCGAAGTTATAAATCATGCTATACAAAAAAAAAAACGAATTTGTGCTGTAGGAACTTCTTCTATGAGAGCAATAGAAAGCTCCGTTTCTTCTAACAAAAATTTAAATCCTTTTTCCGGATGGACCAATAAATTTATTTTTCCTCCTTACAACTTTAGTATAGCCAATTCCATGATTACAAATTTTCATATGCCAAAATCAACATTACTTATGATGACAGTAGCTTTTGCTGGTTTCGATTTAATTATGAAAGCATATCAAACAGCAATTCAGGAAAAATACAGATTTTATTCTTATGGAGATGCTATGTTAATTTTATAATATAAAAAATGATTTCATTATGAAATTATGAAAATAATTCTGGATAAAATAAAAAATCCTATAAAAAAAGAAATAAACGAATTCGAAAAACAATTTACCAATATAACGAAAAGCAATGTTTCTCTCATAGACCAAATAACTCATTATATTATTCATAGAAAAGGAAAATTAATTCGTCCTATATTTGTTTTTCTAATAGCAAAAATGTTAGGAAACATACAAAAAAAAACATATCATACTGCTTGCTTAATAGAGTTAATACATACAGCCACACTTGTTCATGACGATGTTATCGATAATAGTTCTCTACGTCGTGGTTCTTTTTCTATAAACGCTATATGGAAAAATAAAATAGCAGTTTTGATAGGAGATTACTTACTTTCTAAAAGTCTACTATTGGCAACAAACAATAATTATTACGACCTTCTTAAAATAATCTGTCAAACTATCAAAGACATGAGTGAAGGAGAACTATTACAAATGGAAGAATCTGATAAGTTAAATATTACTGAAAAAACTTACAACCAAATTATTTATCACAAAACAGCTAGTTTAATAGCAGCTTCTTGTGAATGTGGAGCTCGTTCAGTTAACGTAGATGAAAAAACAGCATTAAAAATGAGAAAATTTGGACTTTTTGTAGGAATAGCTTTTCAAATAAAAGATGACTTATTTGATTATGAAGAAAAAAACAATAATTTTACAGGAAAACCCATAGGAATTGATTTAAGAGAGAAGAAAATAACACTTCCACTTATTTATACTATTAGAAAAGCTTCTAAAGAAGATCAAAAATGGATATTAAATTCCATAAAAAATTATGATGAAAAAAAAAGGGATAAAATCATTGATTCCGTAAAAAAATACGGAGGATTAGAATATGCTACTCAAAAAATGATAAAATTTCGTAACAACGCATTGAAAATTTTAGAACTTTATCCAGAAAGTCCTATTAAAAAAGCATTGAAAATAATGGTAAATTTCATAGTTGAAAGAAATCAGTAAAACTTTTTTTTATTTTTAGATGAAAGAAAATTTAGTTATTGTAGAATCTCCAACAAAAGCTTATACCATACAAACATTTCTAGGAAAAGATTACTATGTAGTATCTAGTTATGGACATATTATAGATCTTCCAGAAAAAGAGATAGGAGTTGAAATAAAAGATAATTTTAAACCCAATTACGTAATTTTATCCAAAAAAAAAAAAATAGTTCAAAATTTAAAAATATTAATAAAAAACCATAAAATCATTTGGTTAGCTTCTGATGAAGATCGTGAAGGAGAAGCTATTGCTTATCAAATTTATAAAACATTTAATATTCCCGATAGAAAATACAGAAGAATAGTATTCCACGAGATAACAAAAAAAGCAATTTTTAATGCTATAAAAAACCCAAGATCTATCAACTATGATTTAGTTTATGCTCAACAAGCAAGGCGAATTTTAGATCGATTGGTAGGATTCCAACTATCTCCTGTATTATGGAAAAAAGTAAAAAGAGGTTTATCCGCAGGTAGAGTTCAATCTGCAGCAGTAAAACTTATAGTAGAACAAGAAAATAAAATTCAAAAGTTTATACCTTCTCCTACTTATCAGGTATATGGAGTTTTTTCAAATGAACAAAAAATGATTTTTAATGCAAAATTAGATAAGAAAATTGAAGATAAAAAGAAAATGAAAAATATTTTGTCATTATGTATCAATAGTTCTTTTCTAGTGAAAAAAATTGTAATCAAACACGAGAAAAAAAATCCTCCTCCACCATTTACCACTTCTTCTTTACAACAGGAGGCTTGTAAAAAATTAAATTACTCTATATCAAAAACTATGTTTTTAGCACAAAAGTTATATGAAAAGGGATTTATTACATACATGCGTACTGATAGTACAAGTTTATCAAAAGATATTTTATCAGAAATAAAAGATTATATACTTTCTTTATATGGAAAGAAATATTTATCCACAAAAGAATTTTCCAAAGGCCAAAAATTTTCTCAAGAAGCTCACGAATCCATTCATCCTACTGTTATAAATCATATTGATAACAATTATTTAAATTTTTTAGATATATATCAAAAACGTCTTTATCAGTTGATATGGGAACGTACCATTATGGGACAAATGATAGATTCTGTTATTGAAAAAAAAGACTTTTATATTCAGTCTTCTCATTTTGATGACTTTTTTATTTGGACAAAAAGAACAGTTCTATTAGACGGGTTTATGAAAATTGTAAATCAAGATGAAAATAAAAAAGAAAAATTGAGTGTTTTAGAAATGAAACAAGGAACCCACTTACAAAGAAAAGAGATTATAGCAAAACAAATCATTCCTTCTCGTATACACAGATACAATGAAGCTAGTTTAGTAAATAATTTAGAAAAATTAGGGATAGGAAGGCCTTCTACTTATGTTCCTATAATATCTGCTATTCAAAAAAGAAATTATGTAAGTATACAAAAAATTATAAAAAAAACAGAAACTCGTAAAAATTTTCTTTTAAAGGGAAACTCTATTATAGAAAAAAATGAACAAATTACCGAAATAGAAAAAAATAAATTCATTCCTACAGAAATAGGAGTTCTAATCACCAATTTTTTAAAAAAAAATTTCGCAGAAATAGTAGATTACAATTTTACAGCAAATTTAGAAAAAAATTTTGATGATATAGCTAAAGGAAAACAATCTTGGATTAAAATTCTCCAAAATTTTTATGATGAATTTCATAAAAAAATACAGTATGTTGAAGAATATGTAGATAAAATTCACAAAGAACGTTTTCTTGGAATAGATCCTAAATCAAATAAAAAAATTTTTTCCAAAATTGCTCGTTTTGGTCCTATTGTTCAAATGGGAGAATTTAAAGATAAAGAGAAACCTAAATTTTCTCCTTTATTAAATAGTCAGACTATAAACACAATTTCATTTACGGAAGCTTTAAAAATTCTTGAATTACCCAAATCTTTAGGTTTCTTTGAAGAAGAAGAGGTTTTATTGAAAATAAATAAATACAATATTTATATTAAACATAAAAAGAAATACATTCCAATTGAAGAAAAAATATTTTTTGATTCATTCAATTTAGGATTAGAACAAGCTATTAAGATTATAATTGAAAATCGAAAAATTAATTAAATTGACTAACTATCAAAGTATCTTTGATTTAAATAAGTCGTAGGATAAGCTTGATCATGTCCTGTACGCCTAACATGATCTAAATATTTGGGAATATAAGATAAAGCTTTAACCCTATCAGATAAAGACATTCTATTCCATATATTTTCAGCCATTCTTTTCTTTCCTACTTTATATCTATAATCTGTCCAAAAACGATTGAAAGATAAATCTGCAGGAATTTCCTCTATAGAAAAAGCGGCTCTTGCATTTCTCATTTTATTGATTATCGACTCATTATAAGGTAAATATTTACCAATCCATACATAATGTGATAAAGAAAGTCTTTCAGGAAAAATAACTTCTCTTAAAAAACCATTTAAATCATATTTAAAGATGATATCTCCAGATACTAAACGACTTCTAAATATATATTGTTTACCTCTCATTATTATTTATTTCATCAGCATTAATTAATTTTTAATGCATCAAACTATTATTACGAATACAAATTATTAACTATTTTATTTGATGATGAAATTTTAAAAAAAAGTTATAGATTTTTATTTTATAAAAAATGAATTTTTCATATCTTTTTTTTCACATATTTTTTAACCTTTTAAATTTGAATATGTTATATATTGTCCCTACTCCTATAGGAAATCTAGAAGACTTTACTTTCAGAGGGTTACGAATATTAAAAGAGGTAGACTTGGTTTTAGTGGAAAGTTATAAAGTCTCCAAAAAGTTGTTGAATTTTTATAATATTAAAACTCAAATAAATAAATATCATATTTATAATGAACATAAAATAATTCCTCATCTTATCAAAGAAATTAAAAAAGGAAAAAAATTAGCTTTAATATCTAATGCGGGGACTCCTAGTATATCTGATCCAGGTTTTTTGTTAATACAATCTTGTATAAAAGCTTCTATTTCTGTAGAATGTTTACCCGGACCAACAGCTCTAATTCCAGCATTGGTGAGTTCAGGCCTACCTATTAATGAGTTCACTTTTATTGGTTTTTTACCAAAAAAAAAGAAAATTAAATTAGAAAATTTGTCAAGAGAAAACAGAACTATTGTATTCTATGAATCTCCTCATAGATTGTTACAAACATTAAACGATATAAAACATTTTTTTGGATTGAAAAGAAACATTGTAGTTTGCAAAGAAATGTCCAAATTTTTTCAAAATATATTAAGAGGAAATATAGAGAAAATTATTTCATATTATGAAAATGTTGAGAAAATATTAGGAGAATATACCATTCTTATTGAAAAGAGCTCTTAAATATATTTTTTATTTATTAAATATTCTGCAATTTGAATGGTGTTTGTTGCAGCTCCTTTACGTAAATTATCAGAAACTATCCAAAGATTTACAGAATTTTGAAATGAAAAATCTTTTCGTATTCTTCCAACAAAAACTTCATCTTTTCCATGAGCATATAACGGCATAGGGTAAATATTTTTTTCTGGTTTATCTTGAACAATAATTCCTCTTGTTTTAGATAAAATTTCATATATACGATCTATACTAGGTTTTTTTTCAAATGTAATATTTACACTTTCTGAATGTCCACCTATAACAGGAACACGTACTGCAGTAGCAGTAATAGCTATGTTTTGATCATTCATTATTTTTCTTGTTTCTTTGATGAGTTTCATTTCTTCCATAGTATAACCATTTTCTGTAAAAGCATCACAATGAGGCAAAACGTTTTGATAAATAGAATATGGATAGACTTTATTTATATTCGTATTTTTTTCTTTTTCTTGGTTTAATTGATCTAAAGCTTTTTTACCGGTTCCTGTTACTGATTGATAAGTAGAAATTACTACTCTCTGAATTTTATATTCTATATGCAACGGAAATAAAACCATTACTAATTGTATTGTAGAACAATTCGGATTAGCAATAATCTTATCTCTTTTATCCAAAAAAGAAGCATTCACTTCGGGAACAATTAATTTTTTTCTAGGATCCATTCTCCATGCAGAAGAATTATCAATAACTATTGATCCTATTTTTTCAAATTTAGGTGCCCATTCTTTAGAGATATCTGATCCTGCTGAAAATAAAACAATATTCGGTTTTTTTAACAATAAATGATGCAAACTAATAACTTTATATTTCTTTTCCTTGAAAGAAAATTCTTTTCCTACAGATTTTTCAGAAGCAGAAAGATATAACTCCTCCAATGGAAAATTTTTTGTTTCTAAAACATCTATCATAACACGACCGACCAACCCTGTTACTCCTACTATTCCTAATTTCATATGAATTCTATAAAAATTTAATTTTCCATTATGTATATGTAAGAACAAAGTTAGTAAATTATAGGATAATGAAAAAAGGAAAAATGATCATCTTATCAGGGCCTTCTGGATCTGGGAAAACTACCATTTCACATTGTTTACTTTCAAAATTTCCAGACTTAAAATTTTCTGTATCGTGTACAACACGATCTATTCGAAATAATGAAAAACATGGAAAGGATTATTATTTTATATCCATGAATACTTTCATTTCTAAAATCAAAAAATATCAATTCGCAGAATGGGAAGAAGTTTATCCCAAATTATTTTATGGAACTTTAAAAAAAGAAATTTCAAAAATTTGGAAATCGAATAAACATGTTTTATTCGATGTAGATGTAAAAGGAGGATTAAGTTTAAAAAAACAATATCCAGATAATTCTTTATCCATGTTTATTATGGTGAATTCAATGAAAATTCTAAAAGAAAGACTTTTGATGAGAAAATCTGAAAAGTCATACAATCAAATAAATATACGTTTAAATAAAGTTAAAAAAGAAAATAGTTATGCTAAATTATTTGACTTTGTTTTATTGAACATTGATTTATTTCAAACAAAAAGAAAAGCTATTCAACTAGTTTCTAATTTTATCTATGGAAAATAAATCGGGGTGACTGGACTTGAACCAGCGACCACACGCCCCCCAGACGTGTACTCTAACCAATCTGAGCTACACCCCGATTAAGAGAAACTCCTCAGGCTGGATTCGAACCAGCGACACCCTGATTAACAGTCAGGTGCTCTAACCAACTGAGCTACTGAGGATTATATTTACTATTTATTGGTATTTTTTTTATTCTAATTTTATGCCTACCCCCTTCAAAATTTGTTTTTAGAAATATATCTACAATTTCTAAAATTTCATTTTTATCTAAAAAACGTGCAGGTAAACTAATAATATTAGCATTGTTATGTTTTCTTGCTAAAAAAGCAACTTCTTTATTCCATACTAAAGCCGCACGAATTTTTTCGTATTTATTTGCAGTCATAGCCGCCCCATTTCCACTTCCACATATAATAATACCAAAATCTGCCTTTCCTTTTTCTACAAATTCAGCTGTAGGATGGATAAAATCAGGATAATCAACTTTTTCTCCATATTCAAACAATCCAAAATCCTTGATTTTACATCCTATTTTAGTCAAAAAATTGTTAATTAAAGATTTATAGTATACTCCTGTATGATCAGATCCTATTGCTATTAGCATAATAATTTTTGCAAAAGACATTAAATATACATTTTAAAATTTAAAACTGTATTCTATTTTTGCATTCTTAAAGAAATAATTTGTTGAAAATATTAACTTTGTAAAAAAATTATTATTTTATCAACATAATACAAAAATGATAGAGGGTATAAAAACTGTCAACAATTTTGATTTTAAAAATCAAATAGCATTGATGAGAGTAGATTTTAATGTTCCTATAGACAAATATTACAATATAACAGATGATACTCGGATTCAATCCACCCTTCCTACTATTCAAAAAATACTTTCTGAAAAAGGAAAAATAATTCTCATTTCTCACTTTGGAAGACCTAAGGGAAAACCATCTAAAACTTATTCTTTAAAATTTTTAATTCCTTTTCTATCCGAAAAATTAAAATTAACTGTGGATTTTTGTGAAAATTGTATAGGAAAAAATGTAGAACAAAAAATTCATCAATTAAAAAATGGTAAAATTTTGTTATTAGAAAATCTTCGTTTTTATAAAGAAGAAGAAGAAGGTAATGAAAATTTTGCTTTTGAATTATCGAAATTAGGAGATATTTATGTAAATGACGCTTTTGGAGTTTCTCATCGTTCACATACTTCTATTTCTCTTCTTCCTAAATTTTTTGGAAAAAAAAAATGCATAGGACTTCTCATGCAAAAAGAAATTCAATTTTTGAACAAATTTCTATCAGGAAAAGGAAAAAAACCTATTACAGTTATATTAGGAGGAGCAAAAATTTCTTCTAAAATAGAAATTATTGAAAATATTATTGATTTTGCTGATCACATATTAATAGGAGGAGGAATGTCTTATCCTTTTATTAAAATGAAAGGAGGAAAAATAGGAAATTCTATTGTTGAAAAAAATCAAATAATTGAAGAAACATTAAATAAGATTCTTAACAAATGTCAAGAAAAAAACAAAAAATTATCTTTTCCAAAGGACGTGATTATTGCTGATTCATTTAAAAATACAGCGAATACTAAAATTTCATCTATTCATTCTATTCCAGATAGATGGATGGGATTAGATATAGGTCCTTCTTCTATAAAATATTTTTGCAATATTATAGAAAAATCAAATACTATTTTATGGAATGGTCCAGTAGGAGTTTTTGAATTTCCCAATTTTTCTTTGGGGACCAGATTTATAGCCAAAACAATTGCAAAAAGAACTGAAAAAGGAGCTTTTTCTCTAGTAGGAGGAGGAGATTCTATTGCTTCTCTCAAAATGGAAGGATGTAATAATAAAATTAGTTATTTATCTACTGGGGGGGGGGCTTTGTTGGAAAGTTTAAAAAATAAAATACTTCCTGGAATAAAAGCAATTATATAATAAATAAAAATCAAGTTTTTAATTATATTTGTGTTTTTCATATTAACAAAAAATTATGTCATTTAAACTTCCAAAACTATCTTATTCTTATAAGGATTTTGAACCTTATATAGATCGAAAAACGATGGATATTCATTATAATAAACATCATGGAACTTATACGGAGAACTTAAATAAAGCTATTTCTGGAACGGATATGATGAATCTTTCTATAGAAGAAATTCTTAGAAGATCTTACATGGAAACTCCAGCAATTCGCAATAATAGTGGAGGTTTTTACAATCATAATCTTTTTTGGGATATATTAATCCCCTCTTCAGAATACACGGAAATCAGTTCTTTTTTAAACGAAAAAATTCAAAAAGATTTTGATTCTTTTGATTCTTTTAAAAAGAAATTCACTACAGCTGCATCTAATCGTTTCGGTTCAGGATGGGCTTGGTTATGTGTAAAAGAAAAAAAATTAACAATTTGTTCTACAGCAAATCAAGATAATCCTATAATGTCTGGAATAGGTTGTGAAGGAGTTCCAATCCTAGGATTAGATGTTTGGGAACATGCTTATTATTTACAGTATCAAAATCGTCGTTTAGACTATATTTCTTCTTTTTGGAATATTATTAATTGGAAAAAAGTGGAAGAAAATTACAAAAAAATTATAAATAATTTTCATGGGTAAAATTATCTTAGATAATATAAGATTGTTTGGATTCCATGGATGTCTATCAGAAGAAAAACGTATTGGATCTCATTATACTGTAAATATAGAAATTGAATTAGATTTTAATGAAGCTTCCACACATGATAATTTATCCAAAACTATTGATTATGTAAATTTATATTATCTTGTAAAAGAAGAAATGAAAATTCATTCCAAATTAATAGAACATTTAGCACAAAGAATAATTCAAAGAATTAAAAAAAAATATAAAGAATTTTTAATCGAAATCAAGCATATAAAAGTAAAAATTTGCAAAGAAAATCCTCCTATACAAGGAAACATTGATAGAGTATGTGTTATTTTAAATGATTAAAATCTTAGGCACTGTGGCCGAGTGGTAAGGCAGAGGTCTGCAAAACCTTTTATAGCGGTTCGATTCCGCTCTGTGCCTTTTTTATTTTTATTCATTGATACAAATATGACATTCTATTATATTAATTTTCTGTATAAATTTGCGAATTTTAATCATGAAACTTTAGATGAAGATAAATAATATTCTTATTTCACAACCTCTCTCTGGCGGTTCTGATTCTCCATATTTAAAGCTTTGTAAAAATAAAAATGTAAAAATTGATTTTAGATCCTTTATAGAAGTTAAAGGAGCATCATCTAGTGATATCAGAAAACAAAAAATCAATTTTTCTGATTTTACCGTAGTTCTTTTTATAAGTAAAAAATCTGTAGATCATTATTTTAGGTTAGCAAAATCTATGCGTTTTAAAGTTCCAATTTCTATGAAATATATCTGTCAAACAGAAACAATTGCTTATTACTTACAAAAGTACATTGTTTATAGAAAAAGAAAAATTCATATTGGAAATAAATCATTTCAAGACATATTACCTTATATAAATAAATATCCAAAAGAAAAATTTTTTTTACCTTCTTCAGATATTTTAAAACCAGAAATTCCAAATATGTTGAATAAACTAAATATTTTTTGGAAAAGAGGTATTTTATATAAAACGACTTCTAGTGATTTATCTGATTTAAAACATATATGTTATGACATTTTAGTTTTTTTTAGTCCGGCAGAAATAAAATCTTTGTTTGAAAATTTTCCGAATTTTGATCAAAATGGAATAAAAATTGCAACTTTCGGAAAAAATACTTTAGATGCTGCTTCCAAAGCAGGATTAAAAATAGATATAAAAGTCCCTACACCAGAATTTCCTTCTATGGCTATGGCTTTAGAAAAATATATCAAATGAAATTGATTTGAGTAATGATATTACAATTTATTCTACTGTTACTGATTTTGCTAAATTTCTTGGTTGATCTACATTTTCTCCTCGTATATAAGCTATTTGATAAGCCAATAATTGAAGAGGAATAACAGTAACCAATGGACTGAGTTCTTCAGAAATTTCTGGGACTTCAATTACGTGATCAGCTAACATACTTACTTGAATATCACCCTCATTAACTATAGCTATAATTTTCCCTTTTCTAGCTTTAATTTCTTGAATATTGCCTACTATTTTGTTATAACATCCTTTTTTTGTTGCAATAATAACCACTGGCATATTTTCATCAATCAAAGCAATAGGGCCATGTTTCATTTCTGCTGCAGGATAACCTTCTGCATGAATATAAGATATTTCTTTTAACTTTAAAGCTCCTTCTAAAGCGACTGGAAAATTAATACCTCTGCCTAAATAAAGAAAATTGTTTACATTGTGATATACTTTGGAAATTTTTTTGATAGAATTATCTATTCTTAAAGCATTATCAACTTTTTCTGGAATTGATCCAAGTTCCTGACACAAATATTTATAACGACTGTCATTTATAGCGGATCTATGTTTTCCAATCTTTAGAGCCAACAAAACAAGAACTGTAATTTGTGCAGTAAAAGCCTTTGTAGACGCAACTCCAATTTCAGGACCTGCGTGAGTATAAGCTCCCGCATCTACACTCCGTGCAATGGATGATCCTACTACATTACAAATTCCAAAAACAAAAGCCCCTTTCTTTTTGGCTAATTTTAAAGCCGCTAAAGTATCAGCTGTTTCTCCTGATTGAGAAATTACTATAATTACATCTTTTTTCTCTATAATAGGATTTCTATATCTAAATTCGGAAGCATACTCTACCTCTACTGGTATACGAGCAAGTTCTTCTAATAGATATTCTCCAATTAAACTAGCATGCCATGAAGTTCCACAAGCTACTATAGTTATACATTTAGCATTAATAAAAATATCTTTATTAGATTCAATTCCGTCAATGCAAATAATCCCTTCTGAAATTAATAACCTACCACGTAATGTATCTAAAATTGTTTTTGGTTGCTCATATATTTCTTTTAACATAAAATACTTATATTCTCCTTTTTCTATTTGCTTTAAATTTATTTTAAGTTTTTTAATGATTGGATTGAGTTTATGATTATTTACAATCTTTCTAAGATCTAATTCTTTTCCTTTTTTAAGAATAGCCATTTCTCCATCTTTTAAATAAATAGCATTTTTTGTGTAATCTATGAAAGGAATCGGATCAGATGCAATAAAAAATTCTTTTTCATTAATTCCCAATGCAAGAGGGCTCCCCAATTTGGCAATGATAATCGTTTCTGGATGTGATTTATCTACAATAGCAATAGAATAAGCTCCTACTATTTCATTTAAAGAAATCCTTACCGCTTCTGCTAAAGAGAATTTGTTTTCTTTTTTAATATATTCAATAAAATTAACAAGGACTTCCGTATCTGTTTTACTTTTAAAAGTAAAACCATTTTTTGACAAAATGATTTTAATCGCATGATAATTTTCTATGATTCCATTATGAATCATAATAAGTTCATTTGAATTAGAAACATGAGGATGAGCATTCAAATCATTTGGAATTCCATGTGTTGCCCATCTAGTATGACCTATTCCAGTTGTTCCAGTTATTTTTATCTTGTCATAAGATATTTTTTTTTCCAATTCATCAACTCTTCCTTTGGTTTTGCACAAACTATATCCATTTTCATAAAATATGGCAATTCCAGAACTATCATACCCTCGGTATTCCAATTTTTTTAATCCGTTAATGAGAATAGGATAAGCTTCTCTATAACCCAAATAACCAATTATACCACACATTCTAACTGATAAAATTAGAAATTTTTATCTATGATAAATATTAATTTAATTTATTTGTTCTAAAACAGTTTCTTTATAAAATTGTTGATAAACAGTTTCTATCTTTTCTACAGGATAATATTTTAACACTAACAATTTGTTTATTTTTATATAATCTTCTATTTCTTGAGGAAATAAAATATCTCCTTTTATTATAGCATCCGAAAAATACATACATAATTTTATCAAATTAAAATAATTCGGATTTTCTAACAATTTTAATTTTCTGGATTTGATTCCATCAAATTTTATTTTTTTTAAAATATCTTTATTCAAGTGACCTTGAAAAGGTTTGTTGTAAATAGATACAACTATTTTTGTGTGTTGATATACAGGATCATTTTTATAAAAATTTTTAATATACAAAGGGATAAAAGAACTTATCCATCCATATATATGGATGATATCAGGTTTCCAATTTAATTTTTTCACAGTTTCTAAAACTCCTTTTGTGAAAAACAAAGCTCTTTCGTCATTATCTTGAAAAAAAATACCATTTTCATCTTCATATATAGCTTTTCTTTTAAAATATTCTTCATTATCAATGAAGTAAACTTGCAATCTCGCATCAGGAATAGATGCAACTTTTATCAATAACGGTTGATCAATATCATTAATAACTAAATTCATCCCCGACAAACGAATCACTTCATGTAATTGATGTCTCCTTTCATTTATCACTCCAAAACGAGGCATAAATATACGTACATCGTTTCCTATTGATTGCATAAACTTAGTGGCTTTTAAAACCGATAAAGATATTGGATTCTCTGAAGAAAAAGGAAATAAGTCTGAAGAAACATATAATATACGTTTACCTGTCATCTTAGAGTTATTTTTTATTTTTATATATAGTAAAAAAACGGATCATTGCAAATATATATATAATAATACAATCTATAAATTTCAAAATGAAAAACGATTCTTTTTAGGTAAAATCTTGTAGATTGTAGATTTTTTAGACTTTTATATTTATAGATAGACATGTTTTGTTATCATGAAATCAAGAAAAAAAAATAAAAAAAAAACAATCATCATCATTTTGCTACTGGATTGATTAATATTACTAGTCATGGATATGCATTTGTCAATGCAGAAGGATTTCAAAAAGATATTTTTATTCCAAAAAATAAAACAAATCGAGCTTTAGAAGGAGACTTAGTGAAAATTAAGTTGAATAAAAAAAAAGGAATAAAAATAGAAGGAGAAGTATTGAAAATTATTCAAAGAAAAACCAAAAATTTTATTGGAATATTGAATATTCAATCAAACTCTAAGTTTGGATCGGTCATTGTATACAATAATAGTATTCATGTCGATATTTTGATTCCAATAGATGATGAAAAATTGAAAAAATATCATCACAATGATAAAGTTATGGTTCAAATTATATCATGGCCTAAAGAACTTAAAAATCCTTTAGGAAAAATTATCAAAATTTTTGGAAAATCAGGAGAATACAAAACTGAAATTTTTTCATTATTGGAAGAATATGGAATACACTACGAATTTTCCAAAGAAGTAGAAAATGAAGCTCAAAAGATTTTTTCAAGAAAAATTTCAGATAAAAGTATAAGAAGAGATATGCGAAATATTAACACTTTTACTATAGATCCATTAAACGCCAAAGATTTTGATGATGCATTATCAATTAGAAAATTAAATGATGATATTTGGGAAATAGGAGTCCATATATCCGATGTTTCTCATTATGTCGAAGAAGGAAGTTTATTAGATAAAGAAGCATATTCACGTTCTACATCTATTTATTTTGTAGGAAAAGTAATTCCTATGCTTCCAAAAATATTATCAAATGATCTTTGTTCCTTACAACCTAAGGAAGACAAATTAAGTTTTTCTTATATTTTTAATATAGATAGTCAAGGAGAAATCCTGAAAAGTTGGTTTGGGAAAACAATTATACGATCTAATAAAAGATTTACATATGAAGAAGTTCAAAAAATTATAGATAAGAAAAAAGGAGATTTTTACGAAGAAATTTATACTTTATTCTTTTTATCTAAAATATTAACAAAAAAAAGATTAAAAAATGGATCAATTGATCTTGAAACAGTTGAAGTTAAATTTCATTTAGATGAAAAAAAGAATCCAATATCTTTACATTTAGAAAAAAATAATGATGCTCATCGGTTAATAGAAGAATTTATGTTATTGGCTAATAGAAAAATTTCAGAGTTTGTCAGTTTAAATTTTAATGGAAATCCTTCCAATAGACTTTTTATTTACAGAGTACATGATAAGCCAGATTTTCAAAAAATTTTTTTGATCAAAAAAATTATAGAACCTTTAGGTTATTTTTTAGATTTTAAGAATTTAAAAACTTCTATTAATTGTTTATTAAAAAAAATTAAAGGAAAACCAGAACAAAATATGATTGAAAATTTGATTCTTCGTTCTATGAGTAAAGCTAAATATTCCACGAAAAATATAGGACATTATGGATTATCTTTTTTTTATTATACTCATTTTACTTCTCCTATAAGGAGATATTCAGATATCATAGCTCATCGTTTATTACACTATTATTTATTAATAAACACACACAATCCTCTCAAAAATAAAAAAAATACATACAAATTAAAAACAATGGAATTTTATGAAAAACAGTCTCAATATTGCAGTTATAAAGAACGTTTAGCTATAGATGCAGAAAGAGAATTTCTAAAATATATACAAGTAAAATATATCAAAAAATTTTTAGGAAAAGAATTTTATGGTATTATTACAGGATTCACTGATTGGAGTATTTACATTGATTTACTCCTATTTCAAACAGAAGGAATGGTCCGATTCTGTGATATTAAAGAAGATTCTTACATTCTCAATTCAAATAATTACAGTATAATTGGAAAAAAAAAAAGAAGAATTTATCACTTAGGAGATAAAGTAAAAGTAAGACTTATAGATGTAAATATGGAAAAAAAACAAATTGTTCTTGATTGGATAGATCATAATATCAATTGATACAATTATTCTATTTTTACAGAAGTAGGAACAAATAAGGTATAATCTCCTCCATTTTTCATAATGTCTCTTACAACAGAAGAACAAATGTGAGATTTTTCATAAGAAGAAAAAAGATATACTGTTTCAATGAGGTTTGTTTTATCTAATTTTTTATTAGCAAACAATATGTCTTTTTCAAATTCAAAGTCAAATTGATTTCTAATTCCTCTTAACAAAAATTTAGCTTTTTTTTTTATACAAAAAGAAATAGTTAATCCATTAAATGAATCTATTTCTATTTTGTGTTTATAGGGAAAATCAAAAAAAGTTTTTCGAATCCATTCCTTTCTTTTTTGAAGAGAAAACATATTTTTTTTTTCAAAATTTTTTCCAACAGCTATAATAATTTTATCAAACAAATTTAAAGCCCTAATAATAATATCACAATGTCCCAAAGTTATGGGATCAAAAGAACCAGGAAATACTGCTATTTTTTCATTTTTTTCATTGTTATTCATAATAATTTTTTTATATATTTATTAATTTAATTATTAAAAAATTTAAAAAATTAAAAGTTATTCGAATAATGAACAAATCATGTTCTGATTGTTTAAAAAATAAATGTGATAAAAAGAAAAATTCTTTTGTTAAATGCTACAATCTAAATGGATTAGACTGGTTGTCTAATATTCAATCTCCTTTTGAATATCATAAACATGATATTGTGGAAGTACGATTTAAAAATGATAGAAAAGAATTCTTTTTGAATCAAGAAAAAATATCTCTTTGTAAAGGAGACATTGTGACTGTAGAATCAAAATCCGGAATGGGGTATGATGTAGGTACAGTCATTTTAACTGGCGAATTAGTCAAATTACAACTCAGAAATAAGAATATAGAGATTCTAAAAAAAATATATAGAAAGTCAACATATAAAGAAATAAATATTTGGAAATCTTTCAGAAAAAAAGAATTTAAAATTCTTTCAAAGGCTAAAAAAATTGCAAAAAATTTAAATATTTCTATGAAAATTTGTGATGTAGAGTATCAAGGAGATGGAGAAAAAGCTATTTTCTATTATACAGCTGAAAATAGAGTTGATTTTAGAAAATTAATTAAAGAATTAGCTTTACATTTTCACACACGTATAGAAATGCGTCAAATAGGATATAGACAGGAAGCTGCAAAAATCGGAGGAATCGGTTCTTGTGGCCGCGAACTTTGTTGTTCTACTTGGTTAAAAAATTTTAAAAGTGTAACGACTAATTCTGCAAAATATCAACAACTTTCCATAAACATTCAAAAATTAACTGGACAATGTAGTAAATTGAAGTGTTGTCTGAATTATGAATTAGATGCCTATTTAACTTCTCTAAAAGATTTTCCGGATTTTAACAGCAAAATATACACAGAAAAAGGAATTGCTCAATGTATGAAAATTGATGTTTTCAAAAAAAAAATGTGGTTTTCTTATGTTAAAAATCCAAATACTTGGTTTAGAATAGAAGTAAAAAAAATTAAAGAAATCTTAGAAAAAAATAAAAAAAATCAAATAGCGCCTCCTCTAGAGGAATTATCAACAATTAATGTCATTCATAAGACAGAATTAACATTTAAAGATTTGTCTATATAATTCTATACTAATAAAAATAATTTTTTTGCGTGTATAAAAAAAGTATAAAAAAAAATTCTTCTTTTCGTATACTTATTTTTTATTTTTGGTTTTTATTTTTTATAGGAATAAGTACTATATTCGTGATTTTTTATGCTGCTTCTAAAGGTTATTTAGGAGCTTTACCTGGAACTAAAGATATAGAAACCCCTACTATGGAAGTAGGGTCAGAGGTATATGATTCTAATGGAATTCTATTGGGTAGATTTTTTTCTGAAAATAGAACTTTAATTACTTATAAACAACTTCCAAAAGATCTTGTCAATGCTTTAATTGCAAAAGAAGATATTCGTTTTAAATATCATTCTGGAATTGACGCTAAATCTCTACTTAGAGCAATTCTTTCACTAGGAAAAAAAGGAGGTGGCAGCACTATATCTCAACAATTGGCAAAACTTCTTTTTACAGGAGCATCAGCAAAAAATAAACTCCAAAGAATTCATCAAAAACTTTTAGAATGGGTCATGGCCATTGAGCTAGAAAAACGTTATACAAAAGAAGAAATTATTACAATGTATTATAATAAATTCGATTTTTTATATAATGCAAAAGGTATAGAAACAGCAGCTCACACTTATTTCAATAAAAAAGCTTCTGAACTGAATTTAGGAGAATGTGCTACGTTGGTTGGAATGTTAGAGAATCCTTCTTTATATAATGCTAAAAATTACCCTGAAAGAGCAAAAAAACAAAGAAATTTAGTTCTATATCAAATGAAAAAATATAATTTTTTAAATACATATAGATATGAAAAAGAATTAGAAAAACCTATAAAAATTAATTTTAAAATACAAAAACGAGATTTTGAATTACTTACTTATTATGGTGAATTTTTAAAAAAAGAAATTCAAGAAGCTTTAGATGAACATGAAAATAAAACTGGACAAAAATTGAATCTTTATTCTAGCGGATTAAAAATATATACATCCATTGATGCAAGAATGCAAGATTATGCTGAAAAAGCAGTCAGAAAACATCTCAGTAAATTGCAAATTTTATTCAATCATTTACAAAAAAAAAATAAAAACGCCCCATTTTTGAATATTTCTCAAGAAAAAACAAAAAGAATATTAATATCTGCTATGCATAGAACTCCTCTTTATCAAGATTTGAAACAAAAAGGATTAGCAGAAGATCAAATTTTTAAAAAATTTCAAAAACCACAATCCATAAAATTATTTACTTGGAATGGTCCTAAAAAAGTATTAATTTCCCCATGGGATTTTATTCGTTATCAAAAAAGCATTATTCAAGCTGGTTTGTTATCTATAGAACCATCTACGGGTTTTATAAAAGCATGGGTAGGAGGAATAGATTTTAACTATTTTCAATATGATCATGTAGCACAAACACAACGTCAAGTTGGTTCTGTTTTCAAACCTATTTTATATGCCACTGCTATTAATGAATTACATTATAATCCTTGCACTAAAATTTCAAATGAAAAATTTCATTTAGGAAAATGGAGTCCTAGAAATTCCAATGGAAAATATGGAGGGTTTTTAACATTAAAAGATGGTTTAGCTTTATCTGTCAATACGATTTCAGCTAGATTGATATCACAAATGACTCCAGGTCCAGTAATTAATTTAGCAAGAAAAATGGGAATTAAATCTATGATTCCTGAACATCCATCTATAGCGCTTGGATCTGCAGATTTAACATTGTATGAAATGACAGGAGCATTTAATACATTTACTAATTATGGATTTTATGTAAAACCCTCTATTTTGGTAAAAATAGAGGATGAAAACGGAAATATAATCAAAGAAAATACAGAGATTGGGAAAAGACAAGTTTTTAGTGAGGAAGTAGCATATATCATGTTAAAACTCATGCAAGGAGTTGTTAAATATGGAACAGCTAAAAGATTGCAAAAATACAATTTTATAGGAGATATAGCAGGAAAAACTGGAACAACAAATGAAAACTCAGACGGGTGGTTCATAGGAATGGTTCCAAATTTAACTACTGGAGTTTGGGTAGGTTGGGAAGATCGATTTTCTCATTTTGAGAATATTCAATTTGGACAAGGAGCAAATATGGCTTTGCCTATATGGGCTTATTATATGAAAAGTATATATAAAGATATTAATCTGATTTATCAGGATCAATTATTTTTTCATAAACCTAAAAATTATCAATATCACTGGGATCAGTGTGAAGAAAATCATGTTTTTAAAGAAGAAAATGTGATTATAAACGAGGAAAAAGAAAACAAAAACTCTTTAAAAGAAATTATGAATATTAATGATAATTTAAATAAAGAAAATAACAAGGATTACGATAAATGATATATGATCAAAAGAATATTAATTTTAGAAAAAAATCATCCTTTTATTATATACAAACTAAAAAAAGAAGGATTTATTTGTGATGAAAATTATTATGATTCAACCAATGAAATTGATCCATTTGTATATGATGGTTTAATTTTAAGAAGCAGACTAAAAATAGATAAAAAATTTATTAAGAAAGCTAAAAACTTAAAATTTATAGCCAGAATCGGATCTGGAATAGAGAATATAGATACAGATTATGTTTTAAAAAAAGGGATTGTTTTGATTTCTTCTCCAGAAGGAAATAAAGATGCTGTAGCAGAACATGCTATAGGAATGCTTTTATGTGCCATGAACCATATTCTTAGATCTCATCAACAAATCAAAAAAGGAAAATGGTATAGAGAAAATAATAGAGGAATGGAAATTATGGAAAAAACAATAGGAATTATTGGATATGGAAATACTGGAAAAGCTTTTGCAAAAAAACTTTCAGGATTTGATGCCAAAATATTATGTTATGATATTTTGCCTAAAATTGGGGATGCTTATGCAAAACAAGTAGACATGAGTACAATTTTTAAAAAATCAGATATAATTAGTTTGCATGTTCCTTATACAAAAGAAACAAAAGGAATGATTAATTATGATTTTATAAAAAAATTTTGCAAACCTTTTTATTTCATAAATACTTCTCGTGGAGGATGTGTTATTACAAATCATTTAATCAAAGCATTAAAAGACGGAAAGATACATGGAGCCTGTTTAGATGTATTAGAGTATGAAAATTTTTCTTTTGAAAATATTTTTCATCATCATAAACTTCCTAAGAATTTTTTTGAGATGATTCATTCTAATAAAATCATATTAACCCCACATATTGCTGGATGGACTAAAGAATCTAAATATAAGATGGATAAAAAAATTGTCGAAAAAATTATTTTATTAAACAAAAAACTCAATTGAAAAACAATTGTATAAAATTCTCACGCTCCATATAATTACCAAAATTCCTATAGAAAAACACATTATTTTTATAGGAAGTTTACCGGATATTTTTGCGGCTAAAGGAGCTGCAAATAAACCTCCAAAAACTAATCCAAAAACTATTTTCCAGTAGTTTATTCCCAATAAAGAAAAAAAAGTTAAAGCACTTGAAAAAGTTACAAAAAATTCAGATAAACTAACCGATCCTATAACATATTTTGGAGTTCTTCCCTTTGATATTAAAGTACTAGTAACAAAAGGACCCCATCCTCCACCTACAAAAGAATCTAAAAAACCTCCACATCCCGCAAGCCATCCTATTTTTTTAGTTTTTTGATGATCTTTTTTCCATGTTTTTAACAAAATTTTCACTCCCAAAAAAAAAGTATAAGATGCTAACATTGGTTTAATATAAAAAGCGTAATATTCTCCAAATTTAGAAAGTAAAAAAGCTCCAATAATAGAACCTAAAACTCCTGGGATAAGCAATATCTTAAATAATTTTTTATTTACATTTCCCATTTTATAGTGACTAAATCCAGATATTCCACTAGAAAATATCTCCGCCGTGTGTATACTAGCACTTATTGAAGGAAGAGGAATTCCTAAAGAAAGTAGTATAGTTGTACAAGTTAATCCATACCCCATTCCTATAGCTCCATCAACAAGTTGTGCAAAAAAACCCGTAAACATTAGATACAAAAAACTTTGATTCAAATGATCCAATATTTTTTGATAAAAAATACTTTTTGTTAAAACATGTAAAAAATAACTCATAATTATAATAAATCCTATTATAAAAGGCAAATACTTTATTAAATTTTTTGTAACTCTTTTTTTTTCAATGAGGTTCTATCCATCAACCATTTTTCAGTTATTGAATTGAGCATTTTCACTTTATATTCAAAATTTCCTTTTAATTTTTTTCGTATTTGATACATATTTATCAAAACATCATCTAGTTCATGTGGTAACACATCTATAAAAATTTCTTTCAAACGTTTAGCTATTGTAGGAGATTTTCCATTAGTAGAAATAGCTATCTTTAAATTCCCTTTTTGTACAATAGATCCCATATAAAAATCACAAAGATCAGGAACATCTGGGACATTGACTAATCTATGCATTTTTTTTGCATCTTTTTTTATTTTTTCACTTAAAATAGGATCATTTACAGCAATAATAATAACGTCCACATTTTCCAAATCAGAAGAAACATAAAATTTTTTAGTTAATCTTATAACTCTGAATAGTTTAGCAATTTTATAAATTTTATGATCTATTTGATCTGCTATTAAATTGATTTTTGTATCAGGACTATTCTTTAATATAACATTTAATTTTTCTAAAGCAGTTTTTCCTCCACCAATAATTAAAAGAGAAAGTTTTTCTAAATGTAAAAAAATAGGAAACAATTTATTGTTGTCTTTATTTATCATCACAAATTATTAAACTACCCATTTTTTTCTAATAGAAAAATTTCCAAATCTTTCTCCTGAAAACTTTTCTGTTTGAAAACAACTAAAAATTAAATCAAGTTCTTTTAAAATAGAAGATTCATCCATATTTTTTTTGTAGAGTTTATTCAAACGTGTTCCTTCATGATTAGCACCTAAATAGAGATTATATTTTCCATAAGAAACTCCTATTAATCCAATTTCAGCTAAATAAGGACGAGAACAACCATTAGGACATCCGGTCATACGAATAATTATATCTTCTTTTTCCAATTTATATTTCTTCAAAATAATTTCTATTTTAGATATCAAACTAGGCAAATAACGTTGTCCTTCTGCTAAGGCTAGAGGACATGTATTAAAAGCAACGCAAGCCATAGAATTTTTTCTTATAAAAGACAACTGATTCATGTAATCATGAATTCCATATTCTAAGAGAATAGATTGTATTTTATTTTTATTTTTTTCATCAATATGAGTTAATGTCAAATTTTGATTACAAGTGAATGAAAAACTACATATTTCATGTTTTGCTATTTTTAGCAAAGCAGATTTTAATTTTAAGTTTTTATTGTCAAAAATTAATCCATTTTCTATAAAAAATGTATAATTCCATAATTTTTGATTATCCTGAATCCAACCAAAATAATCACGTCTTTCTGTAAAAAGAAAAGGTTTTTCTTTTTCTAAAGAAAATCCAATTCTATTTTCTAATTCATTTTTAAACCAATTGATTCCATAATTATCTATAGTATATTTTAAACGAGCTAATTTACGATCGCCTCTATTTCCATAATCACGTTGAATAGTTAAAATTTCATATATTATTTTTAATATTTTATTTTCAGAATCGGAAAATCCAATTATAGTTCCTAACCTAGAATAAGTTTTAGAATTTCCATGAGTAGTAGATAACCCCCCTCCTACAGATATATTAAAGCCTTTTAAATTTTTAGATTTCTTATCAAGAATAGCA
This sequence comes from Blattabacterium sp. (Blattella germanica) str. Bge, assembly GCF_000022605.2. Taxonomy (GTDB): domain Bacteria; phylum Bacteroidota; class Bacteroidia; order Flavobacteriales; family Blattabacteriaceae; genus Blattabacterium. Next base: position 269,814 of record NC_013454.1, on the reverse strand, counting down.
ATTAAACCTATATCATTAGCAAAAACATCTACATCATTATTAGGAGGAATAGCTATAGCTATTTTGAATTTTCTAGGTAAATAAGTCTCTTTGTAAAGAGAATCTTTTTCCTCTTTTTTTTCATATATTTTTTTTGCATTTAACCAAATTTCATAATAAGCTCTTGTTTTAGGAAGCAACACATTACTAATTTTAGTAGCATAATTCAAAATTTCTTCACGAGAGTATTTGTTATCTATGTAGGTACTGCATACTACATTTCTATTAACATCTCCACAGGTAGCAATAGAATCCAATTTATGAATATTAAAAGATTGAATAGTTGGTCTTATCTTAGATTTTATCAATCCATGTAATTGAATTGTTTGTCTTGTAGTTATTTTTATAACTCCAGTTGAATTTTCTTCTGAAATATTATGAATTGCTATCCATTGTTTATGATTAATAAAACCTCCTGGAATTCTTAAACGGATCATAAAAGAATATAACCTTTCTAATTTCTTTTTTGATCGATCTTCTCTAACATCTCTATCATCTTGTTGATATAAACCATGAAATTTAATAATTACTTGATCTTTATCATAAAGGCCTCCAGATAATTCATCTAGTAAACTATTTAAAATGGTTCCTCTAAGTCCTATGCTTTCTTTTTTTATTTTTTCTTCTTTTGTTATACGACTAGATGTTTTCATCTCTACAAAATTTAATTTTCCATCAATTTTTTTTAGTATACGTCTTTTAAATATCTTCCATCTTTTTTCATTTTTTTTATAAAAAATTCTGGATCACATCCTCCTACTTCATCTATGACACGATAGATCATTTTTTCAACATCTACACTCATAGGAGTTTTTTTTCCACAAACATAAACGTATGCTCCATTTTTTATCCATGAAAAGAATTCTATACGATTTTCCCATATTTTATCTTGTACATATATTTTTTTATTCTTTTGATCTCTTGAAAAAGAAAGACTGACACGATTAAGAATTCCTTTAGTTTTCCAACTTTGAATTTCTGTTTGATATAAGAAATCTGTATAAAAATGTTGATCTCCAAAAAACAACCAATTTTTTCCTGTAGCTTCCATTGCTTCTCTTTCATATAAAAAAGAACGAAAAGGAGCTATTCCAGTTCCAGGTCCAATAAGAATAATATCTTTATCCGAATTTTTAGGTAATCTAAACAATTGATTTCTATAAATAAAAAAAGATAATTCATCTCCTTTCTTTAATTTGGATAAAAAATCGGAACAATGACCATACACAGTTTCTCCATTAAATTGAAAACTATGGCGAGATACAGTAATATGTATTTCATTTTCATGAGCCTTAGGAGAAGAGGAGATAGAATATAATCTTGGTTTAATAGGATCCATTATTTTTATTAAATCCTTTAAATAAAATTCTTTTTTTATAGGAAATTCTTTTAAAAGATCAATTAATTTCCATTTTTTATTAAAAGGAATATCTTTTTTTTCAGATAAAAAAGAATACTTTTTTAAAAAATTATCTGATAAACAAAAAATGTTCAATTTTTTTTTAAAAAGATTAAACAGATTGTTTTTCAATTCTTTTTCTTCTAATTTGTTTCTTATATTCTTATCAATCCATTTTATAATATCATGTATTTCATTGGAAGGATTTTCAGGAAATACCCCTATAGAATCACCAGGAAGATATTGAATCTCATTTGGAACAGAAATTTCAATATGATGATTTTCTTTATTAGATCCTCTTTCTTTATCATTTAAGAGGATATTGTTAAAAATTGTTCCACAGATTCTTTCCCTTCTATTTTCTGATTTATATTTTTTTTTTGTAAAAAAATTCAAAATTTCTAAAAACCATTTATTCGCTTCTGTTTCATAATCTACATCACATTTATACAATGGTATGATTCTTCTACCTCCTACATCATTCAAACGTTTATCTATATCTACTCCAGCTTTACAAAAGTAAGAATAAGACTTATCCCCCAACGCTAAAACACTATATTTCAAGTTATTTAGACAAATTGTTTGGTTTTTATGAATAAAATCAAAAAAAGATTTTGCAGAAGAAGGAGGTTCTCCTTCTCCATGTGTACTAATTATTACAAATAAATAATTTTCTTTTTCTAAATCTTGCAAACGATATTGATCTAAACTTATCAATTTCATTTGCAATTTTTTATTTTTAGCTTTTTGATAAATGTCAAAAGCTAAATTTTTGGCATTTCCTGTTTCTGTTCCATAAACCAACGTAATTTTTTCTTCTTTTTTTAATTCTTTTTGATCCAAAACATCAGAAGAATATTTTTGATAAGATAATAACCCAGACATATAGCCACACATCCAAATAATCTCTTCTTGAGAAGATTCTTTTATTAACTTAATAAATGTTTTATTATTTGATTCAGATAACATTTCATTGAATTTTAGAAAAGAGAACATTAATAAATATCACTCAAAATAATTTTTTTTATCTAAAACATTAGAATTAAAAAACCATTTAAAATAATGATGCAAAACCACTATTTTTCCTACAATAACTAAAGAAGGAGACATAAAATTATTTTTTTCTTTTATTAAATTTTTGCAATTGTAAAGATGACTTGTATACACTCTTTGCATTGGAGTAGTAGCTTGTTCTATTATAGCTACTAATTTGTTCATGCCAAAATAATTTTTATTTTTTGTCAGTTTATCAAATATTTCATATAATTTTTTAATGCACATATAAAAAACCAAAGTATCCTGAGTTTTTATAAAATCTATCCACTGATTGAAATTGATAGAATCTGGATTATGAAGAGTAATAAAACGGACACTAGATGCATATCCTCTTGCTGTAAGAGGTATCCCGGCATAAGCTGCAGCTCCTATAGCTGAAGTAATCCCTGGAATAATTTCATAAGGAATATTATATTTTTTTAATTCCACCAATTCATCCATAATATTGGAAAAAATAGATACATCTCCTCCTTTTAATCTAACTACATATTTTCCTTTCAAAGCATAATCAATCAATATTTCATTGATCCTATTTTGAGAAAAAGAAGTTCTTCGTGTGGAATTTTTTCCTACAAAAATGAATTTTCTTTTATAGTTAGAATATTTTTTAATGATTTCAGGACTGACAAGACGATCTACTAAAACTATTTCTGATTTTTTTAAATGATTAAGAGCTTTGACAGTAATCAAATCAGGATCTCCTGGACCTGCTGAAATAAAAATTACTTTTTTTATCATCATCAAAAAAGATTATCAACTGATAAATATCTTTCCCCAGTATCATAATTCAACGTCAATATTATGGATTTTTCCGAAAAGCTCGATAATTCTTGATCTATGGCAGATAAAACTGCACCTGTGGAAATTCCAACAAGAATTCCTTCCTGTTTTGCCATTTTACGAACATAAGTAAATGCTTCTTCTTTAGAAACTAAAAAAGTTCCATCTAATATTTTTACATTTAAAATAGAAGGAATAAATCCGGCTCCCAATCCTTGTAAAAAATGTGGATTGGCTTCTCCTCCAAATATAACTGGAGATTCCACTGGTTCTACGGAAAAAATTTTTATATTCGGAAATTTATTTTTTAATATTTCTCCTATTCCAGTGATATGACCTCCAGTTCCAACTCCTGTAATCAAATAATCTATTCCTTCAGGAAAAGCTTTTATAATTTCTTTTGCCGTTGTATTTTTATGAATATTAGGATTAGATATGTTATCAAATTGTTTTGGCATCCAAGAATTAGGAATAGTATCAACTAGTTCTTCTGCTTTTTTAATAGCACCTTTCATTCCTTCTTCTCTTGGAGTTAGTACAAATTTTGCTCCGAAAATAGAAAATAATTTTCTTCTTTCAACACTCATAGATTCTGGCATTACTAAGATTAAACGATAATCTTTTACAGCGCAAACCATAGCTAATCCTATTCCTGTATTTCCAGAAGTAGGTTCTATGATTATATCTCCTTTATGAATGATTTTTTTCTGTTCAGCATCTTCTATCATCGACAGAGCAATTCTATCTTTTATACTTCCTCCTGGATTATTTTTTTCTAATTTTATCCAAACTCGGTGATTTGGATATAATTTTTTAAGACGAACATGAGGTGTATTTCCAATAGTTTTTAAAATGCTATCAACTTTCATTTTTTTTTTTTTATTATCATAAAATCAATAGGATCAGGAAAAGGACTATTATTTCTCATTTTTATCTCGCTTTTTTGATATACAATAGAAAAAGGAGGAACACTTCGTGTTAACCAAACATTTCCTCCAATGACACAATCGTGACCTACTATGGTATCTCCTCCTAAAATAGTAGCTCCTGCATAAATAGTAACTTGATCTTCTATAGTAGGATGACGTTTTTGATTCGATAATTTTTTATCCACATGAATAGCTCCCAAAGTTACCCCTTGATAGATTTTTACTTTGTTTCCTATTTTTGTACTGGAACCTATAACTATTCCAGTTCCATGATCAATAGCAAAAGCACTTCCTATTTCTGCAGAGGCATGAATATCTACTCCGGTTTTACTATGTGCATATTCTGTAATCAATCTTGGAATAATTGGAATTTTCTGAATCCATAATTGATGAGCTATTCTGTATAATGCAGTAGCAAAAAAACCAGGATAAGAAAGAAAAATTTCTTCTACAACTGTAGCAGCAGGATCAGATTCCAATATAGCATTAGCATCTATTATCAATGTTTTATAAATATTGGGAACCTCCTCAAAAAATTTTCTAGAAAGATTATCAGAATTTTTTGGATCAATATTCAATTCTATAAAAATTTCGTACAAAAAATTTATCAATTTTTTGTAATTCTCTTTAAATAAAATAGCATTTTTTAAAAACTCTCTATCAGGAGTAAATAGAAAATGAAACAAAGTTTCCACAAAAAACTCAGATTTTTTCTTTTTAGGAAAAAAATTTCTTTTTTTGTTATATTCAAAAATAATATTTAAAAAATCTAACATTTATTTAATTTTATTGAATCATACAAGCAGCCACTGTAGAGTAACTTGTTTCATCTATCAAAATGCATGATCCATTTTCTTTGATTTTTTTATAAGGATCATGTGGAACGGGTACAGATGTTTTTACTTTCACTTTAACCAAATCGTTTAATATAGCATGATCTGGTGTATTTTCTCTTTTTAAAGTATTCACATCTATACGATAAGCAATATTCTTTATTCTAACTGAAGCTTGAAAACTGTGAATTTGAAATAAGTATTTATTTCCTACTTTTAATAGTTTATTTGACATCCAACAAAGAATCATCTCAAATTCTTGAGAAAAAATAGGAAGATTATCATCTTTTTTCACTATAAGATCTCCACGAGAGACGTCTATTTCATCTTCTAAATACATAACTATACTTTGGGGAGAAAATCCTTCTTTTATTTTGGTTTCTCCTATTTCCATATGTTTTATAATAGTATGGTTTTTAGAAGGATAAACAATAACTTCATCCCCTTTTCTATATATTCCACTAATAATTTTTCCAGCATATCCACGAGATAAATTATGACTAGAACGAATCACATATTGAACAGGGTATCTAGAAGCTGATAAATAGGTATTTTTTTGAATAACAATATTTTCCAATAAGGAAAGAAGACTAGGCCCATCATACCATTTCATATGAGATGATTTATCTACTACATTATCTCCATTTTTAGCACTAATTGGAATCATATCTAAATTATCTAAACCTACTCTACGAGCAATTACTTGATACTGACTTACTATTGCTTTATAAATACGATAATCATAATTAATTAAATCCATTTTATTAACAGCAAGTATAATTTTTGGAACATTGAGCATGCCAAGAATTAGAGAATGTCTTTGTGTTTGTTCTACTACTCCGTAACATGCATCAATCAAAACAATAGCTAAATCTACATGAGAGGCTCCCGTAACCATATTTCTAGTATATTGAACATGTCCTGGAGCGTCCGCTATAATAAATTTTCTTTTAGATGTAGAAAAATATTTATAAGCCACATCTATAGTTATTCCTTGTTCTCTTTCAGCTTTTAATCCATCAGTAAATAAAGATAAATCTATTTTTTTTACTTGATTGTTTCCATATTTTTTTATACTTTTTTCTGCAACGATAGATAATTGGTCTACAAGTATAGAATGACTGTCATACAATAAGCGACCAATCAGAGTGCTTTTCCCGTTATCCACGCTTCCTGAAGTCATAAATCTTAAAGTATCCATTATAAATTTTTTAAAAATATCCTTGTTTTTTTCTATCTTCCATAGCTGTTTCAGATAAAGAATCGTCTATTCTTGTTTGACCTCTTTCACTGATTTTAGTCTCTAAAAGTTCTTGAATTATTTGTTCAACATTAGTGGCCGTAGACTCTATAGCTGCAGTACAAGTCATATCCCCTATAGTTCTATAACGTAATTTTTTGATATGAACAACTTCATCAGGATTCGGTTTAATCAAATCAGATACAGCCATCCATTTTCCACGAATATTAATAGCTTTCCTTTCATGCGAAAAATAAATGTCTGGCAATAAAATATTTTCCTTTTTTATATAATTCCAGACATCTAATTCTGTCCAATTGCTAATAGGAAAAACTCTTACGTTCTCTCCTTTATGTATTTTACCGTTGTAAATATTCCATAATTCAGGTCTTTGCAATTTTGGATCCCAGGATCCAAACTCATTCCTAATAGAAAAAATTCTTTCTTTAGATCTTGCTTTTTCTTCATCCCGACGTCCTCCTCCAACACAGGCATCAAATTGAAATTCTTCAATAGTATCTATTAATGTATAAGATTGCAAAATATTTCTATTGGGAAATCTTCCTTTAGGTTCAGATAAATTCCTTTGAATTATAGTATCCTCTACTTTTCTTATAACAATTTCCTCTCCGATTTCTTTGACTAGACGATCCCTAAATTTTAATGTTTCAGGAAAATTATATCCAGTATCAATATGAACTAAAGGAAATGGTATTTTTCCCGGTCGAAAAGCTTTTAAAGCCAAATGAACTAATAAAATAGAGTCTTTTCCTCCAGAAAATAACAAACATGGTTTCTCAAACTGTCCTGCTACTTCCCTATAAATATGAATGGATTCTGATTCTAATTCTTCTAAGTAATTTTTAAATAATAAGTTTTCATGTTTATTCATGTTACGTCATTTTTTATTACGAATTATTACTTTTTAATATGCAATCCACATTCTTTTTTGATAGAGTCATCTTCCCACCACCAACGTCCACTTCTATAACTTTCACCACATTTTACAGAACGAGTGCATGGAGCACATCCTATACTTAAAAAACCTTTATCGTATAAAGGATTATAAGGAACTTTATGTTTTTTTACCATTTTTTCTATAACTTCTAACTTCCAATTATAAAGAGGATGATATTTGATCAAGTGATATTTAGAATCCCATTCCAAATAATTGAGTTTTTTTCTATCCAAAGAATGTTCTGCTCGCAAGCCAGTAATCCATACAAAATTTCCTTTTAAAGCTCTTTTTAAAGGTTCTACTTTTCGTAAAAAACAACATTTTATTCTATTTTTTACATTATTATAAAATGAATTAGGTCCGTTTTTTGACAAAAATTCCTCTAATTTTTCTTGATCAGGATAATAAGCCGAAATAGAATATCCATAAAATTTATTTGTATTTTCCCAAACTTTATAAGTTTCTTCAAAAAACCTTCCTGTATCTAAAGTAAATATTTTTATGGGAATTTTATTTGATAAAATAAAATGAGAAATCAACTGATCCTCAATATTAAAACTCGTTGAAAATACTATTTTTCCTGGAAAAAAATTTGAAAGAGTTTTTAATTTTTCCTCTACAGAAGGAGATTTAATTTCTTTTGAAAGATCAGATAAACATTCTTGTGATGGAATTTTCCATTTCATATTTTTCATTCATTACCATAAAAATAAAAAACCCTTCGAATCATTCAAAGGGATGGTAGATTGACACCAAATGCATAATGCATTCTCGTTTCACAAATATAACGAATTTCTTTTGTTATTAAATATTTTGCTAAAAAAATGTAATATTATTTTTATTAAATTTTTAATTTCATGAAAAAAATAAAAGTAAATAATCCTATAGTAGAAATAGATGGTGATGAAATGGCCAGAGTTATGTGGAAATATATCAAAAAATATTTTATTTTTCCTTACTTAGATATAAACATTATTTATTTCGATTTAGGAATAGAAAATAGAAATCTTACCAATGATCAAATTACTATAGATGCTGCTTATGCCATAAAAAAATATAATGTTGGAATTAAATGCGCAACAATAACACCAGATGAAAATAGAATGAAAGAATTTCATTTAAAAAAAATGTGGAAATCTCCAAATGGAACCATACGAAATATTGTTAATGGGACTGTATTCAGAGAACCTATCATTGCTAATAATATTTCTCGTTTCATTCCAAATTGGAAAAATCCCATATGCATAGCTAGACATGCTTATGCAGATCAATATGACGCTGTTGATTTTATAGTTGAGGAAAAAGGAAAATTATATATTTATTTTATTCCAGATAACAATAAAAATAAATCAAAAAAATTTGAAATTCACCATTTCACAGAACCTGGAGTTGCTATGGGAATGTATAACACGGATCAATCCATATATGGATTTGCTCGTTCTTGTTTTAATTATTCTATATATAAAAAATGGCCTTTGTTTCTTTCTACCAAAAATACCATATTGAAAGCATATGATGAAAAATATAAGAAAATTTTCCAAGATTTATATGAGGGTGAATACAAATCAAAATTTAAAAAACTAAAAATTACTTATGAACATCGTTTGATAGACGATATGATAGCAAAAACAATCAAATCAAATGGAGGTTTTATATGGGCTTGCAAAAATTATGATGGAGATGTACAATCTGATTGTATTGCTCAAGGATTTGGGTCATTAGGAATGATGACTTCAGTTTTACTTACTCCAGATGGAAAAACTTTAGAATCTGAAGCAGCTCATGGAACTATAACTAGACATTATAGATTATATCAAGAAAGGAAAAAAACCTCCACCAATCCTATTGCTTCTATTTTTTCTTGGACTCGTGGGCTGAAACATCGTGCTTTTTTAGATAAAAATATGGATTTGAAATATTTTTCTGAAAAAATGGAAAAAACATGTATCAATTTTATTGAATCTGGAAAAATGACCAAAGATTTGTTTCAATTAGTTGATGGAAGTAAATATAACAAGAAAAAAAATTATTTAGATACCAAAACCTTTCTTCAAGAATTAAGAATTTTTTTCGATAAAAAAATGTAGACTTTGTATTTTTATTTAATTTTTTGAATTAATTTTTTCATAATCTCTTTTCTCCTCAATTTTCCCAGTGAATTTTCTATAAAATGAGGAATAAAAAAAATATTTTTTGGTTTATAAAATTTATTTTTTCCATTGAAAAAAAATTCTGGATACTCAAATTGAAAAGGGGATCCTTCAATGATCAATACTATTTTTTCTCCTAAAATTTTGTCTGGAATTGAAGATATAAAAAATCGTCTATGAATAAAAAAATTCATGTTTTTTTCTATCAATTCAGGAATAATTTTTATTCCTCCACTGTTGATAACATTATCATATCTACCGATACAAGTAAACTCATCACTAGATATCATAGAAACGATATCATTTGTTTGTATAAAAGAATCACATGGATAAAAAATTCCTAAACAACTTCTTTCATCTATGCTCAAATGAATATCTTGAAATGATTTATAAAAAGAAGATTTATTTGAACCATTTATTTTTCTTAAAGCTATATGACCTAAAGTTTCTGTCATTCCATAAGTTTCATAACAAATAGTTGAAATATTTTGTAATTTTTTTTCTAAAAAATCGGATACAGAATATCCTCCTATTAAAAGTATTTTAACATATTCTAAATATTTTAAACTAAAAAAAACTTGCATGGGAACCATAGATGTGATATCAAAATATTCTTTAATATTTTTTAGAGGATTAGATGATGGAGGGACACAATAAACTTTCCATTTGAAAATAATAGCACGAACTAAAAACATTTTAGACGCTATAAAATCTGGAGATAAACATAATAATCCTCTTACTCCTCTTTTTGTAAGTTTTAAAAATTCTACAGTTTTTATAGCTCTTTCAAACATGTGTTTTTTTTTCAAAAATATTGTTTTTGGAGATCCGGTTGTCCCAGAAGTTGAAACTTTCAATACAGATTCGTTATCATACCATTTTTTTAAAAAAGAGAAAATAGAATCTTTCCAATGTAAATTTTCTTTACAAGAATTATAATAAAAATCAGTCAATATTTTTTTAGAAGAAAAATCTATCCACATTTTTTTAAAAAAAAATCTTCCATTTCAAAGATGGATTATACCAAATAGAACCTTCTTTAATCTCCAAAGGAGAAATCCAGTTATTAACATACAAAACTCCTGTATTTAATCCATGAACATGAGAGTCAACATTTGAATATTTTAAATGTTGTTTTCTCATCATCATAAAAGTCCATTGCGTAATGGCATTAAGTCCAATATTACTTTCTAAAGAAGAACTAATCCACCATTTAATTTTTCTCTTGTTAGCTTCTAATATCCATTCTTTAGACCCATAAAAACCTCCATTTATACTAGGCTTCAATACCACATATTCAGGATGAATAATATCCAATAATCTTTTTTTTTCTTTTAATTCATGAATTCCTTCTAATTCTTCGTCTAATGCTATAGGTAATTTTGATTGTTTACAGATTTTAGACATATTTTTCCAATATCCAGAAGATATCGGTTGTTCTATAGAATGAATAATACTTAAATCATAAAGTTTATTTAAACAATATAAAGTTTTTTTCATGTTTTCAAAAGAACCATTTGCATCTACACGTATTTTGATAAATGGATATTTTTTTTTAATTTTTTTTAAAACTGAATACTGATAATCGAAAAAATTCGCACTAATTTTCATTTTTATAAATGAAAAGCCTTCTATAATTCTATTTTCTATTTCTTTTATAACACTTCCTTTATTCTTTTTTTTAAAGGAATTCAACCATATTAAAGCGTTTATAGAAATTCCTTTTTTTCCATGAAAAAATTCAGAATCATATAATACAGGAAATTGATTTTTTAAACTTAAAAAAGCTTGTTCTAATCCAAAAAAAATGGATGAATACGAAATATATTTATGATAATGACGAACTTCGGTTTTTTTTAAAGAAACTACTCTTTTAGAGAGATTTTCCAATTCATTTTCGAATCTGTTTTTTGAAACTGATTTCTCTAACAATGGATTACATTCTCCTATCCCTATTTTATTATTTTTTTTCAAAATAATGAACCAAATAGTATTACGATTAAATATTCTATTGGAATTAAATATTTTTTTTCTAAAAAAGAAAGTTTTTTTTTTTAAAAAGAACTTTATTTTTTCCATTTCATTCTTTTTTAAATACATATACTTTCTCCCATTTCTAATAAAATTAGTTCTTTACCTTTTTCATAAAACTTTTTTTTAGCTTCATCTTTATTTATTCGAATCTCTTCAAAAGTATTATAATGAACTCCTAATATTTTTTTGCATTTTAAAAAATCTGAAGCAAGAATAGCTTCTTCTATATCCATAGTATATCTACCCCCTATCGGCAAAACAGAAAGTTTCAGTTTTCCAAAAATAGGAATAAGATTCATTTCACTCATTAAAGATGTATCTCCTGATATGTACAAATTTCCTTCATTTGTATGTAATAGAAATCCTCCAGCATTTCCCCCATAAGTTCCATCATTAAAAACACTAGAATGATTCGCCCAAACATATTTTAATTTTCCGAAAGGAAAAGAAATGAAAGATCCATAATTCATACCATATGTTTTGATTCCTTTTTTTTCGAAATAATTAGAAATTTCATAATTAGAAATAACCAAGACACCATGAAATTTTTGTGAAAATAATTCTACATCACATACGTGATCATAATGAGCATGAGTCAATAGTATATAATCTACTCTTATTAATAAATCATCAATACATTTCAAAAAATTCTTATTGTCAAAAACAGGATTCCCAGAAAAAAAAGGATCTATTAACAAATATTTATCATGTATTTTTAATACAAATGTACTATGAGTAAAAAAAATGATTTTCATATATTTTTATAATAAATTGCTGATACCTATACTTAAGACATACAAAAAAACAATTAAAATCAGTTTTTTTAATTCTAAATTAAATAATTTATTCTTTTTTAAAAAAATTATTCTTTTTACATGAAAAATCAAAAAAATAACAACCAATATAAAAAAAATCCATTGATAAATAGTTTTTTGATTTAAAAATATAAAAAAACCTCCTAAAATAACTGAAACGAATATAGAAGTTATATGATATAATTTTGCATATTTTATTCCCAACCATCCCGCTATAGTATGTTTTCCGTTTTCATAATCATTATCCATATCTCTCATATTGTTAATATTTAAAACAGCCACATTTAATAACCCCATAGATAAAGATAACAAAAACATATCCATATGTAAAGTTTGTGTATATAAAAAATAACTTCCTTGTACCGATAAAATTCCAAAAAAAATGAATACAAATAAATCTCCTATTCCCACTATATATCCATAAGGATAAGATCCAATAGAATATTTTATAGAACTATAAATACAGACAAAAATTCCTATGATATAAAATAAAAAAATAAAAACATTTGTGTATAAAATACTTTGATAAAGTAATAAAAGACCGGATAAAAATGACAATACAGAAAATAAATAAATAGCTATTTTCATTTCATATAAAGAAATGAAACCACATTGAACTGTTCTTTTAGGGCCAATTCGTTTAAAATTATCAACTCCTGTTATGCTATCTCCATAATCATTTGAAAAATTAGCTAATATTTGTAACAACAAAGCTGTTAAAACACATAAAATATATGTAGTTAAATTAACATTTACTCTAGATTGAGATATAAGAAAACTTAAAGTAACTCCAGAAAAAGACAAAGGTAAAGTATGAAAACGAGCTGCATCTATCCAATATTTTAATTTCATAAAAATTTGGTAAATTTCTTAAAATCAGGATCTCTTTTTTCTAAAAAAGCTTTTTTTCCTTCTTGAGATTCATCCATTAAATAAAACATTAAAGTAGCATCTCCTGCTAATTGCATTAATCCATGTTGTCCATCTAATTCTGCATTTAAACAACGTTTTATCATTCTTAAAGACATAGCACTTCTCTTTTGTATTATTTTACACCATTCTATGGTTTCTTCTTCTAATTTTTTTCTACTTACAACTTTATTGATTAATCCCATTTTTAATGCTTCTTTAGCAGTATATTTTTTACATAAAAACCACATTTCTCTTGTTTTCTTTTGACCAATATGACGAGCTAAATAAGAACATCCAAATCCTCCATCAAAAGAACCTACTTTTGGTCCCACTTGACTAAAAATAGCATTATCAGATGCAATAGTTAAATCGCAAACTACATGTAATACGTGTCCTCCTCCCACTGCATAACCATTTACCATTGCTATGACAGGCTTAGGTATTTCTCTTATTTTTTTATAAAATTCTAAAATATTTAGTCTTGGGACTCCGTTTTTATCTAAATAACCTCCTAAACCTCTGGTGGTTTGATCCCCTCCAGAACAAAAAGACTTATCTCCAGCTCCCGTTATAATTAACACATCTATATCTCTTCTCTTATTACATATATCCACAGCATCTATCATTTCATTTACTGTTTCTACACGAAATGCATTATGACACCATGGTCTGTTTATTTCTATTTTAGAAATTCCTTTCCAAAAAAGAAACAAAATATCTTCATATTTTTTGATTGGAATCCAATCTTTTTCTAAGGTAGAATTCATAATAAAATAAATTAAAAATTGATGTTTATTTTTACAAAATACAAAATAACAAAAAAAGAACTTCAATTATGCTTTATGTATCGTAATATATTCTCAGTATCTACTGGTGTGACAATAAGTATTATAGAAATACTCTCTGCTATTAAATTTATAAAAAAGTGGTTCATTAAAATCCAATCCATTCCGTTAAAAAAATTAAAACATGTTTTTATTGAAGCTCCTACTGAATTTTTTTTGGTTCTAATTTTTTTCTATGCATTTAGTGCTTTATTGGGAGGAACAATTACTGCTTTTTTTGCACAAAATGCGAAAAAGGCCCATGCAATGTTAACTGGATTCATTTTATTTTTTATAGCATTATTTCATGTATTTTTTTATCCATTTCCTTTATGGTTTAAAGTAATCATACTACCACTTTTTTTTCCTTTTTCATATTTAGGAGGAGATTTAATAGAATTCTTACAAAGAAAAAAATGGATAAATTAAATTAAAAGGTAAATAAATCCAGATATATAGCCGATTAAAGCTATCCAACTAATTTTTTTTAAATACCAAAAAAAATCTATTTTTTCCATTCCCATAGCTGCTACTCCTGCAGCAGATCCTATAAGAAAAATACTTCCACCTGTACCAGAAACATAAGCTATAAAGTGCCATAAATCGTGATCCATTGGATAAGAAAACATGGCTATAGTAGCAGCAACTAGAGGGACATTATCTATAATAGAAGAAATCAATCCAAATATAAAAGTTGTTATTTTCCATGTAGAAACAGTTTCATTAATCCAACTAGATAAATTATATAATTTTCCTAAAGATTCCAAAGAAGAAACTGACAGCAAAATTCCTAAAAAAAACAAAATACTAGAAAAATCCAATTTTTTAAAAAAATCGTCTATAGAACATTCTGATTTATACTTTTTGACTACACAAAGTAGAATTCCAAGAGAAAACATCATTCCCATATATGGGGGAACACCCGTAATTATTTTGTAAATAGGGACAAGTAACATTAATAACAAACCTGTTTTCAACATAAAAAAACCTCTTTTAAGATGATCTTTTGATAATTCATTTTTTTTAATTTGAAAAGATCCATTGAAAATAGGAAGACAAGACGCTATGAATGTGGATACACACATACATAATATAGAAGGGATAAGTATCTTTTTTATAAGATATATAGTAGTCACTTTGTTAGAAATCCATAACATTGTCGTGGTTATATCTCCAATTGGAGACCAAACTCCTCCTGCATTAGCAGATATAATCACTATCCCCAAGTAATACAAACGTTCTTTATAATTAGAAATTGTTTTTCTAAGAAGAGAAATTAAAACAATACTTGCAGTGAGATTATCTATTATAGCAGATAATAAAAAAGAAACTAAACTTATTATCCACAAAAATTTACGTTTTGTTTTTGCATAAAATAATTCTCTTAAAGCTTCAAATCCAGAATATTTTTCAATTACAGCAATAATAGACATAGCCCCAATAAGAAAAAAAACAATTTCAGAAGCTTTCGCTAAATGAAATAATAATAAATGCTTAGGATCCTTTTTGATTATTAAATGTTGATCTAGTTCATAAACAGGAAGATGAAATAACAGAATTAACGACCAACACGTAACCGCCATTAAAATAGATGGAATAACTTTATTTAAAGAAAATAAGTTTTCAAGAGTAATGAATAAATATCCAAGTATAAAAACTAAAATTACCATTGGTTCTTAATTCATCATTGTATAGAATAGAATACTTATACTTATGTATGATTCCATCCTGAATAAAGAGAATATTTACCAAGCGTTTCTTCAATACGTAATAATTGATTATATTTTGAAATTCTTTCAGAACGACAAATAGAACCGGTTTTTATTTGTTCTATGTTCAATGCAACAGAAAAATCTGCAATGAAAGAATCCTCTGTCTCTCCTGACCGATGAGATATAATGTTTTTATACTTTATTTTTTTAGCTAAATTGATCGTTTCAATTGTTTCTGTGAGTGTCCCTACTTGATTTACTTTTATAAGAATAGAATTTGCTATTTTTCTTTTGATTCCCTCATTTAATTTTCCAACTTGAGTAACAAAAAGATCATCTCCTACCAATTGTATTTTGTCTCCCATTTCATTTGTTAGTAATTTCCATCCATCCCAATCATTTTGATCCATTCCATCTTCAATAGATATAATTGGATATCTTCTAATTAAATAAGATAAATAATCAACATGTTCTTCTCTAGATTTGTCTGAATTTTCTGTTTTTTTTTCAAATTTAGAATAGTTATATTTATTATCTGAATAAAATTCAGAAGCAGCACAATCTATAGCTATTCCTATTTGATCATAAGGTTCATAATTGGCCATATGTATAGCTTCTAAAATATGGTCTAAAACATCTTCTATTCCATTAAAATTAGGAGAAAATCCACCTTCATCTCCTACACTTGTAGATAATCCTTTTTGATGTAAAATATCTTTTAATTGATAAAAAACCTTATATCCCATTTGAAGAGCTTCCAAAAAAGTATTAGATTTAACAGGAACTATCATAAATTCTTGAAAAGCTATAGTTGCATTAGAATGCCTCCCTCCATTTACAATATTAATTAAAGGGATAGGTAAAACATTTGTATAAACTCCTCCTATGTATTTATAAAGAGGAATTCTAAGTTCGTTAGATGCAGTTCTAGCTACAGCTAATGATACTGCTAAGATAGAATTTGCTCCCAGTCTTTTTTTATTAATCGTACCATCTAATTCTAACATTAATTTATCAATATAAATCTGATCAAAAACAGATTTTCCAATTAATTCAGAACTGATAATACTATTAATATTATGAATAGCCTTTAAAACTCCGTTTCCACAAAAAATATCTTTTTTATTATCACGTAATTCAAAAGCCTCATTTTCTCCTTTTGAAGCTCCAGATGGAACAGAAGCACGTCCCAACACCCCTTTGTCCGTAATTACATCGACTTCTACAGTAGGATTTCCTCTTGAATCTAATATTTGCCTAGCCTGAATGCTTTTTATTTTGCTCATTGTTCATTTTTGTTTGTCTGTTTTTTTTTCTGCTACGTCTTACAGATTTTATGATCTTTTTAGATGTATAAATATCATTAAAATCTACAAATTCAATAAAAGAAAGAATAGCTTGGTCTCCAAAACGAAATCCAGTTTTTATTATTCTAGTATACCCACCTGAACGAAGTCTAACTTTATCAAAAAGATTTTTAAATAACTCAGAAACAGCTGTCTTATCTCTCAAATACGAAAAAATATTTCTTTTGGAATGAGTTGTGTTTATTTTAGATTTTGTAATAATAGGTTCAACATATTTTTTTAAAGCTTTTGCTTTAGCTAAAGTTGTAAAAATTTTTTTTTTCTTAATCAAAGAAGAAGCAAGATTAGAAAGAATAGATTTCCGATGTCCATATTTTCTTCCTAAATGATTATTCTTATTTCTATGATTCATCTATTCTTTATTATTTTCTTTATTATTTAATCTATATTCTGATATTTCCATTCCAAAACATAATCCCTTTTCTTTCATTTTACTTTCTAACTCATCTAAAGATTTTTTACCAAAATTTCTCATTTTTAACATATTATTTCTGTTACAACTAACTAAATCGGCTATAGATTCTATAGATGCAGATTTTAAACAATTTTTAGTACGAACAGATAAATCCATGTCACTTAATTTAGACTTTAACAAAGTCCTCATTCGCAAGAATTCTTCATCATATTTTTTGTCTTTGTTAATTTCTTCTTGTTTCTTTTTTCCTATTTTTTCATGAGAAAAAATAGAAAAATATTGAATTAATATTTTAGAAGCTTCCATTAAAGCTGATTTTGGACATATAGAACCATCCGTTTGAATTTCTAAAGAAAGATTTTCAAAATCAGTTTTTTGACCTACTCTACAATTTTCTATTGTGTATTTCACGTTTCTAATAGGAGTATAAATAGAATCTATAGGAATTGTTCCAATTAAATGATCATTATTTTTTTTATTTTCTTCTGCAGGGACATAACCTCTTCCTTCTTCAATTGTAAAACTGATTTCTAGTGGTATAGATTCATCTTTATTACAAATCACTAAATTTTCGTTTAAAATATGAAATCCGGAAATGAATTTATTTAAATATCCTCCCGTAACCTGTTTTCCATGATGTATAGATGCATTCACTGTTTCTTTATGAATTCCTGATATTTTTTGTTTCAAACGAATTTTTTTAAAATTCAATACGATTTCAGTCACATCTTCTACTACTCCTTCTATAGTAGAAAATTCATATTTAACTCCTTTAATTCTAATAGAAGTTACTGCAAAACCTTTTAAAGATCCTAATAAAACTCTTCTTAATGCATTTCCCAAGGTGATTCCATATCCAGGTTCTAACGGTTTTAAATGAAAAATACCTTTATTATCTGAAAATTCAGACATTGCAATTCTATCAGGTTTGACGAAATCTAGAATAGCCATATGATTCACTTCTATTATTTTGAATATAATTCCACAATGAGTTGCTCTTTAATATTTTCAGGAATTTGTGTTCTTTTTGGCATAACCCTAAATATACCTACCATATTTTTTTCATCAAAAATTAACCATTCAACCAATGTTCCTGTTTTTTTTTGTATAGAATCTAATATAATTGGATGTTTTTTGGATTTTTCTCTTACTCCTATTTTATCTCCTGGCTTTAATCTAAAAGATGGAATATTCACTATACGATCATTTACAAAAATATGTCTATGAGAAACTATTTGGCGAGCAGAAGATCTAGATGGAGCGAATTTAAGTCTAAAAACTATATTATCAAGACGACTTTCACATGCTTGCAATAATAATTCTCCGGTTATTCCTTTTTTTCTTGCAGCTTCAAAAAATAATTTCTCAAATTGACGTTCTAATATTCCGTAAGTATATTTTGCTTTTTGTTTTTCTATCAACTGTATAAAATACTCAGAACGTTTTCCTCTTCTACGATTATTTCCATGTTGTCCGGATGGATATTTTCTTCTATCAAAATATTTATCTTCTCCATAAATACATTCTCCAAATCTTCTAGAAATTTTTGTTTTAGGTCCTATATATTTTGCCATAATTAAAAAAGATATCAAACTCTTCTTCTTTTGGGAGGTCTACAGCCATTGTGTGGTAAAGGAGTTATATCTTTTATTATTGTTACCACAATTCCTGAATTGCTTAAAGCTCGTATAGCAGCATCTCTACCAGCTCCAGGTCCCTTTACTTTAACCTCTACTTTTTTAATTCCAGCATTTATAGCTTCTTTTGCTACATTTTCTGCAGCCATTTGAGCGGCATATGGAGTGTTCTTTTTAGACCCCTTAAAATTCATTTTTCCAGCAGAAGACCAAGCTATAACTTCTCCTTTTTTGTTAGTTAAAGTTATAACAATATTATTAAAAGTAGATTGAATATGAGCTTCGCCCAAAGAATCTACTACTACAGATCTTTTTCTTCCCAATGATGATTTTGCCATAAGATTATTTTATCATTTTGTAACTTTCTTTTTATTTGCTACAGTTTTCTTTTTTCCTTTTCTAGTTCTACAATTATTTTTTGTTTTTTGACCTCTTAACGGCAATCCTTTTCTATGTCTTGTTCCTACATAACAACCTATATCCATCAATCGTTTAACATTGAATTGTATTTCAGATCTTAATTCCCCCTCAATTTTTATATTATTGGATATATACTTTCTAACTTTACTGATATCATCATCGGACCAATTTTCTATTTTTTTATTTTCGTCTATTCCAACAGAATGCAAAATAATTTTTGATAAACTTTTTCCTATTCCATACAAATAAGTAAGACCTATGATCCCTCTTTTAGATCTAGGAAGATCTACTCCTGAAATTCGAACTGACATATTAATTTACCCCTGTTTTTGTTTAAATCTAGGATTTTTTTTGTTAATAATTCGCAAACGTCCTTTTCTACTGACTATTTTACAATTTTCAGTTCTTTTTTTTAAAGAAGCTCTTACTTTCATAAAAATAATAATATTTAATTTAATATCTATAAGTTATTCTACCTCTTTCTAAGTCATAAGAAGACATTTCCAATCTTACTTTATCTCCTGGTAGTATTTTTATATAATGCATTCTCATTTTTCCGGAAATATGAGCTTTAACAATACATCCATTTTCCAATTCAACACGAAACATTGCATTTGGAGAGGATTCTATAATGATTCCATCAACTTCAATATGCTTTTGTTTAGCCATACAAATATATTTACCAAATAATATACAAAAAAAATTATAATCTAGTATATCTACCACTACGATTTTTTACCATCATTAATTCATCATAATGATAATTTAATAAATGAATATTCACTTGTTGTGAAATATCTAAAATTACTCCTACTACAATTAATAATGATGTTCCTCCATAAAATAATGCAAAATTTTGAGTAATTCCCATACGAAAAACTATAGAAGGAAAAATAGCAATTATTGCTAATAAAATAGCTCCAGGAAGTGTTATTTTAGATAAAACATGATCTATATATTCAGCAGTTTCTTTTCCTGGTTTAATTCTTGGAATATGACCCCCATTTCTTTTTAAATCGTCAGCCATTTGATTTACTGGAATTGTAATAGCCGTATAAAAAAAAGTAAAAACTATCACTAATATAGAAATAGTTAAATTATACCATAAACCATAAATATCTTGAAAAAGATGAAAAAAATTCTTAATATTAACATTTTTTACATAATCAGAAAAAGTTAAAGGGAAAAGCATAATAGCTTGAGAAAATATAATAGGCATTACACCTGCTGCTGTCATTTTAAGTGGAATATACTGATGTTTTTTTTGTATCAACTGAGATCCTACTTCCAAAGATTTATAATGAGAGACATATTGTACCGGTATTTTTCTAATAGCTTGAATGATTATAATAGAAAATAAAATTACCAATAACCATAATAAAAATTCAAGAAATAAAATTATGAATCCTCCACTACCAATTTCTAATTTGCTAAAAATTTCTTTAGCAACTGCGTCTGGAAAACGTGCTATTATTCCGGACATAATTATCAAAGAAATTCCATTTCCTATTCCTTTGTCTGTTATTTTATCTCCTAACCACATGGTAAATAAAGTACCAGAAGTTAAAATCATTATTCCTATAATCCAAAACATACTTTTTCCATAAAAAGTATTTATATCAATTAAATAGGTTTTATCAGAAGAATTTGAAGAAAAAGGAATAAATTGTTGAGTTAAAGAAATAAGATAGACAGGAGCTTGTATTAAACATATTCCTACTGTTAACCATCTTGTAATTAAACTAATTTGTTTTCTACCACTTTCTCCATCTCTTTGCAATCTTTGTAAATAAGGAATGATTATGCACATCAATTGAATAATAATAGAAGCAGATATATAAGGCATAATCCCTAAAGCAAAAACTGAAGCTCTATTAAAAGCTCCTCCAGTAAAAGAGGATAAAATTTGCATCAATCCTTTGGATCCTGAATTAAATTTTTCTATAAAATCACTAATTCCTAAAGGATTAATTCCTGGAAGAGGGATATAAGCACCAAAACGATATACCAACAATAAACTTAGAGTTGCTATTATTTTTTTTCGTAATTCTTTAATATTCCAAATATGATAAAAAGATCTTAAAAGATTATCCATATATTGATTTTATCATATAGATAAAGCTTCCCCTCCCGATTTTTTGATATGTAACAAGGCTTTTTTGCTAAACTTATATGCGTATATTTTTAATGAAGAATTAAGGGTTCCTCTCCCTAATATTTTCACCAAATCATCTTTTTTTGCTAAATTATTTTTTAATAAAATTTCTGGATTGACTATATCTTTAATTTTGCCTTGATTTACAAAATTTTGAATTGTATCTAAATTAATCAAAACAAATTTTTTACGTAAAAAATGTCTCCTAAATCCAAATTTAGGTATTCTTCTTTGAAGAGGCATTTGCCCTCCTTCAAATCCTCTTTTTTTGGAAAAACCAGATCTAGATTTGGCTCCTTTGTGTCCTCTTCCACAAGTCCCTCCTTTCCCAGACCCCTGTCCTCTTCCCAATCTTAATTTTTTTTTATGAGATCCGTTTTTTGGACATAATCGATTTATTAAGTTTTCATCCATTATATACTTTTTTGATACTAATTCCTCTCTGTTTTGCTATAATATGAACATCTCTCATATAACTTAATGCTTTTATAGTAGCTTTAATAACATTATGATGATTAGAAGATCCTTTAGATTTTGACAAAACATTTCTTAATCCAGTAGCTTCAAGAACTGCTTTTAATGGACCTCCGGCTATAATTCCAGTTCCATCAGAAGCTGGACGAATTAGTATGTGAGCTCCTCCATACTTAGCTTCTTGTTCATGAGGAATAGTTCCATTAGAAATACAAACTTTACAAAGATTTCTTTTAGCCTGTTCTCCAGCTTTATGAATTGCATCAGGTGCTTCTTTAGACTTTCCAAAACCATAACCTACTATTCCATTTTCATTTCCTTTAATGACAATAGCACTAAAACTAAAATATCTCCTTCCTTTAGTCACCTTACATACTCTTGTAACTCCAACCAATTTTTCTTTTAATTCTAATCCTGTAGACTTTATTTTTTGATCATACATTATATCATATATTTTTTTTAAAACTTTAATCCAATTTCTCTAATTCCTTCAGCTAAAGATCTAATTCTTCCATGATATAAATATCTTCCTTTATCAAATATTAATTTTTTTATTTTCAATTTTTTAGCTCTATTTCCTAATAATTTTCCTACTTCATTAGATAACTCTATTTTTGTTTTTTTATAATTATGAAATATTTTTTCTTTCGATGATGATGAAACCAAAGTATTTCCAGAAATATCATCTATAATTTGAGCATAAATTTGTTTATTACTTCTGAAAACAGAAATTCTAGGTCTATCTAATTCTCCAAAAATTTTTTTCGGTTTTTTTTTTTTCATTTTAATAAAAATTAAGCTGATTTTCCAGCCTTTTTACGAATTTCTTCTCCTAAATATCTTATTCCTTTTCCCTTATAAGGATCAGGAATTCTGAAAGATCTAATTTTAGCAGATACTATCCCTAAAAGTTGTTTATCATAAGATTTTAAAACTAAAATAGGATTTTTACTCTTTTCCGATTTTATTTCTACATAAATTTCTTCAGGAATCTGCATCATGATATTATGAGAAAAACCTAGATTTAGTTCTAAAATATTTTCTTTATAAGAAGCTCTATATCCAATTCCTACTAATTCCAGTTCTTTAATAAACCCTTTTGTAACACCTATAATCATGTTATTAATTAAAACACGATATAATCCATGTAAAGATTTAGATTCTTTATCTTCTTGAATTCTAGTAATTATCAATAAATCTTTTTTTAAACTAAATTCCAATTTCTTGGAAATCTCTTGACTTAAAGAACCTAAATTTCCTTTCACTAATATTTTATTGTCAAATATCTTTATATTTACATTTTCAGGAATAGGAATAGGTTTTTTTCCAATTCTAGACATTTCAAAATATTATTTAACTAATACACATAACACAAAATTTCTCCCCCTATTCTTTTTTTTCTTGCTTGTTTATCTGTTATCACTCCATTAGAAGTAGAAATTATAGCAATTCCTAATCCATTTAACACACGAGGTAAATTTTTATATTTGCAATATTTTCTAAGTCCTGGCTTGCTTATTCTGATTATATGTTGGATAACAGAGGTTTTTCCTTGAAAATATTTTAAAGCAATTTTAATAGTTTTTTTACTTTTTTCTATTTTATAACTTAAAATATATCCATTTTCCAATAAAACATCAGAAATTTCTTTTTTTATTTTAGAAGAGGGGACTTCTAAAAGTTTATGTTTTGCTAAACTGGCATTTCTAATTCTAGTTAAAAAATCAGCTATCGTATCCATATCACACTAATATATTTTAGCTACCAACTTGCCTTTTTTACACCAGGAATTAAACCTTGGGAAACCAAATTTCTAAAAACAATACGAGAAACACCAAACTGACGCATATACCCTCTACATCTTCCAGTAATGGAACATCTGTTTCTCAAACGAACAGGAGATGCATCTTTAGGTAATTTTTGTAACAATTCATAATTTTTAGATTTTTTTAGACTTTTTCTTTTATTTGCATATTTCATTACCATTTTTTCTCTTTTTCTTTGTCTTGCTTTTACCGATTCTTTAGCCATTTTTATTTTTTTTTGAAAGGTATGCCAAAAGAAGATAAAAGATTTTTAGCCTCAATATCATTTTTAGCAGAAGTCACAAATGTAATATTCATTCCCATATTTTTTCTAATTTTATCAATATTTATTTCAGGATAAATAACTTGTTCCATTATTCCCATATTATAATTCCCATAACCGTCAAAACTGCTTTCTTTTACTCCATTAAAATCTCTAACTCTAGGTAAAGAAACAACAATCAATCGTTCTAAAAATTCAAACATTTTTATTCTTCGTAAAGTAACTTTTACTCCTATTGGCATTCCTTTTCTTAATTTAAAACCAGATTCATCATGTTTAGAATAACAAAGAATAGCTTTTTGTCCTGTTATATCCGTTATTTCTTTCATAGAAAAATCTATTATTTTTTTGTCAATGACAGATAAACCAACTCCTTGATGGACTACTATTTTTTTTAATTTAGGAACTTCCATAATAGATTTGTATCTAAATTTTTTCATTAAACTTGGAACAATTTCTTCCTTGTACAATTTTTGTAATCTAGATTGATACGTCATCCTTTTTCTTTCTTAAATTAGATATATGAATAGGAGCTTCTTTTTCTATAATTCCTCCTTTAGGATTTTTAACACTAGGTTTCGAATGTCTTTTTATCATATTTATACCACGTATAAAAACCTTATTTTTTTTAGGATAAATTTTTGAAACAATACCTTCATTTCCTTTATGATTTCCTGATAAAATCAATACTTTATCTTCTTTTTTTATTTTTGACATGATATTATCATTATCAGATTCGTTTTATAGCACTTCTTGTGCTAAAGATATAATTTTCATATATTCTTTTTCTCTAAGTTCTCTTGCTACAGGACCAAAAACTCTTGTTCCTATCATTTCTCCAGAAGCATTAATCAATACACAAGCATTATCATCAAAACTTATATAAGATCCATCTTTTCTTTTTGTTCTGTTTTTTGTTCTAATAATCACTGCTTTAGACACCTGACCTTTTTTAACTGTACTTCCTCCGGAAACAGCTACTTTTATAGTAACAACTATAGAATCTCCTAGAGAAGCATATCTTTTTTTAGTTCCACCTAGTACTCTAATAATCAAAGCTTCTTTTGCTCCTGTATTATCCGAAACTTTACAAATAGATTCTTGTTGTAACATAAATTATTTAGATTTTTCTAATATGGACACCAATCTCCAACATTTTTTTTTGCTTATAGGACGCATTTCCATAATACTAACTTTATCCCCATTTTTAGATACATTTTTTTCATCGTGAACCATGTATTTTTTTTTCCTTACAATACTTTTTTCATAATATCTATGTTTCACTTTTCTAACCTCAGAGACTACAATAGTTTTATCCATTTTATCACTTACAACTATTCCTTGTTTTTGTTTTCTACTATTCCTAAATTTTTTTTGTTTTTCTATCATTTATTTTTTTATTCAATTCAGTTTTCAATCTAGCAATTTTTCTTCTTAAAATTCTAATTATCATGGGATTCTTATGTATTTTTATAGAATGATAAAATTTTATATTTTGATAATTTTTTTCATGAACTTGAATTTCATAAATCAAATCATCAATTAATAAAGTTTTTATCTCTGAATTTTTCATAATTTAATTTCATTAGAAAAAACGAATTTCATTTTAATAGGAAGTTTTTGAGCGGCTAATCTTAAAGCTTCTTTTGCTACATTTATTTCTACTCCATCAACTTCAAACAAAATTCTTCCAGGTTTAACCACAGATACCCAAAATTCAACGGGTCCTTTTCCTTTTCCCATACGTACTTCTTGAGGCTTTTTTGTAGCTGGTTTATCTGGAAAAATATTAATCCATAATTTTCCTTCTCTTTTCATATATCTAGTAGCGGCTACTCGAGCTGCTTCCAATTGTTTTGAAGAGATCCAAGCTCCTTCTAAGGCTTTAATTCCATATAAACCTCTAGAAAGAGTGATCCCTTTCTTAGAATTTCCACGAATCCTTCCCTTTTGTTTTTTTTTATATTTTGTTTTTTTTGGTTGCAACATAAAATATATACTATTTCTTTTTTCTATGAGTTGCTTTATTTCCTCTTTGTTTTTTTTGCATTCCTAAAAAAGGAGATAATTCTCTTTTTCCATATACTTCTCCTTTCATTATCCATACTTTAATTCCTATACTTCCATAAACTGTATTTGCCACAGACATATGATAATCTACATCCGCACGAAAAGTTCCTAACGAAATTCGTCCTTCTTTATAAGTTTCACATCTAGCCATTTCTGAACCATTCAGTCTTCCAGAAATTTGAATTCTTATACCTTGAGCGTTCATCCTCATAGCAGATAGGATAGACAATTTAATTGCTTTTTTATAAGAAATTCTATTTTCTAATTGTCTAACTATACCTTTAGCTACTAATGGAGCATCTAATTCAGGACGTTTAACTTCAGATATATTAATCTGAACTTCTTTTTTAGTAAGTTTTTTCAATTCTTTTCGAACAGTGTCTACTTCATCTCCTCCTTTTCCTATAACAAGAGCAGGACGAGATGTACGAATAGTAATAGTAATAAATTTTAAAGTTCTTTCAATGAAAATTCTAGAAACAATACCTTTTGGTAATCTAGCTTCTATATATCTTCTTACTTTAAAATCTTCCTGTATTCGATCTTTGTAATTATTGCACCAGCTAGATTGCCATCCTGTAATAATCCCAAGACGATTAACAATTGGATTTGTTTTTTGTCCCATATATAAAAATTACATTTCTTTTCTTTTTTCTAAAAAAACTAAAACATGACTTGATTTTTTTCTAATTCTATGTCCTCTTCCTTGAGGAACAGGACGTAACCTTTTTAAGGTTTTTCCTTGATTGACTTTAATTTCTTTTATATATAACTCTTCTCCAGAAGAAAATTCCTCATACTTTTGTTTCCAATTAGACAACAAAGAAATAAGCAGTTTTTTCAAAAAAAAAGATATTCTTTTTTTTCCACTATATGTCAGTATATCCAAAGCTTTTTGGATCTCTTTATTTCTAATTAAATCCACTACCGATCTCATTTTTCTTGGAGAACATCTTACACCATTTAGAGAAGCTGAAACTATATTAGTTTCCTGTTTCATATTATATTATTTCTTTATTTTCAATTTATTCTTAGATCCAGCATGTCCTCTAAAAGTTCGAGTAGGAGCAAATTCTCCTAACTTATGTCCAATCATATTTTCAGTGATATACACATTAATAAATTGTTTTCCATTATGAACAGCAAATGTTTGTCCTACAAAATCAGGTAAAATGGTAGATGGTCTAGACCAAGTTTTAATAACAGTTTTTTTTTCTAATTTCAGATTATTTAATACTTTTTTGTACAATTTATGAGATACATATGGACCTTTTTTTAAGGATCTTGCCATAATAAAAATTTATTTTTTCTTCTTTGTAAAATATATTTATTAGAATATCGTTTTTTAGAACGAGTTCTGAATCCTTTAGAAGGCTTTCCCGTTCTACTTCTAGGAATTCCTCCAGATGCTTTTCCTTCTCCACCTCCCATTGGATGATCTACAGGGTTCATAGCCACTCCTCTAGTTCTAGGACGTTTCCCAAAATGTCTTTTTTTACCAGCTTTACCGTATGTTTCTAATTGATGATCAGGATTAGATACAACTCCGATTGTTGCCATACAAGTAATCAAGATCATTCTCATTTCTCCCGAAGGTAATTTAATAGTAGCATATTTTTTATCTTTTGCGAACAATTGAGCAAAAGATCCTGCACTTCTTGCGATTTTTGCTCCTTGACCGGGTCTAAGTTCTATACAAGAAATATTAGTACCCAAAGGGATTTCACTTAAAAAAGTAGAATTTCCTATATGAAAAGGAATGTTTTTTCCAGAAATAATTTCCTGACCTATTTTGAATCCATCCATAGCTACAATATATTTTTTTTCTCCATCTTTATAATATAACAAAGCTATTAAAGAAGATCTATTTGGATCATATTCTATAGACTTTATAATAGCAGGAATTCCAAATTTTTTTCTTTTAAAATCTATTACTCTATACTTTCTTTTATGTCCTCCTCCAGAATAACGTATAGTCATTCGTCCAGTATTATTTCGTCCTCCAGACTTACATTGATTTTTAACTAAGGTTTTTTCTGGTTTACGTTTTGTAATTTGATCTAAACAATTTTTAACTCTAAAACGTTGACCAGGAGTAATAGGTTTTAACTTTCTAATTGACATTAAACTTCTTGTTGATTAAAAAAATCAATTTTCTGATTTTCTTTAAATTGAATAATAACTTTTTTCATTTTTTTGGTTTTTCCATAAAGAAATCCTTTTTTAGTATATTTAGATTTATCTTTTCTAGGATAAATCATGGTTCTGACATTTTTTACGGAAAATCCAAATTTTTTTTTAATTTCTTTCTTTATTTGAATTTTATTATAATTCACATTTACAGATAATGTATAACAATTATTTTTCTCTCCTTGAGAAGATTTTTCTGTAACAAAAGGTTTAATCAAAATCATAATTTATATAGATAAAAATTCGTGAATTTTTTTTATGGAATTTTCAGTAAAAACAATAGATGGAAAATTTAACAATGAAAAACAATCCAATTCATTCACATTCAGTAATTTAAAACATTTCAAATTACGAGATGATAAATATAAATTTTTATTTTCTTCTCCAAGAACCATTAGTAATTTCTTGTTTTTTAACTTTATTGAATTTAATATTCCCAAAAAAAATTTAGTTTTAGGAATATTAAATTCAATATCTTCAATAATCTTTATTTGATTCTGTATTAATTTTTGCTCAATAATAAACTTTCTCACACTACTTTTAGTGCGTTTATTCAATTTCGTTAAATATTTTCTTGGTCTTGGACCAAATACTCTCCCTCCACCTCTAAAAATAGGATTTTTAATATCTCCTTTTCTAGATCCTCCAGTTCCTTTTTGTCTATGCAATTTCCTAGTACTTCCAGATAATTCTCCTCTTTCTTTAGATTTATGTGTTCCTTGACGTTGAGAAGACAAGAATCTTTTTATTTCTAAATACACAGAATGATCATAAGACCTTTTAAAAAAAATATTTTCATCAAATTCTACTTTTTTATCAGTAAAATTCCCCTTAATATCTAGAATTCTTAATTCCATTTCTTTTTATTAATCATCAAATATGAATTTTTATTTCCCGGAACTGATCCTTTCAAAATGATTAAATTTTGATGGATATCTATTTTTAATATCTCTAAATTTTTAACAGTTATATTTTTTTTACCCATTTTTCCAGCCATTTTTTTTCCTTTAAAAACACGTGAAGGGTCTGATCCTGCACCTATTGACCCCGGAGATCTTAAACGATTATGTTGACCATGACTTCTTTCTCCAACACCTGAAAAATTATGTCTTTTAACAACACCTTGAAATCCTTTCCCTTTAGAAATTCCTTTAACATTCACTAGTTCTCCTTTTTTAAAGGTATCTACACTCACTTTTTCTCCTAATTTTAAATGAGAAATTGAATTTTCTCTGAATTCTAATAGTTTTTTTCTTGGAGATAATCCAGATTTTTTAAAGTGACCCAATAAAGGATTATTAGTTTTTTTTAATTTTTTTTCTCCAGTTCCAAGTTGAACAGAAAAATAACCGTCATTTTCTACTGTTTTAATTTGAATTACATAACAAGGATTTACTTTGATAACGGTACAAGGCACATTTTTTCCATTTTCTAAGAAAATACTTGTCATTCCTATATTTTTTCCTATTAATCCCGACATTTTGTTTACACTTTTATTTCAGCTTCAACTCCACTAGGTAACTCTAATTTCATTAATGCATCTACTGTTTTAGATGAAGCATTATGAATTTGTAAAAGTCTTTTATGAGTAGGTAGAAAGAATTGTTCTCTTGATTTTTTATTCACATGTGGAGAACGTAACACTGTAAATATTTTTTTTTCAGTAGGCAAAGGAACAGGTCCATTTAATACTACTCCTGTAGGGAGAACTGAATTAACAATTCTTTCAGCAGATTTATCTAATAAATTGTAATCATAAGATTTTAATTTAATTTTTATATCATGACCCATAGTACTTATTTTTTTGTTTTTTTATTACGGTTTTCTATAATATCGTCTATTACATTAGCAGGTACCGTATCATAATGAGAATACTCCATTACAGAAGTACCTCTTCCAGAAGAAAGTGTTCGTAAGACTGTAACGTATCCAAACATTTCAGATAATGGAACTAAAGCTTGAATAATCTTTACATTATTTCTAGTACTCATGTTTTGAATAATTCCTCTTCTTCGATTCAAATCTCCTATAATTTCACCCATATTTTCTTCTGGAACAATTACTTCTAATTTCATAATTGGTTCTAATAAAACAGGTTTCGCTTTTTTAGCCGCTTCTTTAAAACCTAATTTTCCTGCTATTTCAAAAGAAAGTTGATCAGAATCAACAGAATGATAAGATCCATCTAAAACAGTTACTTTAGCATTATCTATCTCATATCCAGATAAAGGACCACTTTTCATCATTTCCTTACACCCTTTTTCTATAGAAGGAATATATTCTTTAGGAATGTTTCCTCCTTTTATTTTATTAATGAATACCAATCCAGAAGTTTTCATATTTCCAGGTTCTAATCTAAATAATATATCCGCATATTTTCCTCTACCACCTGTTTGTTTTTTGTATATTTCTCTATGTTCTACTAAACTTGTTAAGGCTTCCTTATACTCTACTTGAGGATTTCCTTGATTCACTTCTACTTTAAATTCTCTTTTCATACGATCAACAATTATTTCTAAATGGAGTTCTCCCATTCCAGAAATAATTGTTTGTCCTGTATAAGAATCTGTTCTTACTTGAAAAGTAGGATCTTCTTCCATTAATTTAGATAATGCCAAACTCATTTTATCAATATCTGCTTTAAGTTTTGGTTCTATGGCCAATCCAATTACTGGATCGGGAAAATAATATTTTTCTAATAAAATCGGATATTTTTCGTCACATAAAGTATCCCCAGTTTTGATGTCTTTAAAACCTACTACCGCTGCTATATCTCCTGCTCTAATTTTTTCTATTGGATTTTGTTTATTCGCATGCATTTGATATATTCTAGAAATACGTTCTTTATTTCCAGATCTTGCATTAAAACTGTAAGAACCGGATTCTATTTTTCCAGAATAAACTCTAAAAAAAGCTAAACGTCCTACAAAAGGATCACTTGCTATTTTAAAAGCTAAAGCAGAAAAAGGTTCATTTTCATTTGGTTTTCTTATTTCTTTCTTTTGACTAATAGGATGAACTCCTACTATATCCTTAATAACTTCTAGAGGAGAAGGTAAATATCTACATATAGCATCTAATATAGCCTGAACTCCTTTATTTTTAAAAGAAGAACCACACAAAATAGGAATTATTTTCATTTTTATTGTATTCTTTTGTAAAGAATTAATAATATCATTTTCTGATATAGAATAATTATTAAACAAAAATTTTTCCATTATCACATCATCATGTTCTGATAAAGTTTCAATAAGTTGATTTTTATAATCATTAACTATATTCTTCATATCATCTGGAACAGGATGTTCTTGATATGTCATTCCATAATTTTTTTCATCCCATTTTATAGCTTTGTTGGAAATTAAGTCTACTACTCCTACAAAATCATCTCCACTTCCAATAGGAATTTGCAATGGTACTGAATTAGCCCCTAAAATTTTCTTAATCTGAGAACAAACATTAAAAAAATCAGCTCCTTGTCTATCCATTTTATTTACAAAAGCAATCCTAGGTATTCCGTATTTATCTGCTTGTCTCCATACTGTTTCAGATTGAGGTTCAACTCCATCAACAGCGCTAAATAAAACCACCATTCCATCTAAAACTCTCATAGATCGTTCAACTTCTACAGTAAAATCGACATGACCTGGAGTATCTATAATATTTATCTGATATTTCTTGTTATTATACATCCATTCACAACATGTAGCAGCAGAAGTTATAGTTATTCCACGTTCTTGTTCTTGTTGCATCCAATCCATAGTTGCTGCCCCATCGTGAACTTCTCCTATCTTATGATTAATTCCCGTATAAAACAAAATTCTTTCCGTAGTAGTTGTTTTTCCTGCATCAATATGCGCTGCTATTCCTATATTTCTTGTATATTTTAAATCTTTTTCCATAATAAATAACTAAAATCTAAAATGCGAAAATGCTTTGTTAGCTTCAGCCATTTTATGAATATTTTCTTTTCTTTTAATCGCTTCTCCTTGTTCTTGAAAAGCATCCCATACTTCATTAGCTAACTTATTAGCCATAGTTTTTTCGTTTCTAACAGACGCACAAGAAATCAATAACTTCATTCCTTTTGTAATTTTACTATTAGAAGAAATAGGAACAGGTACTTGAATATTAGAGCCACCCATACGACGACTTCTCACTTCCACGTGAGGCATTACGTTTTTTAACCCATTTTTCCATATTTCTAATGCTGATTTTTCTTCTTTTTCTTTTATGAAATCTATTTTTTCCATAGCATTATAAAATATTTTATACGCTACATTTTTTTTTCCGTTTTTCATAAGATGATTTACAAAACGTGTAACAAGTGGATCGTTGAATTTTGGATCAGGTAAATATACTTTCGTTTTTTTTCTAACTTTTCTCATCAATTCAATCTTTTTTAACTACTTTAGCTCCATATTTGCTTCTACTTTTTTTTCTTCCGTTTACTCCGGCAGTATCACGAGCTCCTCGAACTATTTTATATTTTACTCCTGGTAAATCTTTAACTCTACCACCTTTTACCAATACAATGGAATGCTCTTGAAGATTATGCCCTTCTCCCGTTATGTAACTGATTACTTCCCTCCCATTTGTAAAACGAACACGAGCTACTTTTCTCATAGCTGAATTTGGCTTTTTTGGGGTTGTTGTATAAACTCTAGTGCAAACTCCTCTCCTTTGAGGACAAAATTCCAATGCAATAGATTTCCTCTTTTTGGAAACAGAAGAGCGACCTTTTCTAATTAGCTGTTGTATAGTAGGCATATTCTATATTTAGAACGCAAATTATGCTATTTAATGAAAAAATACAACTAAATCAATAAATTAACATTAAAAATTATTATTACTAATTTTTTTGTTTTGAAAAGGATCTTCTTCAAACGATTTAATATTAAGTTCTTTATAAATGTAACGAAAAGTAGAAAGCAAA
Organism: Blattabacterium sp. (Blattella germanica) str. Bge; assembly: GCF_000022605.2. GTDB lineage: Bacteria > Bacteroidota > Bacteroidia > Flavobacteriales > Blattabacteriaceae > Blattabacterium. The sequence continues at coordinate 236,381 of NC_013454.1, read as the reverse complement.
CAAGGAAATCCATCAACAATAGCCACATTATGCTCATAATGAGCAGATATTTTTTGATCTAAAGTAGTAACAGTCCATCCATCTTTATGAAAAAAAATTTCTGATGTTCCCAAATTAACCATAGGTTCTATAGAAAGAACCATTCCATCTTTTAATTTTATGCCTTCTTTTTGCTTTCCAAAATTAGGAATTTGAGGATTTTCATGCATTTTTTTTCCAATTCCATGTCCCACAAGATCTCTTACTACATTATATCCATTTTTTTCAATGAAAGATTGTATGGAATAACCTATATCTCCAATATGGTTTTTAATCCTACATTTAGAAATTCCAATATAAAGAGATTGTTTAGAACAATTAAGAAATTGTTGGACTTTCTTAGAAACAGCACCTACTTCAAAAGTATAAGCATGTTCTCCATAAAAACCATTCATATAAACACCACAATCTACAGATAATATATCTCCTTCTGATAAAGGATATTTATTAGGAAGACCATGTACTACTTGATTATTTGGAGATACACACAAAGTATTTGGAAAATCGTATAAACCCAAAAAAGCAGGCTCTCCTCCGTGATCACGAATAAAACTTTCTGCAAGTTTATCTAAATAAAGAGTGTTAACTCCAGGTTTGACTTCTTTAGCTAACATTCCTAATGTTTTGGAAGCTAAAAAAGCACTCTTTTTGATTAAGATTATTTCTTCAATAGTTTTTATCAAAACACAATTATTTTTTGTGATATTTTATTATAGAAGTTCCACTCATAATATCAGGAATAGGTAATTCCATTAATTGAAGAATAGTAGGAGCTACATCGGATAAGGACCCTTTTTCTTTCAAAAAAAGACTTTCTTTTTTTATTTTCTGATCTAAAATAATAAAAGGAACTAAAGATGTAGTATGAGCTGTATGTGGAGATCCATCCGAATTAATCATACAATCTGCATTTCCATGATCTCCTACTATAATAACTGTATATGAATTTTTTATTGCTTCTTCAGAACAAAATTTGGTATATTGATCAACATATTCACAAGCTTTTATTGTTTCTTTCATTTTTCCAGTGTGACCTACCATATCTGGATTTGCAAAATTTAAACAAATAAAATCTGAACTTTTTTCTTTTAATTCAGGAATTATTTTTTCCATAATATTTTTTGCGCTCATTTCAGGTTTTAAATCATAAGTAGATACTTTAGGAGAAGGACAAAGAATTCTAGTTTCTTTATCAAAAGGAGTTTCTCTTCCTCCCGAAAAAAAAAAAGTAACATGTGGATATTTTTCAGTTTCAGCTATACGAATCTGTTTTTTTCCTTCTTTTTCCATAATCTCACCTAAAGTATCTGGTAAGCATTCTTTTTCAAAAATAACATGAATATCTTTATTTTTAGAATCAAAACAAGTCATGGTTATATAATGAGATAAATTTATCTTTTTTATATCTGAAAAAGAATTTCGTCCAGTTAAAAGTTCTGTAATTTGTCTGGAACGATCTGGTCGAAAATTAAAACAAAAAACAATATCTCCATCTTTTATTCTTGAAATAGGATTTCCTTGATTATCAGTAATTATTAAAGGAGATAAAAACTCATCTGTTATTCCATTTTTATATAATTCTTCTATAGAAGAAAAAATATTTTTAGTATAAATACCTTTTGAATCAACCATAGCTTCGTATGCTTTTTTAGTTCGTTCCCATCTATGATCACGATCCATTGAATAATATCTTCCAATAACAGAAGACAATTTACCAACGTATTTTCTAGTTTTTTTTATAAGTTCTTCAATATAAAAAATACTTTTTTTCGGGGAAGTATCCCTACCATCCGTAAATACATGTATAAAAACGTCTTTTATTTTTTTTTCATAAGCTATTTGAAGCAAAGAAAAAAGATGACTCATATGTGAATGGACTCCTCCATCAGACAATAATCCAATAAAGTGAATTCTTTTTTTGTATAAATAAATTTCATCAAAAACAGAGCTTATTTTTTTTTTGAATAATCCATTTTTAATAGATATATTTATTTTTTCTAAACTTTGAATAATTTTTCGTCCAGAACCTAAACTTATATGACCAACTTCAGAATTTCCCATTTGTCCTTTTGGTAATCCAACAGAATTTCCTGAAGCTTCTAATTTGCTAAAAGGAAAATTTTTACAACAAAAATCAAAGAAAGGAGTGTTTGCTTGTTTTATAGCAGAAAAATGAGGATTTCTAGAAGAAGAAAGTCCCCAACCATCCAAAATTATTAATATTAGTTTTTTCATTCATGAAATTTATCAAATACCAACTCTTTTAAAGAGATTGATTTTTAAATTTTTATTATAATATTTACTCAAATATTCCCGTATATTTATTTTATTATCTTTAATAAATTTTTGATTCATGAGAGTATTATTTAGAATAAATTTCTGAATTTTTCCTTGAATAATTTTTTTTATCATGTCACATGATTTTATTTCTTTTTTTACTTGATTTTTGATAATATCTATTTCCTTTTTCATGACAACATCTGGAATTTGTTCTTCATTTACGGCTATTGGATTCATCGCAGTGATATGCATTGCTATATTTCTAGCTACTGAAATATTTAATTCAGAAGAAAATCCAACTAATGTAGCTATCTTATAATTATTATGAGTATAATCTATGACAAATGGAGATTCTATTCTTTCAAAAATTTTCAATTCTAATTTTTCTCCTACAACTCCCATTTTTCTGATAATCATTTCTTGTACACTGTTATTCTCATGACAAAAACTATTTAAAAAATCATCTTTTGTATGATAGGATAAAGATTTTTTAGATAGCATAGATAAAAAATTTAGAAATTCGGAACTTTTAGATAAAAAATCAGTTTCACAACTAATACCTATAATTGTTCCATAAGAAGAATCAGAACTAATGTTAGAAAGAACCCCTCCCTCTTTCATTTGAAAGGAAGAACGATTTATTGCTATCTTTTCTCCCTTTTTTCTTAAAAGAAGAATAGCTTCATCAATATTCCCATTGGAATCAATCAAAGCTTTTCTGCAGTCCATTACTCCAACACCAGTTATTTTTCTAAGTTCATTAATTTGATATACAGAAATTTTCATGATTTTTTATTTGTTTTTTCTTCACGTTCATTTCTACTTATCAAAATACCATCCTGAATAGATTCTGCTACAAATTTTAAAATAATATCTATAGATTTAGACGAATCATCATTAGAAGGAATAGGATATTGAATTTCATTAGGATTTGTATTGGTATCCACCATAGCAAATATGGGTATTTTCAATTTCTTAGCCTCTGTAAGAGCTATTTTTTCTTTATTGGGATCAACTAAAAAAATACCACCTGGGATGTGATTCATGTTTGAGATACTTCCTAGATTTTTATGCAATTTTTCATATAATCGGTTAACTAATAATCTTTCTTTTTTAGATAAAGTATTAAAAGTCCCATTTTTTTTCATTTTTTCTATATTATTCATTTTTTTAACAGATTTTCGAATAGTTGTAAAATTAGTCAACAATCCTCCTAACCATCTTTCTGTTACACAAGGCATATTTATACTTTTTGCATAAAAAAAAACTTTTTCCTTAGCTTGAGCTTTAGTTCCTACTAATAATATTTTTTTTCCAGTTATTGCTATCTTTTTTAATCCATCGCAAGCTTGTTCCAGCTTAAAAATTGTTTTTGATAAATCTATAATATGAATTCCTCCTTTTTTCATGAAAATAAAAGGTCGCATATTTGGATTCCACTTACGAGCAATATGTCCAAAGTGGACTCCAGCTTTTAACAAATCTTGAGTATTAATTTTCATTTTTATTTTTCAGTTTTTTATTTCTAACGTTTTGAAAATTGGTATTTTTTCTTGCTTTTTTTTGACCGAACTTTTTCCTTTCAACTTCTCTAGAATCTCGAGTTAATAATCCATATTCCTTCAATATTTTCCTATGACTTAGATCAAATAGACAAAGAGCACGAGAAATTGCAAGACGAATTGCTTCTGCTTGTCCGTTAAAGCCTCCTCCAAACACTTTTATATTTATATCAAATAAATTCAATTTGTCAATGATATGAATAGGATATAAAATTTTTTGATGAACATATTTTGGAAAATATTGATCTAATTTTTTAGAATTCACAATTATTAATCCATTTCCTGGTTTTAAATAGATACGAGCTAGAGAGCTTTTTCTTCTTCCTATAGTATGTATCATGGATTTGGGTTTCTATTTATTAATTTAAAAAAATAATACAGGTTTTTGTGCCTCATGATTATGATTGGATTTCTTATATACATGAAGATTTTTCAAAATCAAACGTCTTAAACGATTTTTAGGCAGCATTCCGTTTACTGCTCTATATATCAATATTCTGGAATCTTTATTCAACAAATTTTTAACATAAGTTTCTTTTTGTCCTCCCGGATATCCAGTATAATGAATATATTTTTTATGATTCCATTTTTTTCCAGTTAGTCTAATATTGTTAGAGTTGATAACAATTACATGATCTCCACAATCTATATGTGGAGAAAAAAATGGTTTATGTTTTCCTATTATAATGGATGCTATCTTGGAAGAAAATCGACCAAGAATTTGATTTGTAGCATCCATTATGATCCATGACTTTTTTATTGAATTTTTTTTGGGGAAAATGGTTTTTAAACTTAACGGATCCATATTTTTTTATTGTAATAATTGTAATATAAGAAATTTTAAAAAAATTCACATAAATGACTTTTTGTCATAATATTTTTTTCACAAAAGCTTTTTATTGTCATAGATCCTGTGCCCTTTATTTCATAAAAGAATTTTTTCATTATGGCATAATGATTGGAGTGCTTGCTATTGAATAATTAATTAATATGAAAAAACGTAATAACAATGAGTAAAATTATAGGAATAGATTTAGGAACAACAAATTCTTGTGTGGCCGTTATGGAAATTAATGATCCAGTTGTTATCCCTAACTCAGAAGGAAAAAGAACTACTCCATCGATAGTAGCTTTTGTAGATGGAGGAGAAAGAAAAATAGGAGATCCTGCAAAAAGACAATCGGTTACTAACCCACAAAAAACTATTTTTTCAATTAAACGATTTATGGGAAGAATGTATTCTGAAGTTACAGAAGAATTAAAACATATTCCTTATAAAGTCATAAAAGGAGGAAATAATACCCCTCGTGTAGATATAGAAAAAAGATTGTATGCTCCTCAAGAAATATCAGCGATGATTTTACAAAAGATGAAGAAAACAGCTGAAGATTATTTAGGAGAAGAAGTGAATAGAGCTGTTATCACAGTTCCGGCTTATTTTAACGATGCGCAAAGACAAGCTACTAAGGAATCTGGAGAAATAGCTGGTCTGAAAGTAGAAAGAATTATAAATGAACCCACAGCTGCGGCTTTAGCTTATGGTCTAGATAAAAGCAATCAAAATAAAAAAATAGTTGTATATGATCTAGGAGGAGGAACTTTTGATGTTTCTATTTTGGAATTAGGAGATGGAGTATTTGAAGTACTTTCAACAAATGGAGATACTCACTTAGGAGGAGATGATTTTGATCAAGTAATCATTGATTATCTTGCAAATGAATTTATATCTAAAGAAGGATTGGATCTAAGAAAAGATCCTATGGCTTTACAACGTTTAAAAGAAGCTTCTGAAAAAGCAAAAATAGAATTGTCTTCTTCTAATCAAACAGAAATCAATCTTCCATATATTACAGCTACAGAATCTGGTCCTAAACATTTAGTCATAACCTTAACTCGCGCAAAATTCGAGCAATTATCAGAAAAATTAATACAACGTTCTATTAATCCTTGTTCTAAAGCTTTAAACGATGCAAATCTAAACACTAAAGATATAGATGAAGTAATTCTAGTAGGTGGATCTACGAGAATTCCAAAAGTACAAGAAGAAGTAGAAAAATTTTTCAATAAAAAACCATCTAAAGGAGTTAATCCAGATGAAGTAGTAGCTATTGGAGCTGCCATACAAGGAGGAGTTTTAACTGGAGACGTACAAAATGTATTATTATTGGATGTAACTCCTTTATCTTTAGGAATTGAAACTTTAGGAGGAGTTTTTACAAAACTTATTGAATCCAATACTACTATCCCTACTAAAAAATCTGAAATTTTCTCTACAGCATCTGATAATCAATCAGCAGTTACTATACGTGTAGGACAGGGAGAAAGGCCCATGTTCAATGATAATAAAGAAATAGGTCGATTTGATTTGGTAGACATTCCCCCAGCTCCTAGAGGAATCCCCCAAATAGAAGTAGCTTTTGATATAGATGCTAATGGTATACTTAATGTATCTGCAAAAGAAAAAGGAACAGGTAAAGAACAATCTATACGTATTGAAACATCTTCAGGGTTAAATCAAGAAGAAATAGAAAAAATGAAAAAAGAGGCAAAAGAAAATGCTCAAAAAGATGAAAAAATAAAACAAGAAATCGAAAAATTAAATACTGCTGATAACCAAATTTTTCAATCAGAAAAACAGTTGAAAGAATATGGACATAAATTGTCAGAAAATAATAGAAAAAATGTAGAAATTTCTTTAGAGGAATTAAAAAAAGCTCATTCTAAAAAAGATTTTGTTGCTATTGACAACAGCATGAAAAAACTAAATGAAGCTTGGACTAACGCTTCTCAAGAACTTTACACGGCAAAAAACAATAATAAATCAGATAAAAAAGAAGATGATAAAAAAAACAGCAGTAATAATGGTAAAGGAAATGAAAACGTACAAGATGTAGATTATGAAGAAGTCAAATAAAATTTGAATATTGATAAAATATCAGGATAAAATAAAGGGAGTTGATTATTATGGAATAATGGAAATCCTAGTTTCCCCTCCAGAAACTTTTTCTCCCTTTTTTACTAGAATCACAGAATTCAAAGGTAAAAAAATATCAACTCTAGATCCAAATTTTATAAATCCGAATTCTTCTCCTTTTTTTACTATGGAATTTTTTTTTGCATAAAGAATAATACGTCTTGCTAAAAATCCAGCTATTTGCCTGAATAATATTTTTTTGCCATTACTTGTTTCTACTACAACTGTAGTCCTTTCATTGTTAGATGATGATTTTTTCAGCCAAGCTATGAAATATTTACCAGGATGGTATTTGGTATAAATTACTTTTCCAGATACAGGAAATCTATTAACATGTACGTTAAAAGGAGACATGAAAATAGAAATACATATACAATTTTTTTTTAAAAATTCAGTCTCAAAAATATTTTGTATTTCTACAATTTTTCCATCAGCAGGAGAAAGAACTATTTTTTGATCACGATTTTTATCCTGAAAATGTCTTTTAGGGTTTCTAAAAAAAAAGATGATAAAAACATAAAACATTATCAAGAAAATAGATACAAAAAAGGAAATAAGATTAGAAAATAAAAAAAACGAAGTTAATATTAATAATAATATTATTATAAGAGCATAAACTAAAAATAAAAATCCTTCTTTATGAATCATAATTCATGAAGATTTTTTTAGATAAACCACACTAGTTATTATGGTTGCTATAATTGGAATAACAAAAATAAAACTATCTAATCTGTCTAAAAATCCACCATGTCCAGGAAACCAAATTCCGGAATTTTTTACGTTATAAGATCTCTTAATAGTAGATTCCACAAGATCTCCAATAGTAGAAAAAATTGGTACCATAAAAGACAAAATCAACCAATATTTTTTTCCCCATATTTCATACAGAAAAAAACCCAGGATCAAACAAAAGAATAAACCTCCAATAAACCCTTCTACAGACTTTTTAGGAGAAATAGATAAAGCTATTTTTCTTTTCCCCCATTTTTTTCCAATTAAATAAGATAAAGAATCGTTTGTCCATATTAAAATAAAAATACCTAAAATCAATTGTCTACCATGATGAATAGTGTATATATAAGAAGCTAAACAAAAAGGCATTATAATATAAACTAAACCAAAAATTAAATGACTAATTTGTGTTATTTTTTCTTTATGAGAATATTTCTTAGAAAATAATTGGATAACAAAAAAAATTATAGAATAAGGTACAAAACATATGATGTACGGGATCAACCCTTTTTTTATAAAAATATCCATAAATATGGAAAACAAAAAAAATAAAGAAGCTATTTTAATTAAAATTGTATTAGTCCCTGATATAATTAAAAATTCGAATAAACAAAAAAAAGATAACATCATCATTACGATTCTAAACATTTTTTCTCCTTTTTGAATAGAAAAAACAATCAAAACAACATAGATAAAACCAGTAAAGAATCTCATTAGAAAGTTTGAATCTTTCTTTTTTTTCATTCATTAAGTTTTAAAGTTTTATAAAATAGTCAAGAAGAGGATATGTTACCTAACATTTCTCCGATTTCATCAGGATAAGGTCTCTCTCCAAATATTTTTTTTAAATCTTCTCTAAAGATAACTTCTTTTTCCAAGAGTTCATTAGCTAACAGAGATAATTTTTTTTCATTACTTTTCAATATTTTTTTGGCTCTTTGATATTGTTCTGTTATAATTTTAGATATTTCCTCATCTATAATCTGAGCCGTTTTTTCACTATAAGGTTTGGAAAAAGAAAATTCGTTTTGTCCCGTAGAATCATAATAAGAAATATTTCCAATTCTTTCATTTAAACCAAAAATAGCGACCATAGATTGTGCTTGTTTAGTAACTCTTTCCAAATCATTCAAAGCTCCGGTAGAAATACTGCTAAAAATAATTTCTTCAGCTGATCTTCCTGCTAATAATGCGCAAATTTCATCTTTCATTTGTTCTGGAGTAGTTAGTTGTCTTTCTTCTGGAAGATACCACGCAGATCCCAAAGATCTGCCTCTTGGTACTATGGTAACTTTAACTAAAGGAGCGGCATGTTCTAATAACCAACTTATTGTAGCATGCCCCGCTTCATGATAAGCTATTCGTTTTTTTTCATTTGGTTTAATTATTTTATTTTTTTTTTCTAAACCTCCTATAATACGATCTATTGCATCTAAAAAATCCTGATTTTCTATTTTAGATCTATCTTTTCTTGCTGCAATAAGAGCAGATTCGTTGCAAACATTTGCTATATCTGCACCACTAAAACCTGGAGTTTGTCTTGCTAAAAAATCTGTATCTACATTATTAGATAAAACCAATCTTTGAAGATGGACTTTAAATATTTCTTTTCTTTCATTTAATTCAGGAGGATCAACTAATATAGTTCTATCAAAACGTCCAGGACGGAGTAATGCTTTATCCAAAATATCTGATCTATTCGTTGCGGCTAATACAATTACGTTTGTATGAGTTCCAAATCCATCCATTTCTGTCAACAATTGATTCAAAGTATTTTCTCTTTCATCATTTGATCCAGCTATGCTACTTTTTCCTCTCGCTCTTCCTATAGCATCTATTTCATCAATAAATATTATACATGGAGATTTTTCTTTAGCTTTTTCAAATAAATCTCTTACTCTAGAAGCTCCAACTCCTACAAACATTTCTACAAAATCGGAACCTGATAAAGAAAAAAATGGAACTCTAGCTTCTCCAGCTACAGCTTTTGCTAACAGAGTTTTTCCTGTTCCTGGTGGCCCTATTAATAAGGCCCCTTTAGGTATTTTTCCTCCAAGTTTAGTGTATTTTTGAGGACTTTTTAGAAACTCTACTATTTCTTGAACTTCTTCTTTTGCTCCTTCTAACCCGGCTACATCTTTAAATGTAATTTTAACATTATCATTTTCATCGAACAATCTAGCTCTAGATTTTCCTATATTAAATATTTGACCTCCTGGACCTCCACTAGTTGAACCTATTCTTCTGAAAAGAAAAATCCAAAAGACAACTAATAATATGAAAAATATACCATAATCAAAAAAAAATTTAGTTATTGTATATTCTTGCTGATTTTTAAAATCAATAATTGTATTCAGATTATATTTTTTTTTATACTCTTCAAATTTTTTCTGAAAAAATTGTAAATCTCCTATTTCAAATTCATACTGTAATGACTGAGAAATAAATCTTTTTTCGTTCTCATTCCTAGGAGAAGAATTTATAGAAGATATAAATTCTTTTTTTAAATAAACATGGACTATTTCTTTATGTTTAACTATAATCTTTTGAACTTCTCCTTTTGATAGAATGTCAAAAAAAGTATCCTGATCTATTTTTTTAGGATTGGAAAAAGAAGACTTAAAAAAAAATATTCCAAGAAATATAGCGAATATGATTGCATATACCCAAAAAAAATTATTTCTGCTTTTGGCTTTTTTATTTATCATATAGGTTTCTTCATTATTGAATTTAAAAATAAAAACCAAATTTTTTTGTTATGAATTTTGATTCCAAAGACTTTCTATATTATAATGCAATCTTACTTTTTTATGAAAAATATGGACAACAATAGAAATGTAATCTACTAATATCCATTCTCTATTTTTTAAACCTTCTATATGCCAAGGTCTTTTCTGCAATTGTTTAACTGTAATTTTTTCTATAGACTGGGATATGGCATAAACTTGATTTTGAGAATTTCCATTACAAATAACAAAATAATCACAAATAAAATTTTCTCTGTTTTTTAAATTTATAATAAATATATCTTCTCCTTTAACCATTTTAATCCCTTCTATAATTTTTTTTAGTAACAAAACGAAAATTGTTTTTTAATATGTTAAATATTTTTTTAAATTCTTAAAGAACAAAAATAAGGTTTTCACTTTAAAGAAGTTGAATTTTTCAATATAAAACATTTTGAAAAAACTAATTTGGCCCATAGATTTAGTTTTCTTACAAAAAGTTGATTCCACTAATCAATATGCTAGGAAATATACTTATAAAAAAAAAAATTGGATAGTAATTTGGTCTATGAATCAAACTCAAGGAATAGGAGGAAATGGAAATTTATGGCATACGGAAAAAGACAAAAATTTAACTTTTAGTATTATTTTTAAACCCATAAATCCTTTTCCTATTAAAAAAAAATACATTATAAGTGTTATGACAAGCAATGCTATTCATAAATCTTTATTAAGTTTTTGCAATCAAAAAGAAATTTTTATAAAATGGCCTAATGATATTTTTTTATGCGATAAAAAAATCGGAGGAATTTTAATAGAAAATAGTCTGTTTTTTAAGCAAATTCATACTTCTATTATTGGAATAGGTTTAAATATTCATCAAACAAAACTAAAAAAAGAATGGAATGCTTCTTCTTTGAAAAAAATTTTTCATATGAATTTTGAATTATACGATCTTTTTTATAAAATCATATTTTTTATTCAAAAAGAATATTTACTTTTTACTATTCACGGAGAGAATTTGTTACGAAAATATTATATCGATCACCTTTATTTAAGAGATAAAATCTCTCTTTTTTACATTTACAAAATAAAAAAATTTATTTTAGGAACAATACGATCTATAACAGATCAAGGATTTTTAATAATTGAGTTTAATAATAATTTTTATTTTTTTTCTCAAAAAGAAATCAAATTTTTTCAATTGATTTGATCACGTTTTCTTAATATTAATTTTATTTTCTTGAATTTTAATCAAAATTTTTTTTTCGTCTAACATAAATTCTTTGATAAAGAATAAAAAACCAATATTTATAATATTGGAAGTAAAATAATATAAAGAAAGAGCTGATGCATAACTATTTATAAACAATAACATAATAACAGGCATCAAATATAATATGAAACTCATATCGGGAATAGTTCCATTTTCATTTTGAGAAATGTCTTTTTTTTCATTGTTACTTAACTTAGTGTAAACTAACAATGCTAATGCATATAATAAAGTTAGTAAACTTATATGATTTCCGTAAAAAGGAATAAAAAAAGGCAATTCAAGAATTGAATCATATGAAGTAAGATCTTCTACCCATAAAAAAGATTTTCCTCTTAAATTTAAGAGAGTCGGAAAAAATTTAAATAATGAATAAAAAATAGGAATTTGAAATAATGTAGAAATACATCCAGACATCGGATTTATTCCTACTTTCTTATATAATTCCATCATAGCTTTTTGTTTTTTAAAAGCATCTTCATTGTTTTTGTACTTATTGTTTAATTCTTCCACTTCTGGTCGAATTAATTTCATAATAGCGCTTAATTTATATTGTTTATAAGTAATTGGATACAATATAAGTTTAACTACAAAAGTCATTAAAATAATAATAACACCATAATTTAAACTTGTTTGTTCCAAAAATTGAAAAATTATTAAAAAAAAATATTTATTAATCCACTTTAAAAAACCCCATCCAAATGGAATAATATTTTCAAATCCATTTTTATATCCTTTTAATAAATTAAAATCTAAAGGTCCAAAATAAAAACGAAAAGAAAAATGAATTTCTTCATTTTTATTAGCATTCATCAATGTTTTAAATTGAATGTTTTTCAAAGAGTTTCCTGAAGAAAAATTCTCAGATCTAACAAAAATGTTTTGAAATTTTTTTTCTGGTACAAATATAGAAGCAAAAAATTGTTGTTTATGAGCGATCCAATTCATGTTGGATATATTTGTTTCTTCTGTTTTTTTTTCAGATAAATGTTTTACAGATACAGAATTTTTATTCAAAACAGAATAGTATACTTGAGTATAAGAATTTTCCCAATTTCTATCCTTTTCTAGGGATAAAATTTTTTGTTCTAAATTAATGGAAACTAATTTTTTAAAAGGATAAAAATTTATTGTTCTTACGGAAAAACCAATGTCATATTGGTTATTTTTTCCGATTGTATATATATAATCTAAAAATCCTTTTCCATTTCCATAAGGATTTTTAGCTCTCATTATAAGAATTTGAATTCTTTTTTTTTGATTTTCAAACAAAAAAGGTTGAAATAATAAATTTGTTGTATCAATATTCAAGCCTTTTTTGTTTGAAAAGGACATTTTATATAAAAAACTAGAATTTTTTATCAAAAAAAGATTTTTGGAATGGTGTAATAATGAAGCATCATATGCTTTATATTTTTTTAAAAGAACTTCATTGATCATTCCTCCTACATTAGAAATTTTTAATCTCAAAACATTATTTTCCAATAAAAAAAAATGATTCTTTTCTTTTTCAAAAAAATATCCTTTTTTAGAATTCAAAAATTCTTTATTTTTTAGAAATTTTTTTTCTTGTTCTTTATTTTTATTGTTGTTGTTGCTGTTGAAATATGTAAAAATCGTTAAAATCAACAATATAAGAAATAGTCCTATCATAGAACTATAATCTAAATTTTTATCCTTCATATATAAGAAGAATTCTGATAGTCAAAAAATTTGTAATTTTTAGAAACTTGTATAAAGTTAGTGAACAAAGGATGTGGATTAGTTACTGTGCTCTGATATTCTGGATGATATTGAACTCCTAAGAAAAAAACATGATTTTCCAACTCTATTGCTTCCACCAAACCTGTATCTGTATTAATTCCAACTGGTTTCATTCCAGCATTAGAAAAATATTCTAAATAATTATTATTAAATTCATATCTGTGACGATGTCTTTCTAAGACCTCTTTTTTTCCTCCATAAATAGAAAATATTTTTGATCCTTCTAATAGTGTACATTTCCAATTTCCTAAACGCATAGTTCCTCCTTTATAGATTAATTTTTTTTGTTTTTCTATTAAACAGATTACTGGATGAGAAGTATATGGATTTGTTTCGCAACTTTCTGCTTTTTTTAAGCCAAGAACATTTCTAGCGAATTCAATAACAGCAATTTGCATTCCTAAACAAATTCCAAGAAATGGAATATTGTTCTCTCTTGCATATTTTGCTGCTAGAATTTTTCCTTCTATACCTCTATTTCCAAATCCTGGAGCTACCAAAATTCCTGAAATTCCCTCAAAATATTTTTTTATATTTTTTTCCTTTATCATTTCCGAATAAATCCATTTTATATTAACATAAGTTTCATTTTCAGTTCCTGCATGAATTAATGCTTCAGTAATTGATTTGTAAGAATCGCGTAAAGAAACATATTTTCCTACTAATGCTATTTGTGTTTCAAATTTTGGATTTTTATATTTTTTTATAAAAATTTTCCATTTTTTTAAATTAGGAGAAACTATGGTAGATAAATTTAAATGATTTAATACAACTTGATCAAAATTTTGTAAATGTAATAAGCAAGGAATTTCGTATATAATTTTAGTATCAATTGATTCTATAACATGTTTTGGCTTTACATTGCAAAACAAAGCTAATTTTTCTCTAATTTCTTTGGAAATATGTTTTTCTGTTCTGCAGACAATAATATCTGCTTGAATTCCATTTTCCATTAAATTACGAACAGAATGTTGTGTTGGTTTGGTTTTAATTTCTCCAGTTACTGCAATATGGGGAAGTAATGTTAAATGAATTACCAACCCATTAAACTTTCCCAATTCCCACTTGAGTTGACGAACTGATTCAATATACGGCAAACTTTCTATGTCCCCTACTGTTCCTCCTATTTCAGTAATAACAACATCATTATTTTTTGACTCTCCAAGTATTTTAATACGTCTTTTAATTTCATTAGTAATGTGAGGAATCACCTGCACTGTCTTTCCTAAATAATTTCCTTTTCTTTCATTATCTATAACCGTTTTATATATCAATCCAGATGTTACATTGTTTTCTTTAGTAGTAGGTTCATTTAAAAATCGTTCATAATGACCTAAATCTAAATCTGTTTCTGCACCATCTTTAGTCACAAAACACTCTCCATGTTCATAAGGATTTAAAGTTCCTGGATCTATATTGAAATAAGGATCTAATTTTAAAATAGAAACTCTATACCCTCTAGCTTTCAATAACATACCTAATGAAGCTGAAACTATTCCTTTTCCCAAAGAAGAGGTGACTCCTCCTGTAACAAAAATATATTTTGTTTCCATCAAAAATGAAAATGAAATAATGCGAATAAATAGTTTTGATTATGAATTAATAATCATAAAAAATTTTCATTTCACAGAATGTGAATTTTTATTTATAAAAAATGAGAATTTATGATTTTTTTTTATATTTACCAAATTTGGAGCAAGTTCTACACAATCAGCTCCCTATGAATCCTCCAGGGTGGGAACACAGCAAAGGTAACTAGGTTTTGTAGCGATGTGATGTAGTTCAGCTTGCTCCATTTATATGAAAGATGGAATAAAAATTTATGGAAGACTTATTAAAATGTAATTTTTGTGGAAGAAAAAAAAATGAAATCACTTTTCTTATATCGGGGATTAGCGGTCACATTTGTAATTTTTGTATAGAAAAAACTTATTTTATAATTCATAAAAAATTTTTAGACGCTGAAAAAAAAAAAAATGGATTTTCACAAAAAAAAATAAAAAAACCTAAAGAAATCAAATCTTTTTTAGATAAACATGTCGTAGAACAAAATGAGGCAAAAAAAATTCTTTCTGTTGCTGTATACAATCATTATAAAAGAATTCTTCATTCAAAAAACCAAAAAAATGAAAATGAAGATGTAGAAATAGAAAAATCTAATATATTATTAATAGGGAATACAGGAACAGGAAAAACTTTACTGGCAAGAAGTATTTCAAAACTTTTGAAAGTTCCTTTTGCAATAGCTGACGCTACCACTTTAACTGAAGCTGGATACGTAGGAGAAGATGTAGAATCTATATTGACCAAATTATTACAATCCGTAGATTACGATATAAATTCTGCTGAAAAAGGGATCATTTTTCTGGATGAAATAGATAAAATTTCTAGAAAAAACAATAATCCTTCTATTACAAGAGATGTCTCTGGAGAAGGAGTGCAACAAGCTTTACTTAAAATATTAGAAGGATCAGTGATCAATGTTCCTCCACAAGGAGGAAGAAAACATCCAGATCAAAAAATGATACCAATAAATACTGAAAACATATTATTTATAGCTGGAGGAACATTTGATGGTATAGAAAAAATTGTTTCTGATAGAATTGAAAAAATTCCAATAGGTTTTCTTACTCAAGAAAGAGTAAAAAAAAACAATAATTATTTGAAAAACATTATTTCTACAGATCTGAAAAATTTTGGATTAATTCCAGAACTTATAGGGAGATTTCCTGTTATCACTTATTTACATCCATTGAATAAAAATATGTTGAAGAGGATTTTGTTAGAGCCAAAAAATGCTTTAATCAAACAATATCAAAAATTATTTAATATGGATAATATATCTATGAATATAACAGATAAAGCTTTAGATGTTATAGCAGATAAAACTTTTCAAGTTGGTCTTGGAGCAAGAGGTCTACGTACTTTTTGTGAAAAAATTTTTTTGGATTATATGTATGACATAGAAAAGACTCAACCTGTTTTAAATATAGATGAAAATATAGTAATGAATAAAATAATTAACTGATATTAAACATCAACTTTGAATTAAGTTCCATAATTTTTCTTTCAATTCTATTAATCCTTCTTTTGTAAAAGAAGAAATGAAAATGATATCTTCTTTTGAATTCAAAAATATTTTTTTTACTTCGTCTTTTTTTTTTCTATTAATCAAATCTGATTTTGAAATTGCTAACAAACGTTTTTTATTCAAAAAATTTGAATTAAATTTCTTTAGTTCATTTAACAAAATGAAATATTCTTGTATTTTATTTTTTGTTTCTGAAGAAATTAAAAACAACAAAACAGAATTTCGTTCTGCATGTCTAAGAAAAAAATGACCTAAACCTTTTCCTTCTGATGCCTTTTCTATAATTCCTGGAATATCTGCTACCAAAAAAGAATTAAAATCCATTTTTACTACACCTAAATGTGGGACCTTAGTAGTAAAAGAAAAATTTCCTATTTTAGGTTTAGCCTTTGTGATGACAGAAAGTAAAGTCGATTTTCCAGTATTTGGAAATCCAATTAATCCAACATCTGCTAAAATTTTTAATTCCAAAAAAATCCAATTCCCTTTTTTTTTTATTCCTGGTTGCGCATAATAAGGAGATTTGTGTATTGAATTCTTAAAAAAAGCGTTTCCTTTTCCTCCTTTTCCTCCTTCAAATAAAATTTTTTTTTCATGATTTTTAGTAATTTCTGTTATTATATTTTTCTTTTCATCTTTCACAACGGTTCCTACAGGTACTTCTATTAATAAATTTTTTCCATTGGAACCAGTAATATTATTTCCTTTTCCAGAAGATCCTGATTTCGCAATCCAATGTTTATTATATCTTAAATGAAGAAAAGTATGAATATGAGAATTTCCTTGAATAATAATGTCTCCACCTTTTCCCCCTGAACCTCCGTCAGGCCCTCCTCTAGTTATATGTTTGTCTCTATAAAAATGAATACATCCAGACCCCCCATCTCCACTTTTGCAAAAAATTTTTATAAAATCAACAAAACTATTCTTCATAAATTTTTTTATTTTTTTTCTATAAAAATAGAAATTTTTTCTTCGGATAAAGAAGCATTTAATTTGATTATGTTATTTTCCCATTTAGGATTGTGATTCCAAATCAAAGCAGTTTCTTTGTCATATTCTTCTATTCTTCTTTGAACTATTATAATATTTGTATCATCATTACGGTTACTTTTTTTTCCTCTTTTTAATAATCTATCTATTATCAAATTTTTTTGAATAAAAAAATAAAAAATGATATCTATTTTTCCTAAAACGAATTTTTTTAAAATTTTTTCTAAAGAAAAAATCTGATTTTTTGTTCTAGGATATCCATCATAAATAATTCCTTTAGCATAAAAATGTTTTTGAATTTCTATATTTAACATATTTGTAGTTATTTTATCGGGAACTAATATTCCTTTATCAATATAACAACTAGCAAGTTTTCCTAAATTCGTTTTTCTCTTCATATGATTTCTAAATATCATACCAGTAGATAAGTGAATAAAACCAAATTTATTCGCAATAATTTTAGCTTGAGTACCTTTTCCACATCCTGGAGGGCCAAACAATATAATATGTATCATAAAACAATAAAATTATGAATCTTATGCAAAGAAAACACAGCAGATATAAAGAGGTTTTTTTTAAATAATATGCAATGTGTTGTGTTGTGATTGTGGAAATACAAAATAAACACAGAATAATATTTAATTTTATTAAATGAAAAGCTGTTTATAAATGAATCGCTCTTCCATAAGCGTTAGCTACAGATTCGAAAATAGATTCACTTAATGAAGGATGAGGATGTATACTTCCTAGAATTTCGTAACTGGTAGCTTCTAATTTTCTTGCTACTACTACTTCTGAAATTAAATCTGTCACATTGTTTCCAATCATATGACATCCTAACCACTCATCATATTTAGCATCAAAAATTACTTTAATAAAACCATCAGTATTTTCATCAGAAATAGCTCTTCCAAGAGCGCTAAATGGAAACTTAGCTACTTTAATCTGAAATCCTTTTTCTTTAGATTCTTTTTCAGTATATCCTACTGAAGCAATTTCAGGAAAAGAATAAACACATTTTGGAATATTATTATAATCTATTTTTTGACAATTTAATCCCTTTATATTTTCAATACAATTAATTCCTTCATGTGAAGCTACATGTGCCAAAGAAGGAGTTTTAATAACATCTCCAATAGCATAATATCCATCTACATTTGTTTGATAATTTTCATCTACAACAATAAATCCTTTATCAATTTGGATTCCTATCTCTTCCAATCCGATAGATTTAATGTTAGGAACAATTCCAATAGCGTAAAGTACTGATTCTGCCTCTAAAAAAATATTTTCTGAAGAATATTTTATTTCTACAATGATTCTATCATCATGAGTTTCTATTTTTTTTATAGAAGAAGATGTGTAGCATTTAATTCCCATTTTTTCAAATGAATATTTTAAATGATCGGATATTTCTTCATCTCCATTTGGAAAAAGTTTTGTACAAATTTCTATAATGGTAACATGTGTTCCCATAGAATGATAAAAATAAGCAAATTCTAATCCGATAGAGCCTGACCCTATAATAATCATTCTTTTTGGCAAAAAAGATAAAGAAAGAGCTTCTCTATATGTTATAACTTTTTTTCCATCATATTTAAATTCTTCTTCAATTTTAGGAATTGCTCCAGTAGAAATAATGATATGTGAAGCAGAATATTCTGCCACATTTTTTTCATTTTCAAAAACTTCAATTTTTTTTCCTTTCTTTAATATTCCATTTCCATCAATAACATGAATTCCATTTTTTTTCATTAAAAATGAAATTCCTTTTCTCATTTTTTCTACTACGTTTCTACTTTTAGAGATTATTTTAGGATAATCTATTTGAATTTGTTCATTTTTTATTCCAAAAAGTTTTCCATCTTTTTTTATAGATTGTAAAATTTTTGCACTATTTAAAAGCGATTTAGTAGGAATACATCCCCAATTTAAACAAACTCCTCCAAGAGATTCTTTTTCAATTAGAGCTGTTTTCATTCCAAGTTGTGCTGCACGTATAGAAGCTACATAACCTCCAGGCCCACTTCCTAAAATAATAACATCAAAATGCATAGAATAGACTTATAATAATTCGATAAATTTACAGATTTTTGATAAAAATCTGTTTACAACAGTAAAAACTATAAATTTCATGATAAAAAAATTTTAAATAAATTTGTATTCAAAATGATATATGAATTATGAAATTTTTTGTAGATACAGCAAATTTAAAAGAAATTAATGAAGCAAGGTCTCTTGGAATATTAGATGGAGTAACAACAAATCCATCCTTAATTTCTAAGGAATCTGTTTATAGCCAAAAAGAAATTCAGGATCATTATATATCCATATGCAAACTGATGAAAAATGAAGAAGATGTAAGTGCAGAAGTGATCAACACAAATTATACAAAAATGATTCGAGAAGGAGAAAAATTATCTCTTCTTCATCCCAAAATTGTAGTTAAAGTACCTATTACGTTTGATGGAATCAAAGCTATTAAATATTTTTCCAATAAAAAAATTAAAACCAATTGCACTCTCGTTTTTTCTACAGGTCAAGCTATTTTAGCCGCTAAAGTTGGCGCTACTTATGTTTCTCCCTTTATAGGAAGAATAGACGATGTTTCTTATGATGGATTAAATTTAATAAGAGAAATAAAAAAAATATATGACAATTATCATTTTGAAACAAAAATTTTAGCAGCATCTATACGTAATCCTCTCCATATTATAGAGTGCTCAAAAATTGGGATCTATGCAGTAACCACTCCTATAAAAGTTATTTATTCTCTGTTAAATCATCCGTTGACAAATACGGGATTAGAAAAATTTTTAACAGATTATAAAAATAAAATAAAATAAATTTATATTCTTATCTTTTCGTCCAATAAATATTGAATAGATATAGATGTAGCTTTTGGAAGTTTTTCGTAAAATCTTGATAATTCTATTTGTTCTTTATTCTCAAAAATCTCTTCTAAATTGTTTTTATTCATAAAATTGAATTCTTCCAACCTGCTATCCAAATCTGTCTTTATATCATCGCTCATCTTTTGACTTATCTTTTCTAAAATGCATATAGTTTCATATATGTTTTTTCCTGATTTTTTTTCTAATTGAACACGATCTATAGTTTCAGTATTTATTGGAATATGTGTTAGATCTCTTAAAAAATTCATAATTTTTTGAGTTTTTTTAATAGTAAAAAAATAATTTCATAAGAGGAACTTTCAAAAAAAATCATGATTTAATAGAATTAACAAAATTCTTATTTTTTATGAAAATTTTTTATATCTTTATCAAATAAATATAATCCTCCTTTATCTTCTCCTATTAATTCGATCTTATCTAAAATCATTTTACTTAAAGTTTCTTCTTCTATTTGTTCTTCAACGTACCATTGCAAAAAATTGTATGTAAAATAATCTTTTTCTTGTAAAGATAATTCTAGCAAAAGATTGATTTCATTAGAAATCTCTTTCTCATGTTTAAATAATGTTTGAAATAATTCTTTCAAAGATTTATATGTTATTTTTCTAATGAAAATATTATCCAAAACTACAACCCCACCTCTTTTATTAATATACCTTATTAATTTCAACATATGCATTCTTTCTTCATGTGAATGATCGTATAAAAACTCGCATATTCCTTCAAAACCTTTTTTTTCTACCCAAGAAGCCATAGATAAATACAATTGAGAGGATTCTGATTCTCTATTTAATTGTTTTATTAATCCTATTTGTATTTTTTCGCTAAGCATATCGATTGCTATGAGTTGATTTGTTTCAATAAATTTAACATTTTATTTTTTAAAGAAGAACTACCAATTAGTAAAGGTAATCTAACATATGGATTGCATATTCCTATTATATTTAAAAAAGTTTTAATCCCTGTAGGATTTCCTTCTTCATAAATAAGATCTATCATTTCAATCATTTTATAAAAAATAGAAAAAGATTTTTCTACTTGACTTTTCCTAGCTAAAGAAACCATTTGAGACACTTTATCAGGAAAACCTTGAGCTATTACAGAAATAACTCCTTCTCCTCCTCCCAATATGACAGGCAAAGTAATAAAATCATCTCCTGATATAACACTAAAATTTTTTGGTTTTTTTTCTATAATTTTATAAGATTGTAAAATATTTCCAGAAGCTTCTTTAATTCCTATTATTTTTTCAAAATTATTAGCTAAACGTAAAACCGTTTCTGGCATAACATTAGAACCTGTTCTTTTAGGAACATTATAAATAATAATATCAGCTTCTGTGAAATTCACAATAGATTTAAAGTGTTCATATATTCCTTCTTGAGATGGTCTATTGTAATAAGGTGAGACTGAAAGAACAGCATAAAAATCTGATAAACTTTTTATACTGTTTATTTGATTTACAATATCTATAGTATTGTTCCCCCCTACTCCCAATATTAAGGGTAATTGTTTATAATTTGCACTTTGAATGCATTCAACAATATCTTGTTTTTCTTCTCTTTTTAAAGTAGCTGTTTCAGCTGTAGTTCCTAATGCTACCAAATAATCGACTTCATTATCTAAAACATATTTCACTAGTTTTTCAAGTCCATAGAAGTCGATTTTTTCATCCTTTTTAAAAGGAGTAACTAACGCTACACCTGTTCCATATAATTTTTTCATAGATTAGTTTGATATATGACATTAAATATCGTTGTTATTTCATATTGAGATATCATTAATCGTTATTTTTTTAAAAAAACAAAAAAACAGATGTAAGCGTATGTACATAAATAATTCAAAAATGAAGACTAATAATCTTTCCTAGTTCTAGGTCTAGCTGCAGATACAATAATATTTCTTCCCATAAACTCTGTCCCATTTAATTTCTCTATAGCTTGTTTCGCATTTTCCTCATTAGACATTTCTATGAATCCGAAACCTTTGCTTCTTTTGTTAGATGTAGATTCGTCAAAAATTATCTTAGCATGAGTGACCTCTCCTATAGATTCAAAATATTTTTTCAATTCTTGTTCTGTCATATCATAAGATAAGTTCCCTACGTATAATTTCGTATTGTCCATATTAAAAGTAAATTGTTTTAAAAGCAAATTTAGAGAAATATTTTTTCTAAAAAAGAAAAATATACTACTTAAACTCAAACGTATTTATTCATACATACCTAGGTATATATAAATTTTACATTTTTTTATATTATATTAAAAATTTTTTATGAATTGGTTTTAAAGAATTCTTTTAATGAATAATTTTTCTATTATATCATCATTATTGGACAATGATTTTTATAAATTTACTATGCAAAATGCTGTAATAAAATTATTTCCATCAGCAAAAGCTAAATATGAGTTTATTAATAGAGGAAAACATTCTTTTCCAAAAAACTTTGCTAAAATATTGAAAGAAAATTTGAATGAAATGGCTTATTTAAAACTTTCAAATGAAGAAAGAATCTATTTAGAAAAATATTGTCCATATTTAGATTCTTCTTATCTAGATTTTTTAAACAAATATCAATATAATCCAAAAGAAGTAAATGTATATCAAAAGGGAAAAAATATAAAAATGAATATAGAAGGATTATGGAGTCGTACTATATTATGGGAAGTCCCTTTAATGGCTATTATCTCAGAATTATATTATAAATTAACAGGAAAAAAACGTTTATCTGATAAAAAAATTATTATTCTGACTAAAGAAAAACTGAAAAAATATAAAAAATTAAAAGTTAAAATTGGAGAATTTGGAACAAGAAGAAGATATTCTTATCGAGTTCATAAATTGGTTTTAAAAATCCTTACGGAGGAACGACCTCCATTTTTTATGGGAAGCAGTAATGTTCATTTATCTCATATTTTTTCAATCAAACCGATAGGGACCCAGGGACATGAATGGATTATGTTTCATGCGGCTAAATATGGATTCGACATAGCAGATCGCATTGCTATGGAAAATTGGTTAAATATTTACAAAGGTAATTTAGGAATCGCTTTATCTGATACATATACATCTTCTGTTTTTTTCAAAAATTTTAACAAGAAACTTGCTAATACTTTTAGAGGGATCAGACATGACAGTGGAGATCCTATTAATTTTGCAAAAGAAGCTATAAATCACTATAAAAAGTTTAAAATAAATCCTATCAAAAAAAAAATTGTATTTTCAGATAATCTTGATCCATATAAAGTGGCTTCTATTTCTTCTTTTTGCAAAAAAAAAATTTATCCATGTTTTGGAATAGGAACCAATTTTACGAATGATGTCGGAGTTCCTTCTATGAATATTGTAATCAAAATGGTTAAAGCTCTTCCAGAAGAAAAATGGATTTCAGTAGTAAAACTTTCTAATGTTGAAGAAAAATCAACCGGGAAAAAAAATATGATTTTTTTTGCTAAAAAAATTCTTCATTTATGACATTATGTCATTTTATTTTTACCTTTATTTTAAAAATAACACATGATGGAAAAAAATAAAAATCAAAAAAAATTGAATCAAAGTTTTTATATTGAAAATTATGGATGTCAAATGAATTTATCTGACAGTGAAATAGTTATTTCAATTTTATCCAATGATGGATTTGTTTTATCCAATAATTTAGAGAAAGCAGATATTATTTTATTCAATTCTTGTTCTATTCGAGAAAAAGCAGAATTAACTCTAAAAAAAAGATTGGAACAATTACAATTTCTTAAAAAGAAAAAAAAAACCTTATTTGGTGTCATAGGGTGTTTATCTAAAAAAATTATAAATTTTCTTATAGAAGAAAAAAAAATAGATTTTTTTGTAAATCCAAACTCCTATAAAAAAATATCGGATTTTATTCGTTATGCCATGGATGGAAAAAAATCCTTACACTTGAATCATCAAAAAAACGAAACATATTCAGACATCCAACCATTTTATTTAAATCAAAAAAAAGTAACAACCTTTTTAAGTATAACT
Organism: Blattabacterium sp. (Blattella germanica) str. Bge; assembly: GCF_000022605.2. GTDB lineage: Bacteria > Bacteroidota > Bacteroidia > Flavobacteriales > Blattabacteriaceae > Blattabacterium. Next base: position 212,030 of record NC_013454.1, on the reverse strand, counting down.
AGAGGATGTGATAACATGTGTACATTTTGTATCGTTCCTTTTACCAGAGGAAGAGAAAGAAGTAGCAGTCCGTATTCTATAATAGAGCAATGTAAACATTTGTATCAAAATGGATATAAAGAAATTACTCTTTTAGGACAAAATGTCGATTCTTATCGATGGTCTAAAGGGTTTATTACTATAGGTTTTTCTGAATTGTTAAATCTTTTAGCTTTAGAAATTCCCTCAATGAGAATAAGATTTTCTACATCTAATCCTCATGACATGTCGGATAAAGTTTTAGAAATAATTTCTAAACATCCAAATATTTGTAAGCATATTCATTTACCCGTTCAATCTGGAAGTAACAAAATACTAAGATTAATGAACAGAAAATATACACGTGAAAAATATCTTTCTTTAGTAAACCGAATCAGAACCATAATACCTGAATGTTCTATATCTCATGATATTATGACTGGTTTTTGTAATGAAGAAGAAAAAGATCATCAAGATACTATTGATTTGATGAATAAAATTCAATATAATTACGGTTACATGTTTTCTTATTCTCCTAGACCTGGAACTTATGCATATAGAAATTTACAAGATAATGTTCCTAAAGACGTGAAAAAAAAACGATTGAAAGAAATTATAGATTTGCAAAGAAATCACTCCTCATTTAGAATGAAAGAATACTTGGGAAAAGTTCAAGAAATTTTAATAGAAGGAGAATCAAAAAAAAATTGTCAATATTGGTATGGAAGAAATACGCAAAATCTAGTAGTGGTATTTCCGAAACAATCTTATAAAATAGGAGATTTTACACATATACAAATCACGGAAACCACGTCTGCAACTTTAATTGGAAAAATTTATAGGGATGTAAAAAAATAAAAATATGGAATCTATCCAAAATATAAAACAAAAATTTGGAATCATTGGATATGATTATGCCTTACATAGAGCCTTAGAAAAAGCAATTCAAGTAGCTGCTACTGATATATCAGTATTAGTGCTTGGAGAAAGTGGGGTTGGAAAAGAATTTATACCTAAGATTATTCATCAGTTCTCTTCCAGAAAACATCATTCTTACATTGCGGTTAATTGTGGAGCGATTCCAGAAGGGACTATTGATAGTGAACTTTTTGGACATGAAAAAGGATCTTTTACAGGTGCTACAAGTATGCGGAAGGGTTATTTTGAAGGAGTTCATGGAGGTACTATATTTTTAGATGAAGTAGGAGAACTTCCTTTAACAACACAAGTTCGTCTTCTTAGAATTCTGGAATCGGGGGAATTCATTAAAGTGGGATCTTCTAAAATTCAAAAGACCAATATACGAATTGTTGCTGCTACCAATTTAAATATGATAGAATCTATACAAAAAGGAAAATTTAGAGAGGATTTGTATTATCGTCTTAACACCGTGCAAATTAATGTTCCTCCTTTACGATTTCGTAAAAATGATATTAAGTTTTTATTCAAAAAATTTTCCAATGATTTTGCTGAAAAATATCATATGCCTCCCATCACACTAACTGAAGAATCTTTGAAGTATATAGAAAATTATTCTTGGCCAGGAAATATCAGGCAGTTAAAAAATCTTACAGAACAAATTTCTGTGGTAGAAACAAAACGTGAAATATCTGTAGAAAAATTGAAAGAATACATTCCAGAAAATATTCCTTCAATATCATTTTCTCATAATGAAACTTTTTTCCAAGGTCTTTCTAGGGAAAGAGATTTTTTATATAAAATTTTGTTTGATATGAAAAAAAATTTGAATGATTTGAAAAATATTACTTTTCAATTAATAAAAAATCATCCAAATGCAAGATTTATTGAAGAAAATCAACAACTCATGGAAAAAGTTTTTGGAAAAATTATTCATAAAAGAGAAAATTCAATTTTTCAATTGGAAGATTCTTCTAAACCTTCTTCAGAAGACGATTTTGACTATGAAGAAGTGGAAGACGATTCTTCAAAAAATGAATTATCTTCTTTTTCTTTACAAAAAAAAGAAATAGAGTTTATTCAAAAAGCCTTAAAAAAAAATAATGGAAAGAGAAGAAAAACAGCTAAAGAATTAGGGATTTCAGAAAGAACACTATATAGAAAAATTAAACAATATGGCTTATAAAAAATTAATTTTTATTTTCATATTTTTAACTATTACTAGTTGTTACCATCCTTCTTTTTCTTCATTTTTTGATATCAAAAAAACGATAGAAATAGGAAATTTCTCAGAAAAAATAAATTTACCCAGAAGATCTGTTGCTTTTGATTTCAAAAGATATATAGAAGATTATATTATGAAACGTAATCCTTCTAATTTAGTGTTCAAAGATGGAGATGCTGTTTTAGAAGGAATATTTTTAAATTATACAATTACTTCCATGAAAAATTGTCCATTTAAAAAAATTCAAATAACAGCGAAAATATATTATAGAGATAATTTTGAACCAGAAAAAAATTGGGAAGAATGTTTTGTTATTTCAGAAGATTTTTCTCATAAAAAAGACTTATTTCTAGAAAAACCCATTGACAGAATTATAGAAAAACTTACTGTTCAAGTGTATCATAAAATATTTAACGAAAATAATATAAGAATTGAAAAATGAAAGCTACATCTATTATTGGATTTTTTATTGTTATAATGTCTTTACTACTTATATTAATTATACTAATACAAAGTCCTAAAAAAGAAAGTATTAATCAAATTTTTATGGAAAAAAATTTCAGATTTTTTGGAATTAAAAGGACAAATACATTTTTAGAAAATGTTACTTGGTTTTTATCCATTGTTATATTCTTTTTAACTTTATTTTTCAATTTTTTTGTAAGATCAAAACATTGACACATATGTCATAATGACATTTAAAGAATGTTAAATGAAAAAAATTCAATAATTTTTCATTTGGCATGTTTTTGGCTACTGGACGGTTAGTATCATTAATTAAAAATTATTTAAAATATGGTGGAAGTAAAGATTAAACCTTTAGCAGATCGTGTTCTAGTACAACCTGATCCTGCTGAAACAAAAACAGCTTCAGGCATTATTATTCCTGATACTGCAAAAGAAAAACCACAAAAAGGAACTATAATTGCGGTAGGAAAAGGAAAAAAGGATGAACCGATGATTCTAAAAGAAGGAGATAGAGTTTTATACGGAAAATATTCTGGAACAGAATTGAAATGGGAAGGGGAAGAATATCTCATTATGAGAGAATCTGATGTAATAGCTATCATATAATTTGTTAATTCATTAAAAAAAATTGAAAAATTATGGCAAAAGATATTAAATTTGATATTGAAGCAAGAGATAAACTAAAAAAAGGAGTAGATGCATTAGCTAATGCAGTAAAGGTTACTTTAGGACCAAAAGGGCGCAATGTCGTATTACAAAAGTCTTTCGGAGGGCCTCAAGTAACTAAAGATGGAGTAACTGTAGCTAAAGAAATTGAATTAGAAGATCCTATAGAAAATTTAGGAGCTCAAATGGTAAAAGAAGTCGCTTCTAAAACAAATGATGTAGCTGGAGATGGAACTACAACAGCTACCGTTTTAGCTCAAGCTATTGTTAGAGAAGGATTGAAAAATGTAGCGGCTGGAGCTAATCCTATGGATTTAAAAAGAGGAATAGATAGAGCTTTGGAAGCCGTTATTATAGATTTGAGAAAACAATCTAGAGAAGTAGGTGGGAATACAGAAAAAATTAAACAAGTAGCTTCTATTTCTGCAAATAATGATGAAAAAACTGGAGCTTTAATAGCCGATGCTTTTGAAAAAGTAGGAAAAGAAGGAGTAATTACTGTAGAAGAAGCAAAAGGAACAGATACATCTGTAGATGTAGTTGAGGGAATGCAATTTGACAGAGGATATCAATCTCCATATTTTGTTACAAATACTGAAAAAATGATCACTGAATTTGATCAACCTCAAATTTTATTATCTGATAAAAAAATAGCGGCGATGAAAGATTTGTTGCCAATATTAGAACCTGTAGCACAATCTGGAAAACCACTACTTATTATTTCTGAAGAAGTTGAAGGAGAGGCATTAGCTACATTGGTGGTAAATAAAATACGTGGAACTTTAAAAGTAGCCGCTATTAAAGCTCCTGGATTTGGTGATAGAAGGAAAGCCATGTTGGAAGATATAGCTATTTTAACAGGAGGATCAGTTATTTCTGAAGAAACAGGAAGTAAATTAGAAGATGTAAAATTAAATATGCTAGGAAAAGCGGAAAGAGTCATCATAGATAAAGATAATACTACTATTGTAAATGGAGGAGGAAATAAAAAAGATATAAGAGCTCGTGTTGATCAAATTAAGGCTCAAATAGAATCTACTACATCAGATTATGATAAAGAAAAATTGCAAGAACGTCTCGCAAAATTAGCAGGAGGAGTAGCAGTCCTTTATGTTGGAGCAGCTTCTGAAGTAGAAATGAAAGAAAAAAAAGATCGTGTAGATGACGCATTAAATGCAACAAGAGCAGCCGTTGAAGAAGGAATTGTCGCAGGAGGTGGTGTAGCTTTAGTACGTGCTATAAACTCTTTAGATAATCTGAGAGGAGAAAATGCAGATCAAGATACCGGAATTCAAATAGTTAGAAGATCTTTAGAAGAACCTTTACGACAAATTGTTGCTAATGCTGGAGGAGAAGGATCTGTTGTTGTAGCTAAAGTAGCTGAAGGAAAAGGAGATTATGGATTTGATGCAAAAATTGGAGAATATAAAAATATGATAGCAGAAGGGATCATAGATCCTACTAAAGTAGCTAGAGTGGCATTAGAAAATGCAGCTTCAGTATCTGGAATGTTATTGACTACTGAATGTGTTGTAACAGAAATAAAAAAAGATGAAAATAATGCAGTCCCTTCAATGCCAGGAGCAGGAGGAGGTGGAATGGGAGGAATGATGTAAAAAAATAATAGAAAAAAAAATAGTGTCTTTTTACAGGACACTATTTTTTTTTAAAACCAATTTTTTTGAACTTTCAAAGTTTTCTCAATTACATCTCGAACGCATCCTCTTCCTCCTTTTTTCGGAGAAACATATTTAGATATATCTTTAACTTCTTGGACCGCATCTATTGGAGAACAAGGCAAAGCTACAGATTTCATAATTTCAATATCAGGAATATCATCTCCCATATAAAGAACTTTTTTCTTAGTAATATTTAAAACATTACAATATTCATCCAAATATTTCTTTTTATTATCAACTCCTTGATAAATATAACGGATATTTAAACCTCTTAAACGTCTAAAAACCATTAAATCTGATCCCCTTGTAATAATACACAAATTATACCCTTTTTTTTTTGCCAACTGCATAGCATATCCATCTTTAGCAAACATTTGACGAACCATGTTCCCATCTGGAAATAAATTCAAAGTACAATTTGTTAATACTCCATCTACATCAAATATGAAAGTATTAATATCATTCATTATATTCATATAGTTCTCCATATCTATCTATCATATCCTAAATCCCTAATAAAAACAACTTAATAAATAAGTAAGTTTTTTATTAAATATCCTCAAAATTAATATTTGTGAAATTCTTTACTTCTGATGTTTTTTTTTGAACGTCTTTTATTTCTTGATTTTGATTATATGTTGTATGATTTTTAAAATCTTTTTGATGACGTTCTGAAATCACTTCTCTTCCCTTTTCATTAATAATAAATCGAATCATATCATCAAGTATACTTTGGAATTTTGAAAAATCCTCCTTATACAAATAAATTTTGTGTTTTTTATAAGTAACTTCTCCTGTTTCAGAAAAATTTTTCTTACTTTCAGTAATAGTCAAATAATAATCACCAGCTCTTGTTTCTCTCGCATCAAAAAAATTAGTTCGACTACCAGTTTTTAAAGTTCGTGAACAAATTTCATTTCTTTCTTTGATATTTTCTTTTTCGTCCATTTCAAAAAATATTATAATCCTAATAAAGCAAATCTAAACAAAAAAAATGTAGGATGATTATTCAATATCAATTTTTTTAAAAATTCTATAATAAAATGTTATGATGTTCTATTTTTGATATTTTTCCATCTTTTAAGACAATAAATAAATTAAAATCAGATATATAAGAAGTATCATGGGTAATAATAATAATGGTACTATTTCTCATTCCTTCTTTTATATAACGAATAATTAATTTTCTAGTTTTCTGATCTATAGCAGAAAAACTATCATCAAATATAAGAATTTTGGGATTTCTTATAAGAGCTCTTGCTATACAGATTCTTTGTTTTTGTCCTCCTGATAAAGTAATTCCTCTTTCTCCTATAACTGTATCATATCCATTCTTAAAATTTAAGATTTCATCTTCTATTACAGCTTTTCTTGCTGCTTCATACACTTTACATGGAGTTACTTTTTTTATACTTCCTAAAGCAATATTATTATAAATTGAATCCGAAAAAAGAAAAGATTCTTGAGGAACATAACCTATGTTATTTCTAAAATCATATAAATTATGATTTTTTAAAGATAAATTATCTATTAATATTTCTCCTTTATATGGATCATACAAACGTGAAATCAATCTTCCTATAGTAGTTTTTCCCGATCCTGTTTCTCCTGTTAAAATCAAAGTTTCCCCTTTCATAATAGTAAAAGATATTTTACTAATTGTATAATGACTTTTATTTTTTACATTATTTTTATTTTCATTATTTTCATAATAAATGAAACTAACATTTTTAAATTGAACTTTTCCAAAAATTTCCATCTTTTTCGAATTTTTATTAAAAATTTCTGGTTTTTCTTTTAAAAATTCACTTATGCGAATTCGTGAGACCTTTGCTCTTTCTACAATAGAAACCACCCATCCCAATATAATAAAAGGAAAAATCAAAATATTAATATATGTTAAAAACTCAGCTATAGTCCCTATTTCTTTAATTTCTCCTTCAAAATATTTTTTTCCTCCAAAAAAAAGAATCAATAAATGACTAGTTCCTATAAAAAATATTATAACAGAAGATAAAATAGTATCTACTTTTGCTAATTCTATATTTTTTTTTTGATACTCAGATATGATTCTCTTATGTTGATTTTGAAAAAAAGGTTCTGCAACAAATGATTTAATAACATGAATTCCAGAAAAAGTATCTTGAATAAAAGAACATATAAGAGATTGATAATTTTGAACTTTCTCGCTTCTTTTAGTGATAGAAACACTTATATAATAAATGGAAATAAAAAGAATAGGAATGGGTAAAATAACATAAAAAGTTAGAGTTTTATTAATTCGTAACATTTGTACAAAAACCATGAAAAAAAGAACAACAAGATTTACAAAATACATTATTCCAGGACCTATGTATTGTCTTATAAAAGAAACATCTTCCGTCAATCTATTCATTAAATCACCTGTTGAGTTTTTTTTGTAAAAAGATAAACTCAATTTTTGATAATGTGAAAAAATTTCATTTTTTATATCAAACTCTATCATTCTAGATGTAGTTATAATACATTGTCGCATATGATATTTCACAAAACCTCCAATAATTGGGACTATTAATATAATACTGGCATAAACACAAATTTCTTTTTTTAAATCAAAAGAATTTGATGCATTTGAAAAACTAATAAATAAATTTTTGATTGTGTTAATAGACTTTCCTATATAAGGAATAGGAAGTAAAGTTAAAATATTTGATATTAGAATCAATAAAAAACCTACACACAAACGTAATTTGTATCTTTGACAATATTTTTTGCTAAAAGCAAATAAACCACTCATATAACATGCAAAAATACAAACTTTTTAAGTTTGATTTTTATTTATATAATTGCAACAAAAATCTTGTTGTATATAAAAATCAACATCATTAATAGAAAATGTCCATAAGACGACACTTCAGAATAATAAGTTTGAAATTTTTATATGCTCAACATTTATCTAAAATGGATTCAAATCAAGTTGAAGTAAACATGCTTCAAAGCATTGAAGAATTGCATAATTTATATATTTCTCTTCTTTGTCTAATTTTGGAAATTAGAGAAAATGCTCTAAAAAAAAATCTATATAGTAAAAATAGAAAAAACACAGATTCCATACAAAAATTTGCATATAATTCCGTCATCAAAATACTATCTAATAATAAATATTTAATAAAAGAATATAGTTCTACAAAAAACTCTGGAAAAATATTATGGAAAAAACAAGACGAATACATTTTTCTTTTATTACAAGAAATGCAACAATCAATTCTATGCAAAAAATATTTTGAGAAACCTTGTACTTCTTTTGAAGAAGAAAAAAAAATTATTATAAAATATTATAAAAATATTGTGATTCCCAATAAAAGATTGATAGGATACATAGAAGACCTCTATATTAATGGGCAAGAAAACTTATGCATAGCTCATACTATGGTTTGTAAAACTTTACGATTTATCAAACATTCAACTCCACCAAATTTTAAATTATATGACATTTACAAAAATAATGAAAATAAAAAATTTGTTATCGATTTATATAGAAATACAATTTTTCATAAAGAAGAATTTAATAGTTTAATAAACGATATCTCAAATAATTGGAACATAAAAAGAATAGCAATTCTGGATTTGATTATATTGCAAATGGCTATTTGTGAATTTTTATATTTTCCAAACATACCTCCAAAAGCTACTATGAATGAATACATAGAAATTACAAAAATATTTTGTATGGAAAAAAGTAAAATTTTTATTAATGGAATATTAGATCAAATATTTAAATTTCTACACAAAAAAAATAAAATATTTAAAGTAGGAAAAGGACTTTTATAAGATGAATCATCTGTTCTATTCACTAAAAACTAAAATTTAAAATATTATTTTATGTTTTTTTTATTACAACAAAATTCTATTGCAAATACTATTTGGATGTTTGCATTAATTTTCATTATATTTTATTTTTTTATGATACGTCCTCAAATACGAAAACAAAAAATTGAAAAAAATTTCAGAATAATTTTAAAAAAAGGAAATAATATAGTAACAAATTCAGGAATGCACGGTAAAATTATAGATATTACAGATAATTTTTGTATACTGGAAACTATTACAGGAAAAATAAAACTTGAAAAAAATACAATTTCTAAAGAGTTGACTCAATTACGTTATAGTGAAACTTTGAATCATAAAAATAATAAACAGAAAAAAAAATGAAATTTTTTTTGATAGGAATAACAGGAAAAATGGGATCTGGAAAAAGTTTACTTTCTTCATTTTTAAAAAAAAAAGGAATTCCTGTTTACTCTTCAGATGAAAGAGGAAAAATATTAATGAATCAAACAAAAATTATAAAAAAAAATATTATTAAACATTTTGGAAAAGATTCTTATAAAAAAGAAAAAATTAATAAAACTTATTTATCTGAAATTGTTTTCAAAAATCCTATCGCATTGAAATTACTATGTTCTATTGTTCATCCATGGATTTCAATTGATTTTAAAAATTGGATTTTTTATGTACAAAAAAAAGCTCTATATGTTATAAAAGAATCTGCTATATTGTTTGAAAGTGGAAGTTATAAAGAATGTGATTTCATTATCAATATAACTTCTCCCATAGAAAAAATAATTGAAAGAATCATAAAAAGAGATAATTTAAGTGAAAATCAAATTGTAAATCGCTTAAAAAATCAAATATCCAATAAAAAAAGAAAAGAAAAATCTCATCTTATTATTAATAACTATTCATCTGAAATGTATTTAGAAAAAAAAGCAGATAGAATACATGAATTATTCGAAAACTTATACAAACATCAATATGGGAAAAGGAGATAAAAAAACTAGAAGAGGAAAAATCAGAAACAAAACTTATGGAAATCTTCGTCCAAATCCAAAAAATACTAAAAAAAAGAAAAAAACAAATTAAAATTCTTCATTTTTTTTGTTATTTATGCTTGTAAAAAAAGATAAAAAATATATTAATTGAGCTAAACTGCCCAAAGCAGAAACTACATAAGTCATAGCTGCCCAATTTAAAGATTCTTTTGCTTGATTATATTCTTGGTAATTGACTACATTTTTGTTTTTCATCCAAGTCAAAGCTCTCTTGCTAGCATCAAATTCTATTGGTAAAGTTATAAAAGAAAAAAGAACAACTAAAAAAAACAATCCTATTCCTAATTGAAGAATAAAAGAATCCTTACCTCCTGAACTGTAAAAAAGAGTTAGTCCAGACATTATCGCCAAATTAGTAAATTTGGAACTAAAATTAAGAATAGGTATTAAATGATTCCGGAATTTCAGTAAATTATAACCTAACCTATGTTGTAAGGCATGTCCACATTCATGAGCTGCTACTGCAACAGCAGCCGCTGTTCTTCCATTATAAACTTTTTCGCTCAAATTTATTGTTTTGTTCAAAGGATTATAATGATCTGTTAGATTTCCTTCTATTGAAAGAACATTTACATCAGTAATTCCATTGTCTGTTAACATTTTTTCAGCCACTTCTTTTCCACTCATATAAGAGTGCAAATAAAATTTTGAATATTCTCGAAATTTATTCTTTAAGATTGTATTAATAATAACACTTACTAAAAAAGTAGTGCCTATAATAAAATAATAAGTCATAAGAATCTATTTTTGAACAAAATTATTAATTTATCAATTAAAATGAAAATATATATAAATTAGCTTATGTCTCAAACTTTTGACTATGAATATTCCAACAATAAATAATCTAAAAAGAGTTGTTATTATTGGCGCTGGATTTGCCGGTTTGCAAGTAGCAAAAAAACTAAGAAGAGACAAATTTCAGGTTGTTCTTATAGATAAAAACAATTATCATACTTTTCAACCATTATTGTATCAAGTAGCTACAGCTGGTTTAGAACCAGATTCTATAGCTCATTCTATTAGAAATATTATTAAAAAAACAAAAAACTTTTTTTTTAGATTAGCTTATGTTCATTATATAAATACAGAAAAACAAAAAATTTATACCAATATAGGCGATTTATCTTATGATTATCTAATTATGGCTACAGGATCTGTAACAAATTATTTTGGAAATAAGAATATTGAATCTTTTGCCTTTCCGATGAAATCGATTCCAGAAGCTTTAGATCTTAGAAGTCTTATTTTGCAAGATTTTGAATCAGCTTTACTCACAAAAGATTCTAAAGAAAAAGATAGATTAATGACTTTTGTGATTGTGGGAGGAGGACCTACCGGAGTAGAACTTGCGGGAGCTTTAGCGGAAATGAAAAGATATGTACTTCCAAATGATTATCCTGATTTAGATATTGAATCAATGAATATTCACTTATTACAAGCTTCACCTAGACTACTGGATGGAATGTCTGAAAAATCAGCAAAACAAGCTTATAAAAATTTAAAAGAATTAGGAGTCATCATTTGGTTAAATTGTTTAGTTCAAGATTACGATGGTAAAATTGTTTTTATAGAAAAAAATAAAAAAATAGAATCAGCTAATGTAATATGGGCTGCTGGAGTGAAAGGTGCTATTATAAAAGGTTTTTTAAAAGAAGATATAAAAGGACACAGGATTCTGGTAGATAATTATCTTAAAACTATAAAATATAAAAATATTTTTGCGATTGGAGACGTTGCTGTAGTTTGTATGAAGTCTTATCCTAATGGGCATCCTATGACTGCACAACCTGCTATTCAACAAGGTAATTATTTAGCTAAAAATTTTAATCGTTTATCTGATCAAGAAAACATTAAACCTTTTATGTACAAAAATTTAGGATCTATGGCTACAATTGGTAGAAATAAAGCAGTATGTGATTTTCCCTTTTTTAAATTAAAAGGTTTTTTAGCTTGGATTGTATGGATGTTTGTTCATTTAGTCAGTTTAGTTGGGTTTAGAAACAGAGCAATAGCCTTAACAAATTGGATTATTCAATATTTTCATTATAATAAAAGTGTACGTTTAATTATAAGACCATTCTATAAGAAAAAAAAAAATTATTTAAAAAAAAGTTGAGAAAAAATATTTTGAACTTTGTTTTTTGTTTCTAAATATTCTCTATCTATATCACTGTCTATAGTAATTCCACTTCCAGCATACAAAGTTATTTCTTTTTTATCTTCTTTGATTCTTGCACATCTCAAATGAATATAAAATTCCATACTTTTTCTGTTGACAATTCCGATATATCCTGTATAAAAATTTCTTGTATATCCTTCATGTTTTTGAATGAAATCTAAAGATTCTTTTTTAGGGGCTCCACATATAGAAGGTGTAGGATGCAATTTATTTAATATTTCATAATAATCAGGTTCTTCCGAAAAATAAAAAAAAATTGGAGTTTCCAAATGTTTTAAATGTCCCATTTTCACAGTTTTAGTTTCTTCTAAAACAATAGAACCATTATAATTTTTTTTTAATAAATGAATAATATATTTTATTACAATTTGATGTTCTTCCTTTTCTTTTTTTGTCCATTTATATTTATTCCAAATAGTTCCTGCTAAAGCTACAGTTTTAAATTTTCTTTTATGAATTTGCATCAACAATTCAGGGGTACATCCAATCCAAAAACCATGACGAATGTCGTACCAAAGACTGACTAAGGCATTTGGATAAGAAACAATTAACTTTTGAAAAGTTTTTTTCCAATAAAAACTGTGAAAAGAAATTTTTATAGATCTAGATAAAACCACTTTTTTAAAGTATCCTTTTCGTATTTTTTCTATTGCTTTTTTAATTAAGTTTTTATACTCCAAAGAATCAGTTAAAAGAAAAGAATTCTTTTCATAAGATTTTCTTACGAAAGATTTTTGTATATCTGAACAATAAATTTTTTTCGGAACTATTTTTATAGTATAATTATGATCAAAATCTTGAATTATAAAAAATTTTTCTTCTTTAGAATCAGAATCAGAATGAGAATAAAAAAAAACTTGATTTTCATTAGGTTTTCTGAAAATAACAAATCGATTGTGATTCCAATAATTTTTTATGATTTTTTTGTATAAAGAAAAAATACTGATTTTTTGATACATATTTGTCTATTTTTTTCTAATTATAATATTAGTCATTTTACAGAAACTAATAATATTTTTTTTTTCATTATAAATATCAATTTGAATAACATGTAAAGTTTTTCCTTTGTGAAAAATTTTAGATTTAGCAAATAAAATTCCTTTTTTTACATATCTAATATGATTGGCAGAAATTTCAATATTGAAAACATTGAAATTATCTTTTTTTTCATTTTTTTCAGATATAAAAGATAAAGAACAACCAACACTTTCAGCTAAAGTTATTGTAGCCCCTCCATGAAGATAACCAAAAGGTTGAAGAATTTTATTATTTATTGGCATTTTTGCTATCAAAAGATCTAATTTTGTGGATAAAAAAATAAACTGAATACGCATTGCACTTATAAATGTATTTTTTTTTAAATTATTCAATTCATTTAATAATTCTTTAATTTCTTTTTTCATAATAAATAAATTAAAGGTGGATCTTTTAGTCTAGTAGATTCCATTATCTTTTTAAGATTTAAAAAAAAATTGATGAATATGAAAGATAAAAAGAAAATAGCAGATGATGATTTTATTCCTTTGATAGGAAAAAAAATCAGATTATTGGATTTGAAAAAAAAGAACAAAATTCATTCAAAAGGATTGTTTCATAGCGCTGTTTCTGTATTTATTTTTAATCTCAAAAATGATTTAATGTTGCAAAAAAGATCTTCAAAAAAATATCACTCTTCCTTACTTTGGACTAATACATGTTGTAGTCATCCTAGAAAAAATGAATCCCTTTTAACAGCAGCACATCGTTGTTTAATAGAAGAGATGGGTTTTGATTGTTTTTTAGAAGAAAAATTTTGTTTCACTTATCATGAATTTTTGAGCAACGGATTAATAGAAAATGAATTAGATCATGTTTTTGTAGGATATTATGAAAAATCTCCAATTATAAATTATAAAGAAGTTGAAAATTGGAAATGGATTTCATTAAATGAATTAATTAAAAATGTTCATCTTTATCCAGATTCTTATACAATTTGGTTGAAAATTATCCTCAAAAATTATATAAATCAATTAAATATTCATTAAATTATGAAAGCTACCATAAGTAGAAGAGGGCATTTTAGTGCGGCTCATAGACTTTACAATAATCATTGGAATTATCAAAAAAATATAGAAGTATTTGGAAAATGTGCATATTATCATGGACATAATTATGAATATATAGTTAGTGTAACAGGAGAAATAGATGTAGAAACAGGATTTGTTCTTAATTTACAAAAATTAAGAGATATTCTTCGTGAAGAAATAGAAAAATTTTTTGACCATAAAAATATTAATTTAGATTTAAAAGAGTTTTCTTCTGTAAATCCTACAGTAGAAAATCTTGTTGTTTTTATGTGGAAAAAAATAAATAAAAGAATATCTTCTAATTTAGATTTAAAAATAACTTTATACGAAACGGAAAATAACTTTGTTGAATATGACGGAAAATAATTTAAAAAAAACAATTTTATATGAAAATCATATACGTTTAGGCGCTAAAATGGTTAATTATTCTGGATTTTATATGCCCCTTCAATACACATCTTCTTTAAAAGAACATATGTCAGTAAGAAATAATGCTGGAATTTTTGATGTTAGTCATATGGGAAAATTCATTTTAAGTGGAAAAGATTCCATGAATCTAATTCAATATTTGACCACAAACGATTTATCCAAAATAAAAATAGGACAAGCTCAATATAACTGTTTCATAAATGAACATGGAGGAATTATAGACGATTTAGTAGTTTACAAAATTACTGAAAAAAAATTATTACTTATAGTTAATGCAGCTAATATTGAAAAAAATAAAAAATGGATAAATCATCATATTAAAAAAAATGCTTTTTCTGATATAGAACTCATAGATTTTTCTTCAGAATATTCTTTATTGGCTATTCAAGGTCCATTCTCTTTATTTTACATTCAAAAATTAACCAATATTCCATTACAAAAAATTCCTTTTTATCATTTTGAAATAGGAGAGTTTGCAGAAATACAAAAAGTATTGATTTCTTGTACAGGATATACAGGATCTAAAGGTGTTGAAATTTATATTCCAAATGAGTATGCAGAAAAAATATGGAATAAAATTCTAGAAATAAAAAAAATAATTCCTTGCGGAATAGCAAGTAGAAACTCATTAAGATTAGAAATGGGATACCGTTTATGGGGAAAAGATCTTTGTGAAAAAACAACACCCATAGAAGCTGGATTATCCTGGATAACAAAATTCGAAAAAAAATTTCTTGCAAAAGAAATATTACAAAAACAAAAAAATAAAGGAGAATATAAAAAATTTATATCTTTTGTCATAGAAGAAAAAGGAAAAATCCCAAGAGATGGATACTCTTTAATAGATAAAGATAATAATATTATTGGAAATGTAACTTCTGGTACTTTTTCCCCAATTTTAAAAAAAGGAATTGGATTAGGATATTTATGGAATCAGAAAATAAATTCTGTTTTTCTTTCAATAAGAAAAAAAAAGATACCTATTAAAATGGTAAAATTACCTTTTATAAATATAAAAAACAGTTAATTTTTATTCTTTAAAGAAAAGAATGAAATGAGTGATTTCAAATACTAATTCTATTAAAAAAACGAAACATATTCGAAACATATTAAAAAAAATTTTTTATTGGCGATTCCTGTTTTTTTTACCCAATTGGGAGTAATATGTGTAGGTTTATGTGATAATATTATGGTTGGTTTTTTGGGAAAAACAGCCTTAGCTTCAGTTTCATTAGCCAATGCCGTTTTTTTTATTATAGTTATTTTTGGATTAGGAATATCTACAGCTATTTCTTCTCTAATTGCATCTATAGATGCTAAACAGGAATACAAAAAAGGTGCTATTATTTTTTATCATGGATTAATTATCAATTTTTTTCTATCCATATTTATGTATGGATTGATACATATTTTTTTCTACATTCTACCCTATTTAGGACAACCTCAAGAAATATTAAATGAAACTATATCTTTTCTAAAAATAATAGCTATTTCTTTTATTCCATGGATGATATTTGAAGTTTTTAGGAAATTTTCGGAAGGATTATCTTTAGTCTTTCCTGGTCTTGTTGTCACTTGGGTTTCAGCTTTTATTAATATAATATTGAATTATGTTTTTTTAAACGGAATTTGTGGATTTCCTAAATTAGGATCTGTAGGTGTGGCTTATTCTACCTTAATATCTCGTATGACTATGTTAATAGGAATTCTAGTATTATTATACAGATATAAAAAAGTACATGATTACTACAATCATTTAAATATTTTTTTAAAAAAAATATTTAAAAGAATCCTAAAAATAGGAATTCCTTCTGGATTTCATATGTTGTTTGAAATGAGTGCTTTTGCTGTTTCTTCTTTTATATCAGGAAGATGTGGAGTTAAGGTATTGGCCGCTCATCAAATAGTTATCAGTTTAGTCTCTTCTACTTTTCTTCTCAGCACAGGTCTTTCTGTAGCTGCTACAATTAGAATAGGAAATCAGTTCGCTTTAAAAAATTATTCTGAATTAAGAAAAATAGGAAAATCTATTCTGTTAATGGGAGTTGTTTTTATGTCAATTTGTAGTTTTTTCTTTTTCTTTTTTAAAAGCTATATTCCTTCCATTTATATAAAAAATGATTATGAAGTTATAAAAATTGCAGAAAAAATGATTGTTATTGCTAGTTTTTTTCAATTATCTGATGGATTACAAGGAATTATTCTTGGAGCTTTAAGAGGATTACAAGATGTTCATATTCCCATGTGGATTAGTTTTTTTTCCTATTGGATTATTGCTTTACCTACAGCTTGGTTTTTATCATTTCAAATGGGAGGACAAGGAATTTGGATTGGATTAGGGATAGGGCTTACTTTATCTGCTATGTTGCTCTTTATAAGATATGAAACTATAACTAAAAGACTTATAAAAAAAATATAATAAACAACTAATATTCAATTGAATAATCATAATTTATAATAATTATCTATATTTGTTGATATAATGAAAAATTAAAAAAACAGTTTTTTTAATTTTTTAACCATTCTTTTCTTTTATGAAAAAAACATTTAAAGAATACAATTTTTTTAACAAAAATATACTTAAAGCTTTAGAAGCTATTGGATTTCAATATCCTACTACTATACAGGAAAAAGTTATTCCATTTTTGCTTTCTTCAGAAAGAGATGTCATAGCATTAGCTCAAACAGGAACAGGAAAAACAGCGGCTTTTGGATTGCCTATCATTCAAAAAGTAAATTTTGATTTAAGTATACCACAAGCTTTTATTTTATGTCCTACAAGAGAACTTTGTGTACAGATCACTCGTGATTTTTATCGTTTTTCAAAGTTTTTATCCACTATAAAAATTATTTCCTTATATGGAGGAGTTAGTATAGACTCTCAAATCAAATCTTTGCAAAATAAAACTCACATTATAATAGGAACTCCGGGTCGAATCATTGATCTAATCAAAAGAAAAAAATTACATCTTGAAAAAATTAAATATTTAATTCTTGATGAAGCGGATGAAATGCTAAATATGGGATTCAAAGAAGAATTAGATTATATAGTAAAAATGTTGCCAAAGAATAGACAAAGTCTTCTGTTTTCAGCAACAATGTCAAAATACATGAATGCTATAGCACGTACTTATTTAACAGATCCTGTGGAAATTATTGCAGGTCAAAAAAATATTGTATCTGATGGGGTCAAACATATTTACTATATGGTTGGTCATTTAAATAAAAAATATTCAGCTCTGAAAAGAATTGTAGATATTAATCCTGGTATTTATGGAATTATATTTTGTGAAACAAAAAAAGAAACGAAAGAAATAGCTGAATATCTCATAAAAGATGGTTATAATGCTGATGCTTTATATGGAGATCTTTCTCAAACACAACGAGAATCTGTGATGAATCGATTTAGAAACAAAAATTTGCAATTTCTCGTTGCTACGGATGTAGCCGCTCGTGGATTAGATGTTCATAATATAACTCATGTTATAAATTATAATCTTCCAAAAGAGAGTGATATTTACATACATAGAAGTGGTCGTACTGGAAGGGCAGGTAATTCAGGAATTTCCGTTTGTATTATTCATTCCAAAGAAACTAGAAATTTAAAAGAATTCGAGAAAAGAATAGGAAAAAGCTTTGAACGTGTTATGGTCCCTAATGGAAAAGAAATATGCGAAAAACAACTACTCTATTTTATAGAAAAAGTAAAAAAAGTAGTTGTAGATGAAAAATTGATGAATCAATTTCTTCCTGAAATACAAAAAAATTTAGAGTTTTTTGATAAAGAAGAATTGATCAAACGTTTTTCTTGGATTGAATTTAATCGTTTTATAAGTTCTTATAAAAATTCTAAGGATATCAATCCTATTTATACACCTATTTATACAAGAAAAACTTTTATGAATAATAAATTCACAAAAAATATTTCATCAAGAACAAAAAAATTTAGAAAAGAATCTTTTTCCAAACTCTTTTTGAATAGAGGTTCTAAAGACAATTTAACAAAATTAGGATTGATCAACTTAATTAATCAAGCAGCTAACAATTCTCGTATTCATATTGGACATATAGAAATTTTATCAAATTCTTCATTATTCGAAGTAGAAAAACGTTATAGAAATAAAATATTAATAGGAATGAGTAGAATTAACTATTTGGGAAGACCACTTTCTATAGAGATTCAAAATTAAAATTTATATGGCAGGGAATACTTTTGGTCATTTATTTAGAGTTAGTACTTTTGGAGAAAGTCATGGAATAGCTTTAGGAGGAGTTATTGATGGATGTCCAGCAGGTTTGGAATTAAATTTTGAAGAAATTCAATATGAACTAAATCGTAGAAAACCGGGACAATCATCTATAGTCACTCAAAGAGACGAACCTGATAAAGTCAATTTTTTATCTGGAATTTTTGAAAATAAAACAACAGGAACCCCTATTGGTTTTATTATTTATAACAAGGATCACAAATCAGATGATTATAAACATATTCAGGATATTTATCGACCTTCTCATTCAGATTTTACATATGAAAATAAATATGGAATCAGAGATTATAGAGGGGGGGGGCGTTCTTCTGCCAGGGAAACTATATGTAGAGTAGTTGCTGGATCTATAGCCAAACAACTAATAAAAGATATAAAAATTATATCTTATGTTTCTTCTGTAGGAAATATTTCCGTCAATAAATCTTATCAAGAATTAGATTTATCCAGAAAATCCATAGAAAGATATCCTATCAGATGCCCTGATTCATACATTGCAGAAAAAATGATACATAAAATTCAAAAAATAAAAAATAAAGGAGATACAATAGGAGGAACAATCACTTGTGTTATTCAAAACGTACCAATAGGTATAGGAGAACCAGTTTTTGATAAACTGCATGCTGAATTGGGAAAAGCAATGCTTTCAATTAATGCTGTAAAAGGTTTTGAATATGGAAGTGGATTCCAAGGGACTGAGTTAACTGGATCTCAACATAATGATCCTTTTCATAAGAATGGAAAAACTAAAACAAACTTATCCGGAGGAATACAAGGAGGGATATCAAATGGAATGGATATTTATTTTAGAATAGCATTTAAACCTGTAGCTACAATCATGCAAAAACAAAAAACTATAGATAGACATGGAAATTTTGTTATTATGGAAGGAAAAGGAAGACATGATCCTTGTGTATTGCCACGTGCAATTCCCATTGTAGAATCTATGACTGCTTTGGTATTAGCCGATTATTGGATGCATTCTAGATTATCTAAATTAAATGCAAATACATTTCAATATTGAATTGAATCGAAAATTTATCATTTTTATCTTGGGACCAACATGTGTTGGAAAAACTGACATTTCTTTATTTTTAGCTGAAAAATTAAAAACCGAAATTTTATCTAGTGATTCTAGACAATTTTATAAAGAACTAAGGATAGGAACTTCTATGCCTACAATAGAAGAATTATATCGAATCCCTCATCATTTTATCGGTCATTTAAGTATTTATCAGATTTATAATGCTAAACTTTTTGAAATAGACTGTTTAGAAAAAATATCAAAATTATTTGAAAAATATTCCATACTGATTATGGTAGGAGGATCTGGATTATATGAAAAAGCTATAACAGAAGGATTATCTGATTTTCCTAAAATAGACTTAAATGTTAGAAATGATTTGATTTTTCATTTTCAAAAAAATGGAATATCTTTTTTACAAAAAGAATTTAAAAAATTAAAAAAACAAAATGAATCAATAATAGACATTCATAATCCTAGACGTTTAATACGATATTTAGAAATCGTAAAATCAACAGGACATGATCCTTTCTTTTTTTCGAAAAAAAGACCAAAAAAAAGAAATTTTTCAATTTTGAAAATCGGATTGATTTTGTCTAGACATGAAATTTATTCTAGAATAAATAATAGAGTAGAAAATATGATTAAAACAGGTCTATTAGATGAAGCAAAACTCTATTTTTGTCATAGACACTTAAATAGTTTACAAACTATAGGGTATAAAGAAATTTTTGAATTTTTTTTGTCAAAAAAAAATTGTTTAAATGAAACTATAGAAAAAATAAAAACAAATACTAGAAGATACGCTAAAAGACAATTAACTTGGTACAAAAAAGATTCTTCGGTAACATGGTTTCATCCAAAAGAAAAAGAAAGAATTTTGAATTTTATTTTAAAAACCGTGGGCAATACTGGATTTGAACCAGTGACCTCCTGCTTGTAAAACAGATGCTCTAAACCAAACTGAGCTAATTGCCCTTTTTCATATTTTCATTTACTCAAATGTAAGAAAAAAATTATTATAAATAATATAATAAAACTTCAGATACAATAAACGTACTTCCACTTATTAAAATTAAATCATTTTTATCAGCTCTTTCTTTAGCAGATAAAAAAGCTTTTTCTACAGAAGAATAGAAACTGATTTTACTTCTATTTTTAAACATTTTATGAACCAATATTTTTAGGTCATCTATGGGGAATTTTCTATCAATTTTTGGTTGACAAAAGTAATAGAAAGATTCAATTGGAAAATATTTTAATAGCTTTTCTACTTCTTTCTCTTTCACAAAACCTAAAACCAAATGCAATTTATTATAAGATTCTTTTTTTAATTGATGATTTATCATATCAATGCCTTCTTCATTATGAGCTATATCACAAACAATTTTTGGTTTATTTTGTAAAATCTGCCAACGACCTTTAAAATTTGTGTTTTTGATTACATTTTTTAATCCTTTTTTTATGGATTGATTAGATACAATTATATTTTTTCTATAATGTAAAATATTTACAGTTTTTAATACAACACTTCTATTTAAATCTTGATAATCTGCTTCGAAAGGCATTTTATATTTAAAATCTTCCTTTTCTTTTACAGAAAAATAGATTGGCGAATTTTTTTTTAAAGCTTCTTTAAAAAAAATAAATTGTATCTCTTTTGAGATTTTTCTTCCTATTATTACTGATACATTTTTTTTAATGATTCCTGCTTTTTCAAAGGCTATTTTTAATTTGCTATTTCCAAGAGTTTCTGTATGGTCTATGCTGACGTTTGTGATAACAGATATTTCTGGGATTATAAGGTTAGTGGAATCCAACCTGCCCCCCAGTCCTACTTCAATAATTGCTATATTTACTTGTCTTTCTTTAAAATATTGAAAAGCTAAAGCTGTATTCATTTCAAAAAATGAAATTTTTTCATTTTCTATAAATTTTTGATTTTTTCTAATGAAATCAACAACGAAATCTTTTTCTATTAAAACACCATTACAGGTGATTCTTTCCCTAAAATCTATTAAATGAGGGGAAGTAAATAATCCAATTTTATATTTTTCTTCTTGCAGAATAGAAGATAACATATGAACTGTAGATCCTTTTCCATTTGTTCCGCCTACATGGATGCTTTTAAAAAAATTTTGGGGATTTCCTAAATGAGAACAAAAATTGAGTATTCTTTTCAAACCTGGTTTATAGGATTTTAACCCTGATGTCTGATAAATTGGAAGACGTTTAAAAATCCACTGAACAGTTTCTAAATAATTCAAGTTTTAACTATTAAAAATAATATAGCAAAAATATATTTTTTTCAAAAAATTAATTATATTCGCATTAGAATTGATTTCTAATTATAAATTTTTTATTGGAATAGAATCACATCTACATTTTATTGAAAAAATTATAGAGGAAGATATAAACAATGGATTTCCTGTTGAAAAGATTAGATTTCGTTTTCCTCCCGAACCGAATGGATATCTTCATATTGGACATGTAAAAGCTATATGTCTCAATTTTGAATTAGGAAAAAAATACAAATCTCCAGTTAATTTAAGATTTGATGATACTAATCCTATAGTAGAAAATAGGAATTTTATAGAATCTATAAAAAAAGACATTCTTTTCTTAGGGTTTAAATGGGATAGAGAAAGCTATGCCTCAGATTATTTTCATAAGCTTTATGAGTGGGCTGTGAAATTAATTAAAGAAAACAAAGCTTATGTAGATGATCAATCCCAAAAAATCATCCAATTTCAAAGAAAAAGTCCTTTCGAAAGTGGAATTCATAGTAATTACAGGAACAGATCTATAAATGAAAATTTGTATTTATTCGAAAAAATGAAAAACGGATTTTTTAGGGAAGGTTCTTGTGTTTTAAGAGCTAAAATTAATATGAGTTCTCCAAATATGAATATGCGAGATCCAATTATGTATAGAATTTTGCATGAAAAACATCACAGAACTGGAAATCAATGGTGTATTTATCCCACTTATGATTGGACTCATGGTCAATGTGATTATTTTGAACAAATATCACATTCTTTATGCTCGTTAGAATTTGAAAATAGACGTCCGTTATATAATTGGTATTTAGATCAAATTCATGATTCTGAAAAAATAAGACCTAAACAAATAGAGTTTTCAAGATTAAATTTAAGTCATACTATAACTAGTAAAAGAAAAATTCAATATTTAATAGAAAAAAAAATTATTCAATCTTGGGATGATCCTCGTATCTTAACAATATCTGGATTACGTCGTAAAGGATATACTTCAATAGCTTTAAAAAATTTTGTTCATAAAATAGGAATTACAAAAAGAAATAATATCATTGATATATCTCTTCTAGAATTTTGGATAAGAGAACATTTAAATAAGATTGCTCCTAGAGTAATGGTAGTATTTCATCCAATAAAATTGATCATTGATAATTATTCAATTAATACTACTGAATGGATAGAAGCAGAAAATAATCCGGAAAATACTAATTTTGGAAATAGAAAAATACCCTTTTCTAAATTTATATATATTGAAGAAGACGATTTTTTGGAAAAACAAAAAAAGAATTTTTTTCGTCTTAGTATTGGAAAAGAAGTCAGACTTAAAAATGCTTACATTATAAAGGCTAATTCTATTCTCAAAAATTCTAAAGGAGAAATTCAGGAAATACACTGTACTTATGATCCCAAAAGCAAATCTGGAAAAAAAGAAAAAATAGAAGAAAAAGGAAGAACAAAAAGCACTTTGCACTGGGTCTCCATAAAACATTCTTTTCCTATAGAGATTAATTTATATAATCCTCTTTTTTTGAAAAGAAATCCAGACGTAGATTTTCATACATGTATAAATCCCAAATCAAAAGATAAAATTATAGGTTATGCAGAACCTTCTTTAAAAAAAGCAAAAAAAGGAGACCATTATCAGTTCCAAAGAATTGGTTATTTTTATGTGGAAAATGTTAAATTTGATAAAATCATTTTCAACAAAACAGCATATATAAAAAACCAATGGGAAAAAATCAAAAAAAAATCTTCATAGATTTATTGCAAAATTTCTGGATGAACATTTTCATATTCTCTTAATCCAGTTCCTGCAGGAATTTTATGCCCCACTATCACATTTTCTTTCAATCCATATAAATAATCAGTTTTGCTACTTATCGCGGCTTCACTTAAAACTTTTGTTGTTTCTTGAAATGAAGCTGCTGATATAAAAGATTTGGTTTGCAAAGCAGCTCGTGTTATTCCTTGTAATATCGGTCTAGCAGTAGCAGGAATTGCATTTCTAGTTTTTATCAATTTTTTATTTTTGTATTTTAAAACGGCATTTTCATTCCTCAAATCTCTATAATTAATAATATCACCTATTTTGAAAATAGTGGAATTTCCAGAATCTTCAACTACTTTCATCTGATAAATTCTATCATTTTCTTCTATAAAGTCATCTTTATATTCTATATTTCCTTCTAAAAATTTAGTATCACCTACATCTATAACTTCGACTTTTCTCATCATTTGCAAAACAATAACTTCAAAATGTTTATCATTTATTTTTACACCTTGCAAACGGTAGACTTCTTGTATTTCTTTAACTAAATATTCTTGAACAGCTCTAGGTCCTCTTATATTTAAAATATCATTAGGAGTAACGGCCCCATCTGATAGAGGCATTCCTGCTTTTACATAATCATTTTCTTGAACAAGTATTTGATTAGATAATTTGACAAGATATTTTCTGATCTCTCCTGTTTTAGATTCTACAATAATTTCCCTATTTCCTCTTTTTATTTTTCCATGACTCACTATTCCATCCATTTCTGAAACCACTGCTGGATTAGAAGGATTTCGTGCTTCAAATAATTCAGATAAACGAGGCAATCCCCCTGTTATATCTCCAGATTTAGCAGATTTTCTAGGAACTTTAACTAAAATTTTTCCTACATCTATTTTTTCTTCATTTTCCACCATTAAATGAGCTCCCACTGGGAGATTATATACTTTTAATTCTTCGTTTTTATCATTCAGTATTTTTAATGTTGGAACTAAATTTTTATTTCTTACTTCTGTTATTACTTTTTCTTGAAATCCAGTTTGTTCATCTATTTCAACTTGAAAAGTAACACCTTGTTCTAAATGTTGATAAGATATAATTCCGGAAAACTCTGCAACAATAACTGCATTATATAAATCCCATTTACAAATCATATCTCCTGTTTTTAACAGATCTCCATGATTTACATACAAGGAAGCTCCATAAGGAATGTTATTAATCATCAAAATAGATGATTTTTTTTGATTAAAAAGTTTCATTTCTGTAGATCTAGAAACTACTATTCCTATTTCCTCAGAATCTTTTTTCGTTTTTACAATTTTTAAATCTTCGAATTCTACAATTCCATCATATTTAGCTCTGATTTGTGAAGATTCAGTAATATTACCTGCTGTTCCCCCAACATGAAAAGTACGCAATGTTAATTGAGTTCCTGGTTCTCCAATAGATTGAGCTGCTATAACTCCTACTGCCTCTCCTTTTTTAACTATTTCTCCTGTTGATAAATTACGACCATAACATTTAGAACAAATCCCCATTTTTGCTTCACAAGTTAAAGGAGATCTAACCTCTACCATTTCAATTCCAGATTGATCAATTATTTTTGCTATTTTTTCGTCTATCATATCCCCAGAAGAGATTATCAATTGATCGTATTTTGGGTGATAAACATCATTTAAAGATATACGACCTAAAATTCTATCAAATAAAGTTTCTACTATCTCTTCATTTTTTTTTAATGCAGATATTTCCAAACCACGTAAAGTATTACAGTCTTCCATTTTGATAATCACATCTTGAGCCGCATCAACTAAACGTCTAGTAAGATATCCAGCATCTGCTGTTTTTAATGCTGTATCTGCTAATCCTTTACGAGCACCATGAGTGGATATAAAATATTCCAAAATAGAAAGTCCCTCTCTAAAATTGGAGATAATGGGATTTTCAATAATTTCTCCTCCAGAAGATCCAGCTTTTTGAGGTTTTGCCATTAATCCACGCATTCCAGAAAGTTGACGTATTTGTTCTTTAGATCCTCTAGCTCCAGAATCCAACATCATATATACAGGATTAAATCCTTGTCGATCTTCTCGCATATATTTCATTACTCTTTCTGTAAGCATAGCATTGGTATTGGTCCATATATCTATAACTTGATTATAACGTTCGTTATTTGTTATCAATCCCATGTTATAATTCATTTTGACATTATCAACCTGTTTGATAGCATAATCAACCATGTCTTTTTTATTATCAGGGATAATGATATCTCCTAATCCAAAAGAAAGACCCCCTTTAAATGCATTATAGAAACCTAATTCTTTAATATCATCTAAAAAATTAGCAGTAGTAGGAACATCTGTAAGATACAAAATTTTACCTATAATTTCTCTTAAAGATTTCTTTGTCAAAGATTCATTAATAAATCCGACTTTTTGAGGAACTACTTGATTGAACAATACTCTACCTACAGTCGTTTCTATTAATCTATTCGAAAATTTATCTTCTTCACGAATATTTACTTTTACCTTAATTAAAGCATGTAAATCGACTACTCTTTGATTATATGCTATTACTACTTCTTCTGGTGAATAAAAAATAAGTCCTTCTCCTTTAACTTTATCTTTAGAATCTGATAACAAAGGCTTTGTCATATAATATAATCCTAGTACCATATCTTGAGAAGGAACTGTAATCGGAGATCCATTAGCAGGATTTAATATATTTTGAGAGGCCAACATTAAAAGTTGAGCTTCCAAAATAGCACCATATGATAATGGCAAATGAACAGCCATTTGATCTCCATCAAAATCCGCATTAAAAGCAGCGCAAACTAAAGGATGCAATTGAATAGCCTTTCCTTCTATTAATTTTGGTTGAAAAGCTTGAATTCCTAATCTATGTAAAGTAGGAGCTCTATTTAATAATATAGGATGTCCTCTTAAAACATTTTCTAGAATATCCCATATCATAGGATCTCTTTTATCAATGATTTTTTTGGAAGATTTGACAGTTTTCACTATTCCTCTTTCTATTAATTTACGTATAATAAAAGGTTTATAAAGTTCTGCTGCCATATCTTTAGGAAGCCCACACTCATGTAATTTTAAATGTGGACCAACAACAATAACTGATCTTGCAGAATAATCTACCCTTTTACCAAGAAGATTTTGTCTAAAACGACCTTGTTTCCCTTTTAAAGCATCTGATAAAGATTTTAAAGGACGATTAGCTTCCGATTTTACTGCAGATACTTTTCTTGAATTATCAAAAAGAGAATCTACCGCTTCCTGAAGCATTCTTTTTTCATTTCTTAAAATGACTTCAGGAGCTTTAATTTCTATAAGTCTTTTTAAACGATTATTTCTTATAAGTACACGACGATATAAATCTGTCATATCAGAAGCAGCATAACGACCTCCATCTAAAGGAACTAAGGGTCTCAATTCAGGGGGAATGACAGACAACACATGAATAATCATCCAAGACGGTGTCCCTCCATTTTTTCCTTCTCTGAAAGCTTCTACTACTTGTAACCGTTTCAATGCTTCAATGCGTCTTTGTTTAGAAGTTTCATGGTGAGCTTGATTTCTTAATTCAGATGATAAAATATCTAAATCAATACGATTGAGAAGCTCTTCTATACATTCTGCTCCCATTTTAGCAATAAATTTATTTGGATCAGAATCTTCTAATTGTTGATTTCCTTTTGGAAGTTTGTTTAAAATATGTAAATATTCTTCTTCAGTTAAAAAATCACCTTTTTGAAAAGAAGATCCATCTGAACGAAAAGCTGATCCTCCTTGAATGACAACATATCGTTCATAATAAATAATCATTTCAAGTTTTTTAGCAGGTAACCCCAACAAATATCCAATTTTATTTGGAGAAGTTCGAAAACACCAAATATGAACAACAGGAACGACTAGACTAATATGCCCCATACGTTCTCTTCTAACCTTTTTTTCGGTCACTTCAACTCCACATCTATCACAAACAATTCCTTTATAACGAATTCTCTTATATTTTCCACATGCACATTCATAATCTTTCACTGGACCAAAAATCCGTTCACAAAAAAGACCATCTCTTTCTGGTTTATGAGTGCGATAATTTATAGTTTCCGGTTTTAATACTTCTCCATGAGATTCTTTCAATATAGCTTCTGGAGAAGCTAACCTAATAGTTACTTTATTAAACTTGTTGTTTTTCTTTCTATTCATTGATTTTACACATATAATGAAAAAATATCACTCTTCTAAACGTATATCTAATCCTAATCCTTTTAATTCATAGCAAAGAACATTAAAAGATTCTGGATTATTGGGTTCAGGCATGGGTTCCCCCTTTACTATAGCTTCATAAGTTTTAGCTCTTCCTACTACATCATCTGATTTAACTGTTAATATTTCACGCAAAATATTAGAAGCTCCAAAAGCTTCTAATGCCCACACTTCCATTTCTCCAAAACGCTGACCTCCAAATTGGGCTTTTCCACCTAAAGGTTGTTGAGTGATTAAAGAATAAGGGCCTATTGAACGAGCATGCATTTTGTCATCAACCATATGACCCAATTTTAACATATATATTACTCCAACAGTAGCCGGTTGATCAAACTTTTCTCCTGTTCCTCCATCAAACAAATAAGTAGTTCCAAAACGAGGAATTTTAGCTTTATCTGTATATTCACAAATTTGATCTATTGTAGCTCCATCAAATATAGGAGTAGAAAATTTTCTATTTAATTTCTGACCTGCCCAACCGAGCACTGTTTCATATATTTGTCCTATGTTCATTCTAGAAGGAACTCCCAATGGATTTAAAACAATATCCACTGGACTCCCATCTTCTAAAAATGGCATATCTTCTACTCTAAGTATACGTGCAACGACTCCCTTATTTCCATGTCTTCCTGCCATTTTATCTCCTACTTTTAATTTTCTTTTTTTTGCAATATATACTTTTGCCATTTTAATGATTCCTGAAGGTAGCTCATCTCCAACTGTAATAGAAAATTTTTTATGTTTTAAAATACTAGTCAAATCGCCTACTGCTATTTGATAATTATGCAAAATTTCAGAAATCAAATCGTTAGTTTCAGGATCATCTGTCCAACTATTAGAAAAAACTCCTATATAATCCGATATTTTTTCAAGTTTTTTTATATTAAACTTGCTTCCTTTAGCTATAATCTCCTTATTTTTTTCATTGAAAACGGAACTGTTACATAATTTCCATTTAAAACAGAAAATAATTTTTATTAAAAGATTTCTAAGATCTAAAAATTTTTTTTCATATTTTTTTTCTAAACATTCTATTTTTATTTTGTCCTGTGTTCTAGTTTGCTTATCCTTTATACTTCTGATAAAAAGCTTTGTATCTATAACTACTCCAAATAAAGATGGTTCGGCTCTTAAAGAAGCGTCTTTTACATTTCCTGCTTTATCTCCAAAAATAGCTCTCAATAATTTTTCTTCTGGAGTCGGATCAGATTCTCCTTTAGGTGTTATTTTACCAATAAGAATATCTCCAGGTTTAACCTCTGCTCCAACTCTTATGATCCCATTTTCATCCAAATCTTTAGTAGCTTCTTCACTAACATTAGGAATATCATTAGTTAATTCTTCCATTCCTAATTTTGTATCACGAACATCTAAAGAATATTCATCTATATGTATAGAAGTAAACCAATCTTCACTAACTACTTTCTCAGAAATTAAAACAGCATCTTCAAAATTATACCCGTTACACGGAATAAAAGCTGCTTTCAAATTTCTTCCTAAAGCTAATTCTCCATTTTCTGTCGCATAACCTTCACACAAAATTTGTCCTTTTACAATTCTCATTCCCTTTTTTACAATAGGCTTCAAATTAATACATGTATTTTGATTCGTTTTTCTAAATTTAATAAGATCATAAACCTGAACATCATCATCAAAGCTAACTAAAGCTTCTTTATCTGTTTTATCATAACGAACAATTATCTTTTTTGAATCAATATACTCGACTATTCCATTTTTTTTTGCATTAATTAAAATCCGAGAATCCCTTGCAACCTGTTGTTCCAATCCAGTTCCTACAATAGGAGCATCAGGTTTTAATAATGGAACAGCTTGACGCATCATATTAGAACCCATAAGTGCTCTATTAGCATCATCATGTTCCAAAAAAGGAATTAAGGAAGCAGAAATAGAAGCTATTTGATTAGGAGCTACATCAATATAATCTACTTGATTGGATTGTACTATCGGAAAATCTCCATCTTCACGAGCTATAATTCTATCAGATAAAAAATTTCCATATTGATCAATAGCATTAGCTTGTGCTATAATTTTTCCTTCTTCTTCTTCTGCACTTAAATATTTTACCTCGGATTTTAAATCTACTTTTTTCTGAAAAACTGTTCTGTAAGGGGTTTCTACAAAACCCATATTATTTATTTTTGCAAATACAGAAAGAGAAGATATTAATCCTATGTTGGGGCCTTCTGGTGTTTCAATTGGACACAATCTTCCATAATGAGAGTAATTAACATCTCTAACTTCAAAACCAGCTCTTTCTCTAGATAAACCACCAGGACCTAAAGCTGAAAGTCTTCTTTTATGAGTGATTTCAGATAAAGGATTTGTCTGATCCATAAATTGAGATAATTGATTCGTTCCAAAAAAAGTATTGATTACCGATGACAAAGTTTTAGCATTAATAAGATCTACTGGCATGAAAACTTCATTATCACGAACATTCATTCTTTCTCTTATAGTTCTAGCCATTCTTGCTAAACCAATGCTAAATTGAGTATAAAGTTGTTCTCCAACAGTTCTAACACGTCTATTAGATAAATGATCAATATCATCTACTTCTCTTTTAGAATTAAACAAAGCATTTAAATGATCTACAATCGCAATAATATCTTTTTTTGTTAAAACCAAGTGATTTGGATCTATATTTAATTCAAGACGTTTATTTAATCTGTATCTTCCTACAGGCCCTAAACTGTATCTAGTATCAGAAAAAAAAAGTTTATCTATAACTCCTCTAGCAGTTTCCTCATCCGGAGGTTCCGTGTTTCTAAGTTGTCTATAAATATATTCTACTGCTTCTTTTTCTGAGTTAGTTGGATCCTTGTGTAAGGTGTTATAAATAATTGAATAATCTTTTTTTCTTCCTCCTTCTTTATGCAACAAAACAGTTTTTATTTCATGATTCTTCAGAAGATCAATATGTTCTTCTTTTAAAAGAACATCTCTATCTATAAGAATTTCATTTTTTTCTATAGAAACCACTTCTCCTGTATCTTCATCCACAAAATCTTCATGCCATATTCTTAAAATTCTAGCCGCCAAAGTTCTATTTAAAATGTTCTTGCTCTCATCTGTAATTTTAATTTCTTCAGCTAAGTCAAAAATTTCCAATATATCTTTATCTCTTTCATATCCTATAGAACGCAATAAAGTTGTCATTGGTAATTTTTTCTTTCTATCGATATATGCATACATAACATTATTAATGTCCGTAGCGAATTCTATCCATGAACCCTTAAATGGAATAATTCTAGCAGAATAAAGTTTAGTTCCATTAGCATGATGAGATTGACCAAAAAAGACCCCTGGAGAACGATGTAATTGAGAAACAATTACCCTTTCTGCTCCATTAAAAATAAATGAACCAGAAGGAGTCATATAAGGACATGTTCCTAAATAAACATCTTGATAGACTGTTTCAAAATCTTCGTGTTCAGGATCTGTACAATACAATTTTAATTTAGCTTTCAAAGGAACACTATAAGTTAATCCTCTTTCAATACATTCTTCTATAGAATATCTAGGAGAATCTATAGAATAACCTTTAAATTCTAAAACAAAAGAATTTCTTGCATCTGAAATTGGAAAATTTTCTGTAAAAGCTTTGAATAACCCCTCATTCTTCCTGTTTTCAGGTTTTGTATCTAATTGAAAAAATTCTTTAAATGACTTTATTTGGATGTCCAAAAAATCAGGATACTCGACTTGTTTTGCTACTGAAGAAAAAGTAATTCTTTCTGATATTTTTTCTGTATTCTCTGTATTCACCAATTTTAGTTTAATGGATATTATTTTAAA
This sequence comes from Blattabacterium sp. (Blattella germanica) str. Bge, assembly GCF_000022605.2. Taxonomy (GTDB): domain Bacteria; phylum Bacteroidota; class Bacteroidia; order Flavobacteriales; family Blattabacteriaceae; genus Blattabacterium. Next base: position 180,076 of record NC_013454.1, on the reverse strand, counting down.
AAAAAAACTATATTATTTCAATTCTACTTCAGCTCCTATTTCTTCAAATTTATTTTTTAAATCTTCTGCTTCTTTTTTATTCACAGATTCTTTAAGAACACTAGGAATATTATCTACTAAATCCTTAGATTCCTTAAGTCCTTTTCCAGTTGTTTCTTTCACCAATTTCACCACGGATAATTTAGAATTTCCAGATGATTTCAAAATTATGTTAAAAATATTTTTTTCCTCTTTTTTAGAGATCTTCTCTTCTTGAGAAGATAAATTTTCCGATTTTACCAAACTAGATGGCTCTATTCCATATTTTTTTTTTAAGATTAAGGCCAATTCATTAACTTGTTTAACAGTTAAATTCACTAATTGTTCTGCCAGCTTTTCTATCATAATTATTTTTTTTTATAATGATTTAGAAGATAAAGATTCTAAAATTCCACATACTTTATGTTTCGTCGAATTTAAAAAAGATAAAATAATATTTTTCATTGGAAATTGGAGAATATGCAATATATCAACAATCAAATCTTCTTTGGATTTAATGTTGATCAGAAAATCCAAATCTTTATTTCCAAAATAAAAAGATTCCTGAACATAAGCTCCTTTTAAATATGGTTTTTCAATTCTTTCTTGAATATGAAAATGTTTTATTATTTTTGAAGCAATATTTCCTTTTTCAAAATTTGAAAATAAAATAGTAGTATTTCCATTCAAAATAGAAAAAAATGAATCAAACTTTTTGTTGTTTATTTTTTCTAAAGCTTTTTTCAACAAAGTATTTTTGACTACTTTCATCCTAATGTTGAACTCATGAAAATTTTTTCTAAAAACAGATATTTGATTAGAATTTAAATCGGATATATCAATGAAATATATTGTTTCATTTTCAGATAATATAGAAACTAATTCCAACAATTTTTTTTCTTTATTTTTTTATTTTTTATATTCATGTGTTCAAAAAGCTTTTTGAATCCAATGGAATACTATTGCTCATAGTGGCAGATAAATGAATACTCTTAATATAAACACCTTTGGAAGTAGAAGGTTTGTTTCGAATAATTGTCATCATAAATTCTTTTATGTTATTCAGTAAATATTGATTTGAAAAAGAAACTCTTCCTATTGAAGCATGAACAATTCCATAACGATCTGCTTTAAAAGAAATTCTCCCAGATTTAATCTCTTTGATAGACTTACCTGGATTTTTAGAAACAGTATCCATTTTAGGATTTGGCATCAAGCCTTTGGGTCCTAATATTTTTCCTATAGTTCCTAACTGATTCATAATAGAAGGAGTAGCAACAATAATATCAACATTTGTCCATCCAGATTTAATTTTTTCAATATAATCTAATCCAACATAATCAGCACCAGCTTCTTTAGATTCTGATTCCTTTTCTTTATCTACTAAAGCTAAAATACAAACATTTTTTCCTGTTCCATGAGGTAATTTAACCGTTCCTCTAACCATTTGATTGGGTAAACGAACATCAATTCCAAGATGCACAGAAATGTCAATAGAGGCATCAAACTTCACAAAGGTTACTTCCTTGATAAGAAGAACAGCTTCTTCCAAAGAATATTTTTTATTAGAAATTTTTTCTAAAATTTTTTTTCTGTTTTTGGTTAGTTTTCTTGACATATGATGAAATGGAATATTTTTAGGTTTCTATTTCTATTCCCATAGATCTTGCGGTTCCAGAAATCATAGATATAGCAGACTGAATTGAAATACAATTCAAATCTTCTATTTTATTTTTTGCAATCATTTTAATTTGATCTAAACTGATTTTTCCAATTTTGGATCTATTAGATTCTTTAGATCCTTTTTCTTTTTTCATCATGTTCAATAATTGAATAGAAACCGGAGGTTTCTTGATAATAAAAGAAAATGATTTATCTTCATATACAGTTATGACCACTGGACATATTTCTCCTTTTCTTTCTTGAGTACGAAAATTGTATTGTTTACAAAATTCCATTATATTGACTCCAGAACTTCCTAAAATAGGTCCTACTGGTGGAGCTGGACTCGCCTTTCCTCCATTTATTTTTTGAATTTTAATCCTTTTTATAATTCTTTTATTTTCTTTAGTCATGATCCAATTTTAAATTTTTTCTATTTGTGTAAAATTTAATTCCAATGGAGTTTTTCTACCAAAAATCAAAACAGCTAATTCTAATTTTCTTTTTTCTTCATTAATCTTTTCAATGGTCCCATTAAAACCAGTAAAAGGACCATCTATAACTTTAATCGTTTCTCCAACTACGAAAGGAATACTAATATTTTCATAATTTTCAGATAATTCATCTATTTTTCCCAACATTTTATTAACTTCTTCTTTTCTCATAGGGATAGGAACAGCGGAACTTCCTTTTCCTTCACTTAAAAAATTAATAACTCCAGGAACATTTTTAATCGCATGAACAGCTTCTCCTTCTAAATTGGCTTCCACCATGACATATCCGGGATAATGAACTTTTTCTCTATGAATTTTTTTTCCTTTTCTCATTTGTATAACTTTTTCTATAGGAACCAATACTTTTCCTATATGTTCTTGAAATCCATTATCTCTAATTTCATTCTCAATATATGATTTCACTTTATTCTCTTGTCCACTAATAGTTTTAATGACATACCATTTTCTATCCAAATCACTCATACAATTTTATTATAGAGAAAATAATCTCTTAATTAAAAAAATGAAAAAAACATCTACTCCATATAAAAATATGGATAGAAATATAGAAAAAAAAGATACCATTATTGTTGTTCCTTGTAAATCTTCCCACTTAGGCCATGTAATACAATGAAAAAATTCATCATAAACTTCCAAAAAAAAATTATTTTTTTTCATACTACGATTTTTGTGAAAAATCATGCACGGACGGTAAGAATCGAACTTACGACCTTCGGTTTTGGAGACCGATGCTCTACCAACTGAGCTACATCCGTATCAAAAATAAGAATATTAATCCATTATCTGAATAACTTGTCCTGCTCCTACAGTTTTTCCTCCCTCACGAATGGCAAAACGTAAGTTTTCACTCAATGCAATAGGCTGATGCAATTCCACCTCCATAGAAACATTATCACCCGGCATTACCATTTCTACTCCCTCTGGAAGATGAATTTCTCCTGTAACATCTGTTGTTCTCAAATAAAATTGAGGACGATATTTATTATGAAAAGGAGTGTGTCGTCCTCCTTCTTCCTTTGTGAGAATATATACTTCAGATTTAAACTTTTTATGAGGTTTCACGGATCCTGGTTTTCCAATAACCATTCCTCTTCGAATATCTTTTTTTTCTATTCCCCGTAACAAAAGTCCTACATTATCTCCAGCTTGACCTTTATCCAATATTTTTCTAAACATTTCAACTCCTGTTACAGTAGAAGATAATTTTTTATCTCCCATCCCTATAATATCCACTAAATCTCCAGTATTAATCATTCCACTTTCTATACGACCTGTAGCCACTGTTCCTCTTCCTGTTATAGTGAAAACATCTTCTACAGGCATTAAAAATGGTTTATCCATTTCTCTAACAGGTTCAGGAATGTAATCATCTAATATTTTCATAAGATCTTTAATCTTTTCAACCCATTTTTTTTCTCCATTTAAAGCCCCTAAAGCTGATCCTTGTACAATAGGAATATTTTCACCATCATATTCATATTTAGAAAGTAATTCTCTAATTTCCATTTCTACCAATTCCAATAATTCAGGATCATCAACCTGATCCACTTTATTCATAAATACTACAATTTTAGGAACTCCTACCTGACGAGCTAACAATATATGTTCTCTAGTTTGAGGCATAGGACCATCTGTCGCCGCTACTACTAAAATAGCTCCATCCATTTGAGCTGCTCCTGTTATCATATTTTTTACATAATCTGCATGTCCAGGACAATCGACATGAGCATAATGTCGTTTTTCTGTTTCATACTCTACATGAGATGTATTAATCGTAATACCTCTAGCTTTTTCCTCAGGAGCATTGTCTATGGAATCAAAACTTTTCTCTTCTGCTAATCCTATTTCCGATAATACTTTTGTAATAGAAGCAGTCAAAGTCGTTTTTCCATGATCTACATGACCTGTTGTTCCTATATTTAAATGTGGTTTGTCTCGTTTAAATTTTTCTTTTGCCATGATAAAATTATTAAAAAGTTCAAAAAAAGCCAACGGCGGGAATTGAACCCGTGCCCTCTTCCTTACCAAGGAAGTGCTCTACCACTGAGCTACATTGGCCATACATAATAATATTCTCATTTATTTAGAGCGGAAGACGGGATTCGAACCCGCGACATTCAACTTGGAAGGCTGATGCTCTACCAACTGAGCTACTTCCGCTTCACTTTTTATAAATGGGGAGAGCAGGATTCGAACCTGCGAAGGCAAAGCCAACAGATTTACAGTCTGTCCTCGTTAACCAGACTTGAGTATCTCCCCAAAACAAGCCGGTAGAGGGATTCGAACCCACGACCCCGAGATTACAAATCACGTGCTCTGACCAACTGAGCTACACCGGCAAATCAAATTTTATTCTTAACAATATTCGTAACAATGGAAATCAGGGTAGTACAAATCTATAGAGATTTTTATAATTCTCAAAAAAATAATAAATATCACAAAAATTTTACATTCCCAATTTTGTTTCTATATATGAAAAATAAAATAACACCAATAAATATAGATATATCGGCTATATTAAAAATAGGTTTAAAAAATTGAAAATGAAATCCTCCAAAAAAAGGAATCCAATTAGGAAAATGAGTATCTATTATAGGAAAATAAAACATATCTACAACACATCCTTCCATAAAGGAAGCATATCCTTTTTCATTAAAAAAAAAATTTATTTTAGATTTTCCTAAATATGGAATCCATTTATGATGTTTTTCACTATAAATTGTCCCCGTATCAAATAATAATCCATACAAAGCACTATCTAAAAAATTTCCTATAGCTCCTGATAAAATCAAACTAGTAGGAATAATTAAAGAATCAGAAGATTCTTTCTTCATATTCTTATAAAGGAAAAAAAATATTAATAAAACTAAAAAAAGACGAAATATACTTAACAATATTTTTCCATTATATCCTATTCCAAGATAAAAACCATAAGCCATTCCAGGATTTTCAATAAAAAAAATCCAAAAAAAAGGAAATATGGAAACCCCACTTCCCAATTCAAAATGAGTTTTTATATAAACTTTTAAGATTTGATCTATCAATAAAACAGAAAAAACAATTAAAAAAATTTTTTTCAAAAAATTAAAATTTACTTGTTTCTTTTTTCTACAAGTTTTTTTCCTTCTATACTTAAAGTAGTGTGAGGTACAGCCATTAGACGCCCTTTAGGAATTAATTTCTTTGTTATTCTACAAATTCCATAATCTTTATTTTCTACTCTGATTAAAGCAGCATTTAAACTGTTTATGAATTTCTGTAAGTGTTCCAAAATTTGAGCATTCTGTTCTTTACTTAAGGTTTCCGATCCTTCTTCAAAAGCTTTAAAAGTTGGATAAGTATCATCTGTTCCATTATCCTGATTATTAGAAAAAGAATCTTTAAGAATTGATAAATCTTTCTTAGCTTTTTCCAATTTTTCAAGTATAAGTTTACGAAACTCTTTTCTCTCCTCCATAGAATACCTTTGTTTTCCTTTTTCTTCCATTTCTTTCTTATATCTTTTCGACTTTTCGAATTTGTATATATAATTTCTCTTCAAAATTTTCTACAAAAAAAAATTCCATTTCTTTTTTGTTCATATTTTTTTCTTGTAAGAAAATATCAACAGCAAGAGTTTCTTGACACAGAAAATTTTTGTTTTTTTGTATAATCGATTGTATTTTTTGAACAGTTTTTATGTCGACTAATATTTTTTCAACTACATCATAGTTACGTTTTTTTCTTAATTTTTGTATATGTCTAATTAATTCTCTTATGAACCCTTCTTCTAGAAGAGAATCTGTCATTCGTAAATCTAATGCTATTGTCAATTCACGTTCAAATGAAATAGACCAACCCTTAATATACTCAGTAGTAATTTTTACATCTTCTAAAAAAAGAAGAATTTTTTCTCCTCTTAAAAAAATAACACATTTTTTATTTTTTTCTATTTCTCTGATTTTTTCTTGGGAGAATTTTTCTATAACATCGGAAATACTTCTAATTTTGCTTCCAAACCTAGGGCCCAAAGATTGATAATTTGGTTTAATGTGTTTAATCAATTCCAAGTTTTCATAAGAATCAGAAAATTCTATTTCTTTAACATTAGCTTCTTTCAAAAGTATTTTATATGATTTTGATTTGTTCAATTGAAAATATATTTTTTCATCAGAGATCAGAATGAGAACCTTTTGCAAAGGCTGACGAATTTTAATTCCATTTTTCTTTCGAATAGAAAAAATCATAGTAGTTATTCTTTGAATTAAAGACATTCTATTTTCCAATTCCTTATTAATTAAATTGAGATCATAGTTAGGAAAACATGTCCAATGAATACTTTTTCTGTTCTCTTGATTAGTAATAGAATTTAAATCTATATATAACTTTTCAGAAAAAAATGGAATAATAGGAGAAGTTAATTTTGCTACAGTAATTAAGCATTTGTAAAGAACTTGATATGCAGATATTTTATTTTCTGTATATTGATCCTTCCAAAATCTTCTTCTGCACAATCTTATGTACCAATTACTTAATTTATCTAATACAAAAGATGAAATTAAACGAGCTACTTTAGTCGGATTATAATTGGAATAATAATTATCTACTTTTTGAATCATAGAGTGCAATTCAGAAAGAATCCAAAAATCTAATTCTGTATAATTGAAACATTCTTCTTCTTTGTAAGAAAAACCATCAATATTAGCATACAAAACGAAAAAAGAATAAATATTATACAATGTTCCAAAAAATTTATTGATGACGGTATGAATTCCCTCTACATTAAATTTAAGATTGTCCCAAGGTTCGGAATTAAATATGATATACCAACGTATAGCATCAGGTCCATAATTATTGATTAAATCAAAAGGATTTAGGGTATTTCCTTTACTCTTAGACATTTTATGTCCATTTTTATCCAAAACCAATCCTGTTGATATTACATTTTTATATGCTGTAGAATGAAATAAAATACTACTAATGGTGTGCAAAGTAAAAAACCATCCTCTTGTTTGATCTATCCCTTCTGAAACCAAATCAGAAGGAAATAATAGATTTTTATCTATATATTCTTTGTTTTCGAAAGGATAATGAAATTGAGCATATGGCATAGCTCCTGAATCAAACCATACATCTACTAAATCAGATTCTCTCTTCATAGGTACTCCTTTTGGAGACACTAATATTATTTCATCTAAAACATGTTTATGCAAATCTATTTTGTTATAATTATCATTACTCATATCATCCAGTAAAAAATCTTTAAACATATTATAAGACATAAATCCATGTTGAATAGATTTTTGAATTTCCATAAATAATTCTTTTATAGACCCAATAACTATCTCTTCGTCTCCTTTTTCTGTTCTCCAAATAGGAAGAGGGGTCCCCCAGTACCTAGAACGTGATAAATTCCAATCTTTTGTGTTTTTCAACCAAGAATCAAAACGTTTTATACCTGTAAATTCAGGATGCCATTTTATTTTTTGATTCAATAAAATCATTTTATTTTTTTCTTCTGTTGTTTTAATAAACCATGAATTTAAAGGATAATAAAGTATAGGTTTTTCTGTTCTCCAGCAATGTGGATAAAAGTGAATGTGTTTTTCTTTTCTAAATATTTTTTGTTCTTTTTCCAAGAAAGAAATAATTTTATCATCTGTTGAAAAATGATTTTTATTTTTTGGATTGAAATCATTTTTCACATATTTTCCTCCAAATCCATGAGGAAAAATATTTATAAATCTACCTTGCAAATCCACTAAAGGAACAAGGACATTTTCTTCATTTAAAACCAACATTGGAGGAATTTTATATTTTTTGGCTATCATAAAATCTTCTATCCCAAATGTAGGAGATACATGAACAATCCCTGTCCCTTCATCTACCTTTACAAAATCTCCTTCTATAATTTGAAATGCATTGTTTTCGTTATGATAAGGTTTAAACCAAGGTAATAATTGTTCATATTTACTATAGATTAATTCTTTTCCTTTGAATTTTTTCATCTTTAAATAAGGTATTCTATATTCTTTGGAATTTTTGAAATTGGATAAATCTAATTCAAGATGATTTGAAACAGAATAAAACTTATTTGATAATAGTATTCTATGAATCAATTTTTCAGAAAAAATAATATTTTCTATTTGATAAGTGTAAGGATTATAAGTGCTTACTAAAATATAGTCTATATCATATCCAACAGCCAATGCAGTATTTGAAGGAAGAGTCCAAGGAGCAGTGGTCCATGATAAAAAATATATATCCCCTAAAATATTTTCTAATTTTTTGGGAAGAGTATTTTTTATAGCTTTAAATTTTAAAAATGGAGAGATTTGTTCCACTTTTTTGTAAGTTCCCGGCATATTTAATTCATGATGACTCAATCCTGTTCCTGCAGAAGGAGAATAAGGTTGAATAGAAAAATCTTTATAAATTAAATTTTTGCAATATAGTTTTTTAATCAACCACCATACACTTTCTATATATTTCGCATTACAAGTTAAAAATGAATCCTTTAAATTGATCCAATCTCCTATTTTTTCTATAAAAAATAACCATTCTTTTAACGATTGATCAACAAATTTTTTGCAAAATTGATTATACTCTTTTACACTTATTTTTTTTCCTATATCATTTTTAGTAATTCCCATTTTTTTTTCAACATTCAACTCAACAGGAAGACCATGAGTATCCCAACCTGCTTTTCTAAATACTTTTTTACCTTTAAGAGTATGATATCTACAAAAAATATCTTTTATAGTTCTAGCTAATATGTGATGGATTCCTGGTTTTCCATTTAAAGAAGGGGGGCCTTCATATAACACAAATGATTCTTTCGGTTCTTTTTTATTAGAAAAATTAAAGTTATTTTGAAGAATCTTATGTTTTTTCCAATATTCAGATATCTCTATGGTTATCCTATTAAGATCCAATTTTTTATATTCTCTAAATATTTTTGACATAAGGTTTTTATTGTGATAATAAATTAAAAATCTTCTATTTTACTCTAAATAAATACATTTTTTATGAATAAAAACGACAAATTTTATTGTAAAAAAAAAGAAGTAACTCCATTAATTCAGCAATATAATAATATAAAAACTAAATATCCAGATACAATTTTATTATTTCAAGTTGGGGATTTTTATGAAATTTTTGGAAAAGATGCTATTCAATGTTCTAAAATATTAAATATTGTTTTAACTAAACGATCTCATATTCATCTAGCAGGATTTCCTTATCATTCATTAAATACTTATTTACCAAAATTAATACGTTCAGGATTACGCGTAGCAATTTGTGATCAACTAGAAGAACCAAAAAAAGGAAAGAATATTGTGAAAAGAGGAGTCACTGAACTTGTGACACCAGGAATAGCTATAAATGAAAATATTCTAGAAACTAAATCAAACAATTTTTTAGCTTCTATTCATTTAGGAATAAAAAATTTAGGATTGAGTTTTCTAGATATTTCTACAGGAGAATTTTTTGTTACAGAAGATACAAAAAATAATGTATTACAATATTTAAAACTTTTTAATCCCAGTGAAATTCTTTTTCAAAGAAAAGAAAAAAAATTTGTGGATCAATTCTTAAGAAAAAAATATTATACCTTTTTAATGGAAGATTGGATATTTGATTATGGACTCGCATATGAAAAATTGACATCACATTTCAAGACAAATTCTCTAAAAGGATTTGGGATTAATGATCTAAAATTAGGAATTATTTCTTCTGGAGTGATATTGTCTTATCTACATAATACACATCATTTCAATATCAAACACATTTCTAACATACGAAGAATAAAAAAAGAAGAACATATGTGGATTGATAACTTTACCTTTCAAAATCTAGAAATTTTTCATTCTTTGAATAAAGAAGGAGTTCCTTTAATCAATATTATGGATCAAACAATAACGCCTATGGGAGGTCGATTGTTAAAAAATTGGATTCTTTTTCCTTTAATAAATATATTTCATATAAAAAAACGTCATCAAATAGTTCAAAAACTATATTCCAATCATATTCTACGAGATTTTATAAAAAAAAAACTTAAAGATATTCATGATATAGAAAGAATGATTTCAAAAATGGTTATAGGAAAAATTTCTCCTCGTGAAATATATACATTGCACAAATCTTTGATTTCCATTTCTGAAATAAAAAAATTTTTTTTATCTCAAGATTCTCAAATACTTACAGATATCGCAAATTCTTTTCAAGATTGTAAAATGATATCTGATAAAATTGTTAATACCATACAAGAGAATCCTCCACATCAAATTGAAAAAGGAAAAGGAAATGTAATCATAAAAGGATTTTCTAAAGAATTAGACGAAATTCGTATGCTCTATTTTTCGCAAAAAGAATATTTGGAAAAACTTCGCAAAATAGAACAATTAAATACAGGAATAAACAACTTAAAAATTGGATACAACAATATTTTTGGATACTTTTTTGAAGTAAAAGCTTCAAAAAAATATAAAGTACCATCTCATTGGATTCAAAAACAAACGTTGGCTAATTCTGGGAGATATATAACCGAAGAATTAAAAAATTATGAGTTGAAAATTTTGAATGCTGAACAAAAAATACTCTCTTTGGAAAAAAAAATATTCAATGATTTAATCAATCAAATTCTAGAAAAAATAAAACATTTACAAAAAAATGCGAAAGAAATTGCAAAATTAGATGTTTTATACTCCTTCTCTAATCTGGCATTAGAAAATAATTATGTAAAACCAGAAATCAATCACTCTTTAAAAATACACATTATCAAAGGAAGACATCCAGTTATTGAAAGACAATTTATATCCAAAATTTCTTACATTCCAAATGATATCATTTTAAATAAATCAGATCAACAAATTATGATCATAACAGGACCAAATATGTCCGGAAAATCTGCTATTTTACGTCAAACAGCTATTATTATACTTATGGCTCATATTGGAAGTTTTGTTCCAGCTAAATATGCAGAAATAGGATTAATAGACAAAATATTTAGTAGAGTAGGAGCTTCAGATAATATCTCTTTAGGAGAATCCACTTTTATGGTAGAAATGAACGAAACAGCAAGTATTCTAAATAATATTTCCAAAAGAAGTTTTCTTATTTTAGATGAAATAGGAAGAGGAACAAGTACTTATGATGGAATTTCAATAGCAAAATCTATAGTTGAATTTTTACATGAAAACAGTTTACGTCCTATGACCTTATTTGCAACTCATTATCATGAATTAAATGAAATGAGTACTATCTTTAAAAGAATAAAAAATTATCATGTTTCTGCAAAACAAATTGATGATGATATTATTTTCATGCGGAAACTAATGGTTGGAGGAAGTGAGCATAGTTTTGGAATTCACGTAGCAAAAATATCTGGAATGCCCATAAAAATTATTAATAGAGCTGAAGAAATATTAAGAAATTAAAAAAAAAAGAAATAGATCCCGTTAATTTTCTTTGAAAAAAAATTCAATTAAAGAAAAATAATTTGCTATATATACTAAAGTGTTTTTAAATTGTCGTATAGAATTGGCGAGAATAGCTCAGTTGGTAGAGCACGACCTTGCCAAGGTCGGGGCCGCGGGTTCAATTCCCGTTTCTCGCTTTTTATATCACCCGGGTGGTGGAATTGGTAGACACACAGGACTTAAAATCCTGTGATCATTGCGATCGTACGGGTTCAAATCCCGTCCCGGGTATTATAGTTTGGAGTTTCTTTTGTAATGCTAACACTGTGTGGATGATTTTCTTTTAATCCAGAATTGGTGATTCTTACAAATTTTCCTGTTTTCATAAGCTCAGTAATAGATGAAACTCCACAATAACCCATTCCAGAACGCAATCCACCACAAATTTGATAAATTGTATCTTTCATTTTTCCTTTATAAGGAACTATAGCTTCTATTCCTTCTGGAACAGATTTTTCACTAAATTGAAAATAACGATCTTTGCTCCCTCTTTTCATAGCAATTAAAGATCCCATACCAACATAAGTTTTAAACTTTCTTCCTTGGAAAATAACTTCTTCTCCAGGAGATTCATCCGTTCCTGCGAATAAACTACCAATCATAACAGAACTAGCCCCTGCCGCAATAGCTTTTACTACATCTCCTGAATATCTAATCCCCCCATCGGAAACCACATTAACATTTCTATCTTTAGCATATTCATATACATCATTAATAGCTGTTATTTGAGGCATTCCTACTCCAGCTATCACTCTCGTAGTACAAATAGAACCAGATCCTATTCCTACTTTTAAAACAGTAGAACCTGCATCTATTAAATCTTTAGCTCCTTCTTTTGTCACTACGTTTCCAGCCAATAATGGAATTCTGGGAAAAGAAAAACGAATTGATTTAATAATTTTCAATACTCTAGAAGAATGACCATGAGCTGAATCTATAGCTATAATATCCACCCCCATTTTCACCAAAGATTCAACTCTTTCTAAAGTATGTTTATCTATTCCAATAGCAGCTCCTACATGTAGACGTCCTTTAGAATCTTTACATGCATTTGGGTACTCAATTAAATTATCAATATCTCTAATTGTGATTAATCCTACCAATTTATGATTATCATCTATAATGGGCAATTTTTCTATTCTTTCCTTCAACAAAATATTTTTTGCCTTTTCCAGAGTTATATTTTTTTTAGAAGTAATCAAATTTTCTTTTGTCATTACTTCTTCTACTAAAGAATCCAGATTTATACGATATTTGATATCTCTTCTCGTAATAATTCCCACTAATGAATAATCTTTTTCTATAACAGGAAGTCCAGATATTTTATATTTATTCATAAGATATTGGGCATGTCTCAGTGTAGAATTTCTGGAAAGAGTAATAGGATCATCTATCATTCCACTTTCGCTTCTTTTTACCCTATAAACTTCTTCTGACTGATTTTTTATACTCATGTTTTTATGAATAATTCCTATTCCTCCTTCTCTAGCTATGGATATAGCTAAAGAAGATTCAGTTACTGTATCCATAGCAGCACTCAATATGGGAATATTAAGTGAAATATCAGGAGTTAGATAAGTTTTAAGAGAGACTTCTGACGGAAGTATTGAAGAATAAGAAGGAACAAGCAAAACATCATCAAAAGTTAGAGCCTCTTTTAAAATTTTTTTATTTAAAGACATAATTTTTATTTATAAAAATATATAATTTTGTTTAGTCGAATGAAAAAACAGAATTTCATGATGTTCTTATTTTCATGCCTTTCAATTAAGAAAAAAAAATACAAATAATGATATATTTTTTCATTTCAAATTTTTATATAAATTTGCCCAGAATATGTAACAATTGAAATATTATTGATTATGATGAAAAAATTAAGAATTACTATTACTACGATCCTATTAGCAATATTTTTGTTTACTATCAGTTGTAATAACAAAAATAAAAATGAAAATTCCTCTACTACAACAGAAGAGGAAAAAACAGCTAATAATAATGAAGGTCAAACAGATTCCACTACAACAAACACTCCTCCTGCAACCTCTAATGAGGAAACTTCAAAAAGCAATAATGAGGAAAACGGAACTACATCTGAAAAAGAAAAAGTAACTACTGAAGAAAGCGAAAAAAATAACAAATAATTAGGATTGGAAAAAAAAGCAAAAAAAAGAGTGCACGATGGTTCTCTATTTTTTTGCTTTTTTGTTAACTTTTCACTCTTGCTTTCTTACCCTTAAGAAATCTAAAATAATAAATTCTAGATCTACGAACTTTTCCTTTCTTGTTAACTTCTATTTTTTGTATGTTTGGTTGATTGAAAATGAATATACGTTCTATTCCTATTCCGCTACTTATTTTTCGAATAGTAAATGTCTTCGTTAATCCTTTTCCCTGTTTTTTGATAACTATTCCTTTAAAAGATTGGATTCTTTTTTTTTCTCCTTCTTTAATTTCAAAAAAAACAGTAATTGTATCTCCAGAATGAAATAATGGAAAATCATTTTTAGAAATAAATTTCTCTTCTGTGTATCTAATCAAATTTTGTAACATAGCAACATAATTGTTTATATTAATCAATCACAATTTTTTAATTTCACATATAATTTCTTTTGCTAATAAATCAGCTCTTGTTTTTGAATAACTTTCTGTATGTATTCTAATAATGTTTTCAGTATTAGATTTTCTAATATGTATCCATTCCTTGTTTGATAAATCAATCTTAATTCCATCGCTCAAATTCATTTTTTTTCCTTTATATTTTTCTTTTATTCTTTTTAGTAATGTTTGAATTTTTTCATGAGAATAAAATCGGATCTTTTTTTTCGACATGAAATAATTGGAATATTTTTTTTTCAATTTGGATAATGAAATATTAGAAAGTTTAGCTATTTGAGTTAAAAATAAAGCGATTCCCACCAATGCATCCCTACCATAACGCAATTTAGGATAAACAATCCCCCCATTTCCTTCTCCTCCTATCACAGCATGAACTTCTTTCATTTTTTGAATAACATGAACTTCTCCTACAGAAGTAGGATGATAAGGAACTCCTTTTTTTATTGCAAGATCCTTTAATGCATGAGAAGAAGATAGTGTAGAAACAACAGGACCCAATTGATTTTTTAATACATAGTCAGCTATGGAAATTAAAGTATATTCTTCTCCAAAGAAATCTCCATTTTCACAAATAAATACCACACGATCAACATCTGGATCCACAGAAATACCTAGATCCGCTTTGATTTCCGGAACTTTATTACATATTTCTTTTAAATTTTTTTTAATGGGTTCAGGATTATGAATAAAATCACCATGAGGATCACAATGCATCTCAATTACATGAACACCTAAATTTTTTAAAAGTATAGGGACAGCTATTCCACCAGTTGAATTTATTCCGTCTATCACAATTTTCAACCTGGCTTGTTGAATGATATTTTTATCTATAATAGGCAATGAAAGAATTTTTTCTATATGTTTTTGAATATAATTCTTTCTATAAAAAAGATTTCCTAATTTTTTATAAGAAGAAAATAGGAAATTTCCTTTTTCTGTTATATAAAATAATTTTTGAATATCCTCTTCAGATAAAAACTCTCCATAAGAATTAAACATTTTTAAACCATTCCAATTCTTAGGATTATGACTAGCCGTTAACATGACTCCTCCATCGGCTTGCTCATTTATAACGGCTATTCCAACGGTAGGAGTTGTAGATAAACCAATGTTTATAACATCTACTCCCAAACTTCTAAAAGAGATTATCAAAAATTGTTGAAATAAAGCAGAGGTAATTCTTCCATCTCTACCTAATACGATAACATACTTTTTCTTTCTTTTATATTTTCTTTTCATCCAAGAAACATATCCAGCAGAAAATTTAATTATATCTATAGGAGAAAAACCTTCTCCTACTTTTCCTCCTAATGTCCCTCTTATTCCAGATGAAGATTTTACAAGTGTCAAAAATCAATTGAATTTTCTTTTATCAAAAACAAAAATACAAAATTAAATTTTGAGAATTATTCAAATTCCACTACTTTTATGGGGGTAATTTTATGAACAATAAATAAAGTAGGAAAAAACATTGTCACAAAACAAATCAAAGTAATAGATAAGTTAATAATCAAAATGTGACTGATATTGATATAAATAGGTACAAAATCTACAAAATATTGTATTTTGTTTAGTGATACTAAATGAAATTTTTTCTGCACCATTAATAATGTAATTCCTATAATGTTTCCTATAATTAATGATGGAATAAATATTTGTAGAACATAAAACAAAAATATTTTATTTATAGTTTTGTTTTGAGCTCCTAAAATTTTTAAAATTCCTATAGTTCTAATTCTTTCTAAAATGAGGATTAGAATAAATACAATCATATTTATGACCAGTGACATAAAAACAATGAAACTAATAACGATAATATTTGAATCAAATATATTTATCCATTCTGTAATATCATGATCTTGTTGATCATAAATAATTTTAACTGAAAAATTATTAGGTATTTTTTCAAAAATTTTTTTATTAATCTTTTGAAAAGAAGATCCAAAAATTTCAAATTTTTCTGATAAATCTTTTTTCCATCCATAAATTTGTTGAATAGATTTTATATTTCCAATAATATATAAATCATCAAATTCTGGGATTCCAGTTTCATATAAACCAGAAACTATAAATTTTTTGGAAATAATAATAGGAGTCCCTTTTTTTTTAAAAAAAAGGAAATCTATTTTCACATTTGATCCAATATTTAATCCTAATGATCGAGATATTTTTTTGGATAAAATAATGTTTTTATGACAGTCATCATTTGTTTTTTTGTTACAAAAATTTCCCTTAACTAAAAAATATTGAAAAAAAATAGGATTATAATCCTCATATAATCCTTTATATATATATCTTCCTGTTTTATTATTCGTTCCAATAATTACATTATTTTCAATAATTCCATGAATTTGCTTAATGTAATTAGAATTAAAATATTTTTTTAAAAAGTAATTTTTATTTTTTATAGAAAAAACTGAATTTTTGTTTTTTACAATAATTTGACCTCTAACATTTAACAATTTTTCTTTTATAATTTCTTTAAATCCAAATCCTATAGAAAAAGTTAAAATAGCAATAATTAAACCAAAAGTTATTGTTATTTGTGTTATAATTACTATTGTTAGAAGAGTTCTATTTTTACTACAATCTTTCCAAATTGTTTTTTTAGAAAAAAACCATTCAAAATTCAATACACTTCTATTTTTTTAAATCTTCATCCAAAGAATTAAAATCGATATCATTGTCATATTGAGATTCTGGATAAATGTTGTCAAAATCACCATAAAACGACATTAAAGAATTTTCTTGATCAAGAAAATTCTTTTTGTAATCCTCTTCCCAAATCAATGAAGTTTGTTTTTTTTCTTCTAAATTAACAAATTTAGCTTGATCACTTATAAATTTTAAACGAAATTTGTCTAGTCCTCCATTCCTATGTTTAGCTATAATGATTTCTGCCTGTCCAATACAAGAATCATTATCTTCATCAGAGTCCCAAGTTTTAAATCCATAATATTCAGGTCTATAAATAAATAAAACAATATCTGCATCTTGTTCAATCGCTCCTGATTCACGTAAATCAGACAACAAAGGACGTTTGCTCCCTCCCCTAGTTTCAACGGCTCTAGAAAGCTGGGATAAAGCTATAATAGGAATATCAAGCTCCTTAGCTATAGATTTTAAATTCCTAGAAATAACTGATATTTCTTGTTCTCTATTTTGTAATTTAGATCCATGATCATTGATCACCATCAATTGCATATAATCTATTAATATCAATTTTATTCCATATTGAGATATCAAACGTCGGCATTTTGCACGTAAATTAAATATAGATAAAGAAGGGGTATCATCTATAAATAAAGGAGCTTCCTTCAAATTGTTTGTTTTATGAATCAAGCATTCCCAATCTAATTTTGACAAATTAGCTCTTTTTATTTTTTCTGAAGAAATTCCAGTTTCTGATGAAAGTAGTCTTGTTATCAATTGAATAGAAGACATTTCTAATGAAAAAATTACAACAGGAATTTTTTGTTCTATTACAATATTTTTTACCATAGACAACATAAAAGTTGTTTTTCCCATTCCTGGTCTAGAAGCTAGTATAATTAAATCAGAATTTTGCCATCCAGAAGTTATCTGATCCATTTTGTGAAATCCAGAAGAAATTCCACTTAATCCTTCTTTTTCTGTTTTTTTGATTTTATCAATAGCTTTTTTGATGAGACATTGAGTTGTTTCATATTTTTTTGTAATTAAATATTTTTGATTCATCTCAAAAAGTTTCGATTCTGCATGATCTAAAAGATCAAATACGTCTATACTATCCTCATAACATTTTTGAATAATATCAGAAGATATACTGATTAATTTTCTTAAAAAGAATTTTTGTAATATAATCCTACTATGATATTCTATATGCGCAGAAGAAACAACTTTTTGTGTTAATTCTATCAAATAAAATTCCCCCCCTATCAATTCCAATTTTCCAATTTTACGAAGTTCGTTTGATACAGTATATAGATCAATTGGTTTAGAATTATGATATAACTTTTGAACTGCCCCAAAGATTTCTTGATGTTCTTTTTTGTAAAAAACTTCAGGAAAAAGGATATCAATAATTTCATCTAATCCTTTTTTATCTATCATAATAGCTCCTATTATGGCTTCTTCTAAACCCAATGCTTGAGGAGGTATTTTTCCTTTTTTAGAAAGCATTTCTATAAAAATTTCTGTTTTCTAAATTTGTTCATCGAAATAACCTATAGAAATATATTTATTTTTTCTATTTCGAATGAGAGATTCTATATCAATAACTGACAATTGTTTATAATATTTTATAATTTGTTTTTTACTAATTTATAAGCTTTTTTTGGACAAAAATGAGCTCCACCTAAAGGTTCTTTAATAATATCATCTATAAGATTTAAATTATACATATCTTCTGCCGTTAATTTTAATGCTTCCGCTGATTTTTCTTTTTTATCCCATTTTCCCCAAAGAATTGTAGAACAACTTTCAGGAGAAATAACAGAAAACCAAGAATTTTCCATCATAGAAACTTTATCTCCTATTCCAATTCCCATAGCTCCACCACTAGCACCTTCTCCTATAATTAAAACAATAATGGGAACTTTTAAACACATCATTTCATAAATATTTTTACCAATAGCTTCCCCTTGACCTCTTTTTTCTGCTTCAATTCCAGGAAAAGCTCCTGGGGTATCAATAAAAGTAATAATAGGTTTACGAAATTTTTCTGCTAGTTTCATTAAACGTAAAGCTTTTCTGTATCCTTCAGGATTAGGCATTCCAAATCTTCTATATTGTCTGTCTTTGGTATTTTTTCCTTTTTGTGTTCCTATCAACATAAAAGTCTTATCTTCTATCTTTCCAAAACCTCCTACCATAGCTTTATCATCTCCAAAATGACGATCTCCATGTAATTCTATAAAAGAATCTTTTTTTGTTATAGATTGTATGTAATCTAAAGTATAAGGTCTATTGGGATGTCTAGATAGTTGAACTCTTTGCCAAGGAGTTAAGTTGTTATGTAACTTTTTAATTGTTTTTTCCAATTTGGATTGCAATTGACTACAAACTTCTTTCATATCTACTCCACTTTTTTCCTCTATCATAATACAATTAAGGTACTGATCCTTAATTTCCTGTATTGGTTTTTCAAAGTCTAAGTATTCCATTGAATTAAGTGATAAATGAACGAATATATTCTTTATTCATGAAAGCAATATATTCTGTAGATATTCCTTTTGGACATTCAGCTTCACATGCTTGTGTATTGGTGCAAGTCCCAAAGCCTTCTTCATCCATTTTATTCACCATATTTAATACTCTTCTTTTTCTTTCTATTTTTCCTTGAGGTAATAAGGCGAATTGTGAAACTTTTGCCGAAACAAATAACATAGCCGATCTATTTTTACATGCAGCGACACATGCTCCACAACCAATGCATGTAGCCGCGTCGAAAGCCTTATCTGCTTCATTTTTTGGAATAGGGATCATATTTCCATCTATTGTTTTCCCTAATGTATTTACAGAAATAAAACCACCTGATATAATAATTCTATCAAAAGAAGATCTATCTACAATAAGATCTTTAATTATAGGAAAAGGTTTGGCTCTCCAAGGCTCAACATATATCGTTTCTCCATTGTTGAAATGACGCATATGTAATTGACAAGTAGTAATCAAATTATCAGGTCCATGTGCTCTTCCATTGATATACAATGAACACATTCCACAAATTCCTTCACGACAATCATGATCAAATGCTATAGCAGAAGATTCCTCTTTATCGCATATGATTTGGTTGTTTAAAAAATCTAGCATTTCTAAAAAGGAACTATCAGGAGATATATCATAAACTTGATAAGTTTTAAAAAAACCTTTCTCTTTATTATTTTTTTGTCTCCATATTTTTAACTTGAAATTCAAAAGTTTTTTCATATTCTATTTATAAGAGCGTGATTGCACTTTCACAAAAGTATAATTTAAATTTTCTTTATGCATAATTTCATTTTTAACACATTGATTTTCTGAACATTCCCATATAGATACATATTTATAATGAATATCATCTCTAAGAGCTTCTCCTTCTTTTGTTTGATATTCTTCTCTAAAATGACTTCCACAAGATTCTTTTCTATTCAAAGCATCCATCGCTATCAATTCCCCCAATTCTAAAAAATCTGCTAATCGTCCCGCTTTTTCTAATTCAGAATTCAACCCATCCTCTGTTTTTCCAGGAATAAAGACACTTTTCCAAAATTTTTCACGAAGTTCTTGTATCCTTTTTATTGCTTCAGATAATCCTACATGATTTCTGCTCATTCCTACATATTTCCACATAATATTTCCAAGTTTTTTATGAAAGAAATCAACAGGCATATTTCCATTATTTTGAATAAGTTTTTTAATTCTATCTTTTACTTTTTTTTCTGATTTATCAAATTCTTCATGTTGTATAGATATTTTGCTTGAATTTTTGATATATCTAGAAAGATAATCTGCTATAGTATATGGTAAAATAAAATATCCATCAGCCAATCCTTGCATTAAAGCAGATGCTCCAAGTCGATTGGCTCCATGATCAGAAAAATTGGCTTCTCCTATCACATAACAACCAGGAATGGAAGACATTAAATTGTAATCTACCCACAACCCTCCCATTGTATAATGAACTGCAGGATAAATTTTCATAGGAGTTTTGTAAGGATTCTGATTGGTAATTTTTTCATACATATGAAATAAATTTCCATATTTAGATTCTATAATTTCTTTTCCTAAATTGATTTTTTCCAATTCATTGGGATTTGTAATTCCAAGTTCATTCGCTTTTTCTTTTCCATATTTATCTATAGAAGAAGAAAAGTCCAAAAAAACACCTTCTTGTGTTTCATTATCTTCTACTCCAAATCCTTTATCACAACGTTCTTTAGCTGCTCTAGAAGCAACATCTCTTGGAACAAGATTTCCAAATGAAGGATAACGTCTTTCTAAATAATAATCTCTTTCTTCTTCACTTATATATTCAGGTTTTTTAGTTCCATTTCGTATAGCAACAGCATCTTCTAATTTTTTGGGGACCCATATGCGTCCATCATTTCTCAATGATTCTGACATTAATGTTAATTTAGATTGATAACTACCATGGACCGGAATACAAGTAGGGTGAATTTGTGTATAGCAAGGATTGGCAAAAAATCCTCCTTTTTTATGAACTTTCCATATAGCACTTGCATTGGATCCCATTGCATTAGTGGATAAAAAAAATACGTTTCCATAACCTCCTGATGCTATAACTACAGCGTGAGCTGTGTGTCTTTCTATTTCTCCAGAAATCAGATTTCTAGAAATGATTCCTCTAGCGACTCCTTCTACAATAACTAAATCAAGCATTTCATGACGATTATACATCTTGATTCTACCTTTTCCTATTTGTCTAGACATAGCAGAATAACAAGATAATAAAAGTTGTTGTCCCGTTTGTCCTTTAGCATAAAAAGTTCTAGAAACTTTAGTTCCTCCAAAAGATCTAGTTTCTAAATATCCAGCATAATCACGAGCAAATGGAACCCCTTGAGCGACACATTGATCAATAATATTAGAGGATATCTCTGCCAAACGATAAACATTAGCTTCTCTAGATCTGTAATCTCCTCCTTTAATTGTATCATAAAAAAGTTGATAAACAGAATCATTATCTCCTTTATAATTTTTTGAAGCATTGATTCCACCTTGAGCCGCTACAGAATGAGCTCTTCTAGGTGAATCTTGATAACAAAAAGCTTTAACCTGATATCCCAATTCAGATAAAGAAGCGCAAGCTGAACCTCCAGCCAATCCAGTTCCTACTACAATAATTTCTATATTAGATCTGTTATTGGGAGATACTAATTTCAAAGTAGACTTGCAATTTTCCCATTTTTGATTGATAGAACCTGCTGGAATTTTTGAATTCAACTTAAAAGAATTTTTAGTCATTGACAATAAATATTAGTTTCCATTGAAAAAAAACCAAATAGCGATAATAGAAAATCCAGAACAAACAAACCAAAAATAAAAAAAACCAAATTTTCGTATCCAAATTAATCTGTTTTTATTGGATAATCCTAAAGATTGGAAAGAAGATTGAAATCCATGATTCAAATGAATCCCTAAAATAAAAAAAGAAAATACATATATGAATGTGTACAAAGGATTCTTAAATAAAGAAACAACTAGATTGTAATCCGAAGTCAAATGATGATTTGAATATTTCATAGGAATCATGAAATTTATGATATGTAAAATCAAAAAACATAAAATCAAAATTCCTGTATATATCATGGAACGACTACTAAACGAGGTCGTTGAATAAGAATTCATAGTATAATCTATTTCTTCTTTTATTCTTTTGTTTTGTAAATGCAATTTAATTCCAAATAAGATATGAATGATAAAACCTATAGCAAGAACATATTCCATGATTCTAATGAATAAATTTTTTCTCATAAAAGAAACTGCTTCATTAAAAGCTTGTTCTCCTGAAAAAAGAAAAAGATTAACACTTAAATGCAATAACAAGAAAATCATAAGAAAAATTCCTGTCATTGCCATAACTATTTTTTTTCCAATAGATGATCGAAAAAAATTATAACTATTCACTGACTGAACGATTTTAATCATAACTATAGATATTTGAAATTATGATAAATTTTTTTGTTTTTGAATTTTTTGTAAAGCTTCTATTAACAAATCTATGTCTTTTTTTTCATTAAAAATTCCAAAAGAAATTCTAATAGGCATCATTTTATTTAACAAATTCATATTTGTAATAGCTTGAATCACGTGAGATACTTTTTTTGCGTCATGATTACAAGAATTTCCTTTAGAAACGGCTACTCCCATCAAATCTAAATGAAAATACAATAAATGATTTATTTTTTTTGTTGGATATAAAAAATTTAATATAGAGGGAATGCTTTGATCAGCATCGTATGAAAGTCCGTTAAAAATAATATTTGGAATAATTTTTTTCAATTCCGAAATACAATAAAATTTTAAATGTTTTATTTTTTTTATATGACGTGAAAAATTACAACAAGATAACTGCAATGCTTCTGATAAACCTGCTATTCCATGTGTATTTTCTGTTCCTGAACGAATTCCATATTCCTGAAATCCTCCAGTTATAAAATGTTTTATTTTTTTTAGAATATGTTTTCTAATAAAAACAAAACCTATCCCTTTTGGCCCATAAAATTTGTGAGCACTTGCTGTAGCGAAATCGAAAGATAATTTTTCCATATCAATAGGAAAATTTCCGATAATTTGAATGGTGTCCGAATGAAAATAAGCATTGTATTTTTTACATAAAAAAATAACTTTGTCTAGTTCCAATAGATTTCCTATTTCATTGTTTGCATACATTAAACTTACAAGTGTTTTTTTATCAGAATTTTTTCTTAAAATATCTTCCATATGATTTAAATTGAGAACTCCTTTCTCTTGAATTTGAATAAAACTTACACTGACTTTATGTTTATAAGATAAATTTAAAACAGTTTGTAAAACAGAAGGATGTTCTAATTGAGAAGTTAAAATATGTTTCACTCCTAAATCGAATATAGAAGATCTTAGTACAAGATTGTTTGCTTCAGTCCCTCCGGAAGTGAAAATAATTTCAGAAGGAGATGCTGTTATGTTTTTTGCTATACAAATTCTAGATTCTTCTATTATAGAACGAGCGGCTCTTCCATAACTATGTTGTACAGAAGATGGATTTCCGAATGAGTATTTTAATATATTTACCATGATTTTAATTACTTCATTTCTTACAGGAGTTGTAGCCGCATTGTCTAAATATGCTCTTTTCATTGAAAATTTCAATTTTATATACAAATATATAATGTATTCAAATTCCGTTTGTTAAAAATCTATTTAAAAAAAATCTCATCTTTAATTTCGTATATTTATTATAGTAATCCTTGATTTAGTTAAAGTCTGTCTAAATAAAGAAATTTTATAATTTCTGTTAAATGTTTTTTGTTTTAAAAATGTTATTAAAATGTCTATTTTATTTTTATTTAAATTGAGTAAATATGAAAATAAATGTTGGGTTTACGGTCCTCATGGGGTTTGTGATTGGAATTATTACATCTTATTTTTTTGGAAAAAAAACCATATTAAGAAAATATGTTCAATTATTAGAAAAAGCTAATTCTCAGGCTAAAAAAATCATAAAAAATGCTGAAAAAGAAGGAGAATCCATAAAAAAAAAGAAAATGCTTCAAGCAAAAGAAAAATTTATAGAACTTAAATCAAAACATGAAAAAGATGTTCATCTTAGAGAAAGAAGAATAATAGACACAGAAAATAAAACAAAAGAAAAAGAAAATAGATTGTCTAAAGAAATAGAAATTTACTTTAAAAGAAACAATCGTTTAGAAACACAAATTCATGATTATGAAAAAAAATCAAAAATTCTTAAAAGTCAACAAGAAGAATTTAAAAATATGAACATAAAACAAGTAGAATTGCTTGAAAAAATATCAAATTATTCTTCTGAAGAAGCTAAAAATGAATTGATTGAAATTCTTAAAAGTGAAGCAAAAATAAAAGCACAATCTCACATACAAAATATTATAGAAGAATCACAATTAACTGCAAAAATAGAAGCTAAAAAAATTGTGATTCAAGCTATTCAAAGAATTGGTACGGAACAAGCCGTAGAAAATGCTGTATCTGTTTTTAATATAGAATCAGATGATGTAAAAGGTCGTATAATTGGACGAGAAGGAAGAAATATAAGAGCCTTAGAAAAGGCAACAGGAGTAGAAATTATTGTAGATGATACTCCAGAAGCCATTCTTTTATCTTGCTTCAATCCTATACGAAGAGAAGTAGCTAGATTATCACTTCACAAACTCGTGATTGATGGGCGTATCCATCCCGCAAGAATTGAAGAGATAGTATCCAAAACGGAAAAACAAATTGAAGAAGAAATAGTAGAAATAGGAAAAAAAAATATAATAGATTTAGGAATTCATGGAATCCATCCAGAATTAATTCGAATGATAGGAAGAATGAAATATCGCTCTTCTTATGGACAAAATTTGTTACAACATTCTAGAGAAGTAGCCCATTTAGCAGGAATTTTGGCTTCTGAATTGGGTTTGAATGCGAAATTAGCAAAACGTGCAGGATTACTGCATGACATAGGAAAAGTTCCTGAAAGCGAATCAGAACTTCCTCATGCTATTTTAGGAATGCAATGGGCCGAAAAATATGGAGAAAATATGGAAGTTTGCAATGCTATAGGATCACATCATGATGAGATCGAGATGAAAGTCTTAATATCTCCTATAGTACAAGTTTCAGATTCTATTAGTGGAGCTCGTCCTGGAGTAAGAAGAAATTCTTTTGAATCCTATTCCAAAAGACTAAAAAACTTGGAAGATATAGCTCTTAGTTTTGATGGAGTAAATAAAGCTTTTGCTATACAAGCAGGAAGAGAATTACGTGTTTTAGTAGAAAGCGATAAAATTGATGATAAAAAAGCTTTTCAGTTATCTTGTGATATAACAGAAAAAATAAAAAATGAAATGACTTATCCTGGTCAGATAAAAGTAACAGTGATTAGAGAAACTAGAGCCGTACAAATAGCTAGATAAAAAAATAAAAATTATGAAAGAATCTTCTATTACTTCTTTTATTGAAAAATACTTTCTTCATTTTAATGCTTTGACTTTGTCAGAAGCTGCTAAAGCATATAAATATCATACTCAGAATAATGGAAAAATGATGATAACACTAGCGGGAGCAATGAGCACTGCAGAATTAGGTAAAATATTAGCTGAAATGATTCGAAAAGATCAAGTACATATGATTTCTTGTACAGGAGCTAATTTAGAAGAAGACATATTAAATTTAATAGCTCATTCTCATTACAAAAAAATACCTTATTACAGAGATTTAACTCCAGATCATGAAAAAAATTTTTTGAAAAAAGGATATTATAGGGTTACAGATACTTGCATCCCAGAAGAACAAGCTTTTAAAAAATTACAAAAATATATTTTTCAAGTATGGAAAAGAGCTGAAGAAAAATCAAAACGTTATTTTCCTCATGAATATATTTATCAATTGTTATTAGAAAATATTTTAGAACCCTATTACAACATAAATCCAGAAGATAGTTGGGTATTAGCTGCTGCTAAAAAAAATCTACCTATGGTAGTTCCAGGTTGGGAAGATAGCACTATAGGAAACATTTTTGCTTCATATTGTATGAAAAAGCAATTTAAAACTTTTCTTGTAAAAAATGGAATTGAATATATGATGTACTTAGCTAAATGGTATCAAAGAGAATCTGTGAAACAGAAAATAGGATTTTTTCAAATTGGAGGAGGAATATCTGGAGATTTTCCTATTTGTGTAGTGCCTATGCTATCTCAAGATATAGGATTTCATCCTACTCCTTTTTGGGCTTATTTTTGTCAAATTTCAGATTCTACTACTAGTTATGGATCTTATTCAGGAGCTATTCCAAATGAAAAAATAACTTGGGGGAAGCTAGATAAGGATACTCCAAAATTTATTATAGAATCAGATGCTACCATAGTTGCTCCACTTATTTTTGCATATGTATTAAATATGTAATTATGTGTGTAAATATGTGTGTAAATTTGAATGCAATATGAATAAAATATTTTTATAATGAGTAATGTATATGATCTTGTTGTTATAGGCTCTGGTCCAGGAGGATATGTAGCTGCTATTAGAGCTAGTCAATTAGGACTTCGGACTGCAATCATAGAAAAATACCAAGAATTAGGTGGAACATGTTTGAATGTAGGGTGCATCCCATCTAAATCTCTTTTAGATTCCTCTAAATATTTTTCATTAGCTAAAAATCATTATTCTTCACATGGAATTTTTTTTGAAAAATTATTTTTTGATTTCAAAAAAATGATGAATAGGAAAAATGAAATAGTCAAAAATATTAATAATGGAATCAAATATTTAATGAAAAAAAACAAAATTGATTTGTATCAAGGAATCGGTTCATTTAAAACAATGAACATACTTTCTATAAAAGAAATCAAATCATTAAAAGAAAAACAAAAAATACAATTTAAATATTGTATAATATCCACAGGATCTAAACCTTACTGTTTGCCTTATTTAAATTTTGGAAATAAAATCATTTCTTCTACACAAGCTCTATCTTTAAAAGAAGTTCCTAATCAATTAATAATAGTTGGAGGAGGAATCATAGGATTAGAATTAGGTTCTATTTTTAATAGATTAGGAAGTCAAATAACAATTATAGAAGGTCTTGACAAGATCATATCAAATATGGATGATTCATTAAGTTTAGAAATTCAAAAAATTCTAGAAAAATCTTCTATAAAGATAAAAACTTCTTTATCTATTACCAATATTATAGAAGAAAACAATAAAAAAATATCAGTTTTTGTGAAATATAAAAATGGAGAAGAAATGAAATTTGTAGGAGATTATTGTTTGCTATCAATAGGAAGAATCCCATATACAAAAAATCTAGGATTAGAAAATATAGGGATCAAAAAAGATCAAAAGGGATTCATATTAGTGAATGATTCGTTACAGAGTAACATCCAAAATATATATGCAATTGGAGACGTTATAGGAGGAAAAATGTTGGCACATAAAGCTGAAGAAGAAGGATTGTATGTAGTGGAGCACATGATTGGACAAAAACCAAATAAACTCAATTACGATTTAATTCCATCAGTCATTTACACACATCCTGAAGTAGCTAGTGTTGGTCTTACAGAAAATGAAATCAAAAAAGAAAAAATTGAATATAATGTAGGAACTTTTCCTATGAAAGTATTAGGAAGAGCTAGAACTAGTGGTTGTACAGACGGCTTTTTGAAAATGATTTCTCATAAAAAAACCGATGAAATCCTGGGAGTTCATATTATTGGAGATCATGCTGCAGATATGATAATGGAAGCTTCTGTCGCTATGGAATTTAGGGCTTCTTCAGAGGATATATATAGAATATGCCATCCTCATCCTACTTTTAGTGAATCTTTCAAAGAAGCTGCTTTACTAAGTTTAGAAAATCGTTCTATTCATATATAACATTTATTTATACCCAAATGATGGTTTTTTTTCCTTTTTCATATAAAAATTCATTGGTTTTTAAAAAATGTTTAGACCCAAAAAATCCAAGATGAGCAGAAAAAGGAGATGGATGTGAAGTTTTTAAAATGTAATGATTGTGAAAAGAATTAATTAAAAATATTTTTTTTTGAGCATATTTTCCCCATAAAAGAAAAACAATATTCTTTTTTTTATTAGAAATAGTTTTTATAATTTGATCTGTAAAAAATTCCCATCCCATGTTTTTATGAGAACCGGGAGAACCTTTTCTAACTGTTAGTATAGAATTTAGTAATAAAACTCCTTGTTCTGCCCAATGAGTTAAAGATCCACTAGACGGAAATGAGTTATTAAAACAATTTTTGATTTCTATAAATATGTTCTTTAATGAAGGAGGAAAAGGAACTCCATTCGGAACAGAAAAACAAAGACCATCAGCTTGATTTTCTTGGAAATAAGGATCTTGTCCTAAAATGACGACCTTTAATTCTTGAAAAGAACAATATTTAAGAGAAGAAAATATCTTTTCTTTTTTAGGAAAACAAATAAAATTCTTGTATTCTATCTTAAGTTGTTTCATTAATCTTCTAAAATAAGGTTTTTTATATTCTTTTTTTAGAAAAAGACTCCAATCATAATTCATTTGTAAAATTTTTGTTACACATATTATGTTTTAATTGATTCCATGCAAAAAAAGTTTTTTTTCAACAAGTTCTTCTTTGGTTTCCATATTATTTGGATCTGGAATACAACAATTGACTGGACATATCACAACACATTGTGGTTCATCATAAAAACCAACACATTCTGTACATTTTTCTGAAACAATAAAATATATATTTTTTTCTTTCGGAACCTGATCTATCAAACTACCTTTTTCTCTTAAGGAAGTTCCATCTGACATTCTCCATTTTTTTCCTCCTTCATAAATTGCATGATTAGGGCATTCAGGCTCACAAGCCCCACAATTTATACATTCTTCCGTAATTTTTATGGACATTGCACTTGATTTAAAATTCAAAAAAAAATGATTCAAACTTTTGATAAATTAGGCCATTTTTTAAGAGAATTTAAGAAATTTTATGCACATAGTAAATATATTTCTCAACGTTTTAAAATGTTATTTTTTGATTTACGAAAAATTATTCAAAAAATCACTCTCAAAAATAGTTGGTTTAGAGTAGAAGATTTATTGATAACCATTCATCAATGGGGAATGATTCTTAAAGAAGAAAAATTGGAATCTTGGATTCATCAATATTCTTTGAATAAAAACAGAAAATCAAAAAAAGTTCTTGTCATTATGCCCGGAAATATTCCAATGGTGGGATTTCATGATTTTTTATGTGTCCTATTATCAGGACATAACATAATTATTAAATTATCTGAAGAAGACAATTTATTAATTCCTTTTTTATGCAAAATCATAATACATATAAAACCAATATTGAAACATAACATAAAATTTACACAAAATATTTTTCATGAAAAATTCGATTCTGTTATAGCTAGTGGAAACAATAACACAGCTCGTTATTTTGAGTATTACTTTAGAAACTATCCTATTCTACTCAGAAAAAGAAAAACTTCTATTGCTGTATTACAAGGAAATGAAAAAGAAAAAGAATTGATTGATTTAAACAAAGATATACTTACTTATTCTGGAAGAGGCTGTAGAAATGTGGGAAAAATTTTTATGCCTTATAATTATAATATTCATTCGATTTTAGATAAATCGTTTGTATCTGAATATGTAACAAAAAATTACAAGTATATAGACAATTATAAATACTGTCTTTCAATTTATACTATGAATAAAATATCTATTCAAAAAAATCATTTTCTTATTTTCAAAGAAGAAAAAGACTATTATAGTCCAATATCTGTAGTTTATTATGAATTTTATGATGATTTGAATCAATTGAAAAAAATCATTATGAAAAACAATCAACATATACAATGTATCGTATCAAAAAATTTTTTAAAAGAAGAAATTATTTTTGGAAAAACACAATATCCAGAACTAGAAGATTATGCTGACGGCATTGACACAATTCAATTTTTGAATCAATAAAAAATTTTTTTTATAAAAAGTAGATCGCTTCCAATATTCATTTTTTTGAATACCTCTCCACCTATTCTAGGTGCTTTAAGACCTTTTTTCAATGTAACATCACATACAAAAATCCTACATTCATCCCATACATTTTCTTTTATAAAACTTTCCAAAGTCTTTTTTCCCCCTTCTACTATCAAAGATAGTATGTTTTTTTTATATAAAAAATTTAATATATGATTGATTATTTTTCCCTCAAAAGAAATTTGAATATACTCTATATTTTTTTGATTTTCTTTTTTTTTCTCTGTAAAAACAATAGTTTTTTGTGTTCCATCTAAAATAAAATGAGAATCAGATATCTTTAATTTTTTATCAATAAAGATTCTAATAGGATTGGATCCAAACCATTCTCTAACATTTAATTTTGGGTTATCATTTAATACAGTCTTTCTTCCTACTAAAATACTATCTTCTTCAGCCCTCCATTTATGATTCAATTGTCTAGCATATGTACCACTAATCCAAATGTTTTTTTTATTTTCAGAACCTATAAATCCATCGTGACTTTGAGCCCATTTTAAAATAATATAAGGACGATTTTTTTCATGAAAAGTAAAAAAACGTTTGTTTAAAAAACGACATTTATTCTTTAAAACATTTTCTATGACTTCTATTCCATATTCTTTAAGTTTTTGTATTCCTAATCCTTTAACTTTATCATGAGGATCCTGTATTCCTACCACTATTCTTGGGATATGATTTTTGATTATCAAATCAACACAAGGAGAGGTTTCCCCAAAATGAACACATGGTTCTAATGTAACATAAAGGGTTGAATCCAAAAATAAGGATTTATTTTTGATTCTGTTGATAGCAATTGCTTCTGCATGATCCATTCCCTTTTTATAATGCCATCCTTCTGATATGATAAATCCATTCCTTTCTATAACACAACCAACCATAGGATTAGGAGACGTCATCCCCAATCCGTTTTTAGCCAACTGAATAGCTCTACTCATGAAAGTTTCTTTATCTTTCATTAATCAGAATTCCATATTTTCCAAGATTCTTCTGCTTGAAGATACAACATTTCCAATCCATTTTTAATTAATGCTCCTTTTTTTTCTGCTTCTTTTAAGAATAAACTTTTATTTGGATTATAAACTAAATCATAAAAATAATGTTCTGAAGAAATATATTGATAAGGCAAAGAAGGACATAAATTAACATTGGGAAATGTTCCTAAAGGAGTACAATTTATAATAATTTTATATTGTTTTAGCAAATTTTCGTTTATATCTTCATAAACTAAAAATCCTTTTTTTTTAGTTCTAGAAACATATTGATATGGAATCTGTAATTTGTTTAAGACAAATGAAATCGTTTTGGATACTCCTCCTGTTCCTAAAATTAATGCTTTTAAATTTTTTACAAAAGGTAATCTTTTGAGATCCTTTTTAAAGGAAAACTCAAAACCGACAATATCTGTATTGTATCCAATCCTATCTACACCATTTTTATCTATTTTTACTACATTCACAGACCCTATAGTTTCTGCTTCTGGAACAATTTTAGTTAAAAAAGGGATAATACTCGTTTTATAAGGAATTGTCACGTTACATCCTTTCAGACAAGGATCCTGAAATATTAATGAGACATCCTTTATATTTGGAATATCAAAAATTTTGTAATCTGTATGAAGAATGGATTCCCTTTTAAATTTTTCTAAAAAAAATTTTCTTGAAAAAGAATAGTTGATCCCTTTCCCAATCAATCCAAAAAGAAATTTGTAATTGTTCATAAGTTTTTTTTTGGAATATAGAATATAGAAAGAAAAACAAAACTTATTCTTCTTTCTTGAGTTTCATGCGTTCTCTATACTTTGCTCTTAATATTTCATTTCTTCTTCCTTCAGAAGGTTTTATATATTGTTGTTTTTCTCTAAATTCTTTGAGAACACGAGTTTTATCAAATTTTTTTTTACACTTTTTTAAAGCTTTATCAATAGATTCTCCTTCTCTAACTGTAGTAATTAAAATCATAAATAACTTGAAACAATAATTCATTTTTGTGGACATTATCGGATTTGAACCGACGACCTCTACTCTGTCAAAGTAGCGCTCTAAACCAACTGAGCTAAATGTCCTTTTAAATCAACAAAATTAAGTATTTTTTAAAAATATAACGGATCATAATCTATTTTAAAATATGTCCTGCAATATTTTTCAAAAATCTATAGAACATTTAAAAGGATTAAGTTTAAAAAAAGCTCATTTATTTCATACGGAATTAAAACTTCACACATACGAGGATTTATTATTTTTTTATCCGAAAGGATATATTCATTTACCTATATTAAAAAATATATCAGAATTATCAAAGAATAATAATAATAATTTTGTGAAAATATTGGGAGAAATAACGAATATAGAGGAAATCAATTATAAAAAAGGAAAAATATGGATTGCCCGTTTAGAAGATAAAACAGGTTTTATTGAATTGGTATGGTTTCAGAAAACCAATTTTTTAAAAAATGTCAAAAAAAACATCACAATTATAGTTTCCGGAAAAGTTAAATGTTTTCAAAAAAAAATTCAGATGATTCATCCGAATATACAATATTCGGAAAAAAATTATTCTATATACCCAGTTTATTCTATTCCCAGAAATTTGAAGAAAAAAGGAATTAACAATTCTTTCATGATTAACTTATTAAAAAATTTGATAGAAGAATCAAAAAATGATATAGAAGAATTTTTTTTTCAAGAGTTTCTTGAAAAAAAATTAAATGTCAAGAAAAAAAGCTTTGATTCAAATTCATTTTCCAGAATCTTTAAACAGCTTATTTCAAGCACGATATTCTTTAAAATTGAAGAGTTATTTTTGCTAAAATTATTCTTTTTATCGAAAAGAAAAACAGCATCCAGTCGTCCGTTTCCAAAACTAGGGAAAAATTTTCATAATTTTTATAAATATTTTTTGCCTTTCACTCTAACAGAAGGACAAAAAAAAGTACTGAAGGAAATATGGAATGATTTGAAAAAACCTATTCAAATGAATAGATTATTACAAGGGGAAGTAGGATGTGGGAAAACTATAATAGCCATATTATCCATGCTCATTGCTTTAGATAATGGATTTCAATCCTGTTTAATGGCTCCTACTGAAGTTTTGGCTATACAACATTATTCTTCCATAAAAGAAATGTTTTCAAAAATTGGAATTAAAATAGCTTTATTAACAAGTTCTACTTCTGATTCTATACGTAAATGTCTCTATCATGAAATATTTACAGGAAAAATTTCCATTTTAATAGGAACACATGCTTTAATTCAAGAAAAAGTTCAATTTAAAAATTTAGGATTAGCAATTATAGATGAAGAACAACGTTTTGGAGTGGAACAAAGAGCAAAAATTTGGAAAAAAGAAGATAAATTTCCTCATATTTTGATTATGACAGCAACACCTATTCCTAGGACTTTAGCGAAGATCATTTATCATGATTTAAACATTTCCATTATCAAAGAGTTACCTTTAGGAAGAAAACCTGTTAAAACTATCCATTTTTGGAATCAAAACAGAGATAAAGCTTTTGAAATAATAAAAAATCAAATTTCAAAAGGAAGACAAGTATATATTATATACCCCACTATCAACACTTCTTTGAAAAAGAAAAATATGAATTTAACAAAAGGATATCAAGAAATCAAAGAAAAATTTAAAAATTTGGAAAATAAAATTGGAATTTTGCATGGAGAAATGAATTTTCAAGAAAAAAATATACAAATGAGCCGATTTTTACGTGGTGAAACTAAAATTCTTATAGCTACTACAGTTATAGAAGTAGGAGTCAATGTTCCCAATGCCTCTGTTATCTTAATAGAAAATGCAGATTTTTTTGGATTATCCCAATTGCATCAATTAAGAGGAAGAGTTGGAAGAGGAATTCATCAAAGTTATTGTATTCTCATTACTGATCAAAAAATAAGTATAGAAGGTTTTTTTCGAATCAAAAAAATGTGTGAAACAAATGAAGGTTTAGAAATAGCTAAAGAAGATCTAAAATTGCGTGGAGGAGGAGATTTAATCGGAACTCAACAAAGTGGAAAAAATTACTTACGTATCGTAAATCTTATAAAAGATTATAAATTGATAAAAGATGTTTTTCCAATTGCTAAAAATTTTTTTATAAAAAATCCTGATTTTTTGAAAAACACAAAAAACATTTTTTATAAAAATTATAAAATGAATGAAAAATTCAAAAAATAATAAGATTGGTTTATGTCTTTGAATAGTTCTCAACGGAAAATTATAGAAACTATCAATGGCCCTATCCTTGTTCTTGCCGGAGCAGGTTCTGGAAAAACTCGTGTTATTACATATCGTATCGTTCATATGATTCAAAACATAGGAATAAATCCTTCTAATATTTTAGCTCTAACTTTTACTAAGAAAGCAGCTAAAGAAATGAAACATAGAATCTCTAATATGATAGATCAAAAAAAATTGAACCAAATAACATTGGGAACTTTTCATTCTATATTTTCTATTCTTTTGAGAAAAGAATCTCATTTATTGGGATACAAATCAAATTATACTATCTATGATCAGAGAGATTCAGAAAATGTAATCAAAAAAATATTAGAAGATATTAATTTAGATATTTCTTTATCTACTAAAGAAATCAGGAGAATAATATCTGAATACAAAAATAATTTATATATCAACAAAAAAAATAACAAACAATCAGAGTGTTTAATAAAAATTTACAAATCTTACATAAAACGATGTTTACAAGCAGAAGCATTAGATTTCGATGATATTTTGCTACATACCAATCATTTATTTTCTCATTTTCCAAATGTTCTTCGAAAATATCAAAATAAATTTAAATACATATTAATTGACGAATATCAAGATACCAATTTATCTCAAAATACAATCATAAAAAGTTTAGCTTTTCAGCATAAAAATCTTTTTGTAGTAGGAGATGATGCTCAAAGTATTTATGCTTTTCGTGGTGCTAAGATTTCTAATATTTTAAATTTTCATATTGATTATAAAAATGCTAAAGTTTTTCGTCTAGAGCAAAACTATCGTTCTACGCATCACATAGTTCAAGCTTCTAATAATATCATTTCTTTTAACAAAAATCAAATTTTAAAAAAAATATGGACAAACAATGAAAAAGGAGAAAAAGTTAAAATATATAGTGCTTCTTCCGAAAAAGAAGAAGCACTATATGTAGCTTCTTCTATTTTTTCAATAATAAAAAAAACAAAATATCATTATAAAGACTTCGCTATTCTTTATAGAGCGAACATGCAATCCAATATTATAGAATATGCACTGAAAGAAAAAAATATACCTTATAAAATTTATGGATCCATTTCATTTGAAAAACGTAAAGAAATCAGAGATTTATTGGCTTATTTAAGAATCATTGTTAATTCAAATGATGAAGAATCTTTATTACGTATTCTTAAAAAAGGAAATAAAAAAACCATCAAATCTATATTAGACTTATCTAAAAAAATAAGAATAACAGTTTACGAAATAATAAAAAATATAGAAAATTATCAACATTTATTGATCCTAAATCAGAAAACAAAAAATAAACTTAAAAACCTAATTTCTACAATAGAGAAATTTCGTAAAAATACAGAAAAAAAAGATGCTTTTGCAATAGCAAAAGAGATTGTGAATTTCTTATTAAAAGAAGATCCAAAAAATTATAAAAATGAAAATTTCCAATATATACTTAATAATATATTTTGTTACGTCAGTGAACAAAAAAAATTAAAAGATAATGGAGAGATTAGTTTATCTGGGTTTTTACAATATTTTTACTTGGAAATTGATGAAGATATGAACCACGATGAAAATGAAGAAAATAAAGTTTCATTAATGACGGTTCATTTATCCAAAGGATTAGAATTTTCTATTGTTTTTATTATAGGATTAGAAGAAAATTTATTTCCTTCCAAATCCAGTTTAGACAATCAGTTCAAAATAGAAGAAGAACGTCGTTTATTCTATGTAGCTTTAACAAGAGCCCAAAAAAAAGCTGTGCTTACTTATGCAAGATCTAGATTTTTATGGGGAGAAAGAAAAATGACTCTTCCTAGTCGTTTTATTAATGAACTGAATAAAAATTTCATTGATAGAGAAAATCAAAATTCTATATCTTCTCTTTCAGAAAAAAAAGAAATAAATTCTCTAGTGAATAATAAAAATAAACATTATGAAAATTTCAAAGCAGGAGTAAAAGTTTTTCACAAAAATTTTGGAACAGGTATAATTTTAGACTTACAAAATGAAAATAAAATAGCGAGAATTAAATTTATAAAATCAGGAGAAAAAAAAATACTACTCAAATTTGCATTAGATAAGCTTATTATTGATTCATAACGACATTGCATAGATTATGGATGATTCAAAAAAAATTCAACTAAATTTTAATTTACAGAAAATTATTTGTTTTGTAGCTATTGTTTTCTTTTTGATTAAGTTGATTACTTGGTATATTACTTCTTCTCTTTCCATATTTAGTGATGCCATGGAAAGTTTAATCAATATAATTAGTGGATTTATTGGATTATGGAGTCTTTATATTTCCTCTTTACCTAAAGATCAAAATCATCCATATGGCCATGGTAAAATAGAATTTATATCAACTGCGATAGAGGGTCTTTTAATTTTTATTGTAGGAATAACTATTTTTATAAACACTTTTATACGTGTTAAACATCATATGCATGGAGTTATTTTATCTAGATTGGATTATGGAATTATTTTAATGTCTTTTACTGGTGTTATTAACTATTTTTTAGGATTCTTAGCATGTAAAATAGGACATAAAAATGGAGCTTTGACATTGGTTGCTAGTGGGAAACATCTTCAAATTGATACTTATTCTACTTTTGGAATTGTTGTAGGACTAATTTTATTAAATATTACAAAATGTATATGGATAGATCCTATTATTTCCATTATTTTTTCATCCGTAATTTTGTATACGGGATTAAAATTATTAAGAAATGCTGCAGCTGGAATTATGGATGAATCCGATAAAAAACTTTTGAAAAAGTTATCTTTCTATCTAAATGAAAAGAGGGATGATCATTGGATCGATCTTCATCATTTAAAAGTTATTAAATACGGAAGTGCCTTACATGTAGATTGTCATCTAACCGTTCCATGGTTCTTTAATATAAAAGAAGCAAATCAAGAAGTCAATAAATTGACTCAATTAACTAAAAACGAATTTGGATCTAAAGTAGAATTATCTGTTCATCTTGAAGCTTGTTCCAAGAATCATTGCATGTTTTGTTTGAACCATTCATGCGAAGTAAGACAAAATTTTTTCCAAAAAAAAATTCTTTGGACTTTAAATAAAACATCATATTATAAGCAAGACTAAATCTTATTCTTAGATCTTTAAATAAATATAAAAGCAATATGGAATATAACACTAATCGTTTCAAATTGGTGATCCCGGAATATGGTAGAAACATTCATAAAATGATAGACTATGCAATCCAAATCAAAAATAGAAAAGAAAGAAATCGTTGTGCATGGGGGATTATAAAGTTAATGACAGATTCTACTCATCCTAGGTTCAATAAATCAATTCCTTACTTTCAACATAAATTGTGGAATCAATTGTTTATAATGTCTAATTATCAATTAGATATTGATCCTCCTTTTCCTAAACCAAGTCCAGAAAAAATAAAGGTTTTCTCTTACAAAAGAGTAGTATATCCTGAATATTTAACTAATTTTAGGTATTATGGAAAAATAGTTAGGAACATGATCCATGTAGCAATACATTGTAAAAATAGACAAAAAAAAGAAGGATTATTTTATGCAATAGCTAATACAATGAAAAAAAATTACTTAAGATGGAATAAAAATGTAGTAAAAGATGATATAATATTTAAAGATTTAAAAGAACTTTCGAAAGGAAAAATATGTTTAATGAATACAGATCCATTGCTACAATGTTCTCATATTTTAAAATCTAAAAGAAAAAAAGCATTAAAAAGACAAAAAGAAAAAGTTATATAAATGGGAACTTTTAAAATCAAAGGAGGATTCCCTTTAAAAGGAGAAATAAAACCGCAAGGAGCTAAAAATGAATCTTTGCAGGTTTTATGTGCTGTATTATTAACTCCAGATAAGTTAAGAATCCAAAATATTCCAGAAATAGGGGATGTTAAGTGTTTAATGCAAATACTTCAAGATTTAGGAGTTGAAATCAATAAAAATGACATTGGAGATTATACTTTTCAAGCAAAAAACATCAATATTGAATATTTAAACACAAAAAGATTTCGTGAATATGGGAAATCAATTAGAGGATCCATTCTGATAGCAGGCCCTTTATTAGCTAGATTCGGTCAAGTTTGTATTCCTATACCTGGAGGAGATAGGATAGGAAGACGACGTTTAGATACTCATTTAACAGGATTAAAATCATTAGGAAGTCATATATATTATCATCATGAATACAAATACTTTCACTTACATACAAATAATAAAAATTTAAACGGAAATTATATTTTAATGGAAGAAGCTTCTGTGACTGGAACTGCTAATATTATAATGGCTGCGACTTTAGCTAAAGGGGAAACTATTATTTATAACGCTGCTTGTGAACCCTATATTCAACAACTATGCAAATTGTTAAACAAAATGGGAGCTAAAATAACAGGAATAGGATCGAATTTAATTAATATAATCGGGGTGAAAGAACTGGTAGGAAATTGCACTCATACTATATTACCTGATATGGTAGAAATAGGAAGTTGGATCGGGTTAGCTGCTATTACTTGTTCTGAAATACGAATTAAAAATGTTAGTTGGAAAAACTTAGGCATCATTCCAAATACATTCCAAAAAATGGGAGTTAAATTGGAAAAAAAGAAAGATGACATTTATATTCCATCACAAAAATCTTATCAAATTAAAAAATTATTAAATAATGCGATATTAACAATATCTGATTCTCCATGGCCAGGATTAACTCCAGATTTATTAAGTATTTTGACTGTAGTAGCTACTCAAGCTGAAGGAAGTGTTTTAATTCATCAAAAAATGTTCGAAAGTAGATTATTTTTCGTAGATAAACTTATTGAAATGGGAGCACAAATTATACTATGTGATCCTCATAGAGCGACTGTTATTGGATTAAATCATCAATCTCATTTACGAGGTGCTATATTAAACTCTCCAGATATCAGAGCAGGTATATCTCTTCTTATCGCTGCACTTTCTGCTAAAGGAACTAGTATCATTAAAAACATAGAACAAATAGATAGAGGATATGAAAATATAGATCAAAGATTACGCATTTTGGGTGCACAAATTTCAAGAATGGAATAGAAAATGTTTTTTTTATTTCTAATTTATTGTAGAATCGATCATGCATTTATCTCTTTTTTTTATGGAATATTTTTTTATAGGATAAAGAGAATATGCAAATCTATATTTGCAATTTTAATGAAAAAAATAAAATGAAACAATAAGAAAAAAATGAAACAAAAACACAAAAATTCGTAATTTTATAACATAAAAATATAAATATTCAACGATAAAAATCAATGTTATTACAATAACAATAAAATGTTGTATTTTTTTATGCGTAAAAAAATTTTTTGTTCACAAAATCACATAACTTTATGTGATATATCATAAATAAAAATAAATGAAAAAAATACGGAGAAAAATAATAATGAAAAATTATGGAAAAATTTGAATATATAACTAAAGAAGGATTAAAAAAATTGCAAAAAGAAATAGAACGACTAGAGAATATAGAACGTCCAAAAATAT
The DNA here is from genome assembly GCF_000022605.2 of Blattabacterium sp. (Blattella germanica) str. Bge. Taxonomy (GTDB): domain Bacteria; phylum Bacteroidota; class Bacteroidia; order Flavobacteriales; family Blattabacteriaceae; genus Blattabacterium. Next base: position 139,808 of record NC_013454.1, on the reverse strand, counting down.
CTATGCAAATTGCAGAAGCGAGGGATAAAGGAGATCTTTCAGAAAATGCCGAGTATGATGCAATAAAAGAAGCGCAAGGATTTTTGGAAATGAATATAGCTAAGTTAAAAAAAAAACTATCTAACGCACGTATTATAGACGGAACACAAATAAATAGAACAAGAGTTTCTATTCTTTCTACAGTAAGAGTAAAGAACTTAACTTATGGTGGAGAACAAATATATACTTTAGTTCCAGAAGGAGAAGCTGATCTAAAATCAGGAAAAATATCCATCAATACTCCTATATCTACAGGATTACTTGGAAAACAAGTAGGACAAATTGCTCACATAAAACTCCCTAATAAAATGATACTTGATTATGAAATTTTAGAAATAGCATTTAGTGAATAATAACAATATTTTTCAGAAAATAATTCATCAGGAAATTTCTGCTTACAAAGTAGCAGAAAATTCTGATCATTTAGCTTTTTTAGACATTAATCCTATTAAAATAGGACATACATTAGTCATTCCCAAAAAAAACAATAGAGATAAAATTTTTTCTCTTTCTGAAAAAGAATTTATCTCTATTATGTATTTCACTAGAAAAGTAGCAATAGGCATAGAAAAAATCATTCCTTGCAATCGTGTAGGTATATTTGTTATGGGATTTGAAATTCCTCATGTACACATTCACCTCATTCCTATGGATAAAGAAAGCGATGGAAATTTTTCCAAAAAAAGAATGATTTTATCTGAAAAAAAATTTCAAATTTTGTCCGAAAAAATAAAAAAATCTATTGAAATAGAATTTCATCAATGATTCCAATGGAATAAAATTTTTAAACCTTTTATCGTATGCAATTTATCTTTAAGATGAATTTTTTTTGTTAAAGGTGTATATATATGGGAAAGCCCTCCAGTTGCGATCACAAAACAATTAGTTTTCAATTCTTTATTGACTTTATCAATCAATCCTTCTACCATACTTAAGTATCCATAAATAATTCCACTTTGAATACATGTTTCTGTATGCTGTCCTAATATACTAGGAGGTTTTTTTAATTCTATTTGTGATAATTGGGCAGTGTTTCCAATTAATGCTGTTAAAGAACTATTTACTCCCGGAGCAATAATAACACCTTTAAGTTTTCCATATTTATCGATACAAGTCAAACTCAATGCAGTTCCAAAATCTACTACCAAAGTAGTATTTTGATTATTATATAATGTATATGCAGCTATAGCATTAGCGTATAAATCTGTACCTAATTGATGAGAATAATGTTTTATAGGAGAAACTGAATCTCTATCTACTATTATAGGTTTAATTTTATGGATTTCATATAAAGATTGTTCTACAATGTTTGTAAGTGGAGGAACAACTGATCCAATTACAATATTTTGTATTAATTGAGAGAAAATCCCATACTGTTGATATATATTCCTAAACAATAAAATATATTCATCTAATGACCTATGCGGATTACTGTTAATAATCCATGAGCAATTACATTTTAAATTATAATTATTATTATTATGAAATAGTCCAAAACGAATACTAGAATTCCCAATATTTATTGTTAATAACATGATTCATTTCATTTTTGAATAATAAAAACGTATTTTGAATCAAATCAAACAATTGTTTTTTCACAATTAAAAATTTTAATTTATAAAAGTATTGCATTTAATTTTCATATGAATATGGAGAATATCTACAAAAAAACAAATTTTAAGATAGAAGGAAAAGGAGTTCCAATCGTATTATTACATGGTTTTATGGAAAGTTTACAAATATGGAATTATATATTTTCCGAAATTTCTAATAAATATAGAGTTCTATCAATTGACTTACCAGGTCATGGTAAAAGTTTTTCTATGTTAAATCATGAGACCATTTTTACTATGGAAAAAGCTGCAGAAATTGTAAAAACAATTGTGGAAAAAGAAAATATAAAAAAAGCAGTTTTTGTTGGTCATTCTATGGGAGGTTATATTGCTTTAGCTTTAGCAGAAAAATATCCAGATATTTTTTTAGGATTATGTTTACTTCATTCTACAGCAGAATCAGATTCCGATGATAAAAAAAAAAGCAGAATGCAATCTATACAACTAGCAATCAACAATTATCCTCTTCTTGTAGATACTAGTATGATTAAATTATTTAATCCTAATAAATTCTCTTCTTTGCAAGAAGAAATTTTTTTTGTGAAAAAAATAGCTTTATCCACTTCTGTAAATAGTGTCATTTCCTTTTTAAAAGGAATGTCCATTCGAAATGATAAAAGGTTTTTGTTAAAAACAACTAAATTTCCGAAATTATATATAATTGGTTTATACGATTTAATTCTTGATGCAAACAAAATTCGTGCAGAAGCTAAAAATGGGAATCAAACTGATTTTATTGAAATTCCTACAGGTCATATGGGCCATATAGAAAAACCTAATGAAGTAACAAAAATATTAGAAAATTTTGTAGATGATGTAATTCTCAAAAACTATTGCAGCTGACAATAATGAATAAAAAAAAATTACGTAAAAAATATTTTTGTTACAGACAATCTTTATCTCAAAAAGAGGTATTTGATAAAAGCTATGAAATTTTTTTTCAGATGAAAAAAATATTTTTTATTTGGGGAAGAAAATATTATCATATTTTTTTACCTATACGAAAATATAAAGAAGTGGATACATTTATCCTCGTAAATTTCTTATTAAAAAGAGGAAAATATATAACTATACCATGTTCTAATTTTAATCGGATTTCTATAGAAAATTGTTTTTTTGATAAAAACGTTTTATTGAAAAAAAACAATTATGGAATTTTGGAACCTGTTCCTAGACACAAATATGTAGTTTCACCTTATTTTATTGAAATAATATTTATTCCATTATTAATATTTGATTTAAGAGGTTATCGCATTGGTTATGGAAAAGGATTTTATGACAGATTTATTCCTTTATGTAAAAAAAATGTTATTAAAATAGGTTTGAGTTTTTTTTCTCCTATCAAGAAGATTATAGATATTCATGAGAACGATCTCTCAATAGATATAGGAATTACTCCCGATCATATTTTTTTTTTTGAAAACATCAAGAAAAAAATACTTTAAAAATATCCCAAATAATAATAAAAACCATAATTAAACTAATTATTATAAATCCAAAGACAGTACAACGTTCAAGAATTTCTTCATTCATTTTCTTTTTTGTGATCATTTCTATTAAAATAAATAATATATAACCTCCATCTAATGATGGAATAGGAAATAAATTCAAAAAAGCTAACCAAATGGACAAAGTAGCAGTTAAAGTCCAAAAAACATACCAGTTCCATTTAGAAGGAAATTCTCTAGCCATAGAAAAAAAACTTCCTATTTGTTTATAAGCTTTAGTTTCTATATGAAAAACATTTTTTAAAAAAAATATTTGATTTTTTAAAACATCTAAAGATTTTCTAATTCCATGAGGAATGCTCTCAAAAAAAGAATAGTTTATTTTTTCAAATAAAAAAATTTGATCCAAATCCACAAAATCTTTTAAGTAAATACCCAATATTTCTTTTGAATCTATAAAAATTTCCTTTTGAAGAAATTTTCCGTCTCTATTAATCGAGATGACTATATTCTCATTTTTATATTTTGATAACAAATCCTTTAATTGATCAGAAAAAAGAATGAATTCTGAATTAATAGCTAATATCTCATCATTATTTTTTAAACCATATTTTTCCGCTTTTGAATTTTTGACTACATAATTTATAATAGGAGGAACACGGGGTTTAATAAAAAAACTGATTTCTTTTCTATCAAAAAAAAATCTTTTTTTATTGTTATTAAGTGACAATTTTATAATTTTACCCATACGATCTACAGTCACAGAATTTCCCAGAAGGATTGCTTTAGGAATATCATTGAAATATGGAATATATTTATCATTTACAAATAAAATTTTGTCTCCATTTTGAAATCCTATTTTTTCTCCTAAAGAATCAACCTCTATACCGTATTTAACATTCTTTGTGGGAAGATATGTTTCTCCATATTTGAATAATAAACAGGAAAAAATAAAAATCGATAATAATATATTGAAAAGAATACCACCAGAAATAATTAATAATCTTTTAATTGCTGACTTTGAACGAAATTCCCAATTTTTTTCAATCTTTTTCTCTTTTGAAGAAACGTTTTTTTCATCTGTCATCATTCCAGATATCTTTACGTATCCACCTAAAGGTAACCAGCCTATTCCATAAATCGTGTGTCCTATCTTTTTTTTAAAAAGAGAAAACCAAGGATCAAAAAATAAAAAAAACTTTTCTACTCTTACTTTAAATATTTGAGCCAAAATAAAATGACCTAATTCATGAATAACAATTAATATAGAAATGCTAAGCAGCAATTGTATAGATCTAACCAAAATGGATATCATTTCCAAAACTTAAAAAAAATAAGCAGAGATAAATTTAAACCTTTATTTCATTTTTTTTCATTACTAAAAATTTATTTTCTATTTTTCTTTATTAAACATAAAAATATAAAAATTTTGAATTTATCTAATCTTAAAAAAGGAGAAAAAGGAATTATCAAGGGATATAAAAACGAAGATTTCCCTATCAAATTGTTAGAATTAGGTATTTTACCTGGAGTCGAATTCGAAATACTTTTTGTTTCTATTTTTTATGATCCACTATGCATAAGTTATAATCAATCTTGTTTAGCTTTACGTAGAAAAGAAGCCGAAAACATTATAATAGAACCTATTCAATGCAAAGAGGAATAATTAAATTAGCAGTTATTGGAAATCCAAATGTAGGAAAAACTTCTTTGTTCAATCAATTAACTGGACTGAATCAAAAAGTGGGGAATTATTTAGGAGTCACAGTAGACAAAAAAATAGGATATTTTTATTATGAAAATGTATCTTATAAAATTATAGATCTTCCTGGAACTTATAGCATATATCCTTCGTCTGAAGATGAAGAAGTAGTTAGCGAACTACTTAATAATATGGATGATTTGGATCATCCTGATAAAATTATGGTAGTGGCAGATTCTTCGAATCTAAAAAAAAGTCTTCTTTTATTTAGACAAGTGCAAGATTTAGGATTTCCTGTTTTATTTATATTGAACATGTTGGATGAAGCAAAAAAGAAGGGAATATCCATTAATATAGAAAAACTAAAAAAATTTCTTGTAACAGAAATCGTCTTAATCAATGCAAGAAAAGGAATAGGATTGGAAAAAGTTAAAAAAGAAATAAAAAATTTAGATAAAAAAACAAAAAAATTTGATTTTTTCAATCCAGGATTACGTTATTTTAACGCTATTAATGATGTAAAAAATAGTTACAAAGTAACTACTTATAAAGCTTGGTATTATTTAGCTTATAATGGAAAATTTTTGAAAGAAAAAGAAGACTTAAATAACATAAAAAAGAAACACAATATTGTATCCAAAAGATTACAAATAAAGGAAACATTAAATAGATATGAAGAAATAGGAAAAGTTTTTTCCGAAACAGTTTCCGAATTCGTTTCAGACAAAGAAAAAAATTATTTAGAATTTTCTAAGAAAATAGATAACAATTTAATTGTTCATCCTTTTTGGGGTTATTTTATTTTTTTTCTTTTTTTTTATTTTTTCTATTTTTCAGTGTGTTTTTTTCTGGTCAGAAATTCCCAAAGAATTTATAGAATTTTTTTTTCTTTTATTCAAAAAAAACTAGAAACTATTTATCCAGGTCCTTTAAATAATTTTTTATTACAAGGAATTTTTCCTGGAATTAGTACTATTATCTCTTTTATTCCACAAATTTTTATACTACTATTTTTTCTACTTCTTATGGAAGAAAGTGGTTATATAAGCAGAGTTATTTTTTTAATGGATAGAATCATGCGTCCTTTTGGATTAAATGGAAAAAGTGTAGTTCCTCTGATTTCTAGTATAGCTTGCGCTATTCCAGCTATCATGTCAGCTAGACATATTGAAAATCCAAGAGATCGTTTAATTACTATTTTAGCTACCCCTTTCATGACCTGTTCTGCAAGATTACCTGTTTACACTTTAATTATATCTTTAATCATACCGAATGACAGATGGTATTTCATTCAATTAAGAGGGATCGCTCTCATGGCTATGTATCTACTAGGAATCCTATCTGCGTTCAGTGTATCAATGATTTTACACAAATTTTTGAAAAAGAATTATCAAAGTCACCTGATTATGGAAATTCCCACTTATAAATTTCCTATATTCAGAAACATATTTATTACTTTATGGATCAATCTTAAATCATTTATTCTCAATGCAGGAAAAATGATTTTATTAATTAATATATTAATTTGGGTTTTAGGAACTTTTGGTCCTTCAGAAAATTTTTCATCTAAAAACTCAAGCATATTGAAATATATGCAAAAAAAAGAATTATCTCATTCATATTTAGGAATAATCGGAAAACAAATAGAACCTGTTATTCATCCATTAGGATATGATTGGAAAATTGGAATAGGATTACTTTCATCTCTTGTAGCGAGAGAAGTTTTTGTGAGCACTATGGCTTCTGTATATAAAATAGAAGAAAAAGGAAATTTTTTAAAAGAAAAAATGAAAAAAGAAGTGTTCCCCATCACAAAAAAACCTATTTATAATTTAGCTACAGGAATTTCTTTACTATTTTTTTATGCATTTTCTATGCAGTGTATGAGTACATTGTCTATAATCAAAAAAGAAACAAAATCTTGGAAATGGCCCATTATACAATTTGTTTTTATGACTTTACTAGCTTATATAGCTTCATTTTTAACATATCAAATTTTAAAATAAAATGTATCAATATCTAATAATAGGGATATTTTTTTTGTGTTCCATTATTTTTTTAATCAAAAAATTTATTAACTTTTTTTCAGACGAAAAAAAAATTTGCAAAAAAAAATGCAATTGCAAATTGTAATTATTTTTTTGCTTTTTCAATAGAATAATTGATGCAATTTTTAAAAAAATATGACAAAGAGATCCCTGCTGTTTTCAATTGTTTTGGAAAAATACTTTCTTCCGAAAGACCTGGTACTGTATTGATCTCCAAAAAATAAGGTTCTCCATTGACAATTATATACTCAGACCTAGATATCCCTGATAAATTTAAATAATTATATACTTTTTTTGCAATTTCTTGTATTTTATTTTGAATACTTGGAAGCAATTTTGCTGGGGTTATTTCTTGAGATTTTCCAGAATATTTAGATTCAAAATCAAAAAAATCGTTTTGACTAATTATTTCTGTTATAGGTAAAACAAAAATTTTATTTTTAAACGAAAAAACCCCTACTGACACTTCTCTTCCTTCAAGAAAGGATTCTATAATAATTTCTTCATCCTCTTTGAAAGCTTTTTTTACTGCATTGAATAAATCTGTCTCTTCATAAACTTTGCTGATCCCTAAACTAGAACCAGATCTATTAGGTTTCACAAAACAAGGAAGTCCTACTTTTTTTAAAATTTTTTCCTTACAAAAAATTTGATTTTTATTTAAAAAAATAGATACAGCTGTATTAATCCCAAAATGTCTTAATAAAGTTAAACAATATTTTTTGTTAAAAGTCATATTAGCATGATGAAAATTACATCCTGTATAGGGTATTCTTAACAATTCGAAATAAGCTTGTAATAGACCATCTTCTCCTGGAGTCCCATGAATAGCATTAAAAACACAATCAAACTGTATCCGTTTACTTCCTATATCGACCGAAAAATCATATTTATCAACAGTATATTCTTTATTTTGTTCATCTTTCATAAACCATTTTTCTTCGAAAATATAGACTTTATAAGGTTCAAATTCTTCTCTACATAAGTTTTCATAAACTACTTTTCCGCTTTGTAGTGAAATAGCAGACTCTTTTGTATATCCACCCATAATAACAGCTATTTTTTTCATGACTAATCTTTATTTTTAGAAATATAGAAATGATTTTTTATATTTAAAGAAACATTTTTTCATGAATGATTCAAAGTATTTTGTAATATTCATTATTAATTTATTAATTGCCATATTTTTTTTATACAAGATCACTCATTTTGCATTAAAATGGGCTGATATTTACACAAAACATGGATCGTATGTGGTAGTTCCTAATTTGCGTTATTTGACTTTATCTCAATCTATATCTATTCTGAAAAAATTAGGATTAAAATATGATATAGATACATCGCATTATGATCCTAATTTGAGGAATAATCAAATTATTTCTTTTTCCCCAGAAGCTGGAGATCATGTTAAAGAAGGAAGACATATATATCTGAAAGTTAATTATAAATCACAATATAATACGACTATTTTACCTAATATCATAAATAAAAATAAATCCATTGCAATAAAATTGCTTCATGCTAATCAGATCCCCGTTAAAGAAATTAGGTACATTAATGATCAGACTAAAGATACAGTTTTAAAAGTCTTTTATAAAAACAAATTAATTCAATCTGGATACATATTTCCTACTAACCAAGATGGAATCACTTTGATAATTGGAAAAGGATATGAAAACAATAATTTAGTAGTTCCAAATGTAATTGGAATGTCATTGTATGCTGCTACTTCAACTTTAAAAGAAAAATTATTTCGTTTTATTAATTTTTACTATGATCATCCAATAATAGATCCTGATAAAAATGCAAAAGTATATCGTCAGAAACCTTCTCCTGGAGAAATTCAGGATAAAAATAAATCTATTGAATTGTGGTTAACTTCAAAAGAATTATTGGATGATTTAATAGAAGAAAAAGAAATAGACAAAAAAATAGAAGAAAAAGAAATAGACAAAAAAATAGAAGAAAAAGAGATAGACAAAAAAACAAAAACAGAAAAAAAAGAAATTATACCGACAAATTGAATGAACAAATCTACATATAAAAATCAAATTAAAATTATTACAAATAAAAATCAAAAAGAAATTCGTATTGACAAATTTTTGAAAAATTATATACAAAATATAAGTAGAAATCAAATCCAAAAATGGACAACTTCAGGAAAAATTTTAGTCAACAAAAACATTGTAAAAAAAAATTATAAAATAAAGCCTTTGGATTTTGTTGAAATAGAAATTTCCATACCTAGTGTTCTAGATCACTTAGAATATAAAAATATTACTGCAGAAAAAATCAATCTAGATATTCTTTATGAAGATGAAGATGTCCTTGTAGTCAATAAACCTGCAGGAATGGTAGTCCATCCTGGTTTTGGAAATGAAACAGGAACATTAATTCATGGCATTAAATATCATTTAACAAATTCAAATTTGAATAATTTCAACCTCTATAGATGTGGATTAGTTCATAGATTAGATAAAGATACATCAGGTTTATTGGTTTTTGCGAAAAATGAATATTCTCAAAAGCATTTGTTTCAACAATTTTATTCTAGAACGATTCAAAGAAAATACATAGCTTTAATATGGGGTAATTTGATTGAAGAAAAAGGAACTATAACTGGTTTTATTGGAAGAGATCCTAAAAATAGGAAAAAAATGACAATTCTTAAACAAGAAAATCAAGAATTCAATAAAGGAAAGTTTTCTGTGACACATTACAAAGTATTAGAAAGATTTAAATATTTAACATATGTTTCTTGCAATATAAAAACAGGAAAAACACATCAAATAAGAGCTCATTTCAAACATTTAGGACATCCATTATTTCATGATTCCATTTATGGTGGAAATAGAATTTTTATGAAAAAAAAATGCTCAAATCAAAACATAGAATTTCTAAACACCTGTTTAAAAATTTTGCAAAGACAAGCATTACATGCTATTTCTCTTTCTTTTATTCATCCTAGAAATGGAAAATGTCATTTCTTATGTCCAATTCCAGAAGATTTTAAAACAGTTCTGGAAAATTGTAGAAATATGTTTTTACAATAAAGTTCCACGTAAAAGAATATAAGACATAGAAAAATATATAATCAATCCAATCACATCTACTAATGTAGCAACAAAAGGTGCAGAAGAACTTGCGGGATCTCCTCTAAATTTTTTGATGATAAAAGGTAACATAGAACCACTCAACGTTCCCCATAAAACGACTCCAATCAAAGAAAAAAAAACAGTTAATCCAACTAATATCCAATGAGGTCCATAATTAAATAAATTCATATTATGCCAAGCAATTACACGTATAAAACCAGTTAAACCTAAAATACTACCTAAAAAAAAACCACAAATAATTTCTCTTCGCATAACTATCCACCAATCTTTTATTTTCACTTCTCCCAAAGCCATTGCTTGAATAATTAAACTTGCAGCTTGAGAACCACTATTTCCTCCACTTGAAACAACCAAGGGAATAAACAATGCAAGAACTACTGCTTTTTCAAGAACACTTGAAAATTTTTGCATGACTGTTGTTGTTAACATTTCTCCTATAAATAACAAAATTAACCATCCGGCTCTTTTTTTGATCAATCGATATAGAGGTTCATTGAGATAAGATTGATTTAATGCTTCCATCCCACCTATTTTTTGAAGATCTTCTCTATAATTTTCATTTAAAATCCATAAAATATCGTCTACAGTTACTATTCCTAACAAAAAATTCTGATCATCAATAACTGGAAGTGAGACTCTATTATTTATAGAAAATATTTTGGAAGCTTCTTCTTCTGTATCTGTAAGATTTAAAACCGCAGTATATTGACTATTATTCATTAAATCGGATATTTTTGTATTCGGATCCGCCAGTAAAAATTCTCTAATTTTTACATCATCTATTAATTTTCCTTTTTGATCTACTATATATACAATTTCTATGACATCACTATTTTTTACTTCTTTTCGTATATAGTCCAAAACTTCTTGGACATTCCAAGTTTTTGGAATCGTAATATAATATGGAATCATAAAACGCCCTATACTGTTTTCTGGATACCCTAATGATACTAACGTTTTACATTTTTCTTCTGGATTTAAATATTTAATTAAATCTTTTAATAGATTTTTAGGAATTTTTTCTAAAAAAGAAAGACGATCGTTGACTGACAAGTTGTTCAGAACTTCCATCTTTTTCATTGAAGGTAACTCTTCTATAATTTTTTTTTTTATAGAAAAATCCAATCCGTTAAAAACGGAAATCGCTTTACATAGTTTTAGCAAACTAAATATTTTTATTACATCATTTGGATTATGATGAATAATTTTAATTAATCTGCTAATAGTTTGATTATTCAAATCATTGTTTAAATAATCTTGATGCTCATTAAACATTTTTTCTTTTTTTGTAGAAACTCTTTTTTGAATATTTATTTGAATATTTATTTGAATATTTATATGATGGATTCATTTCAGCGTAATAAAATTACGCAATCAATTTTTATATAAATAAATAAAGTTTAAAATAAAAATGGAATATAATTTTAAAGAAATAGAAAAACGTTGGCAAATATACTGGAAAAAACATAAGATTTTTCATACTCAGGAAAACAATAAACAGAAATACTATATTTTAAATATGTTTCCTTATCCTTCTGGAGAAGGACTTCATATAGGACATTGTTTAGGGTATATTGCTTCAGATATTTATGCAAGATATAAACGTGCAGAAGGATATAACGTTTTAAACCCTATAGGATTTGATTCTTTTGGATTACCAGCAGAACAATATGCAATTCAAACAGGAAAACATCCTTATGAGACTACTCGTAAAAATTCACAGAAGTATATCAAACAAATGAATAAAATAGGACTTTCTTTTGATTGGAATCGTAAATTATGTACTAGCGATCCAAATTATTATCGTTGGACTCAATGGATGTTTATTCAAATTTTTAATTCTTGGTATGACAAAAACTGTGAACAAGCTAAACCTATAAATCTTTTAATTCAAGAATTTAATAAAAACGGAAATTATTTTATTAATGCAAGTACTTCTTATAAGTGTCAATTTAATTCAAAGACATGGAGTAATTTAAGCATTTCTGAAAAAGAATCTATTCTTTTAGATTATCGTTTAGCTTTCTTATGCAACAATATAGTCAATTGGTGTCCAGATTTAGGAACTGTTTTAGCGAATGATGAAATAAAAAATGGAAAAAGTCAAAGAGGAGGATATCCGGTTTATAAAAAAAAAATGTTGCAATGGCACATAAGAATTAGTGCATATGCAGAAAGACTAATAACGGGATTAAATAGGATTGATTGTCCTCAATCCCTAAAAAAATTGCAATTGAATTGGATAGGAAAATCAATAGGAATTTCCATTTCATTAAAAATGATGTACCCCATTAATCAAATCAACGAAATTGAATTGTTTCTTTCTCGTCCAGAAATGATATTTGGAATCACTTTTATTATAATATCTACAGATCATCCACTTGCAGATCAAATAGGAGTTCATTTTCATAAAAAAAAATGTTTTAACATATCTTATGCAAGAATTTCTGTTTGTGAAAATCAAAAAAACATTTCGGGAATTTTTACAGGAAACTATGTTTTTCATCCATTCATTAAAAAAAAACAAATTCCTATTTACATCAGTAACTATTTTTCTGTAGATAATCATACAAAATCTACGATAGGAGTTCCTGGACATGAAGAAAAAAGCAAAAAATTTGCTCAAAAATTTGGATTAGAAATTCATAAAATTTATGAAGATGAAATCTGTATGAATTCTGATTTTTTAAATGGATTAAATAAAAAACAGGCCAGAGAAAAAATAATCGAAATACTAGTGGATGAAAAAAAAATAGGAAAGAAAAATACAAATTACAAAATACGTGATGCTATTTTTTCTAGACAAAGATATTGGGGAGAACCAATTCCTATTTATTTTAAAAACAAAATACCAAAAACAATTCCTATAGATCAATTACCTCTTCTTCTTCCAAAAATAGATAATTATCATCCTAAAAATGGAAAATCTTCATTAATTAGAGCAAAAAATTGGGCTTGGGATGAAAAAAATATGAAAATAGTACCAAATATATTGATTGATCATAAACATGTCTTTCCGTTGGAAACCAATACAATGCCAAGTTGGGCCGGATCTAGTTGGTATTTTCTTAGATACATGGATGTTCATAATCATCAATTTTTTATTGATCAAAGAAAAGAAAATTATTGGAAAAATGTTGATTTATATATTGGAGGATCTGAACATAGTACTGGACATTTAATTTATGCAAGATTTTGGAACAAATTTTTGAAAGATAGAAAATGGATTACAACTGAAGAACCTTTTCAAAAAATATTAAATCAAGGAATGATACTCAGTAATTCTGCTTCTATACTCAAAATTATAGGAAAAAACACTTTTGTATCTTATGGATTAAGAAATGAAGAAAATACATATCAAGAGGTATATGTAGATCTTTCCTTAATAAAGGAAAAGAATAATGAATTAGATATAAAAAAATTTAAAGAAAATAAACCAGAATTTCGTTCTTTTACTTTTTTATTGGAAGGAGAAATTTTTTTTTGTAAAAGAAAATTAGAAAAAATGTCTAAATCTAAATATAATGTTATAAATCCTGATGAAATCTGTGAGAAACATGGATCAGATATATTTAGAATTTATGAAATGTTTTTAGGTCCTATTACTCAATCCAAACCTTGGGACGATCAAAAAATAAATGGAGTCAAAAATTTTATAAACAAATTCTGGCGTTTATTTCATAAAAATGAAGAATTTGAAGTCAGCGAAATCGATCCAACATTTAAAGAATTACAAATTTTACATAGTCACATCAAAAAAATACAGGATAAGATGCAATCTTTTTCTTTCAATACATCTATTAGTTCATTTATGATCGTTATCAATGAATTAACTATGTTAAAATGCAATAAGAGAAAAATATTAGAACCTTTAGTTCAATTAATAGCACCATTTGCTCCTCATATAGCTGAGGAATTATGGTATAAATTAGGAAAAAATAAGTCTATTCTCCATTATCCAATTCCTGTTTTCAATTCAAAGTATCTAATGAAAGATCAAATAACATATCCGATTATGTTCAATGGAAAACTGAAATTTTCAGAAGAATTTGATTCTAATATTTCAATAAAAGAAATAAAAAATAAGATTTTAAATCATCCAAAAACAAAATTTTTTTTAAGAAAAAAAATTTTTAAGAAATTAATTATAGTTCCAAAAAAAGTAATAAATATTTTACATCATTAAAATTTTTTTTACTTAAAACTAAAATAGATATTACAAGTTTTGTATTAAAATTTGCACATAAAACGTAGATTTGTATTCGATAATATAGCATTCTGTATAAAAATGTGTAAAAACTTTTTTATGTCAAAAAACAACCGAAATAAAACTGGATCATATAGTTTTTTTAATTGTATTGAAAAAAATTTTGATAAAGCTGCACGATTTTTTTCTATTGAAAAAGGTCTTTTAGAACAAATTAAAGCTTGTAATGCTGTATATCGAATGCATTTTCCTGTGAAAATAGGAAAAGAAATTAAAGTTATTGAAGCTTATAGAGTTCAACATTCTCATCATAAACTTCCCTGCAAAGGGGGAATTAGATATAGCATAAAAGTTAATCAAGATGAAGTCATGACTTTAGCAGCTTTAATGACCTACAAATGTGCCATAGTAGATGTTCCTTTTGGTGGAGCTAAAGGCGGTATAAAAATTGATCCACAAACTATATCAGCAGATAATATAGAAAAAATAACTCGTCGTTATACTTCTGAATTGATTAAAAAAATTTTTATTGGTCCAGGAATAGATGTTCCTGCTCCTGATTATGGAACTGGAGAACGAGAAATGAGTTGGATTTTTGATACATTTCTATCTATTCGACCTGGGGAAGTCGATGCATTAGCTTGTGTTACAGGTAAACCTGTATCTCAAGGAGGAGTAAGAGGAAGAAAAGAAGCGACAGGATTAGGAGTTTTTTATGGGATTAGAGAATTATGTCGAATGAAAGAAGATATGTTATCTGTAGGTCTTGATGTTGGATTAGTTGGAAAAAAATTTATAATACAAGGGTTAGGAAACGTTGGTTATCATGCAGCTACTTTTTTTCACGAAGCAGGTGCAATTATTGTAGCTTTAGCTGAAAGAGAAGGGGCCATTTACAATAAAAAGGGATTAAATGTTTCCAAAGTTATTCTCCATTTGAAAAATACTGGATCTATATTAAATTTTCCAGAAGCAAAAAATATTGAAAATACAGAAGATGCTTTAGAATTAGAATGTGATATTTTAATACCTGCAGCATTAGAAAATGTAATTCATAAAAATAATGCAAATCGTATCAAGGCTAAAATTATTGGAGAAGCGGCCAATGGCCCTATCACTCCAGAAGCGGATGAAATATTGGAAAAAAAAGGAGTCATTATAGTTCCTGACATTTATTTAAATGCAGGAGGAGTCACTGTTTCCTATTTTGAATGGCTGAAAAATTTAAGTCACGTACGTTATGGACGCATGGAAAAAAGATTTAGTGAAAATATGAATGCAGAATTATTACAAGTAATTGAGAGTGTTTGCAACAAACAAATTTCAACAGAAGAAAAAAAAATTATATTGAGAGGACCAAGAGAAATAGACTTAGTTCGCAGTGGATTAGAAGATACAATGATTAGTGGTTTTCATAAAATTCGTGATCTCAAAAAATCATCAAAAATAGAAAACATGCGGACTGCTGCATTTGTACTTGCTATAAATAAAATTGTAGATTCTTATGAAAAATTAGGAATTTTTCCATAATATCCTTTTTCTGATGCTAAAAAATGAATAAATATCTTTTTCATGAAGTACAAAAGATCATTATTGAAATTAAGCGGAGAAGCTTTGATGGGAAACAACGAGTTTGGACTTCATTCTACTCGTCTTCAACAATATGCGGAAGAAGTAAAAAAAGTAGTCGATATGGGAGCTCAAGTAGCTATAGTCATTGGAGGAGGAAATATATTTAGAGGATTTTCTAGAATAAAGGAAAAGACTATAAATCGTATTGAAGGAGATTATATGGGAATGTTGGCTACCGTTATCAACGGAATAGCTTTTCAGTCGTATTTAGAAAATGTAGGAATATGTGCTTCCATTCAAACAGCTATTAGAATGGATCAAATAGCAGAACCTTTTAGAAAAGATAGGGCTATTCATCATCTTGAAAAAGGAAGAGTTGTGATATTTGTAGCAGGATTAGGAAATCCTTATTTTACGACAGATACAGCCGCTGTTTTACGCGCTATAGAAATTAAAGCAGATGTATTGATAAAAGGAACTAGAGTGGATGGAATTTATACCACAGATCCAGAAAAAGATAAATATGCTAAAAAACTTAAAAATATATCCTTTGATATGGTATATCAAATGGGAATCAAAGTTATGGATCAAACTGCATTTATTTTGGGAAATGAAAACAATTTACCGATTATTATTTTTGATATTAACAGAAAAGGAAATTTACAAAAAGTAATTTGTGGTGAAGAAATAGGAACTCTAGTTTCCAAAAAAAAATAAAATTATGGATGAATTAAACGATATTTTTTTTTCTTGTAAAAAAGATATGGAAAAAATTTTGAAACAACTAAAAGAAGAAATTCATCGTATACGATTAGGTAGCAAATCTGTAGCTTCCATTTTGGAAAAAATAAAAATAAAGTGTTATGGAAGTTCTTTCCTTCTTATAGAAGTAGCAAATATTACTGTTGTAGATAACATGAATATTACTATACATCCTTGGGATCGTTCCATTGTTTCATATATAGACAAAGCGATTATAGATGCAAATCTAGGTTTTATGCCCACCAACAAAGGAGAATCTATTCATATACATTTACCCATTATTACAGAAGAAGGTAGAAAAAATTTGATGAAAAAAATTAAATCACAAACAGAACACGCAAAAATACTTATAAGAAATGTGCGAAAAAAAAACAATCAACATATAAAAAAATTAAAAATATCTGAAGATTTTTCTAAATCGGGAGAAAATCGAATCCAAAAAATAACAAGTGAATATATACATCAAATAGATGATTTTTTCCTTTATAAAGAAAAAGAAATACTGAGAATATAATGATAAAAAAATATTCAATTAAAGAATTATTAGATAAAGGAAAATTTTTTATAAACAAAAAAGTATTGGTAGAAGGTTGGATTCGTTCTTTTCGTTATTCTATTTTTATCACTTTAAATGATGGATCTACAATTAGAAATCTACAAATTATTTTATCCAAAAAATTGGAAAAAGAAATTCAAAAAAAAATAACAATTGGAAGTTCAATTCAAGTAATAGGAATCATAACAGAAAGTATTGGAAAAAAACAATCTATAGAACTGCAGTCTTTAGAGATTACCATATATGGATCTGTAGATCCGTCTATTCTTCAAAAATCTATTTTGCAACCTAAAAGGCATAGTTTTGAAAAACTTCGTAAACAGGCTCATTTACGTTTTAGAACAAATATTTTCAGCTGTATTATGCGAATTCGTCATCATATGGCTTTTTGTATACATCAATATTTCCATGAAAATGGATTTTTTTACCTTCATACTCCAATAATTACGACTTCTAATTGTGAAGGAAGTGGAAAAATGTTTCAAATTACTACCATGGATTTAAAAGAAAATTCAATAGATTATACAAAAGATTTTTTTAAATGTAAAACTTATTTAAGTGTATCTGGACAATTAGAAGCAGAAACAGCTGCTTTAGGATTAGGAAAAGTGTATACATTTGGGCCTGTATTTCGTGCAGAAAATTCCAACACTTCACGGCATTTATCCGAATTTTGGATGATAGAACCAGAAATTGCTTTTTTTCATCTAGAAGAAAATATAAATTTAGCTGAAGATTTTTTAAAATTTATTATCAGAAACGTTCTTGATAAGAACATGGAAGATTTATTATTTTTAAATGAATTTTTAAAAAAATGGAGAAAAAAGGAAAAAGAACACCTTTTGGATAAATTAGAGCTTATATTAAAATTTTCATTCAAAAGAATCAGTTATACAGAAGCTGTAAAAATTCTTATTCAAGAAGAAAAAAAACAAAATATAAAATTTTTTCATCCAGTTGTTTGGGGAATGGATTTGCAATCGGAACATGAACAATATTTGGTCAATAAATATAAAATTCCTGTTATTGTATTCGATTATCCTTCTTGTATTAAAGCTTTTTATATGCGAATTAATAACGATGGAAAAACAGTTAGAGCTATGGATATTTTATTTCCAGAAATAGGAGAGGTAATTGGTGGTTCTCAAAGAGAAGAACGTTATGAAATATTATTACAACGCATAAAAGATACAAACACGGATAAAAACAAACTTTGGTGGTATTTAGATACACGTCGTTTTGGTTCTGTTCCTCACAGTGGATTTGGGTTAGGTTTTGATCGTTTAGTTCAGTTTATCACAGGAATGAATAATATTCGTGATGTAATTCCATTTCCAAGAACTCCAAATAATGCAGAGTTTTAAAACATATTTATTTGTCTTATGTTAAAACAGCAATTATCACAAAAAGGACAACACAAACTTTCTCCACAACAAATTAAACTAATGAAATTAGTTCAATTATCTACTTTAGATTTTGAACAAAAAGTGAAACAAGAATTGGAAGAAAATCCCGCATTAGAAGAAGAAAATTCTACTTGTTCTGATTTAGAATTAGAAGAAGAATATTCAGAATCAGAAGTATCAGAAAATGATCATGATTTTGATCTTTTGGAAGATAAAAATGAATCCATAGATATTTTTGAATTTGATGAATATTTAAATGATGATGAAATTGAAGATTTTAAAAAAAATGTTAATCATCAAAATTACGGTGTAAAAAAACAGATTCCTATTATTTCTGGAATTTCTTTTCAAGAATATTTAAAAAATCAATTACATACTTTTCGTTTAAACGAAAAAGATCTGTTAATAGCAGATTTTATATTAGGAAATATAGATGATAACGGTTATATCAAAAGAAAGATTCCAGCGATAGTAGATGATATTCTTTTAATACTTGGAATATCAGTCTCTGCAGAAAAAATAGAACAATTAATTTTAAACTATATACAAAAATTAGATCCTGTAGGAGTAGGATCCAGAAATTTACAAGAATGTCTACTTATTCAATTAGAAAAAAAAAAAATGACTCAAGAAGTCATTTTAGCCAAAAAAATTATACAATACAATTTTGAATTTTTTATCAAAAAACATTATCAAAAACTGCAAAAAAAATTAGGAATAACAAAAAAAAATTTACGAAAATCTATTTATCAAATAGAAAGATTAAATCCCAAACCAGGAAAAATTTATTCTGAAAATGCAAAAAATTTAAATCATATCATTCCAGATTTCACTATTTGTATTTTAGATAATGAACTAGAACTCTCTTTAAATCAAAAAAATACACCAGAACTAAAGGTTTCTTCTGTATATTTAGATATGTTAAAATCTTATACACAAGAAAAAAAATTGAAAAATAATGAGGAAACCATTATTTTTTTAAAGCAAAAAATAGATTCAGCAAAATGGTTTGTAGATGCAATCAAAAAACGTCAAAATACATTGATGTTAACAATGAATGCCATTATGGATTATCAAAAAGAATATTTTTTAACTGGAGATCCAGTTAAAATAAAACCTATGATATTAAAAAATATTTCACAAAAAATTGGTGTAGGTATTTCTACAGTTTCTCGTGTAGCTAATAGTAAATATGTCAATACTCCATATGGAACTTTTTTGATTAAAAGTTTTTTTTCTGAGAAAATGAAAAATAAAAAAGGAGAAGATATCTCCTCTATTGAAATCAAAAAACTGTTAGGAGAATCTATTGCTCAGGAAAATAAAAAAAAACCTCTTACCGATGAAAAATTATCTAAAATACTCAAAAAAAAAGGCTACTTAGTAGCTAGAAGAACGGTAGCTAAATATAGAGATCAAATGCATATTCCTGTTGCAAGGATGCGAAAACATTTATGATTTTTTTATAATCACTGTTTTCCAATTGGAAAATTCCTTTATAGATAAAGTAGATAGTTCTCTCCCATATCCAGATTTTTTAACTCCTCCAAAAGGAATACGTACATCTGATTTTACAACATCATTAATAAATACCATTCCTGTATCAATTTTATTGGACAATTTTTCTGCCTTTTCTAAATCTTTTGTCCAAATAGATGCTCCTAATCCATAATTTGTGTTATTTACAATATCAGGAATATCTACTTCTTTAGAAAAAACAGAAACAATTCCTATTGGTCCAAATATTTCTTCTCTTTTCACTATAGAATTATCTTTTTCAACCTTCAATAAAGAGGGAGAAAAAAAATTTCCATCTTTATTAGTTTTTAAACAAATTCTTCCTCCGCTGAATATGATATCCTTATATTGCTGATATAATTTTTCAGATAAGTCAGAACGGGATATATAACCTATCTTAGTTGATTCATTATATAAATCTCCTCTATGATATTTTTTCATTTCTTGGATTACTAGATCTATAAAATCATCCACTATAGATTTATCTACAATAAACCGTTTTGCTGAAATACATGTTTGTCCTGTATTATTTAATCGTGATTCCGTAGCCAATTTTGCCGTTTTTTTTAGATCTTCAACATCTTTCATAACTACAAAAGCATCGTTACCTCCTAATTCTAAAACAGATTTTTTAATATATTTACCGGACAATGATCCTATAATACTTCCAGAAAAAGAACTTCCCGTCAATGTTACTCCTTGTACCACCGTATTTTTTATAACTGATTCTATTTGAGAGATATCTATTAACAAAATTTGAAAAACACCTTCTGGAAAGCCGGACTCTAAAAATATTTTTTCTAAAATAATAGAACATTCTACTGTATTTAAAGCTGGTTTAATAAGAAGGACATTTCCTAATAATAAATTAGGGATCGTAGATCTTATGGCTTGCCAAATAGGATAATTCCAAGGCATGATTCCTAATATAGCGCCGATAGATTCAAATCTTACATAAGATTTTTCATATTCAGTAGATATTTTTTGAAAAAAAATGGATTCTTTTTGTTGACAATAATATTTACATAAATTTATGCTTTTCTTCACTTCTAAACGAGACTGAGTGATAGGTTTTCCCATTTCTTGGGTTATAGAATACGATAAAACATCTATAGTTTTCTGCATGCAGAAATATAATTTTGTTAAACATTGAACTTTAGAATCCAAAGAAAAATTTTTCCATTTTTTGTATGCCTGATGAGCTATAGATAATTTAGTTCTAATATCCTTTTCAGATAGAAAATAATAAGTTTTTAAAATGTTATGATCTACAGGATTAATAGTTTGAAACATATCATTTTTTTTTAAATTCGATCATTCAAGCCAATGGATATTTTGGCATGAAAAGCCATAGCATAAAATTTTATTTTTTTAAAAATAAAAGCATGCCATTAGCCCTAATAGGGGATAAAAAAGTTTGAAATCCTATTTTATAAATAAAATTAGCGTTTGAAGAAATGATTTCAAAAGGAAAAAGGCCTGAATATACACGAATCATAAGAGCAGCCATCCCTCTAGGTAATAAAGCATCCCCGTCTGCTTCAAAAAAAATACGTGATTTTCTCAATTCAGCATTCAACCAAACTTTAGATTGACAGCCAGGAATTAATTTTTCATCTGATCTAAACGCATTTGATTTTTTGGGTAATTTTTTACCCAAATTTATCAAATGTTCATATTTTTCTTCCCAACTCGTCAGAATACGAAACTCTTTTTTTATTATTTCTTCTTTTTGATGCAAAGTCATTTCTAAATTTTTACACAAATATAGAAATATACTTTAAGAAGACTGATTGGCGAGTTTCAATCTCGCTATTTTTGCAGCATCTGTCATATTTTTCAATGATTTCAAAACTTCCTCCCATTTTCTAGTTTTTAATCCACAATCTGGATTTACCCAAATATTTCTAGGTGGTAATTTTTTTGAGGCTTTTTCTATTAAATCAAAAATTTCTTCTATAGTAGGAATTCTGGGTGAATGAATATCATATACTCCTGGACCTATTTCATTAGGATAAGAAAAAATAGAAAAAGCTTTTAATAATTCCATTTTTGATCTGGAGGTTTCCATAGTAATAACATCTGCATCCATATCTGCGATATTCTCTAATATATCGTTAAACTCACTGTAACACATATGCGTATGTATTTGAGTTTCATCTTTAACTCCACTTGAAGAAATACGAAAAGCCTTTATAGACCAATCTAAATAAGATTTCCAATTTTTATGTTTCAAAGGTAATCCTTCTCTAAGAGCTGGTTCGTCAATTTGAATAATTTGAATTCCAGATTTTTCTAAAGACAATACTTCTTCTCTAATAGACCAAGCTATTTGATAAGCGGTATGAGAAACTGGCTGATCATTTCTTACAAATGACCATTGCAAAATGGTAACTGGTCCAGTTAACATTCCTTTCATTAATTTTTTAGTTTTAGATTGAGCAAAACATATCCAATCAACAGTCATATCTACAATCCGGCTAACATCTCCATAAATAATAGGAGGTTTAACACATCGACTTCCATAACTTTGAACCCATCCATTCTCAGTAGAAAGTATTCCTTTTAGTTTATCTGAAAAATATTCTACCATATCAGTTCTTTCAAATTCCCCATGAACCAAAACATCTAAATCTACTTCTTCTTGTTTTTTAATAACATCTACAATGAAAGATTGTATTTTTTGATCATATTCTTCTTTGCTTAATTCTTTTTTACGAAATTGATTTCGCAAACGACGTATTTCTTTTGTTTGAGGAAAAGATCCTATAGTGGTTGTTGGAAATAAAGGAAGACGAAATTTTTCTTTTTGTTTTTTTTGTCGAATATGAAAAGGATTTTCTCTTTGTAGATCTTTATCTTTGATTTGTGTAGCTCTTTCTTTTATTTTTTTATCATGAAAAATAGAAGATTTTTTAGATTTTTCAAGTAAAGAAAAATTATTCAATAAAATATCTTTATTACCTTTTATAATACATTCTAAATCACTTAATTCATCTATTTTTTGCCTAGCAAAAGACATTCTATTTTTTATATCTTCATGAATGAAGTGTTCATATTCTATATTTATAGGAACATGTAATAGAGAACAATTTGGTGCAATCATTACACGATCTTCTCCTATGAATTCAATTGTTTTTTCAATTTTTTTGATTGAATCAGTATAATTATTTTTCCATATATTTCTTCCATCAATAATACCTAAGGACAAAATCATTTTTGATTCTTTTACAAAAAAAAGGATTTTTTCCAATTGTTCTGAATCTTCTACCAAATCGATATGCAAAGCTTTTACAAAAACATCTCTAAGAAGAGAAATATTTTCTAAAATTCCATCAAAATAAGAGGTTAATAGAATATTGGTTCCTATACAAGATTTAGATATTTCTTTATAAGCATATTGAAAAGCCTCTTTTTCTTTTTCAGACATATCTAAAACTAAAATGGGCTCATCCAATTGAATCCAATCAACTCCTTTATTTTTCAATTCATTGATAATTTTTGTATAAGTAGGAACAAGATTTTCAATCAAATCCATTCTATGAAAGGATTTTTCTTTTTCTTTTCCTAAAAAAAGGTAAGACACTGGTCCTATTAATACAGGTTTTATTTTTTTTATGGATTTCAATAATTTTTTTGATTCTTCTAATTCGTCAAAAATTTTCTTTGAGAAAATAGAAAATTTTTGATTTTTATCAAATTCTGGAACTATATAATGATAATTAGTATTAAACCATTTAGTCATTTCCATAGCTTTGATATCCCATTGATTTTTTTGAAATCCTCTAGCCATAGAAAAATATAGATCAATATGATTCTGAATCATTGGCACTGAAAGATAAGATTCTGGAATAGCTCCTAATAACAATGACATATCTAGAACGTGATCATAAAAACTAAAATCATTACATGGAATCAAATCTAAATTTGCCATTTCTTGCATTTTCCAATTTTCTTTCCTTATTTTTTTTCCTACTTCGAATAAAGCGTTCGAATCAATTTTTTGAGACCAATAAGCTTCACAAGCTTTTTTTAATTCTCTTTGTATTCCTATACGAGGATAACCCAAATTATGTTTCAGCATATTTTATTTAATTAACTTAACTATGTTTATAATCACTTTTTCCTTTTCCATTTTCCCATACCCATGAAAACCCAAATGAGGATTTAAAAAAAATTAAATATCCAACAATTGATACAAATATTCTAAAATTTTTTTGTCTAAAACAGAAAAATTGACGTTTCTTCTGCTCATCATTATCTCAGCTGTTTCACAAACTTGATGGAAAAGTATTTTTTTTCTTTTTTGGATTCCACCAAAAGAAAAAGAAGGAACATACCTTGGAGGAAATCCATATCCAAAAATATTAGTACTAACTCCTATTACTGTAGCTGTATTCAATTGAGTATTTATCCCACATTTTGAATAGTCTCCCATCATTGTTCCACAAAATTGCATGTCAACAGGAATAAAACTTTTTTTTTCATAATCCCAAATTGTTACTTTACGATAATCATTTCTTAAATTAGAAACATTAGTTCCAGCTCCTAAATTACACCACTCTCCTAAAATAGTGTTCCCCAAAAATCCATCGTGAGCTTTATTAGAATAGGAAAAAACTATGGAATTTATAATTTCTCCACCTATTTTACAAAAATGACCAATAGTTGTTCCTCCATATATTTTTGAACCTACATTTAGAATAGAATTCTTTCCAATAGATGCGGGTCCTCTTATTACAGATCCTTCCATGATTTCAACTCCTTTTTCAATATATATTGGCCCCCATTGAGCATTTAATACAATATTATTTGCTTTGATATCTTCCTCCAAAAAAATTTTCTCTTTGCAAAGAACATAATTTTTTCCCAATAAAGAAAAAGATTTTTTTTTTGTAAAAAACATGAAATCTTTTTTCAACACAGTTTCGTTATTCATAAATATATCCCATGGATATTGTATATGGATAATATTTTTAATATTATGTTTTTTTTTAAAAGAAAGAACATTTTCTTTCTTTTCACAGGAAAAAAAATTCTTTTTTACAGCTATAATTTTTTCTTTAAAAAAAACAGCTTCGTTTTCTTTTAAGGAAGAAACCATCTGAATTAATTCTTCGTTTGGAAGAAATGAAGAATTGATTAATAATATGTTTTCAAAGAAATATTCATCATCTATTAATGAATATTTCTTTGAAAGAAATGATTGTGTAATAATACCGGAAGCTTTATTTCCAATGTATTTCTCCCATCTCTCTTTGAGAGTGAATAATCCTAAACGAATTTCCGATACTGGTCTAGTCAACGTTATAGGAAATAAATTTTTCCATTCTATTCCATCGTATAATATAAAATTCATATTAGTTGATAATTATTCACACTATCACTAAAATTTTTTATACTTTTCATATTTTTTCTTAAATTTTTCTGCTGGACCTGTTTTTCCTAAAAATCTCTTTTCTCCAGTAAAAAATGGATGCGAATAACTAGATATTTCCATTTTATATAATGGATAATCATATCCATTTATTTGAATAGAATCTTTTGTTTTGACTGTAGATCTGCAAATAAAAATTTTTTCATTATTAATATCTTTAAAAACAACAGGTCTATAATCATCCGGATGTATTTTTTTTCTCATATTTTTTTATTTTTTTTGGAAAACGATAAATCATTCCATTAATATTCATTCCTGCTCCTAAAGAAGCCATTAAAATGGTATCTCCAGGTTTTATTTCATGAGGAGGCATTTTTCCCTGAAGAATCAAATCCAATAAAGTAGGTACAGTCGCTACAGAAGAATTTCCAAACTTTTTTATAGTCATAGGCATTATTTTTGCCATTTCTACTTCTCCATTTAAAGAATTATAATTATATAATTTCAACAATCTTTTTAAAATTGCATAATCCATTTTTGCATTAGCTTGATGAATGAGAATTTTTTTAATGTCTTTTAGATGCAAATCGGCATGATCAAGTATATTTTTCAACATATTTGGAACTTCTGTCAATGCGTATTCATAAATTCTTCTTCCATTCATCCTAATATTAACCATAGATTTTTTGTAATTTGGATTTAAAGAAGGACCATTAGTTAAGTAATATAATTCATTATTATTATTGCATTGAGTTTCATAATGAATAATTCCATTATTTTCATTCTCAAAATCTTCTATAGCTGATAAAACGGCAGCTCCAGCTCCATCCGAAAAAATCATAGCATTTCTATCATGTGGATCTATAACCTGAGATAAGGTTTCTGAACTAGTGATTAATATATTCTTAGCATATTTAGATTGTAAAAGTTGATCTGCAAGAATCATCCCTTCTATCCATCCTGGACAACCAAAAATCATATCATATGGCCTACATTTTTTATTCTTGATTTGAAGTTTGTTTTTTACCCTAGCAGCTATAGAAGGCATTAAATCAGATTGATAAGAAATAGGATGAATATCTCCATAATTATGAGCCGATATAATATAATCTATTTTTTCTTTATAAATTTTAGAATCCATTAAAGCTTTTTTTGCTGCAATGGTAGCAATATCAGAATTGAACAAACCCTTATGAATGTATCTTCTTTCCTCTATTTCCGTTATTTTTTGAAACTTATTAATAATTTCTTCATTCGATTTATCAATTTTTAATCCTTTTTTATCGTAAAATTTATGTCTTAAAAAATGATCACTTTTTATAATTTTTTTAGGCAAATAATGCCCAGTTCCTGTGATAATTGATCGAATCATTTCTTTTTATAATAAAAATTTATGATAAAGTAAAAAAATAAAATTCTTTAAAAGAGTTAAATAACCGTTTTTTATTCATAATTTATAAAGTAAAATTATATTATGAATAAACGTTCTCTGAAAGAAGAAAAAATAAAAAATATGTTTGATCATATTTCCTGTAAATATGATTTGATTAATCATATATTGTCTTTTGGAATCGATTTTTTTTGGAGAAAAAAAATAATTCATTTATTGGATAAATTTAATAAAGTCAAAAAAATTGAAAATATATTAGATTTAGCTACTGGAACCGGAGATTTAGCTATTTTATTAGCTAATAAATTTGATGATGCTTGCATTATAGGATTAGATCCATCCAAAAAAATGCTTCAAATAGCTCAAAAAAAAATAGAAAATAATTTTTTAGAAAAAAAAATCAAATTAATTCAAGGATATTCCCAACATATTCCATTTAAAAATGAAACTTTTGATGCAGTAACTATCGCGTTTGGAATAAGAAATTTTCAATATATTCATCTTTCTATCAGAGAAATATATAGAATACTGAAACCTTTAGGAATATTAGGAATTTTAGAATTTTCTAACCCTTCCAATTATTGGATAAAAAAAATTTATTATTTCTATTCTCATTTCATCATGAATAAAATAGGAAATTTTCTATCAAATAATCATTTTGCGTATAATTATTTAAAAGAGTCTATTCTATCATTTTCTTATTGTGGTAAAAAAATGAGTAAACTTTTAAAGTATCATAAATTTAACACAATTTATATACGAAAACTGACTTTTGAAATTGTCTCTATTTATTTATCAATTAAAATATATTAAAACATTTTTTTTGTAACTAAATTTTTTTTCGTAATGATAAAGTATTTGTCTGGATATTTAACATCTGCTTTTCTCAAAAAAAGAATTAAAAACATAGAATTTTTCATGCGTTATCCAATAGAAATACAAAATCAATTGATGAATCAATTGATTTTGTATGCAAAAGATACTGAATTTGGAAAAAAATATGGATTTCATGATATAAAGAGATATCAACAATTTTCTGAAAGAATTCCTTTATGTAAATATGCAGATTTAAAATCTGTAATCAAAAGAATTCGTAGAGGAGAAAAAAATATATTATGGCCAGGAACAGTCAAATGGTTTGCAAAATCTTCTGGAACAACAAATACAAAAAGTAAATATATTCCTGTTACCAAACTTTCCATGAATGAATGTCATTACAAAGCAGGAAAAGATATGTTGTCTATTTATATTCATAATCATCCTAAAACAAAAATATTTTTCGGAAAAGCTGTTCGTTTAGGAGGAAGTCATGAGTTACATAAAAATTACAACACATTTTATGGAGATTTATCTTCTATTTTAATCAAAAATATGCCTTTTTGGGCAGATAACATTTGTATTCCTAAAAAGGAAACAGCCTTAATGAGTGAATGGGAAAGCAAATTAGAAAACATAGTCAAAGAAACAGGATACAAAGATGTCCGTATTTTGTTGGGAGTTTGTTCTTGGTTATTAATTTTTTTAAAAGAATTACTCAAAAAATTTGATAAAAAAAAAATCCACGAAATATGGCCTAATATAGAAGTCATATTTCATGGAGGAGTAAGTTTTAAGCCTTATATTCGTCAATATCAAAATTTATTTGAAAATTCTATTAATTATTACAATATATATAGTGCTTCAGAAGGTTTTTTTGCCATTCAAGATCAAAGAAAAAAAGGAGATCTTTTACTTTTATTAAATCATGGAATTTTTTATGAATTTCTTCCTGTGGAAGACATAAATAAAACAAATCCAAAAATAATCTCCATTGATAATGTAGAATTAAATAAAAATTATGCAATGGTTGTTTCTACAAATGCTGGATTATGGAGATATATAATAGGAGATACTATTAAATTTACTGGATTATCACCATATCGAATTACTATTTCAGGAAGAACGACTCATTACATTAATTCTTTTGGAGAAGAATTAATTATTGAAAATGCAGAACAAGCTTTAAACAGAGCTTGTTTAAAAACAGATTCTATTATTCATGAATATACAGCAGGACCTGTTTATATGAATCAAAAAAATTCTGGAGCTCACGAATGGATTATAGAATTTAAAAAATTCCCAAAAGATTTATGTGAATTTAGAGATATTTTAGATAACGAATTAAAATCTACTAATTCAGATTATGAAATTAAACGATATAAAAATATAGTTTTAGGTCCTCCTATTATACATGTAGCTAGAGATGGATTATTTTATGATTGGTTAAAAAAAATAAAAAAATTAGGTGGACAAAATAAAATTCCTCGATTATCGAATGATAGAAAATATTTAGATTCCATACTAAAAATAGAAAAAAAATTTTAATAGAAACTTTATTAACTTTATGACAGCAGAGAAAAAAAAAGAAATATTCAAAACTTACGGAACGTCCGTTTACGATACAGGTTCTTCAAAAGCACAAGTTGCTTTATTCACTTACCGTATTAATTATTTAAGCAATCATCTGAAAAATAATAAAAAAGATTTTAATACAGAAAGAGCTTTGGTAAAATTGGTAGGAAAAAGAAAAAAACTATTAAAATATATAGAAAAACGTGATATTAATAGTTATAAAAATATAATTAAACATCTAGGATTGAGAAAATAAAAATAATTTCTAGAAAAAAATCAAATATGCCAGATATAGTCAAAGAAACCATATCTCTTAAAGATGGTCGTAGTATCATTATTGAAACAGGAGAGTTGGCTAAACAAGCAGATGGATCTGCCATAGTACGTTTAGATGATACAATGCTATTGGCTACTGTAGTTGTTTCCAAAGAAACAAAAAATGAAACAAATTTTTTGCCTTTAACAGTAGATTATAGAGAAAAATATTCAGCAGGTGGGAAAATTCCTGGCGGTTTTATAAAAAGAGAAGGAAGACCTTCCGATGAAGAAATATTAACAATGAGATTAGTTGATCGAGTATTAAGACCTACATTTCCAGAATGGTTCAAAAAGGAAATACAAATTATGATTTCTTTGTTGTCATATGATAAAACTGTTTTACCGGATGGATTGGCCGGATTAGCCGCTTCAACCGCTCTATCTGTAGCAGGAGTTCCTTTCAACGGACCTATATCAGAAATTCGTATTATACGTTCAAAAAGAAATTTCATTATTAATCCA
This sequence comes from Blattabacterium sp. (Blattella germanica) str. Bge, assembly GCF_000022605.2. Lineage (GTDB taxonomy): Bacteria > Bacteroidota > Bacteroidia > Flavobacteriales > Blattabacteriaceae > Blattabacterium. Next base: position 109,883 of record NC_013454.1, on the reverse strand, counting down.
AGTTTAGATCAATTAAAAGAAGCAGATATAGATTTGATAGTAGGAGCTTCTATGAATTCTATTATCATGATAGAAGGAGAAATGAAAGAAATCAAAGAAAGTGAATTTTTGAATACCATAATTCATGCTCATGAAGAGATTCAATCTCAGATAGAAGCTCAAATTCGTTTGTCTAAAAAATTATCAAATAATAGTTCCCTTTTTTTTGAAGATCAAAAATCAAAAAAATATAATCCAGAAAATGAATCTTTAAAAGAAGAACTTTTTTCTTTTTCTTACGAAAAAATTGAAAAAATTTACAGTAATTCTTTGGACAAAAAAACTAGATTTATTCAAGAAAAAATTATTTTAAACAATTTCAAGAAAAAATTTTTAACAGAAGAAAAAATAGAAAAAGAAGAAGCGATTATTGATCAATTTTATGAAGAAATTAAAAAAAAAGTAACTAGAAATTTAATTTTAGAAAAAGGAATTCGATTAGATGGGAGAACAAGTAAACAAATCCGTCCAATATGGAGTGTTGTCGATTACTTACCTGGAGTCCATGGATCCGCTCTATTTTCTAGAGGAGAAACTCAATCTCTTACAACAGTTACCTTAGGGTCCTCTTTGGATGCTAATAAAATAGATAATGTTGTTATGGAAAATCAGGAAAAATTCTATTTGCATTATAATTTTCCACCTTTTTCAACGGGAGAAATACGTCCAATTAGAGGTGTTTCTAGACGTGAAATTGGTCATGGAAATTTAGCTCAACGTGCCTTAAAAAATATTATTCCTAATAATCCATATACAATACGTGTTGTATCAGACATTTTAGAATCTAATGGATCTTCTTCTATGGCTACAGTTTGTGCTGCAAGTTTAGCTTTGATGGATGCTGGAATTTCTATTAAAAATCCAGTTTCTGGCATTGCAATGGGATTATTTATGGAAAATGAAAAAAAAATTATTATATCGGATATAATAGGTGAAGAGGATCACTTTGGAGATTTAGATTTTAAAATTACAGGAACCCAATATGGCATTACAGCATGTCAAATGGACGTAAAAAAAACACAAGGGTTAACATATGATCTTTTAAATCAAATTTTAAAGCAAGCTTTGGAAGGTCGCATTTTTATTTTAAGAAAAATGCTGGAAGTTTTACCTGAATATAGAAAAAAAATGAAACCTAATGCCCCTAAAATTTATACTTTTAATATACCCAAAGATTTTATAGGCTCAGTTATAGGTACGGGAGGAAAAGTTATTCAAGAAATTCAATCATGCACAAATACAAATATACTCATTGAAGAAAAAGGAGATTTTGGTTATATTGAAATCATTGGTCATGATGATGAAAAAATAGAAAAGGCTATTGATCGAATTAAACAAATTACTTTTGTTCCTGAATTAGGAAAAATTTATAAAGCAAAAGTAAAATCTATAAAAGACTTTGGAGCTTTTGTAGAAATAGCTAAAGGTGTAGAAGGGTTACTCCATATTTCAGAAATAGGATGGAAAAGGTTGAATCGTATAGAAGAAGAATTGCATATAGGAGACATTGTTGATGTTAAGTTTATGGGAATGGATGAAAAAAATAAAAAAATGAAACTTTCTAGAAAAGTACTTTTACCTAGACCAGGTAAAAAAAATGATTAAAAAAAAGAATTATGAGACAACTTAAAATTACTAAACAAGTAACAAATCGTGAATCTGAATCATTAGACAAATATCTTCATGAAATAGGAAAAATTCCATTATTAACACCAGAAGAGGAAGTAGAATATGCTCGTAGAGCAAGAGAAGGAGATGCTTCTGCTATAGATAAACTAGTCAATGCAAATTTACGTTTTGTTGTTTCTGTAGCTAAACAATATCAAAATCAAGGATTAAGTTTATGTGATTTAATTAATGAAGGAAATTTAGGTTTGATAAAAGGAATATTACGTTTTGATGAAACAAGAGGATTTAAATGTATTTCTTATGTTGTCTGGTGGATCAGACAAGCTATTTTACAAGCAATAGCCGAACAATCACGTTCTATTCGACAACCTACAAATAAGTTAGCTTTGCTTAATAAAATCTTAAAAACTCTTGCCCAATTAGAGCAAGAATTGCAAAGAACCCCTTCTGCTAGAGAAATCGCAGAATACTTAGATATGAATGAAAAAGATGTAGAAGAATCTATAAAAAATTCAGGTAGACATGTTTCTATGGACGCTCCTTTGATAGAAGGAGAAGATTCCAATCTATATGATTTAGTGAGATCGGATGAATCTCCTCGTCCAGATGAACATTTAGAAAAAGAATCTCTTCGTAAAGATATTAAAAGAATTTTAGAAACTTTGAGTGAAAGAGAACGTCGTGTTATTATTTTACATTTTGGATTAAACGGATCTCCTCCAATGACCTTAGAAGAAGTCGGACAATCTTGTGACTTAACAAGAGAAAGAGTAAGGCAAATAGAAAGTATAGCCTTAAAAAGACTAAAACATTCTTCTAGAAGCAAAATACTTAAACCTTATTTAGGTTAGTAATACGTACGCGACCTCGAAGGGACTCGAACCCATAACCTTCTGATCCGTAGTCAGATGCTCTATCCAATTAAGCTACGAGGCCAATTATATTTAATTGTATAAACAAACAAATATATATCAAGATTGAATAATTTCTAAAAATTTTTCAAGTTTTAGAGAAGAGTTTCCTACAAGACCTCCATCTATGTCTTTTTGCAAAAGAAGAGCTTTTGCATTCAAATTATTTACACTTCCTCCATACAAAATGGATATTTTATTTGAAACACTTTCTCCATATCTTTCCAAAAATAAAGAACGAATGAATTCATGCATTGTTTGAGCTTGTTCATATGTAGCCACTTTTCCAGTTCCAATAGCCCATACTGGTTCATATGCTATATAAAAAAATCTAATTTCATCTGAAGAACAATGAAAAACAGTTTCTTTTAATTGATTTTTTACAATATTGAATTGTTGATTTTGATTTCTTTCAAAAGCCGTTTCCCCTACACAAAAAATAATATGGAACTCATATTTTAATGCTATCCTTATTTTTTTTAATAAAATATCATTTTTTTCAATAAAAAACTCTCTTCGTTCACTATGTCCTAATATCACTTTAGAAATTCCTATAGATTTTAACATAGAAGCTGAGACTTCGCCTGTGTATGAACCTTTGTCCATTTGATGAATATTTTGAGCAGCTACTTTTAAAGTAGTTCCTTGTAAAATCTGATTAGAAATATGTAAAAAAGGAAAAGAAGGAGCAATAATGATTTCTTTGTTATGATTGATTTTTTTTTCTAAAAAAATTTTCAATAAATTTCTAAGAAAATTAGTCGTTTCATGAAAATCATGATTCATTTTCCAATTTGCAATAACAATCTTTTTCCTCATTTTTATTAATATTAATTCTAATATAAACAATAAACATTTTTTTTCATTTATATCTAAAAATTTTTTTTAACAAAAAAATAGTTTCAATTAACATTTTTAAATAAAATTTTTCCAATTTTTTGAATGAAACTTCTTCTTCATTTTTTTTTAAATACAAAATATTTTCTAAAACATTGTTGATAGAAAATATTTTTTTTTTTGTTTATAATTTTCACAAAAACAATTTCTTATTCTTTCTAATTTTTGATCATAAAGAAAAATAACATCATGATATGATATTTTTTAAAATTTAAAATAAAAAAAACATCCAATTTAATTAATATAATTATGATATAATTTATTATATCGATATATGTATCTGTTATTTTTTCTTCTTTAATTTCTTGATATCCCTTTGATTGAATGTTTTTTATACGAACGACTTTTATGAAAATTTGATCTCTTATAGAAGAGTTTTTCAAAAATTTCCATGAAAGATCATAATCTTTTAATTTATCTAAAAACAACTTTCTACATTTTTGAATAATAAAATCAATAGAAGAATGATTCATGTTATTTAATTTTATTATAATGATAATAAATTACAAATAAATAGTTTTTAAATGACAATTAATTGTGCAGGATATTTATTACATTTAAAAGAACCAAAAGTTATGGGAATAGTGAATCTAACTCCTGATTCTTTTTATGATGGAGGGAAATTAGATTCAGAATCTAACCTATTGAAACACGTAGAAAATTTATTAAATGAAGGTTCTGATTTTATAGATATTGGAGGTTGTTCTACTCGTCCAAAATCAAAATTTATAACAAAAGAAGAAGAAATAAAAAGAGTTATAAAACCTATTCGTACCATTATAAAAAATTTTCCAGATATTCGAATATCTATAGATACTTTTCGCAGCGAAGTAGCTAGAATAGCTGTTGAAGAAGGAGTCGTAATGATCAATGATATATCAGGAGGGGAATTGGACAAAAATATGTTTCCTTTGCTTGGGAAACTAAAAATTCCATATATATTAAATCATATGAAAGGAATTCCTGAAAATATGCAAGAAAAACCATGTTATAAACATAACATAATTACAGAAATTAATAATTTTTTTTCTAAAAAATTTTTATTTAAAAAAAATGGAATTCAAGATATTATCCTGGATCCAGGATTTGGTTTTGGAAAAACATTAGAACAAAATTTTCAATTATTAAAACATTTGTCTTTATTGGGATTTCAAGATCATTTAATTTTAATAGGAATTTCTAGAAAATCTATGATAAAACATCTTCTAAAAATATCTCATAAAGAATCATTAAATGCGACTTCAGTCATCCATACTATAGCATTATTAAATGGATCAAAATTATTGCGTGTACATGATGTAAAAGAAGCAGTAGAATGCATTAAATTGGTACAATATTACAGGAATATTTTATGATTCACTAATAATTTATATTACTTTTGTATGAATCCTTTTTTTCATTATTATATTCTTTGAAGATCTCTTTCATTGATATTTTAGATAGATTTTTAGTATCTATTATTTTATTCCAGGTTTATAGATTAGTTTATAATACTCCTGCTTTAAACATTTTTTATGGAATTATCGCAACTTTTATTTTCTGGAAAATAGTAGAAATTTATGAAATGAAACTCCTCAGCATAGTTATAAGTGCTTTTTTCAAAGGAGGGTTTCTCGCATTAATCATTGTATTTCAACCAGAAATAAGAAAATTCCTACTTATAGTAGGAAGTAGAATTTTTTTAAAAAAATTTATATTTTCTCTTTTTTTCAAAAAATCAAGTGTTTCTATAAAAACTGAAACTATAGATAGTATAGTTAAATCTTGCGCAATTTTTTCAGGAGATAAAACAGGAGTTTTAATAGTTATTCAACTACATCAAGATCTAAAAGAATTTATTCAAAATGGAGATAAAATGGACGCCAAAGTTAATATTCCTATTCTAGAAAGCATTTTCTATAAAAATAGTCCATTACATGATGGAGCTGTAGTTGTAATAGGAAACAAAATTGTTAGAACAAGAGCAATTCTTCCTGTCTCTTACAATAAAGAAATTCCATCACGGTTAGGATTACGTCACAGAGCTGCTATTGGTTTATCTGAAAAAACAGATGCTATCTGTCTTGTTATTTCCGAAGAAACGGGTTATATATCTTATATTAAAGATCAAAAAAGAACTGTTATAACTAATATTAATAATTTGAAAATGAAACTTGAAGAAGATTTACTTTAATTAAAATGAATATTAGAAATATTATATATCAATTATATATGATTTCTTCTGGAATAGAAACAAATAGTAAAAAAGTAAAAAAAGGATCTATTTTTATAGCTTTAAAAGGGAAAAATTTTGATGGAAATCAATTTGCTCATGAAGCCATTTCAAATGGAGCTATGATAGCTATAGTAGATGATAAAAGAGTTTTTTCCTGTAGAAAAATTATTTATGTAGATGACTCTTTACATTTTCTACAAAAATTAGCAATGTATCATAGATATCAATTGCGTCATATTCCTATTATAGCTATTACAGGAAGCAATGGAAAAACCACTACAAAAGAATTGACTAAAACCATTCTTTCCAGAAAATATGAAAAGGTTCATTTCACTAAAAATAATTTAAATAATCATATAGGAATTCCATTAACTATACTTTCCATGCCTATCAATACACAAATTTCTGTTATAGAAATTGGGGCGAATCATGAAAAAGAAATTGATAAAATGTGTTCTATCATTAAACCAGATTATGGATATATAACCAATTTTGGAAAAGCTCATCTAGAAGGATTCAAAAGTATAGAAGGAATTATACGTGGAAAATTAGAATTATATAATTTTTTGAAAAAAAACAAAAAAGTAGTGTTTGTAAACGGAGATGATCCTATTCAATTAGATAAAAGTATAGGAATGAAGAGATATATTTTTTCTGAAAAAGAAGACAAAAAATCAAATGTAAAAATTAAATACTTATGGAATCAAGTAGGATGCGATCTAAAATCTATTTTATATGTTGACAATACGAAAATTAGTTCTTCTTTAATAGGAAATTATAATCTATATAATATAGCTTCTGCTATATCTATTGGAAAATACTTTAAAATTTCCTTAGAAAAAATCAAAAAAGCAGTCGAAGAATACATTCCCAAAAATCATCGTTCTCAGATTATGAATAAAAAGAATACCAAAATCATCATAGATTGTTATAATGCTAATCCTACCAGCATGATAAAAGCTCTCACCTTTTTTAATAATAATATCAAAGGAAATAAAATTGCTATATTGGGAGATATGTTAGAATTAGGATTCTATTCTAATCATGAACATGAAAAAATAATTTTTTTTATAGAAAAAAGCAATATAAATACAACGTTTTTAATTGGAGATATTTTTTTTAATATTAATCTAAAAACTTCTCAAAGAATAAAAAAATTCATAAATAAAAAAAAATTTATTGAATGGTTCAAAAAACATTTTACTCAAAAAATGGATTATGTCCTTATTAAAGGTTCTAGAAAAGGAACTTTGGAAAGTCTTGTTGATTTAATTTAATTATTCTTTGTAGATTGAATCTTAAAGATTAAATTTGCATACGATAGATGATAATCTCATAAAAATTTTTTCTTATGAAAGAAATTACCACAGAAACCTATCTCAAGTGGTTTAAGGATATGTCTTTTTGGAGAAAATTTGAGGACAAATGTCGTTCCCTATACTTGAAACAGAAAATTAGAGGATTTTTACATCTGTATAATGGACAAGAAGCAATTCCAGCAGGATTGATTCATGCAATGGATATGTCTAAAGATAAAATTATAACTGCATATAGATGTCATATTTTGCCCATATCTATGGGAGTTGATCCAAAGAAAGTCATGGCAGAACTTTTAGGAAAAAAAACTGGAACTTCTCATGGAATGGGCGGATCCATGCATATTTTTAGTAAGAAACATCGTTTCTATGGAGGTCACGGAATTGTAGGGGGGCAAATTCCATTAGGAGCTGGTATTGCTTTTTCCGACAAGTATTTTAATAGAAAGGCTGTCACTCTTACTCTTATGGGAGACGGAGCTGTAAGACAAGGATCTTTACATGAAACATTTAATATGGCCATGATCTGGAAACTTCCTGTTGTATTTATATGTGAAAACAATAAATATGCTATGGGAACTTCTGTAGAAAGAAGTACAAATGTGGAAGAAATCTATAAAATAGGGTTATCATACGGGATGCCTTCTAATTCTGTGGATGGAATGGATCCTGAAAAAATAGCACGGGCGGCTTTTATTGCAATAGAAAGAGCTAGAAAAGGTGAAGGAGCTACTTTTTTAGACATTCAAACATATAGATATAGAGGACATTCTATGTCAGATGCTGAATCATATCGTAGCAAAGAAGAGGTTCATTCATATAAAAAAAAAGACCCCATTTTAAAATTAAAAAATATTATTATACAAAATAAATGGGAAACAATAGAAAATCTGAAAACGATAGAAAATGAAGTAAAAAAAGAAGTAGAATCCTGTGTAGAATTTGCAGAAAAATCGGATCCACCTTCTTTAGAAGAAATGTATAATGTTGTTTATAATGAAACAAATTATCCTTTTTTAGATCAAGTTATATCTTCGTGATAATCAAAAAAAATACCTTATAATAATGGCGGAAATAATATCTATGCCCCAATTAAGTGATACAATGGAAGAGGGGACTGTAATAAAATGGAATAAAAAAATAGGAGATCAAGTTTCAGAAGGAGATATTCTAGCTGAAATAGAAACAGATAAAGCGACTCAAGATTTTGAAATAGATGTAAGTGGAGTTTTACTTTTTATTGGGGTAAAAGAAGGGGGGACTACACGTGTAAATGATATATTAGCGATTATAGGAGAGAAAGGAGAAGACATCAGTCATTTGATTTCAAAATCAAAAGGAGAAGAACAAGAAAAAAAAGAAATTAAAGAAGAAAAAAAGGATAAAGTATATAAAAAAAATAAAAAAGATCGAATATTTATTTCTCCTTTAGCAAAAAAAATGGCTCAAAAAATAGGACTTTCTATAAATGATATTAAAGGAAGTGGAGAATATGGAAGAATCATTAAAAGAGATATTGAATCTTATGAAAAAACAAATGAAAAAACAAGCTATAAGGAAGTTAATAAAAAAATAACTCATTCTTCCATGAGAATAAAAATAGCAAAACATTTAACTTATTCTAAATTTTCTGCTCCACATTATTATTTATTTAGTGAAATTAATGTGGATAAATTGATGAAATTTAGAAAAGACTTAAACGATAAACTTTCTTTAGAAGAGAAAATATCATTTAATGATATTATTATAAAAGCGGTTGCTCAATCTTTGAAGAGGCATCCTGATATGAATGTATCTTGGAATGAAGAAGAGATTCTACTTCATTCACATATTCATATAGGAGTAGCAGTAGCGGTAAAAGATGGATTAATTGTCCCAGTTATTAAAAATGCAGATCAAAAATCATTATTACAAATTTCCAAAGAAATTAAAGATAAAGTATTACGTTCTAAATCAAAAAAAATACAACCAGAAGAAATAGAAAACAGTACTTTTACAGTTTCCAATTTGGGAATGTATGGAATAGAATTTTTTACTTCTATTATTAACATTCCTAACTCTTCTATTTTATCTGTAGGATCTATTATGAAACGACCAATTGTTAAAGATTCTAAAATAGAAATAGGAAATGTAATGAAAATTACTTTATCTTGTGATCATAGAATTATAGATGGAGCTATAGGAAGTAGCTATATTCATTCTCTTAAAAACTTTTTAGAAGATCCTATTACCATACTATTTTAGTTTATTTTTTTTATGATTTTTTTGATCCAAAAAACAAAAATGGGAAATGCAAATACAAAAAAAGTGAATAACGAAAATATTCCTTCGGATAAGAAGAAATTATGATTTTTAAAAGAAGAAAAAATAAGTTTTATTCCTAGAACGATAATAATGAGAAAAGCAGAGTTCTTTAATTCTGGAAACTTTTCCATTAATTGAATAAAAAATTGAGCAATCAATCTCATTGAAAGAATTCCTATAAATACACCTAAAAAAATTAATAAAAAATTTTCTGACAAAGCAACAGAAGCAAAAATATTATCAATAGAAAAAGACAAATCCATAATTTCTATGAACAGAACAATTTTCCAAAAAGAATCTTTTCTTTTTATGTTCTTTGAATTTTTTGACGAAAAATTATTTTTTGTTAAGAAATGATTGAATCCTACAAAAATTAAATATAAACCACCCAATGGTTTAAGCCACCATATTTTTATTAATGTCGAAGCAAACAGTAAACATAATCCTCTAAAAAAATAAGCTCCAACAATTCCATATTTAATCGCTTTTTTCCTATCTTCTTTTCTTAAATTCACAATCATAGAAGCGATCATGGCTGCATTATCTATGGATAAAATACTTTCTATTAAGAATAGGTTTCCTATAATGGAAATAGATAAAACAGGATGATCAATAATTTCGGAAACAGATTTTACAATATTCATATAATAGATTCATTCAAAAACTTTGTAAAGACATTAAATTACTGTAAGTTCCTTTTTTATCAATTAAAGTTTGATGCTTCCCTTGTTCTATTATTTTTCCTTTTTCCAACACAATAATATGGTCTGCATTTTGTATAATGGGAGAAGATAATCGGTGAGCTATCACAAGAGATGTTCTATTTCTCATCATTTTATTTAATGCTTTTTGAACCGCTATTTCTGATTCTGCATCTAGAGAAGAAGTAGCCTCATCCAAAATCATAATTGGAGGATCTTTAAAAACAACTCTAGCTATACTAATTCTTTGTTTTTGTCCTAAAGACAATTTATTACCATTGTATCCAATAATAGTGTCGTATCCTTTTGGAAGTTTTTCTATAAAACAATGTGCATTTGCAATTTTAGCTGCTTTTATTACAGAATTGATAGATATTTTTTTTTCTACACCTAATGTTATATTGTTAAAAACAGAATCATTAAAAAGAACCGGTTCTTGGGTTACCATTCCTAATAACTTTCTATAATCTTTAATTCTTAAATATTTAATGTTAATTCCATCAACAGTTATTTCTCCAGATGTAACATTATAAAAGTTAGCTAACAAATTAGCTATAGTAGATTTTCCACTTCCTGATCTCCCTACTAAAGCTATTGTTTTTCCTTTTTTCAAAGAAAAGTTCAAATTTTGAATCAAAACAGTTTTATTATAAGCAAATGTTACATTCTGAAACAAAATTTCATTTTCAAAATGAAAAATAGATTTCGATCTCATTTTTTCATTTGAAACACATTTAGTATTTAATATTTCTACAATACGTTCTGCAGCAGCTCTTCCTTTTTGAATATTAGATATAGAATTAACTAGACTTTTCGCTGGATTAATAATTTGAAAAAATAATCCTATAAAAGGAAAAAGAATTTCTGGAGCCATTCCCTTTTTTTCCAAAAAAAGTTTTCCTCCATACCAAATAATTAAAATCATAGTGATAGAACCTAAGAATTCGCTTGTTGGAGAAGCTAATTCTTTTTTTCTGTTCACACGAGCAGAAAGTATTTTCTGACATTCAGAAACTTGTTCAAAACGTTTTTGCATTTGGTTTTCAGCATTAAAAATATTTATAATTTTTGTGGAATTTAAAGTTTCTTCTATAACAGAAAATAATTTTCCTAACTGATTTTGAGCTCCTCTTGCGTCTTTTTTTAAACTATTTCCTATAATAGATATAAAAGTTCCCATCAGAGGAAGTAATAAAAAAGCAAATAACGTTAGCTGATAACTCATAAAAAATAAAGTCAAAAAATGAAAAAGTACCATTATTGGATAACTAATTAAATTAGCTAAAGAATTGACAATAGACACTTCTATTTCATTAACATCATTAGAGAATCTAGACATCAAATCTCCATTTTTTTTATCGGAAAAAAAGATAACAGGTAAAGACAATATTTTTTTGTGAAAATCATTTCTAATATTTCTAACAATAGAAATTCTTATTCCAATTAAAAAATATTCTGCTAAGTATTTAAAAATATTTCTGATTAAAAAAAGAAGAATGATAAAAACACAAAATATAGCCAAGGTTTTTATTTTACCGTATTGATCTGATAATATTTTTATATAATCATGAAAATATTTGATGATAAAATCAAAATAACTATTAAAAGAATTAAAAAATATTGTCTTATTTTTCCCTTTAGAAGATTCAAGCAAAATACTTAATACAGGTGAAATAGATATGATTGATATAATTGAAAATAAAGAATGCAGAAAATTACATAATATATTTATAGTGTAATGATATTTATAAGGCTTTGAATAAGCTAAAATTTTTTTAAATGCATTCATTTAATTTTCTTAATCCTAGACAAAGGTAATTATAAAATTTTTTAATCTATTAATGAAACAATAATTTCACATTTAATTTTTATATTTTTACTATCCGAATCTACAAATCGTTATAAAAAATAAAATGCGTATAGGAAGCTTTTTTACGATTTTTACAACCATAATATTGACTATAATTTGTTTATATTATATACATTCCAGTGTTTTTAAAAAAAACAATAAAAAAACTTTAAATCTAGGTTTAGATTTGGAAGGAGGAATTAGCATAATTTTAGATGTATCTGAAAAATATTTATTGAAAAAATTTTCAGAAAATTCTCAAAATCCTTTTTTTATAAAAGCATTAGAATATGCAGATCAGAAAAAAAAAGAAAATCCCAATGCAGATTATTTATCGTTTTTTATCAATTTTTTTGATCAGTTAAACATTCATTTATCTTCTCCCGATTTATTTGGGAACAGATTCAATATAGAAAAAATTGATTCCAACAGTTCAAATGTAGAAATAAAAACTTTTCTGAAAGAAAAAATAGAATTATCTATTATTTCCATTCAAAATATATTAAGATCTAGAATAGATCAATTTGGAGTTTTACAGCCAAATATACAACGTATAAAAAATTCTAATCGTATTTTAATAGAATTATCTGGTATTAAAGATGTAGATAGAATAAAAAATATTCTAGAAAAAAAAGCAGAATTGCATTTTTTTGAAACTTATAATTTTCAAGAAGTTTTCCCATATTTTAAAAAAATAGATAAATTTTTTCATAAAAAATTAAATAAATCTTTTATAGATGTTTTGAATATTTCTACACGGAAGTCAAACAACATAGTTGGATTTATTCATAAAAAACATAAAAAAGTAATTTCTGAATTCTTGAATTCAATAGAAGCTACAGAAGCTTTACCATATAATTTGCATAATGTAAAATTTTTATGGGGAAATTCAATCAATAATAATTTTTTACAATTATTTGCTGTAAAAATAAATAATGAAGAAACGTATTCTTATTTAAATGGAGACGTTGTGACTCGTGCTTATAAGTCTTTTGGTCCTTTTAATGAAATATCTGTCAATATAAAAATGAATCAAGAAGGAACTAAAAAATGGAAAATATTTACTGAAAAAAATATAGGAAAAAATATAGCAATAGTACTTGATGATTTCGTCTATGCGAATCCTTTAGTTCAATCAGTTATTACAAATGGTATGTCTCAAATATCTGGACATTTTTCTATACAAGAATCTAATGATTTAGTCAATGTGTTAAATGCAGGAGAACTACCTACTTCAGTGAATATCGTTCAAACGGAGATTGTAGGTCCCTCTTTGGGAAAAGAATCAATTCACAAAGGAATGAAATCTTTTTTAATTGCCTTATTTTTTGTATTCTTTTGGATGATTTTTCATTATTCAATTCCAGGATTGTATTCTGATATAATTTTAATTTTTAATATAATATTTATTTTTGGTATTCTTATTTCCATAAACGCAGTATTAACTTTTCCTGGAATTGCAGGTATCATATTAACGTTAGCCATGTCTATGGATGCCAACATTCTAATCTATGAAAAAATTAAAGAAAATATAAGAAATAAAATTTCTATTTTTACATCTATTCATAACAGTTATACGTTTCAAGGGGCTTTATCGTCAATTATAGATGGACAAATTACTACTTTGTTGTGTGGAATTATTTTGTTCTATTTTGGAACAGGACCAATTCAAGGATTTTCCACTACTTTAATTATTGGAATCATAATATCTGTATTTACTTCTACTTGTTTAGGTAGATTATTGTTAGAATGGCATTTAAAAAAATATCAAAATATTACTTTTGGGAATAAGATGTTTATTAATGTTTTTCATAAAATTCAAAATATTCAATGGGATTTTTTGTCTAAAAGAAAATGGTATTACATGATTTCTTCTATTCTTTTAATAATTAGTGTATTTTCTATGGTTTTTAAAGGATTAAATCTTGGATTAGATTTTGTTGGAGGCCGTTCTTATGTAATTCTTTTTGATAGAAAAATGATTCCTGAAAAAATTTCAGAAATTTTATCAAAAACTTTTCTAGAAAAAGGTAGACCTTCATTTCCAAATGTAAAAACATTTGGAAATGAAAATCAACTTAAAATAGTGACTAAATACAAAATATGGGAAGAAAATCATAAGATAGACGAAGAAATTTTGCAAAAAATGTTCATATCTTTGAAAGATTATTTTCCTATTCATTTTCATTTTAGGGATTTTAAAAATATAGAAAAAGACAAACCTTTAGGAGTTTTATCTTCAGAAAAAGTAGAACCAACAATAGCTAAAGATATGAAAGATAAATCTTTTATATCAATTATCATTTCTTTAATAGGAATATTTTTATACATTTTTATAAGATTCCAGAAATGGCAATTTGGATTGGGGGCTGTAGTTTCTTTAATTCATGATTCAGTCATTGTTCTTGGTATATACTCTTTTTTTTATGGGAAATTTCCGATTCTTGAAATCGATCAGTCTTTTATAGCTGCGTTATTAACTATAATTGGTTATTCCATTAATGATACTGTTATCGTTTATGATCAAATTAGAAAAATTTCAAAAAAAACATCATCTTCAACAATGAAACAAACCATAAACACAGGAATCGTTAATTCTTTAACAAGAACTATAAATACTTCATTAATCACTTTATTAGTAATTTCTATCATTTTTTTATTTGGAGGAGCTCCCCTTCGTAGTTTTATGTTAGCTTTATTTCTTGGAGTGAGTATTGGCACTTACTCTTCTATATTTATAGCTCCATCTATAGTATATGATTTTTGTAAAAAAATATAAGAAAATGACAAATTTTTTATTTATTAGTATTGAAGAAAGTTTTTTCATCATTTTTATAGCTCTTCTCGTATTTGGACCCAAAAAAATACCGGATATAGCTCGTGGATTAGGAGAAGGAATACGATATTTAAAGAATGCTAAAGAAAAAATAAAAAATGAAATTCTTACGCAAGAGAATCAAGAAAAACAAACTTCTATTCCTAAAAAAGAAAAAAAACCTCCTTATTCTGTGAAACGTTAAATATCTTTTCTATAATCTTTAATTTTAGATTTTTTGATCAATACATCTCCTAATTTTTCTAAAACATTTTTCCTTAAAAAAGAATTTAAAAATTCTACTTCTGAATAAGAAAGTTTTTTAGATGTATTAAAACGTTTTAATGGTCTTACAAAAAAAAGACCTTTTTTACCTAATATAGGATTAGAAGTTTTGTATAATTTTGAAGAAAAAGCAGATCCTACTACTTTAGGCTCTTTATATTCACCAATCATAGAATTATAAAAATTGATTCTACAAGATTTATTGATTTTCTTAGAAAAATGAACAGCGATGTCTTCTAGATTTTTGTTATAAAATTTATATTTTATTAAATTTTTATGAATTTTTTTATTAATCAATAAAGGGATCAAATTATTTTTTATTTCTTCAATAGGATATCCTTTTTTTTGAATCTTAGATAAAAATACTATAATGTAATCTCTGTTTGAAGTGTAAAAAACTTTAAAATCTCCTTCTTTTCTATTTTTTTCATAAGACCAATTTATGATTTCCTTATCTAATTCAGTATTTAATCCATGAATATTCCATTGATAATTTTTTACTGTTTCTAAAAATACAGTTTCATATTTTTTTATTCTTGCATTATTAATCAATGTATTTAAATTGGAATTTTTATTTTGTTTTATGAATTGAACAGCATTTTTATGAAGCAAATCTTCCGTTTTTTTTGATGGAACAAGTGTTTTGATAATTATAGAGAATTGATACACAGGTTTCAGATCTTTTTGATCTTCTATTCTTAGAATATGGTATCCAAATTTAGTTTCAGTAAAAGCTATTGTTCCTTTTTTATTTTCTGACGAAAAAATATCTAATTTTTTTAGATTATTTTGTTCTTCATATTTCATCCACCCTAAATTTCCTTTATTATTTTTAATAAAATCATCAGATTTTTTCATTACTAAAGCATCGAATTGATAAGGATTTTTTTGAACAGTATTATATATTTTTTTAGCTATATTTTCAGCTTTTTTTTTGGATCTTTGATTAGAAGAACGTACAGCTTCTTTATGAGAAATTAATATATGACTGAATAAAACAGAATTGTGTACCATTTTTTTTCCAGTTAATTTAGCCATGATATAAATATTGTTTTCTTTAACAGGACCAAACATGGATCCTATTCGATTATTTTTCTCTACAAAATCTTGTAAAATGGGAGGAAGATTTTTTTTTAAATAAAAATTAGAATCAAAAGGCCTTTCAGATTGATTAGAGACAATCATAGAATGATGATCAGAGGATTTCAATTCTTGAAACAATTTCCTGATTTTATTATCCATATTTTTTTCATCATCCAAAGACGGATGAGAACGTAAAATAACGAAACTAAGATTTCTTAAATTTTCTGTTTTATAAAAAAACTTATTTTTTTTAATATAATCATAAATTTCATAATTTTTTATTGGGTGATATTTTTTTTCTATCTCTGAATAAGGAATAAAAACATAATCAATGATGGAAAAATAATTTTTATCTCTGGAATTCAACTCCGCTTCTATAAAAGAAGTATTCAATCCATACATTAACATTTCCACATATTTTTTTGCCACAATTTTTTTTAGAATGTTCTTTTTTTCATAATTCCAAATATTTTTTTCTTCCTCTGCCTGAGGAATTGACAATTTTTCTAAATTTTTCAAATACAATTGAAACTTTTTGATATCCATATTTCCTTTTTCATCTTGAAAGTCATATATTTTACTATATATAGATTGTTTTTCAATAGCTTTCCAAAAATCTCTTTTTGTACTTTGTATTCCTAATTTCATTGCTTGTTGAGTTAATACTTTTTCATGAACTAATAATTTCCAAACATCATTTTTCAAAGAAGAATCAGATTCTCCTTCACGAAATCGTTTTAAAAATTGAAAATTATCAAAATATTCTTTGAAAGAAATATTATCTCCATTTACTTTTCCTATTACATTAGAATTTTCAGAAAAAAATTTTAACAAAATATTAGGATCCAATACAAAAAATACTAAAGAAATTCCTATAAACAAGAAAATTAACCATGTATTTTTTCTAATTTTTTCCAAAAAACTCATTTCAAGTCAATATTTTTTTTAAGAAAAACTTCTTCTATTTTATTCTTAGATACTTTTTTGATTTCAATATCAAAATTTTTGTTAATGATAATTTTTTCTCCATATTTAGGAATATTTCCTGTATAAGTAACTATTAATCCTCCTAAAGTTTCATATTTTTCGGATTTTGGAAGATCTAAATCATACTTTGCATTAATAAAATCGATTTCTAAACGTGCAGAAAATAAAAATTCTGAATCATTTAATCTTCTATCCAATAAAATATTTTCATCATGTTCATCTTTTATATCTCCAAGAAATTCTTCTAGAAGATCTTCTATAGTAATCATTCCTGCTGTTCCTCCATATTCATCTAAAATTATAGCTATGCTTCTTTTCTTCTTAATTAAAAGATCCATAATTTCTCTCACAGGAGTAGTAATATAAACTAATTCTACAGGTCTAATTACAGATTCAATATTTTTTGGTTTTTTAAAAAGTTCTAAATAATGAATGTATCCTATAATATTGTCTATATTCTTTTTATAAATCACTATTTTAGATAATCCACTTTCTGTGAAAAGATTGCGAATACTATCTATAGAAGAAAATGTGATATTAGAAGAAATTATTTCTTTTCTAGGAACCATACATTCTCGTGCTTTTTTTTCTGAAAAATCCAAAGCTTTATGAAAAATTTCAATTTCATATTCTACGAATTTTTTTCCTTTTCCTTTAATATTGTTTTCTATATTTTCTGATAAAAAATAAATTAAATCTTCTTTATCAAAAATTTTTTTCTTGTCATTTTCTTTCTCTCCTAAGATTTTTAGAAAAACATTAGAAATCCAAATAACAGAATTCGTAATGGGAGAAAAAATTTTGCATATAATATATACAGGAATTATAAATAAATTCAATAATTCATTTGAATATACACTAAATATTATTTTAGGAATAAATTCTCCAATAATTAAAATTACAGTAGCGGAAAAAACTGTTTCTAAAAAAATAATCCATAAGGAATTATGCAAAAATTCTTTTGGAAAAATAGAAAAAAATAATTTTTCCATATAAATTCCATATATGACTAAAGATATGGTATTTCCAATTAGCATTGTAGTTATAAATTTTTTAGGTTCACTAATGCTTTTAGAAAGAATTTTAGAACGAAACGAGTCTTTTTTCTTGTTCAATTCTATTTGAAATAAACTAGAAGAAATTAAAGCCATTTCCATACCAGAGAAAAAAGCAGATATAAGTATAGCAATAAAAACTATACTAATATGAGAAATCATATCCTATTAAAGGTAAAGTCCCACTAATATTTTTTAATCTAATTTTTTTAAATCATCAGAAGCTTCTATTCCATTTATTGCATGTAATATAGTTCCATTTGAATTATATATCATTGTATACTTTTCATTAAAAATTTTTTTCTGTTTTCTATTCCAGAAAATTTCTTCAGTTTTAACAAAGTATCCATTAGAATTCATAATTTGAATATTTCCCTTAATATGATAAATTATTTTTCCAATCGATTTAACCCAATCGGCTTTAAGATAAGTATATTTATTGGCATCATTCTCATAAATGAATAAACAAAAACCATTTGGAAATAAAGTGTAAGAAGTATATTCTTTTATCAGTGGAGAATACATGAAAATTCTCAATAAACCATCTTCTTTGTAAAAAACACTCGTTTTTATGAAAATTCTTTGAGGAATTTTTTTTTCTTTTTTATTAAAAATTCTTTTTCTTTGCAAGAAGAAAAAAACAAAACTAACAAAAAAAATATGATGATGTAACCTATTGATTTAATTGATTTATTTATTAATTGTACTTTTGTTTATAGTTTATATTTTTGGTATCTTAGCTCAGTTGGTAGAGCAAAGGACTGAAAATCCTTGTGTCCCCGGTTCGATTCCGGGAGATACCACTTTAATTGTAGATTTTTATATTCCTAATTCTTTTTTCACTTCCTCTGTGATATCTTTTCCTTTATTAACCAAAACTCCTTTTCCAGGGCTACAATCATCAACTCTTATAATACTTTTATCTTTTTCTATTACTTTATGAATAGCATTTTCTATTTTTTTATATATAGGATTTAATAATTTATTTTGTTTTTTGGTTAAATCATCAGCTGCTGTTTTTTGATATGCATGAGCTCTTGCTTGTAAAATTTCTAGTTCTTTTTTAAGAATTGGATTTTTATTTTTTTGAAATTTTTCTGCTTTTTTGTGAAATTCTTTTGCTAATTTATCTAGTATATTCTCATGCATTTTACTAATTCTATCTAATTCTTTTTGAGCACTAGAAAACTCTGGCATTTTCTCTATAATCACCATACTATTAAGACAAACTATTCTTTGTTGACATACTTTGGTATGAGAGTAAGAGTATGAATATCCAAACAATAAAAAAAATAATAAAAAATAAAAAATTGTATTTTTTCCCATATGATTTTTATATTTTGTTGATTACAAATCTTTTCCTATAATAAAATGTGTTTTCCATTTTGATTGAGTTCCATCTATAGGATATCCAAAATCTACACCAATAAATCCTATTGGATTCCAAAAAAGACGAACTCCAAATCCGAAAGATTTATTCATTATGAATGGATGAAATTTTTTGTAAGAATCACTCACATTCCCTCCTTCCATAAAAAAAGTAGTCCAAATTTTTAAAGTTGAAAAATTCTTAATTAAATAACGCATTTCCAAAATAAGTTTATTGTAAATCACTCCTCCATGATTTGGAGTAGAAAAAGAATATCCCCTTAACGGAATATGATCTTTCTCTTCCAATTTGGATTCCATAAAATTATTTTGAACTCCACCTATATAAAATTTTTGAAATGGGAACAATTCTTTTGAATGATTATATTGTCCTAAATATCCAAATTCACTTCCTATTTTGAACACCATGTTTTCTATAATTTTTTGATACCAAAAAAAAATTATCTTGAATTTATAATACTCCATCCATTTAATATTATTTTTATCATAATTTTTTAAAATCATGGAATATGGAAGAGTAAACGTGCTATTCAATTGGATTTTGGATCCTTTAAATGGAAATATAGAATCGGGGAAAGTATAAAGCCTTTGTAATGAAATCAAACAACTAAGATTATGAAACTCATGTTTTTGATAAAAATCAGATGAAATTGTTTTGTTGAAAATAAACTTATCGTAATCTACAGATGTTAAAATTGCTGAATAAGGATCTAAAAAAGTTAAAAATTTATTTAAGTTCACAGAACCCCCTACTTTTTTTAATTCTAAAAATTGTTTTTTTTCTATTTTAGAATTTTTATATATTTGAGATAAAAAATAAAAATCTTCCTCATTTTTCATTTTATTGATCGAATAATTTCCTTTCAAAGTTAATGATGTTGGATTTCTTCTTTCTATCCAAGGTTCTGTGAATGAAAAACCATAAGATGTAAAATCTTTTCCTAATTGACTGAATACTACTAATTTTTGTCCATCCCCTTGAGGAATAGGATTCCACAATTTCCATTTAAAAAAGTCTTTTAAAGAAAAATTTCCAAAATTTAATTTAAAATTACCAATAACTTTTTTCAGATCTTTTCCTCCCAATCCTCCATGAACTTGAAATTCATTGGTATTTTTTTCTACAATATGCCATTCTATATCTACAGAATTGTTTTCTTGATTTGTATGAATTTCAGAATAGACTTTATCGAAAAGATTTAAATTTTCCAAATTTAACAAACTGTATCTCATGTTTTTAGGAGAAAAAAGAGTTCCTGGATAAGTTTTTAATTCTCTTCTAATTACATGATCTTTAGTTATTAAATTTCCTGATATCTTTACTTTTTTGATATATACAGGTTGATTTTCTTTTATTTGTATTTCCAAATCAATTTTATCATCTACTACTCTTTTCTCTACCGGTATTATATTAACAAATAAATAACCTAAATCTAAATAAGTATAGAGTATGCTAGTAGGAAAAGAAGCGTCTAAAATATTTCTTTCTATTTCAATTTGATTATAAATATTTCCTTCTTTATGAAAAAAAATTTTTTTTAAAAAATTTGTTTTCAATTTTTTATTTCCTAAAAAATCTACTTTTCCTAAAAAATATCTATTTCCTTCTACTAATTTTATTTTTATTCCATAATTTCCGGATTTTTCTTTCCAAACGGAATCTAAAAATACTTGAATATCAATAAAACCCATAGATTTATATTTATCAGCAATATTTTTGAAATCTTTTCTTATGTTTTCTTGAACAAATAGATAAATAGATTTTTCTATGATTGGAATAAAAAAACTTTTTTTTGTTTTGATCATTAAATGAAGTAATTCCTTATCGTTCAGAAGATGATTTCCTTCAAATAATATTTTTTCTATTTCAATTTTTTTTCCTTTATCAACAGATAGAAATAATATATTTTTATCATTTATTCTGATTATTTCATTTTTTATATTAATTTCATTGTATCCTTTTTGTATATAATACTCTTGAATATCGTTTTTTATAGTTTGAATTAGATCATCAGAAATTTTATCTCCAGATTTTAATTTTTTTATATTGGAAAATTGTTCTTTTCTAATTCCTTTGACTTGAACTTCATGAATTTCTATTAAATCTTCCAATTCAAAAAATAGATCTATTTCATTTTTAGAAATATTTTTTTTATAAATAGATATGTTTTTAAAGAGATTACTTTTCCACAATTTTTTGATAGCAGAATCGATCTTTATTCCATAAGAATCAATAAAATCTCCAGAATAAATACCAGATAAATCGGAAATAAAAGGACTATCATATTTTGTTTTTCCCATTATATGAACTGATTTTACAACAAGATTTGAAATTTCATTTTTAGAAATATTAAAATCCTTTTTTTGAATAAAAGAGTACCCCTGTTGTATTTGCATTATCATTATGAAAAAATAAAAAATTAGAAAAATGTTTTTTTTCATGAATGCAAAAAGTTATTCAACGTTTCCAAAACGACGTTTTCTTTTTTGATAATTGATAATAGCTTCAAAAAAATCTTTTTTTCGAAAGTCTGGCCACAAAATATTTGTGAAATATAGTTCTGCATAAGCAGACTGCCAAAGTAAAAAATTACTAATACGTTGTTCTCCGCTAGTTCTTATGATTAGATCCACATCTGGTAAATCTTTAGTGTATAAATGATTTTTAAAAAAAGAATCGTTAATATCTCTTAATGATAGAAATCCATCGCAAACTTTTTTAGCAATATTTTTTGTAGCTCTTAAAATCTCTTCTCTAGCACTATAACTTAGTGCTAAAATTAAAGTTCCAGATGTATTATGTTCGGTTTTTTTTATGAAAAAAGATAATTCTTTTTGAATCATTTCGGAAAATCTTTCAATTTCTCCTATTGTAATGATTTTCACATTTTTTTCATGAATTTCTTCTAAATGAATTTTTAAATTAGTATGAAATAAACGCATCAAATCATTTATTTCTTTTTTTGGCCTGTTCCAATTTTCAGAAGAAAACACATATAAAGTAACATAAGGAATTCCTAATTCTTTACATCCATTTATAGTATCTCTTACAGATAGCATTGCTTTTTCATGACCAAATGTTCTTAATTTTCCTCTTTTTTCAGCCCAACGTCCATTCCCGTCCATAATAATAGCTACATGATGAGGAATATTATTATAATCTATTTCTTTTAATAAATTTTTCATACAAGGAATCATAAATGGATCTTTAACAAAGATATAAATAAAAAACAAAGATTGTTCACATTCAATTTCTTTGATCCATTCCCCATAAAAGTTTTTCTCGCAATGTTTTATAATAAGTATTTTTTCCTTCTTGAAGAAGATAAATATAAAAAGGAGCTTTTTGGATATACAATTCATTCTCCTTATTCAAAAAAGTCAGTCTAGTATCCATTGATAAAGAATAAGATTTAACACGACTGTGTATTTTTAAATGAATTTTTTGATGATCTGATATAATTAGCGGACGTGAAAACAAATTATGTGGAGATATAGGAGTAAGAACAAAATTATTATTATCAGGACTAATAATAGGGCCTCCACAACTTAAAGAATACCCAGTTGATCCAGTAGGAGTAGAAATAATCAATCCATCGGCCCAATAAGAAGTCAAAAATTCATTATCAATATAAGCATCTATAGTAATCATAGAAACTGTTTCTTTTCGAAGAATAACAATTTCATTGAGTGCAAAATTAAAAAACTTATAATGATTAGTTATTGAAGTTTCCAAACATAATAAACTTCTAGGCATTATATGAAGTTTTCTATTGAAAATTTGATCTATTTTCTGAATAAATACATCTTTATTAAAAGTTGCTAAAAATCCCAGATTGCCTGTATTTACTCCAACTATAGGAATTCCAGAATCTCTAATCAATGTAATAGCAGATAAAATGGTTCCATCTCCTCCAAAAGTAAACATTAAACTGAAATCTTTAGTTAATTCTTTATAATGAGAAAATACAGGAAAATCTAAATTTTTAAATTCTTCAAAAGAGGATAAAATATTAAAAAATGATTTTTCAATATGAATTTCTATTGAGTGACTACATGCATAGCCCATGAACTGATTTAAATATGGTATGTTTTTCTTTCCAAATTTTTGTCCATATACGGCTATTTTCATGTTATTATTTTCTTACAAGAAACTAAAGGAAAATTACGAAATTAATCAAATAAATTTTTAAAAAAAATTAATTCAGTTTTTATTAAATTTGTCTCTTCATAATAAAAAAAGGAAAAAAAGAATATGAAAGAATCTTTATTTCCTGCAAAAGTATTGTTATTTGGTGAATATGGAATTCTAGAAAATTCTAGTGGACTTTCTATTCCTCATGATTTTTATAAAGGAACTTTAAAATTCCATTCTGAATTCAATAAAGATATTTTATGTTCTAACCATGAAATTAAAAAATATTATAATTTTTTATCCATTTTAGAAAAAAAACAAATTTTAACACAACTAGACCTTAAAAAACTAGAGAAAGATATCCAAAGAGGATTATCTTTTCATTCAAATATACCGCAGGGATATGGAATAGGAAGTTCTGGAGCATTAGTTGCCGCTATTTATGATAAATATGCAAAGAATAAATTTAATAAGTGTTTGAAAAACAAAAATATAATAATTTTGAAAAAAATATTCAGTCAAATGGAATCTTTTTTTCATGGAAAAAGCTCTGGAATAGATCCTTTGATTTGTTATCTAAATTTACCGTTATTAATTCGATCAGAAACAGATATTTCCACAATAGGACTCCCAAAGAAAAAAAAAGGAGAGGGAGCTATTTTTTTATTAAATTCTGGGATTCCTAGTAAAACTTCTTCTATGATCAAATTTTTTTTTAGAAAATTAAAACACGATAAATTCAAAAAAATTTTGAAAGAAGAGTTTATAAAATATAATGAAAAATGTATTGAAGCTTTTTTAAAAGAAGATTTTAAAATTTTATTAACAAATGTTAAACAACTTTCAACATGGGTACTTCATCATTTTCGTCCCATGATTCCAAAAAACTTTTGGAAAATATGGGAAGAAGGCATATTCAATAATATACATTATTTAAAATTATGTGGTTCTGGAGGAGGAGGATTTATTTTAGGATTCACACCTAATTATGATCTATCCAGAAAAAAATTGGAAAAATATACGATGGAAGTACTCTTTCGTTTTTAATTCTTAATATTATGCATAATAATAAAATTAGACTGAATCATTACTTATCTAATGCAGGAATTTCTTCCAGAAGAAAAGCCGATCAATTCATTCAATCTGGAGCTATAGAAGTCAATGGAAAACCTGTTCGCAGGTTAGGTACCGTCATTCATACGAATGATCTAGTAACATTTTATGGCGAAAAAATTAAAATTCAAAATAAAATTTATTTATTGCTTAATAAACCTAAAGGATTTATCACTACGACAAAAGATCCATTTAACAGAAAAACAGTAATGAATTTAATTCCAAATCTTTCTAAATACAGAATTTTTCCTGTAGGGAGATTAGATCGTTCAACTACAGGAGTATTACTTCTCACAAACGATGGATCCATAGCTGAAAAATTAACTCACCCAAAATCTCATGTTCAAAAAATATATCATGTATTATTAGATAAAGAAATTAAAAATGAAGATCTAGATCAAATCAGAAAAGGAAAAATATATTTAAAAGAAGGAAAAGTAAAAGTTATTTTTGTAAATAAAGGTCATTCAAAATATCAAATTAAAATAGGATTATATATAGGATGGAATAGAATTATTAAACGAATTTTTAAAAAGTTAAATTATCAAGTTATTCAATTGGATAGAGTGAATTTTGGCGGATTATCCAAGAAAAATATTCAGATAGGAAACTGGTGTTTTTTAAACCAAAAAGAAGTAGAAAATATTCTAATCAAAAAATAATATGAAAAAAATAACCATTATTAATGGTCCTAATTTAAATCTTTTAGGAAAACGAGAGCCAGAATTATACGGAACTAAAAATTTTTTAGATTATCTTAATGAATTAAGAAAAAAAGAACTTTTTTCTAATCTAGAAATTTTTTACTATCAAAATAATAGTGAAGGTAAAATTATAGATTTTTTACATTCTTCAGGATTCCAAGTAGATGGAATTTTATTAAATGCAGGAGCTTACACCCATACTTCTATAGGAATTGCTGATGCAATAAAATCTATACCAGCTCCGGTCATAGAAATTCATATTTCTAATGTTCATTCAAGAGAATCTTTCCGAAAAAAATCATTTCTTTCTCCTGTGTGTCAAGGAACAATTTTTGGATTTGGATTAAAATCTTATGAATTAGGAATTATTAGTTTTTGTTTACAAGATTTATAAAAATCATTTAGTTTTTTAATGTATTGAATGATATTGTTTCTTCCATCTTTTTTTTTTGCGGAAACTTTAAACCAGACGGGCATAGTGAAACCGTTGTTTTCAATTTTTTCTATACAAAAAGAAATATTTTTTTCAATCAATTTGTAATTTAATTTATCTGTTTTTGTAAAAACAATGCAGAAATCCATTTTTTTATTATTTAATTTTTGTATGAAATCTAAATCGATCTGTTGTATAAGAAATCTAGAATCTATCAATAAAAATAAACCAACAAGATTTTTTCTATGAAAAATATAATCTGAAATTAATTTTTGTGCTTTTTCTTTTATTTTCTTTTCTGCAAAAAATCCGTATCCAGGTAAATCTATTAAATACCATTGATTATTGATTAAAAAATGGTTTATATATTGAGTTCTTCCAGGATAAGAAGATACTTTAGCTATTTTTTTTCTTCCAGTAATCCAATTTATTAAACTAGATTTTCCAACATTCGAACGTCCTACAAAAGCGTATTCAGGAAAATTGTGAATGAACACATTGATTGTTTTAGAACTTCCTTTAAATTTTACAGAAAAAATTTTCATGATTAAAATCAAATTTAGAGAGCCATTTTTCTAATATATTTATAAATTTTTTAGGATGTTCCATCATAGGAACATGTCCACATTTATCTATCCAATACAATTCAGAATCAGGAAGTAATCTATGAAATTCTTCGGCAACTTCTGGAGGAGTCACGTGATCTTGTTTTCCCCAAATCAAACAAATAGGTTGTTGAATCACAGATAAATCTTTAGACATATTATATTTCATAGCACTTTTAGCAATATATAAAGTTTTAATTCCCTTTTTTTTATCATTTACAATATGAAATACTTCATCAACCAGTTCTTTCGTAGCTATTTTAGGATCATAAAATACTTCTTGTGATTTCTTTCTAATATATTCATAATTTTCTCTTTTAGGAAAAGCATCTCCAAAAGCTTTTTCAAATAATCCAGAACTACCCGTAAGAACGACAGAATGAACTAAATCTATTCTTTTTTTTGCTATAATTAAAGCAATATGTCCTCCCAGGGAATTTCCTACTAAAGTAGCTTTTTTAATTCCTATTTCTATCAAAAATTGTATAATATATTTAGATAAATTAGAAATGTTGGTAAGAAATAATGGCATATTATAAAGAGGTAATGAAGGAATAATTACTTTATAACCTTTTTTAGGAAAAAAATCCAAAAGGGCTTTGAAATTGCTCAACCCCCCCATTAACCCATGAAGCAAAATTAAAGGATGACCTTTTCCTTTTTTAACATGAGGAAATTTTCTTTCTTTATTATTAATATGAAGCATAAATCATACTATTATGATATGTTAATGTTTAAGTATTTTTTTACATTTCTTTTGAATAAGAAAATAAGCTTCTTTTGCAGCCATTTCTTCCGATTTTTTTTTTGAAGAACCTCTTCCTTTTGTTTGAATTTCAAATCCTAATATGGTTAACTCAGATAAATAAATAATTAGGTTTTTATCTTTATCTTCTTTTTCTCTGAAAGTTTTAAAATTTATTAAAAATTTATTTTTTTGAGACCATTCTATCATCCATACTTTATAACTGAAAATTTCATTTTGTAGTTTTGTAATATTTACATGAGAGTGCAATATCTTTTGATGTACAAAATTTTTACAACCTTGATATCCTATTTCCAAATAAATAAATCCTATTAAAGCTTCAAGTGTATTCCCCAATATATTATCAGATGTAACAGATTTTTCAAGAAAAATATCTGCAATAGTTAATTTTCTAGAAATTTCATTCAAATTTCTTCTACATACTATTTTAGATCGTATTTGAGTTAACTCTCCTTCTTTTTTTTCAGGAAGTTTTTCACATAAAAAATGTGATATAATAGAATTTAACACTGCATCTCCTAAAAATTCTAGTCTTTGGAAATTGACAGAATAATTCGGATTCAAATTTTTTCTTTTTGTAGAAAAACTATAAATGAATACTTCTTTTAAAAATTTTGTATTTTTTGGACAAAATCCTAATATTTTTATTAATTTCCTGACTAGAATAGAATCTTCATTTTTTTCAATATTTTCGAAAGTAGTATTAGAGAACATTTATTTTTTTGAATAAAATACAAACATTGTGTCCTCCAAAACCAAAAGTATTACATATACTAATTTTTACTTCTTTTTTTATAGCTTTATTTGGAGTAAAATTAATTTTTGGATCTATACTTCTATCTATTTGAAATAAATTTATAGTTGGAGGAATTATTCCTTTTGTTAAAGGAAGTATAGAAGCTATTGCTTCTATTGCTCCTGCAGCCCCTAATAAATGTCCTGTCATAGATTTTGTAGAATTAATATCTATATTATATATATTTTTTTTAAAAACTTCTTGAATGGCTTTGACTTCTGCTAGATCTCCCAACTTAGTGGAAGTCCCATGAGAATTAATATGATCAACATCTTCACATCTAACACCAGCATCTTGAATAGCTGTCTTCATAGCTAAAACGATTCCTTTCCCTTCTGGATGAGGAGCCGTAATATGATAAGCATCTCCAGACATTCCCACTCCTCCAATTTCCGCATATATATTCGCTCCTCTTTTTTTAGCATGTTTATATTCTTCAAGGATAAGACATCCAGCGCCCTCCCCTAACACAAAACCATCTCTTTTTTCATCAAAAGGACGTGAAGCCGTTTTATAATCTTCATTTCTAGTAGATAAGGCATGTAGAGCATTAAACCCACCGACTCCACTTTGGGTAATAGCCGCTTCAGATCCACCTGTAATCATAATATCTGCTTTTCCTAAACATATTAAATGATAAGCATCTACAATAGCATTGGAAGAAGAAGCACAAGCAGATACTGTTGCGTAATTTGGCCCATGAAGATCATAACTCATAGAAATGAATCCAGCCGTGATATCTATTAGCATTTTAGGAATAAAAAAAGGACTAAATCTAGGATATCTTCCCCCATTAACATAATCAGCAATAGATTCTTCTAAATTAAGAAGACCTCCAATTCCTGAAGCCCAAATCACTCCAACTCTTTCTCTTTTTTCTTTTAAAAAATTAATTCCACTATTTTTTATGGCTTCTTCAGAAGCAAGAATTCCATATTGTGCACAGGGGTCTATTTTTCGTCTTTCTTTCTTACTGAAAAAAAGATTTGGATCATAATTTTTTAATTCACAAGCAAATTTAGTCTTGTGTTTTTTAGTATTGAAATAAGTAATAGGAGCGCATCCATTTTTTCCATTTATAAGAGAAATCCAATATTCTTCAACATTGTTTCCTATCGGAGTAATAGAACCAATACCAGTTACTACTACTTTCTTTAATTTCTCCATACATAAAAATGCTAATCAGATTTTTTATCAATATTTTTTTTCTCAATTAAAAGATCTTCTATAGCCTGTATGGCTTCGCCTACTGTTGTTATTTTTTCTGCTCTTTCATCAGAAATACTAATATTAAATTCTTTTTCAAATTCCATAATAAGTTCTACTATATCTAAGGAATCTGCTCCTAAATCATTAGTGAAACTAGCAGTAGAAACAATTTCACTTTCATCTACACTTAATTTATCTACAATAAGAGCATTGACTCTGGATGCAATATCAGACATAGGATCATAATTTTTTTTTCTTATACAAAATTAGTAAACTTTTGTAAATCATATATAAATTTGCTGTATGCAGAAATATTATAGCAAGAATATATGATGATGCCTTTTTCTCTAGAAAATTACGGAATATTTAATTCTTACGACAATTATCAGTTAACTCCTTATGAGTTACAAAATATAATTCTTAAAAAAAAAATGGGGATAGAAACTAAATCAGGAGTTTTAGCAATCAACACTGGAACTTTCACTGGAAGGTCTCCTGAAGATAGATTTATTGTCAAAGACTACGTCACGGAAAAAAAAGTATGGTGGGATGAGAAATTCAATCAATCTTTTGATCCAGAAAAATTTGATCATTTATATCAAAAAGTCGTTCGATATTTATCTGGAAAAACATTATACATTAGAGATGGATATCTTTGTTCCGATAAACGTTATCAGTTAAATGTTCGTTCTATTAGTGAGTATCCATGGTCCGATTTATTTATTCATAATCTTTTTTTAAGATTTACAAAAATTGTTCCCACTTTACCGGATTGGTTATTGTTTTGTGCTCCTGGATTTCAAGCCAATTCCACAAGTGATGGAACACGTCAAAAAAATTTTTCTATATTAAATTTTTCTAAAAAAATCGTTTTAATAGGAGGATCAGGATACACAGGAGAAATCAAAAAATCTATCTTTTCTGTCCTAAATTTCATACTTCCTGTATATAACAATGTATTTCCCATGCATTGTGCTGCGAATGTAGGAAAATATAAAAAAGACACAGCTCTTTTTTTTGGTTTATCTGGAACAGGAAAAACAACTATTTCTAATGATCCCAATAGAAATTTGGTGGGGGATGATGAGCATGGATGGACTTGTGACAATATCATTTTTAATTTTGAAGGAGGATGTTATGCAAAAATATTGGGAATTTCTAAAGAAAAAGAACCTATGATTTATCATGCTATAAAAAAAGGAGCTATGTTAGAAAATGTCATTTTTAAAAATGAAACCAAGGAAGTGAATTTTTTAGATGATTCTATTACTCAAAATATGAGAATGAGCTATCCTATTTATTTCGTAAGCAACATTGAAAAAAAATTGTTGTCTTCTAATATAAAAAACATTTTTTTTCTGACATATGATGCTTTCGGAGTTTTACCGCCCATAGCTAAATTAAATAGAGAACAATCCTCTTATTATTTTTTATTAGGATACACATCGAAAGTTGCTGGTACTGAATTAAATATAAAGAAACCACAAACCACATTTTCTTCTTGTTTTGGAGCTCCATTCATGCCTTTGCATCCTGTTCAATACACAAAAATGTTAATGAAAAAATTAGAGAATACTGAAATCAATGTTTGGATGGTTAATACAGGATTAATATCAGGAGGAGATTCATCTGGATATCGCATTCAATTAAATGATACTCGAAAAATTGTTAAAAGTGCTTTAGATGGTTTGTTATCAGAAGTTCCTTACGAAAGGGATCCAATTTTTAACTTTCAAATCCCAAAATATTGTCCAGGAATATCTCCTCATATATTGAACCCAAAAAATTCATGGAAAAATGAAAAAATGTATCAAGATCAAGTAAAAATACTCGCTAAAAAATTCATTAGCCATTTTGATATGTTTAGAGAAGATGCGGATAAAAATATTTTATCTGGAGAACCTATTTTAGATTAGATTTACTGATATATTTTCCCAATATATCAAACTCTACATTCACAACATCACCTACTTTTAGTAGGTGAAGATTTGTTTTATGATAAGTATAAGGAATAATAGAAACACTAAATATATATTGATTGCATGTTACAACAGTAAGACTTATTCCATTGATCGCAATAGATCCTTTTTCAACAACTGTGTGATTTAATTCCTTTTTTAGATCTAAAAAAAATAACCAACTTCCGTTTCTGTTTTCTATTTGAATAATTTGAGCAGTTGTATCGACATGTCCTTGGACTATATGTCCATTTAACCTTTCAAACATCATTAATCCTCTTTCCAAATTGACTTCATCTTTAATTTTTAAAAAATTTAAATTAGTGCGTAGAAAAGTTTCTTCAGAAGCTATGACTGAATAAGTTTTTTCATTAAAATTTATAATAGTAAAACATATTCCGTTATGACAAATGCTTTGATTGATTTTAATTTCATTTGAAAATGGATTCATAAAAATTATGCAAAGATTTTTTTGATCACGATTTAATTGATATACTTTTGTTGTACATTCTACAATACCAGTAAACATATATTTATAATTTTATTCAAATTAAGTATTAAATGAATTATAGAAAAAAAAAAATTAGAGTGGGATTTACCACAGGTGATATTAACGGAATAGGAATAGAAATTTTTTTAAAAGTATGTCGTAAAAAAAGACTTCTAGATTTTTTTACTCCAGTATTATTTGGATCTACCAAATTGTGTTCTTATTATAAGAAAATTTTAAATATAGAGATAAATCATATTCGAGAAGTTAAAAATTTTAAAGAAATTATTGATCACAAAATTAATGTATTCAATATATGGAAAGAAGATATTAAATTCGAATCAATAAAAATTAATCATCCAGATTCAGTAAAATATCCTATTTCATCTTTAAAAAAAGCTGCCAAATCTTTAAAAGAAGGAAAAATAGACGTTCTTGTGACCGCTCCAGTCAATAAAAAATATATGAATTTTAAAGGTTTTTCATTTTTTGGACATACTGAATATTTACAAAATATTTTGGAAGGAGAATCATTAATGATAATGATTCATGATATTTTAAAAATAGCTTTAGTAACTAATCATTTACCTTTAAAAAAAGTAACTTCGGAATTAAACATAAAAAAAATAATAAAATCAATAAAAATTCTACATCAATCTCTTATTATTGATTTTTCTATAGAAAAACCTAAAATTGCAGTTTTAGGATGCAATCCTCATTCGAGTGATAATGGATTAATAGGAAATGAAGAAAAAACAAAAATCAAACCTGCTATTGATAGTTTATTTCAAAAACAAGGATGGTTAATTTTTGGACCTTATTCTTCAGATGGTTTTTTTGGAAATCAGATTTATCGTAATTTTGATGCTGTTTTAGCTATGTATCATGACCAGGGATTAATTCCTTTTAAAACATTAACTTTTAATCAAGGAGTGAATTTTACAGCTGGTCTTTCTCACATACGAACTTCTCCAGATCATGGAGTTGCCTATGATATAGCTAAAAAAGGAATTGCTAACGAAAATTCTTTTGAAGAGGCTATTTTTAGTGCTATAAAAATATTTAAAAATAGAAAAGAATATATGAAACTGAGTTCTTCAAAATAAGAGAACAATAATTGAATTATTTTTCACTTGCAAAATGCCTTCTTTTATTTTTATTTCAATATTTTCTATTTTTGAATAGAGTTTTATAATTCCATTTTTTAATATGGATATAAAATGAGCATGGTTTTCTAATATTTGAAAATATCCCTGGACTCCAGGAGCTATAATAGAAATTATATTTCTTTGATACAGAATTTTATCACAATCAATAATTTTTACTTTCATAACATCTTTTTTCCAGCCTCTATCACTTTTTCAATGGTTCCTTTTAAATTAAAAGCTATTTCCGGAATGTGATCCAATTCGCCATTTATTATCATATTAAATCCTTTTATAGTATCTTCAATTTTTACGAATTCTCCTTCAATACCTGTAAATTGTTTTGCTACATGAAATGGTTGAGACAAAAAACGTTGAACACGTCTAGCTCTAGAAACTATTAATTTATCTTCTTCACTTAATTCTTCTATCCCTAGAATAGCTATAATATCTTGTAGAGAATTATATTTCTGTAAAATTTCTTTAACGCGTTGTGCACAATTGTAATGATCTTTATCTATGATATCTGGAGACAAAATTCTAGAAGTAGAATCCAAAGGATCTACTGCAGGATAAATACCTAAAGATGCTATTTTTCTGGAAAGAACTGTCGTTGCATCCAAATGAGAAAATGTAATAGAAGGAGCAGGATCTGTTAAATCATCTGCTGGAACATAAACAGCTTGGACTGAAGTAATAGATCCTTTTTTAGTAGAAGTAATTCTTTCCTGCATAGAACCCATTTCTGATGATAAAGTGGGCTGATATCCTACAGATGAAGGAATCCTTCCTAACAAGGCTGAAACTTCTGATCCAGCTTGAGTAAATCGAAATATATTATCTATAAAAAACAAAACATCTTGTCCCTTTTTACCCTCTACATATTGATCTCTATAATATTCAGCTAGCGTTAATCCAGATAAAGCGACTCTAGCTCTAGCCCCAGGAGGCTCATTCATTTGACCAAAGACAAAAGCGGCTTTGGATTCCTTGAGAGCTTCCTTATCTATTTTAGAAATATCCCAATATCCTTTTCTCATAGATTTCATGAAAGAATCGCCATATTTTATTATTCCAGATTCTAACATTTCTCTTAATAAATCATTTCCTTCTCTAGATCTTTCTCCTACTCCTGCAAAAACAGATCTTCCTCCATGTCCTTTTGCAACATTGTTTATTAACTCTTGTATTAACACAGTTTTTCCTACTCCCGCTCCACCAAACAATCCGATTTTTCCTCCTTTAGGATAAGGTTCTATTAAATCTATAACTTTAATTCCTGTATACAATATTTCTGTTTCTGTTGATAAATCTTTAAATGCTGGAGGCTCACTGTGAATAGGTCTAGTAATAGATCTATCTATATCTCCTAATCCATCAATGCAATTTCCCAAAACATTAAAAACTCTGCCATTGATAGATTTTCCTACAGGAACGCTAATTGGTTTTCCCAATACATCTACCTCTTGACCTCTTTGCAATCCATCTGTCACTTCCATAGAAATGCAACGAACATTTTTATCTCCAATATGTTGTTGCACTTCTAGAATTATTTTGTTTTTTTTGGATAAATTGACTTCCAACGCATCATAAATTTTGGGAATAGAATCCGCTTCTTTGAAAGAAACGTCAATTACAGGTCCTATAATTTGAGTGATTATTCCCTTTAGTTTTTTCTTATGCATCATGCAATCCCTTTTTAAAAAATCATAATTCAGTATATTTGTGTAAATGTAAGAGAAAAAAGATAAAATTTTGAAAATTTATTCATTTATTGATGAATTTTCTTCTCTTTTTCCATGTATATTAACTATTGGAATTTTTGATGGGGTTCATATGGGACATAAAAAAATTATTCAAAATTTAATTTTGAGTGCAGAAAAAAAGTATTGTCCCGTTTTGATTACTTTTCATCCACATCCAAAGGAAATATTGAATCCTGGGAAAAAATTCTTCTATTTAAACACTATTTCTGAAAGAATATACAATTTGAAAAAAATAGGAATAGAACATTTGATCGTTCATCCTTTTTCTATAAATTTTTCTAAATTAAGCACAAAAAAATTTTTGAACAAAATTTTACATTCTCAATTTAGAATCAAACAAATTATTACTGGACATGATTCTCATATTGGAAAAAATAGAGATGGTTCTTACGAGGAATTAAAAAAATTATCTCATATTTATGGATTCAAACTTTATCAAGTTGAAGCTTATAAATTGAACAAAAGAATAGTAAGTTCTACTGACATTCGAAAATCTCTTTTATTGGGAAATATACAATGGGCAAATCAAGCATTGGGGTATCTTTATACACTATCCGGAAATGTTATCAAAGGAAAAGGAATAGGAAAAACTATCCAGTTTCCAACTGCCAATTTACAAATTGATTCAAAAAAATTAATTCCAAAAAATGGAGTTTATGCTGTTAAAATTAATTATTTAGATAATATTTATCAAGGAATGTTAAATATAGGATTCAATCCTACTATTGATCAACAAAATCAAAAAATTAATGTAGAAGTGCATATTTTTAATTTTTTTGAAAATATTTATGGAAAAAAAATAGAGATTTCAATAATTCATATGATTCGCGAAGAAAAAAAGTTTAACACACTTCAAGAATTGAAAAAACAAATTGAAAAAGATGAAATAAATATTAAAAAATTTTTTTCTTGTGAAAACAAAAATTGATCAAATTATTCAACATTTTTTATTATCACAAAAAACAAATTTGAATCAAAAATACATATTGATATCAAAAGAACCCTCTGTCATAGAATATATAAAAAATAATTATAAATCAAAATTTAGTTCAGAAACTAGATTTTTTACAATAGTAAAATTTTTCGAAAAAATTTCTGGATTACAAATTTTAGATAATCATTTCATTCTTCTTCATTTTTTTTCTCTTTTAAAAAAAGATGATTTTTTAGATGAAAATTTCAATAGTTTTTTTAATTGGGGGCCTAAAATATTGAATGATTTTCAAAATATAGACATCAATATGATTGATGTGGAACGTTTTTTCTCTTCTATGATTTCTACAGAAAAAATGAAAAAATGGAATTTTAATATTTTAGAAAAAAAAAATTTTTTTTTGGGAAAAATTCATGAATCCTATTATATTTTACAATCTAAACTTTTAAAAAAAGGAATCACTTATCAAGGAATGCTTTTTAAAATAGCTCTTTCTCGTTTAGATTTTTTTTTATCTAAAAATTTCAATACAAAAATTCTTTTGTTTATAGATCTTATATTGAATCAATGTGAAAAAATTTTTGTTCAAAAAGTTATTCAACATAATCATGGGTTTGTTTATAATTTATATGAAAAAAAAATCCCAAAAAATATTTTTGGATCCGAAATTAGAAATCGAAATAAAATAGACAAAACACAAGTCTTTGAAGTTTCCAAAGAAATAGAACAAGTTAAAATTGTAGAAAATATAGTATGTAAATTGGTTAAGAAAGGGAAAAAACCCTGCAATATACTCCTAATTCCAGGAGATAACTCCTTGTTAATTCCACTATTACATTCTATAAAAAAATTAGGAATTAAAATATCTATCAACATAGATTATTCCTTAAAAAATATTCCGATTTATTATACTTTTTATTCTATATTTCAGTTATTATTAAAAAAAGATAAATTTAAAAAATTTACTAAAAAAGATGTCATTAGAGTATTATCTAATGGATATATTCAGAAGTTTTTTCTAAAAAAAAATTCTTTTTTGAAAAAATTAAAAATTGAAAATAATTTAGATTTGATTTCAGAAGACATCATAAAAAAATATTTATTCAAAAATGAATTATGGATTCTTTTTCAAATTCCAACTCATAACACAAAAATTATTCTTCTAAGTCTTATTGGTTTTATTAGAAAAATAAAAGAACAGCTTTTAAAAAATATGAACAAACATTTTTTAGAATTAAGATTTATCTTTAAACTAGAAGTTTATATACAAAAACTAAGAATAATAGTTAGAAAAAAAAAAGACTTATTTTATGGAGGAATCAATGAGGTATTTAATATCTATGAAAAATTTGTCAATACAGAAAGTATACGATATATACGTAAAAATAGAAGTGGATTATATATAACAGGTTTTAAGGATCTTTTTCTTAAAAACTTCGATGTAGCAATCATTACCTCTTTTAATGAAGGAGTTCTTCCCCCAAAAAATCATGAATATTCTTTGATTCCTTTTGATATTCGTAAAAGATTGAAAATTAAAGATTTTAATAATGATATTTATTTTTCTCATTTTATGAGAATTTTACAATTTTCTTCAGAAAGATATTTGATCTATAAAAATCAACCAGATGAAATTAATTCTGGAGAAAAAAGTCGTTTCATTTATCAAATGGAAATAAATTCTAAAATACCAACAAAAAAAATAAATAATCCATTTATTCCTATCAATTTTATAAGATTCCCTATTGTAATTGAAAAAACAAAATCAATCATTCATCGTTTGCATGAATTGATGAGTCAAGGATTCTCTCCTTCTTCTATTCATTTATACAATTATAATCCTCTTTTATTTTATTATAAAAAAATACTCAGTTTAGATGAAACAAAAGAAACTTCTTTTAAAAAAGAAGTAGGACGAGTCATTCATCAAATATTAAAAATTTTATATTCTCCCATAAAAGAAAGTTTTATAACGATAAATAGAATTCATGAAATGAAAAGAATCTCTGAATCTATTGTAAAAAAAGTTCTTTTAGGAAAAGAAAAAA
The DNA here is from genome assembly GCF_000022605.2 of Blattabacterium sp. (Blattella germanica) str. Bge. Classification (GTDB taxonomy): domain Bacteria; phylum Bacteroidota; class Bacteroidia; order Flavobacteriales; family Blattabacteriaceae; genus Blattabacterium. Next base: position 72,306 of record NC_013454.1, on the reverse strand, counting down.
TCATTGAAGGAAAATATATGTTATTTTATTTTATAGTAAAGACTTATATAGATAATTTGATTTCATGGGATGAAAAATGTATTCAAAATGGACACAAAATTTTTGTGAAAAAAATAGAATGCAAAGTTTCTACAATATTAAATATTGGATCAAAACAAGTGAATTTGCATGGAATCATTGATCGCATAGATGAATATGATGGAATTCCTCGTATTCTGGATTACAAAATAGGATCTTACAAAAAAAAAGAAATGAATGTTTCTTTAATAAATATTGAAAATATTTTTCAAGATCCCAATTATGGAAATACTATGCAATTACTTATTTATGTTTATTTGTGGTTTAAATCTTCTATTTTTTTTGGAGAAGAAAAAATATCTCCTACCATAGGAATTGTATCACCCGAAAAAAATGGAGAAATATTACAAATTCCTATCAATTTTTTTCATAAAAAAAAAGAAATATTACATATGAAGATTACAGAAAAAAATTTTTACCATTTCTTATTAAAAGAATTTCAGAAATTTTAGATCCAAAAATACCAATTATAGAAAAAATTTATTGATTTCTAATATACTTTTCTATATAATCTCCCACTTCTTCAGTAGTTGAAGAAAACTCTGTATCTATAAGATCTTGTGTACAAATTCTCGCTTCAATAGACTTTTTTACAGCTTCTTCTAAAAGATTTTTTTCTTTATGCATTCCAAAATATTCTAACATCATCGACCCTGAAAGAATACATCCCAAAGGGTTTGCTATATTTTTTCCCTTTGCTTGAGGATAAGATCCATGTATAGGTTCGAACATAGATTTATTATTTCCTATAGAAGCAGAAGGCAATAACCCCAAAGAACTTGCAATTACACTAGATTCATCTGAAAGAATATCTCCAAATAGATTATCTGTTAAAATAATATCAAATTTTTTAGGATTCATAATAATTTGCATAGCCGCATTATCTATATACAAAAAGTCCAGACGAACTCCTGGATAATCTAATGCTATCTTTTGAATGACTTCTCTCCATAATCTAGAAGTTTCTAATACATTTGCTTTATCCACTAGTGTGACTTTTTTTCTTCGTGAAAGTGCTGCTTTAAAAGCCATTTCTCCGATTCTTTCAATTTCTTCTTTGGAATAAATACAATGATCATAAGCAACTTCTCCATTTTGAGAACGACCTTTTTCTCCAAAATAAATACCTCCAGTCAATTCACGATATATTATAAAATCAACTCCATCTAATAATTCCTCTTTTATAGGGGATTTATTTACTTTTGAATGAACCACTATAGGACGAATATTACAATATAAATTCATTCTTTTTCTTAATTTTAAGAGTCCATCTTCAGGTCTCATCCCTCTTGGATTCTTATCATATTTTGCATCTCCTATACATCCAAATAAAACAGCATCTGATTTTAAACAACTATCTATAGTTTCTTCTGGCATTGGGTTTCCAAATTTTTCTATGGCTAAAGATCCAGCCATAGTTTTTTGATAATTAAAATTATGACCATATTTTTTAGCTATAGAATTCAAAATTTTTATTGTTTCTTTCATGACTTCAGGGCCTATTCCATCTCCTTCTATTACAGAAATATTTTTTTTCATATTAATTAAAATTAAAATGGAACACTTTTTCTATTTTTTTCAAAATATTCTACATCTTTTTTTATAGATACTAAAAAATCTATATCATCATAACCATTTAAAAAACAATTCTTTTTATATGGATGTATGTAAAATTGATAAAATTCTCCTGTTTCCATTATTGTAACCTTTTGATTGATTAAATCAACTTTTATTTGAGTTCTGGGATTTTTATTAATGATATCAAATAATTTATTTAAAAAACATTTAGATACTTCTACAGTTAATAATCCATTGTTCAGTGCATTTTCTCTAAAAATATCAGCAAAAAAACTAGATATTATAACTCTAAATCCATAATCGTAAAGAGACCAGGCCGCATGTTCACGACTAGAACCACAACCAAAATTTCTTCCTGATAAAAGAATTTTTCCAAAGAAATTAGAATTATTGAATACAAAATCTTTATTTAAAGATCCATCTTTTTTATAACGCCAATCTATAAAAAGATTTTTTCCACATTCCTCACGTTTAATTTCTTTTAAAAAACGAGCTGGAATAATCTGATCCGTGTCTATATCCTCTATAGGCAATGGAATAGCTTGGCTAATTAACATCGTAAATTTTTTCATGAATGAATGTATTGATTAATATCTACAATTCTTCCTTCAATAGCTATAATAGCAGCTGTTAAAGGACTTGCTAATAACGTTCTCGATCCTGGGCCTTGTCTCCCCTCAAAATTTCTGTTAGATGTAGAAACACAATATTTTCCTGAAGGAATTTTATCTTCATTCATTCCCAAACAAGCAGAACATCCAGGTTGACGAAATTCAAATCCACAATTTTGGAAAATTTTATCTAACCCTTCTTCTTTAGCTTGTTTGACTACCTGATTTGATCCAGGAACTATCATAACACGAACATGACTCGCTTTCTTTTTTCCTTTTACTATAGAAGCTACTAATCTCAAATCTTCTATTCTAGAATTCGTGCAACTTCCTATAAAAATATAATGAATTTTTTTTCCTATTAAAGATTCTCCTGGGTAAAATCCCATATAATTTAAAGATTTCCAATCTATATTCGATTTTGGAATCGATTCAGAAATTTTTATTGCCATCCCAGGATTTGTTCCATAAGTTATCATTGGCTCAATTTCTTCAGCATTGAAAATATATTCCTTATCAAATGTTGTATTTTCATCTGTCATTAAAGATTTCCAATATTCTATTTGTTCTTTCGATTCTTTAAACCCTTTACATTTTTTAATGTAATCAAAAGTAATTTGATCTGGAGCTATTAATCCACCCTTTGCTCCCATCTCAATACTCATATTACAAATAGTCATTCTACCTTCCATACTCATTTTTTGAATGATATCTCCTGTATATTCTATAAAATGTCCTATTCCTGCATCTACTCCCAATTTTGAAATAATATATAAAATGACATCTTTTGGTGTAACTCCTCTCTTTAAATTTCCATTTAGTTGAATTTTCATTTGTTTGGGTTTGGATAACAGTAAACATTGACTAGCCATAACCATTGAAACTTGACTTGTACCAATTCCAAAAGCTATACAGCCAAAAGCTCCATGAGTAGAAGTGTGGCTATCTCCACAAACGATTGTCATACCAGGTAAAGTATGACCTAATTCAGGTCCAATCACATGAACAATTCCATTGTTTTCATCACCCAATTGGTATAACTTAATTCCAAATTTAAGGCAATTATCTGTTAACAAATTTATTTGTTTTCTAGATAAAGGATCTAAAACAGGTAAATGTTGATTTATTGTAGGTACGTTATGATCCGCTGTAGCTACAATTTGTTTAGGTCTAAAAATAGACAAATTTCTTTTTTCTAATTCTAAAAAAGCTTGTGGACTCGTTACTTCATGTATATAATGTCTATCAATATAAATAACATATATTCCATCTTCTAGTTTTTTAACTATATGAGATTCCCAAACTTTATCAAATAATGATTTTGACATTTTTACACTACATTTATTCTTCTGTTACTAGTACTAGCATTGGTATGCAATATCTTGTTATTCATGTTCGAATTCGCTTTTTCCAATATCGTTTTTAATTCCCTATCAGTAATTTCTTTTTTTTCATCAGCATATTTTAAAAAAATAGAATAAATCAAATCTAAAGATTTTTTGCTTAAAAAATAACCCAATTTTTTATAACGATAAGCTAAAGCAGCTCTTCCACTTCTAGCTGTTAGAATAATTGAAGACTGATCTATTCCAACATCTTCTGGATTAATACTTTCATAAGTTTCTCTTCTTTTTATCACTCCATCTTGATGAATTCCTGATGAATGAGAAAATGCATTGACTCCTACAATAGCTTTATTAGCTTGTACACTCATTCCTGTGCATTCAGACACTAAATGGCTTATAGAAGAAATAAGTTTTGTATTTATATTAGTAAACAAATTCAAATGAGAATTTTGTTTAATAATCATAACTATTTCTTCCAAAGAAGTATTACCAGCTCTTTCTCCAATCCCATTAATTGTACATTCCACTTGTTGTGCTCCATTTATTATCCCAGACAAAGAATTTGCTGTAGCCAATCCCAAATCATTATGACAATGAGTAGACAACGTTATTTTATGAATTCCTTTAACATTTTCTTTTAAAAAGTTAATTTTATCTCCATATTCTTCTGGGAGACAATATCCTGTTGTATCAGGAATGTTAATAACAGTAGCTCCATACTTTATCACATTTTCACAAACTTTTGCTAAAAATTCATTTTCTGTACGGCCTGCATCCTCTGCATAAAATTCAACATCTTCTACAAACTTCTTTGCATATTTTACAGCATGAATAGCTCTTTCTATAATTTGATCCGGAGTACTATTGAATTTATAACGAATATGACAATTAGATGTTCCTATCCCTGTATGAATTCTTGGTCTTTTAGCATGTTGTAAGGCTTTTCCGGCTATCTCTATATCTTTTTCTACAGCTCTGGATAACGCACAAACCACAGTTTTTGAAACGGATTTACAGATTTCTTGAACAGATTGATAATCTCCTGGACTTGAGGTAGGAAATCCAGCTTCAATTACATCGACTCCTAAAGCTTCTAATCTTTTAGCTATTTTTATTTTTTCTTTAGTATTTAATTTGCACCCAGGTACCTGTTCTCCATCTCGCAAAGTTGTATCAAAAATTTGTATTCTTTTTTTTTCCATATCATTAGATTATTTGATAATATCAAAACTATTTTTTCCAAAAAGAAAATAGAAACAAATTATTTTAATACTTACAATATCTAATTGTCAGAATTATTTTCTATTTTTCTATTTATCAAACCAAATATTATTATACAATTACAATGTCTAACTACAATAAATCAGATCATCTTCTTTTATTAATTCAAACTTTATCAAAATCAGAAAAAAGAAATTTTAAACTTTATGCCAGTAGAACAAAACGAAATAAATGTGCTAAGTTTATGAAACTTTTTGAAGTTATGAGAAAAATAAATTCTTATGATGAAAAAAAAATATTAAAAAACACTCCTATAAGCAAAATGCAATTGTCTAATGTAAAGGCTCATTTATATCAACAAATTTTGATTAGTCTTAAGTTACTACACACTGAAAAAAATCATGATATACAAATACGTGAATATTTAAATTTTGCTCAGATTTTATACAATAAAGGTTTATACATACAAAGCTTAAAATTATTAGGAAAAGCAAAAATTATTGCCAGATGTTATGAATATAATACGATTCTTTTAGAATTAGTTGAATTTGAAAAAATGATAGAATCTCAACATATAACTAGAAGTCTTTATTCTAGATCTGGAGAATTATCAGCAGAATCTAAAGAATTGATTGAAAAAATTCAATGTAACAATGCTTTATCTAATCTTTCTCTGGAATTGTATGGTTTGTATTTAAAAGTAGGATATGTAAGAAATGAAAAAGACAAAATATTTATAGAAACATATTTTCGTACAAATCTTCCAAAATTTGATATTGAGAAACTTAGTTTTTATGAAAAATTGTTTTTATATCAGGCTCAAGTATGGTATCATTACATTCGACAAGATTTTATCATGTGCTATAGATCATCTTATAAATGGGTGGAATTATTTCAAAATCATATAAAAGCAAAAAAAATAGCTCCTGTTAGTTACTTAAAAGGATATCATTATTTATTAGATACCTTATTTTATTTGAATCATTACTCAAAGTTTACTGATGTATTAAAACAATTTGAAAAGGAAGTTAAAAATGGAGAAATTCTTGTAAATGGAAACACCAAAATATTAATTTTTATGTATACATATACTAATCGTATTAACAAACATTACATGGAAGGAAGTTTTTCAGAAGGGGTTAAAAAAATTCTTCCATCATTATTTATGGATTTCAAAAAAATCTACAATCGTTTAGATTCTCATTACATTATGGTTCTTTATTACAAAATCGCTTGTTTGTATTTTGGAAGCGGGGACAATGAAAATACCATTCGGTATTTGTCAAAAATCATGGAAAATAAGAAAAAAAATTTACGACAAGATTTACAATGTTTTGCCAGACTCCTACATTTAATTGCTTGTTACGAAAGTGGATTAGATGAAAATATGGATCAAAAGATTCAGTCCGCATACAGATTTTTTATTCAAATGGATGATTGGTATATCGTGCAAAAAAAAATTATTCATTTTTTTAAGAACCTGGGAAATGTGTATCCACATCAAATCAAAGGTCAGTTTAAAAAATTAAGAGATAAATTAATTAAATATTATGATCATCCTTATGAAAAGAGAACTTTCCTTTATTTAGACATTATTTCTTGGCTGAATTCTAAAATAGAAAATAAATCCGTGGAAATCATTATACAAGAAAAATATCTAAAAAATAAATAAAACACTTATGTTGATAAAAATAGAGTTCTAAAAAAGAGTATCATAAAATATGATAAAACAAAATTACAAAAAATTCTTAATAAAAAAAAATTAGAAAAATCATCATATTCAATCATTAAAATAATAAAAATGAAAATACCAAAAAACAACTTAATTATACCACATAATACATAAATACATGTAGTTCTTTTAGATTTATTTATACTTGCAAACAAACAAATAAAAAACAAAAAACTACTAAAAGGCAACAAAAAAATATATGTTTTTAATATGAAAAGAAAATCTTTTCTAAAAAAAAGAATGCTTAAAATAATATGTATTAAACTAAAAAAGAAAGTGTAAAAATTATATCCTATGATCTTTTTTCTCATTTATTTAACTATTATTTAGATACAGATACTACATGCAAAAAAATATCATTGAAGAACTCTCATGGAGAGGTTTAATAAAAAATAAAGTTCCTGGGATAGAAAATCAATTAAAAAAACCTATCACAATGTATATAGGATTTGATCCAACATCTGATTCTCTTCATTTAGGAAGTTTGCTCCCTCTTATTATTCTCATTCATTTTCAAAAAATGGGACACAAATCCTTAGTACTGATTGGTGGAGCTACAGGTTTTATCGGCGACCCTTCTGGAAAAGAAAATAGTAGAATTTTACTGGATAAAGAAATTTTGCAAAAAAATACGGAATCTATAAAAAATCAAATTTTAAAACTTCTTAAAGTTCATTCAGAAGAAACAGAATTATTAAATAATTTGGATTGGATTCAAAATGTTTCTTTTTTAGAATTTATTCGTGATATTGGAAAATATTTTACCGTGAATCATATGATTTCTAAAGATTCTGTAAAAAAAAGAATTAATGATAAAAAAAACGGAATTTCTTTCACTGAATTTTCTTATTCACTTATACAAGGATACGATTTTTTATATTTAAATCAAATGAGAAATTGTCTATTACAAATAGGTGGATCTGATCAATGGGGGAATATCACAACAGGTATAGAATTAATAAGAAAAAAAACAGGTAAAAAAGTATATGGATTTACTTTTCCTTTAATAACAAAACCTAATGGAATCAAATTTGGAAAAAGTGAAAAAGAAGAAAATATATGGTTAGATAAAAGTAAAACGACTCCATACAAATTCTATCAATTCTGGATAAATATTTCTGATTTTGAAATTGAAAAATATGTCAAAATATATACTTTTCTTTCTAAGGAAAAAATAGATCAATTAATTATTCAACACAAGAAAAATCCAAGTCAAAGATTTTTGCAAAAAAAACTAGCTTATGAAATGACAAAATGGGTTCATGGAAATTTAATTTCAGAAGAAATCATGAAAATCACAAATGTATTATTTCATAATAAAAATGAAACTTTACAATTATTAAATGAAGAAACTCTGATTTCCATATACAATCATATTCCACACATGATTCTTTCTTTTGAAGAATTTCAAAAAGGAATTTTTTATTAGATCTTTTAAAAAAAAGTGGTTTTTTTTGATTCAAAAAGTAAAGCAAATCGTGCGATAAAAGCAAATTCAATTTATTTAAATAAAATTCTAACAAAAGAAAATATTTTGCTTAAAAAAAAGAACATTATAGAAAAAAAATATATTCTACTACAATTTGGTAAAAAAGAATTTTTCATGATAAAAATTGAATGAATAATGAATTCAGTATCCAAAAAATTTTAATTTTTTATAGTCATATCGCCAATATGGAGAAACTTTCACGTAAAGATTTAATTTAATCTTTGTTCTCAAAAAAGATTCTATACTTTTAATAGAAAAAAACTTCAATTTTTTAAGACTATCTCCTCTTTTACCAATTAAAATTCCTTTTTGAGAATTTCGTTCCACATATATATAAGATAATATATATATGAAAGTTTTTTCTTTTTTAAAAAGTATTGTATTTATTTCTACAGAATAAGGAATTTCTTTTTGTATAAAAAAATATTTTTCTCTAATTATTTCATTGACAAAAAAACGTTTAGATCTGTTGCTTAAAAATTCTTTAGAATAGTAAGGTGGATGTTCAGATAATAAGTCTATAATTTTATTCATCAAAAGATCTTGATTCATTTTTTTTAATGCAGATATTGGTAATATTTCTGAATTAGGAAATAATTTATGCCAATGATTAATTGCATCATATAATACGTATTCTCTATATTTTATTCCTATTTGATCTATTTTATTTATTAATATAATAATAGGAACATTTGTTTTTTTAATTTCATTGAATATTGGTATATTTTCTAGTTTTCCAATTTCTGTTAGGAACAAAATAATATCTGCATCTTCTAATGCTTTTTCTACATACTGCATCATAATTTTTTGCATAGGGTAAACAGGATCGATTATTCCTGGAGTATCAGAAAATATGATCTGAAAATTAGATTCATTAATAATTCCCAATATTCTATGACGAGTAGTTTGTGGTTTATATGTTGTTATAGATAGCTTTTCTCCTACTAAAGAATTCATTAAGGTAGATTTCCCAGTATTGGGAAATCCTATAATATTAACAAAACCAGATTTGTGAATCACTATTTTTTATCATTATCATTTATTCTGAATGAATATTGACATTTTCTAACTTTTCTGATTGACGAAATACAATTCCTTGTTCTTTAAAAAAATCTATCAATATTTTATGATTTTCCTGTACTTTTCCTCCAAGTATTTCTTTGGAAAGATTATTTAAAATGTCATGTTGAATAACTCTTTTTAAAGGTCTAGCTCCAAAATGAGAATCATATCCTTTTTCTGATAAATATTCTATAGCTTCATGAGTAGATTCTATATGAATATTTTTCTTATTTAATAATAAATCTCCTAATTTTTTCATTTGCAACTTCACAATATCTCTAATTTCTTTTCTAGAAAGAGGTTTAAACAGAATAATTTCATCAATCCGATTAATAAATTCAGGTTTTACAATATTTCTTAACAAATCTATTAAAGCTTTTTTTGTAGCTTCCATTCTATTATAAGTATAAGAAATTTCTTGATCTAAATTATCCTGAATAATGTCCGCTCCTATATTAGAAGTCATAATAATAATAGTATTTGTAAAATTGACTGTTCTTCCTTTATTATCTGTTAATCTTCCATCATCTAAAACCTGTAAAAGAATATTCAAAATGTCTGAATGTGCTTTTTCTATTTCATCTAATAAAATAACACTATAAGGACGTCTTCGTATAGCTTCTGTTAATTGTCCACTCTCATCATAACCTATATATCCAGGAGGAGCTCCTATAAGTCGGCTTACAGAATGACGTTCTTGATATTCACTCATATCTATGCGAACCATGTTGTTTTCGTCATCAATAAAATATTCTGCTAAGGTTTTAGCAAGTTCTGTTTTTCCTACTCCGGTACTTCCCATAAAAAGAAAAGATCCTATAGGTCTTTTTTCATCTTGCAATCCAGCTCTTGAACGCCGTATTGCATCTGCTACAGACTGAATTGCATCATTTTGTCCAATGACTCTTCTATGTAATTCTTTCTCCAAAAATAATAATTTTTCTCTCTCGCTTTGCAACATTTTAGTAATTGGGATCCCAGTCCATTTAGATACAACTTGAGCAATATCTTCTCTAGATACTTCTTCTTGGATCATTTTTTTTCCCTTATTTTCCTGTTTTTTTAATTCATTTTCAAAATATTTTACTTTATTTTCTTCTTCTTTTATTTTTCCATATCTTAATTCTGCTACTTTTCCATAGTCTCCTGATCTTTCCGCTTGTTCAGCTTCAAATTTATAATTTTCTATTTTATCCTTAGCTTTTTGTATTCCTTCAACTAAATCTTTTTCATTTTGCCATTGAGCTTGTAATTGAATTTTTTTTTCATTTAATTTTAACAATTCCTTTTTTAAAGGAATCAACTGTTTTTCATCATTTTCTCTTTTCAAAGCTTCAATTTGTATTTCCATATGCATAATTTTTCTATGCAATACATCTAATTCTTCTGGTTTTGAATTAATTTCCATTCTTAACTTTGAAGCCGCTTCATCAATAAGATCTATAGCTTTATCAGGCAAAAATCGTTCATTAATATAACGTCTCGATAACTCAACAGCTGATATAATAGACTCATCTTTAATTCTCACTTTATGATGACTCTCATATTTTTCTTTAATTCCACGCAATATCGATATAGCGTCAGATACAGAAGGTTCATTTACATACACTTGTTGAAATCTTCTTTCTAAAGCTTTATCTATTCTAAAATATTTTTGATATTCATTTAAAGTAGTAGCGCCTATTGCCCTAAGCTCTCCTCTCGCTAATGCTGGTTTTAAAATATTTGCGGCATCCATAGCTCCTTCTCCACCTCCTGCCCCCACCAAAGTATGAATCTCATCAATAAATAAAATAATTTCTCCATCTGAATAGGTAACTTCTTTTACGACAGCTTTCAGACGTTCTTCAAATTCTCCTTTATATTTTGCTCCTGCAATCAAAGAAGCCATATCTAAAGAAAAAACTTTCTTATTTTTTAAATTATCAGGAATATCTCCACTAATAATACGATGTGCTAATCCTTCAGCAATAGCGGTTTTTCCTACTCCTGGTTCCCCAATTAAAATTGGATTATTTTTTGTTCTTCTAGATAATATTTGTAGAACTCTACGAATTTCTTCATCACGTCCAATAACGGGATCCAATTTTCCTTTTGAAGCCCATGCATTAAGATTTTTTGCATATTTATCCAAAGCATTATAAGTATTTTCTACTGTAGAAGAAATCACATTTCCACTTATTTTTCTGATACTTTCAATAATTTCTTTAATATTTTTTTCTGTAACTCCTTGATCTTTTAACAATTGAGAAGTTTTATCTGAAATCATAAAAATTCCATAAAAAATATGCTCTACAGAAATAAATTCATCTTTTAACGTTTGAGCATAATTTTCTGCTATATTTAACATTTTTGTTACATGAGAACTCAAATGTTGAGTAAAAGATCCACTTATTATTTTTGGATAAGAAGAAATAACACGATCTAATCCAGCCTTTATGGATTGAGGAGTTACTTTTAATTTTTTCAAAAGAAAAGGTATTATATTTTCCTCCATCTTTAAAATGGATTTCAAAATATGTGCAGTTTCAATAGACTGTTGATTGTTTTTTAGTGCAATATGTTGGGCTTCCTGTATTATCTCTTGAGATTTTATAGTAAACTTATTCGAATTCATAAATGTGTTTTGTTTCAGTTAAGTTTGCTTCTTTGAAAATTATGTAATATAAAAAAAAGCATAGTTTTTGAAAAATATTTATTTTCGTACATATGATAAAAAAAGAAGAAATTCAATCTATTTCAGAAAAAATTCATAGGATGCATGATGTTCTGAAAATAGATCAAATCAAAGCTATTCTTGATAAAGAACAAAACCAAATATTGAATCCTAATTTTTGGAAAGATTATAAAAAATCCAAAGATTCTATCAGATCTCTCCATGAAATGAAAACAAGCATAAAAGATTTCATGAAATTGAAAAACGCTTTGGAAGAATTAGAAATAATATTTTCTTTTTCTAAAGAAGAAAATTTAGAAAAAGAATTAGAGATCCAATTTCATAAAACTATGAAATTACTTTCAAATATAGAATTCAAAAATTTACTATCAGAAAAAGAAGATTCTTTGAACGCTATTTTACAAATTTCTTCCGGAGCAGGAGGAACTGAAAGTTGTGATTGGACTTCCATGTTAATGAGAATGTATTTCATGTGGGCTGAAAAACACAATTTTTCCGTTAAAAAAATTAATTTTATATCTGGAGATATTACTGGCATAAAATCTGTTACTCTAGAAATAGATGGAATTTATGCTTTTGGATATTTAAAAGGAGAAAATGGGGTCCATAGATTAATACGTATATCTCCATTTGATAGTAATTCAAAACGTCACACTTCTTTTTCTTCTGTTTATGTTTATCCTATGATAAATGACAATATAGATATAGATATTAAAACTTCTGATATTCAATGGGAAACTTTTAGATCAAGTGGAGCAGGAGGACAAAATGTCAATAAAGTTGAAACAGGAGTTAGACTACGTCATCATCCAACAGGAATTACAATAGAAAATACAGAGTCTCGTTCACAAATGCAAAACAGACAAAAAGCTTTACTTCTTTTGAAATCTAGATTATTTGAGATAGAAATGATTAAAAAAAATGAAAAAAAAGAAAAAATAAAATCCGAAAAAAAGAAGATAGAATGGGGTTCTCAAATTCGAAATTACATCATGCATCCTTACAAATTAGTAAAAGATTTAAGAACAGGTTATCAAACTACACAAATTCAATCAGTAATGGATGGAGAAATAGATACTTTTTTAAAAAAATTCTTAATGTATAAAAAAAACAAAGAAAATCAAATTTAATTTAACTATTTTATTTATATTCGATTTTCATGAAAATTCGTTATGCTGATCTCATAGATCAAACTTTTGATTTTCCTACTGAGGAGTTTTCTATTAAAAACAACTTATTAGAGTTTCATGGAATTCCATTGATGGATCTGATTCAAAAATATGGTACTCCATTACAATTTACATATTTACCAAAAATATCTCAAAATATAAAAAAAGCTAGAAAATGGTTTGAAAAAGCTATTTATTCCAATCAATATAATAACAAATATACTTACTGTTATTGCACAAAAAGTTCTCATTTTTCTTTTGTATTAGAAGAAGCTTTAAAAAATAACATCAGCATTGAAACTTCATATGCTTATGACATAGAAATTGTCAAAAATCTTTATCAAAAAGGTAAAACGAATAAAAACATTGAAGTTATATGTAATGGATTTAAAACAAAAAATTATATTGAAAATATATCGGAATTAATCAATTCCGGTTTTTATAATACAATTCCTATATTAGATAATTCCGATGAATTAGAAAAACTGAATTTAACTATCAATTTTCCTTTTAAATTAGGTATACGCATAGCTTCTGAAGAAGAACCAAAATTTGAATTTTATACTTCTCGATTAGGAATCGGATACAAGGATATTATTGTTTTTTATTTAAACAAAATAAAAAACAATCCAAAAGTGGAATTAAAAATGTTGCATTTTTTCATAAATACAGGAATAAAAGATACTGCTTATTATTGGAATGAGCTTTTTAAATGTTTGCATATTTATGCTGGATTAAAAAAAATAGCACCAGAATTGGATATTCTGAATATAGGAGGTGGTTTTCCGATAAAAACATCTATGTCTTTCAATTATGATTATGAATATATGGCAAATGAAATCGTTTATCAAATAAAGAAATTTTGTCAAGAAGAGAATGTTTCAGACCCTCATATATATACAGAATTTGGAGCCTATACAGTAGGAGAAAGTGGAGGAATTTTATATAAAATACTTAGTCAAAAACGTCAGAATGATAGAGAAAAATGGAATATGATAGATAGTTCTTTTATGACGACACTTCCTGATACTTGGGCTATCAGTAGAAGATTCATTATGATGGCTATCAATCGTTGGAATGATTGTTACGAAAGAGTTTTTTTAGGAGGATTAACGTGTGATAGTGATGATTATTATAATTCAGAACAACACATGAACGCTATATATCTTCCTTGTTTTCGTAAAAAAACTCCACTTTATATCGGTTTTTTCAATACTGGAGCTTATCAAGATACAATTAGTGGATATGGAGGGGTCCATCATTGTTTAATACCACAACCTATTCATGTGTTGATCAATCATGACGAAAAAAATAATTTGGTATATAGAATATTTCGTAAATCACAGAGACCTGAGGAAATATTAAAAATATTAGGTTATTGAAAAAACATTATAAAAAAAAAACTTTTGCAGGAATATCTGAAAAATATGCTACACTTGAAACATCTAAAATTGTACTGATTCCTGTTCCATATGATTCTACTCAAACATGGAAAAAAGGTTCTCGAAAAGGACCTAAAGCATTTTTATCTGCAGCAAAACATATGGAGTTGTATGATATTGAAACCGATTCAGAAGTATATAAAAAAGGAATTTTTCTTGTATCTCCCATTGTAAATCATTCAATATCCTCTAAAAAAATGGTTCAAAAAGTATACAATACTACAAAAAAGTACCTTTTCAAAGAAAAATTTGTAACCCTTATAGGAGGAGATCATTCTATATCAATAGGAAGCATTAGAGCTTTTGGAGAAAAATATCCAAATTTAAGTATTCTTCACATGGATGCACATATAGATTTACGTCCTGTATATAAAGGAAATCCGTACAATCATGCATGTTCCATGTATGAAGCATCTAGAAAATATCCTTTAATACAAATAGGTATTCGTAGCATGGATATACTTGAAAAAAAATTCCTTCAAAAAGGAAACGTTTTTTATATGCATGAAATTTATAAAAACGATCTATGGATGAAAAAAGCTATTCAAAAACTATCAAAAAATGTATTTATTAGTATAGATATAGACGTTTTTGATCCAAGTATAACTCCTTCTACTGGAACTCCAGAACCTGGAGGATTGGATTGGTATACAACTTTAAGATTTTTCAAAAAAGTTTTTCAAAAAAAGAAAATCATAGGTTTTGATATTGTTGAACTTTTACCCGACGAAAAAGAATCCTCCACAGATTTTTTAGCTGTTAAACTTTACTATAAATTACTATCATATAAATATGAATTAACTATATGAACCAGAACCATAAAATTATTATAGCTATAGATGGGTATTCTTCATCTGGAAAAAGTACTTTAGCAAAAAAAATATCTAATATACTAAAATATAAATATATAGACACCGGGGCTATGTATAGAGGAATTACTTTATTAGCTATTAGAAATAGAATTTTTGATAGCGATTTATGGAATATACGAAATTTTATGCCTGTTTTGAGAGATGTTCATTTTAAATTTATATGGAACAACAAACTTAATAAAACAGATATTTTTTTAAATGAAGAAAATATACAATCTGAGATTCGATCATTGAAAGTTACAAAAAAAGTAAGTTTAATAGCACAAATCCCTGAAATTCGTGAAAAATTAACTATTATACAAAAAAATTTTGGAGAAGAAAAAGGAATTGTTATGGATGGAAGAGATATTGGTTATTCAGTTTTTCCTAAATCGGAGTTAAAAATATTTATGAAAGGATCTATAGAAGTTCGTTCTTTTAGAAGATACCTAGATCTTCAAAAAAAAGGAGAAAAAGTTTCTTATGAGGAAGTCAAAAAAAATATTATTCATAGAGATATTCTGGATACTTCCAGAAAAATTTCTCCGCTAAAAAAATCCATAGACTCTCTAGAAATAGATAACACGTATCTAAGCATAGAAGATCAACTAAATTTGGTCTTTCAATTAATAAATCGAATCAAAAAAAACAACCAGATTATTATATGAAATTATTAAATGGAAAAATAGCTATAGTTACAGGAGGTTCAGGAGATATAGGAAAATCTATAGTAAAAACTTTTGTACAACATGGAGCTCATGTTATTTTTACATTTTTTTCCTCAATCAAGGAAGCTCAAAAATTGGTTTTAGAACTTAAAAATTCGGTAGAAACATATCAAATTGATCTTTCAGATTTGAATTCTTCAGAAGATTTAGTAGAAAAAGTTATAAAAAAATACGGAAACATAGATATATTAGTAAATAACGCTGGTGTTATAAAAGATAATTTTTTATTGAAAACATCTAAAAATGATTGGGATTACGTGATCAAAACTAATCTTTATTCTGTTTTCAATTTGACTAAGTCTGCCATTTATCCTATGATGAAACAAAAAAAAGGAAGTATTATTAATATGAGTTCTGTTATAGGATTAACAGGAAATATTGGGCAATCTAATTATGCAGCATCTAAAGCAGGAATTATTGGATTCACTAAATCAATAGCTAGAGAGTTAGGAAAAAAAAATATTCGTTGCAATGCTATAGCTCCTGGTTATATTGCTACAAAAATGAATTCTCATTTTATATCTAAAATCAAAGAAAACTGGATAAAAAACATTCCATTAAGAAGACCAGGTAGTCCTCAAGACATAGCTAATTGCACCTTATTTCTTGCTTCAGATTTATCTAATTATATTACCGGTTCTGTATTAAATGTAAATGGAGGATTAATTTAAATCATCATTTGAAAATGTATTCAAATAAAAAAATTGTACAAAGTTTAGGTGAAATTTTAAAAAAAAATACCATATTTCATATTATTATATCTCCAGGATCTAGAAATGCTCCTATCATTATCCATTTTGCACAATATAAAAATTTTAAAACTTACAGTATTGTAGATGAACGTTGTGCTGGTTTTTTTGCATTAGGAATCGCACAACAAATCAGAAAACCCGTAGTCCTTAGTTGTACTTCTGGATCTGCAGTAGTCAACTATTATCCTGCAGTAACAGAAGCTTTTTATCAAAATATACCACTGATTTTGGTAACTGCAGATCGTCCTAAAGAAATGATAGGGATTTTTGAGGGGCAATCAATTCATCAGGAAAACATTTTTCAAAAACATGTAGAAACATCTGTTCAATTAACAGAAAATGAATCTAAATTAGGGATATGGTACAATGAAAAATTGATTAATGAATCTATAAACAAATGCATTTTAAAAAATAAACCTATACATATTAATATTCCTTTTTCAGAACCTCTCTATCAAACAACAAATCAATTACAAGTCAAACCTAAAATCATAAAAACTCTACCTATAAAAAATTATTGTATTCAAAAAACATTTAAATATTATAAAAAAGAACAATATCTGTGGAAAAAATATAAAAAAAAAATGATTTTATTAGGATTGCATTATCCAGAAAAAAACATGGAAAAGATTTTGAGAAAATTAAGTTTAGATCCATCTGTTATTATTTTGACAGAAACAACATCTCATGTATACGGAAAATTATTTTTTTCAAACATAGATCAACTTATTTTTAATATGACTGTTAAAGAGTGGATAAATTTGAAACCTCATATTCTATTAACTATTGGAGTTAATATTATATCCAAAAAAATTAAATTTTTTTTGAGAAAATATCCTCCAATTTATCATTGGCATATAGGAGAAAATTATAAAAATTATCCAGATACTTATTATAAATTAACGACTTATTGGTCTATGACTTTGGAATCCTTTTTTAAAATTTTTCATAATTCCAATCTATCTGTTTCGGATTACAGATATAAGTGGGAAAAATTAAGAAAAAAAAGAATCAAAAAACATAAATTATTTTTAAAAAAGAAAAAGTTTTTCAGATTTAAAAGTTCTTTTTTTGTATTCAAAGCTATTCCTAATAATTCCATTCTCCAATTAGGAAATAGTATGATAATAAGATATTATGAACTTTTTCATAAAAAAAATAGTACTGTTCAATCTTATTGTAATCGTGGAACCTCAGGAATAGACGGATGTGTTTCAACTGCTATAGGTTCTGCAGTCAGTAGCAAAAAAGGAGTCACATTAATCATTGGAGACATAAGTTTTTTTTATGACAGTAATGCTTTATGGAACAATTATATTCCAAATAATTTTCGTATAATACTTATTAATAATGGAGGAGGAAACATTTTCAGATTCATATCAAAAATCAAATTTCCTAAAAAAATTTTCAATTTTTTCGAAACAAAACATATTCTTTCTGCAGATAAAATATGTGAAATGTACAATTGGAAATACGAAAAGGTTTCTAATCAACACACTTTAAAAAACAGTTTATCTTTTTTTTGGAAAAAATCAGATAGGCCTAGTCTTCTAGAAATAGATACTCATAAGTATAAAAATGCAGAAATTTTAAAAAAATACTTATCTTATCTATCCTGATTTTTTAAATATCAAAAAAATATCCCACAAAGCTTTAACTCTAGCGAAAACTTCTCTAAGTTGTATTTTACTATCAAAAGTAAGGTTTTTAGCATTGAAACCAATAACATCTAATCCTAAACAATTTCCAATAAAAATAGCTCTTTCATTGTGAAATTTTTGAGATATAATTGTAAATTTTTTTTGATTAAAAATTTTATAAACCCTTAAAACAGAATGTAAAGTATTAATTCCATAGAGATCTTCATATATAAAATGAGAAGGAATTCCTTTTTTTATTAATTCCTTTTTCATCATTTTTGGTTCATTATAATTTTTTTCTCTATTATCTCCACTTACAATGATGTAACGTATTTTTTTATGATGAAAAAGAGAACAAGCTGCATCAATTCTATACTTAAAATAAGCATTTACACCACCTCCATGTAAATATTTAGAAGTGCCTAAAACGACACCAAATGTGTTATATGGAATATAATCTATATAATCATAATTCTTTCTTATTGACCATAAACTGATTCCAATATAACAAGAAAAAATAAATGAAATTATAACGAAAAATATGCGTTTTATTTTTGATTGATACAATCATATTATTCTAACATATTATTCTAATTATTCTAAAAAGAATCATCCTCTATTACCCACTCTCCCTGTTCTAAAAAAAATTCTGCTTGTTTAAATTTAATATTTTTTGTTTCCCCTGTAATTAAATGACGAATACTAATTCTATTATTTCTTCCCAATTTTTTTCTATTTTTACTTCTCATTAAAAGATCCATTTTTATATTATTTTTTGGAATACATAAAATATCACCTCTCATTATGGTAGATTTAAGTAAAAAAGAAACAATTTTTTTGTTAATATCATAAACTCTTTCTTGAAATAAATTAAAAGCATTTTGTTTATAAACGATTAGAGGATCTTTTTGTTCAAAGACTGCATTTTGCACAGAATATCGCAAACTGTCCATTTCACGCAAATGTTCCTTCCATTTATCGTCCATGAAACATAATATAGTCTTTTTTTCAAATATTGATAACAAAGATCGACCTTCGGTTTTATAAAATTCCTTCAAATCTGATGTAGAAACTATATTTTGTATTCCATCAGTAAAAATAACTTGTATTTGATAAAATTCCTTATTATTCACAATAATATTAGATATAATTGGCATTATATCTTTATGAATCATATTTTCCTTTTTTTTATCATAAAAATTTATGATAATATCATGAAGTTTGTTTACACAAACACGTTCTTTATAAGAGAAGAACTCTTTTTCCTGAAATGGAAATTTCATATCAAAAATTTGAATAAATTCATATTCTAAATTTTTAAAATCATTTAAAGATTTATTAACTGAGATCATTACATCTAATAAGATATAAACCATATTAGAAATATCTAAACTCAATTCGCTCTCACATAATGCATTTTTACGCTTTTTGTAAATAAATTCTCTCTGTTTATTTATAACATCATCATAGTCCAACAAACGTTTTCGCATGCTAAAATTATTGTCTTCTATTTTTTTTTGTGCTTTTTCAATAGATTTTGTTAACAAAGGATGTTGGATAATATCCCCTTCTTTATGACCAAATCTGTCCATAAGTCTTGAAAGTCTCTCTGAATCAATAAACAAACGAATTAAATCATCCTCTAATGATACATAAAATTGAGAACTTCCTGGATCCCCCTGACGTCCAGATCGACCTCTTAACTGATTATCCACTCTTCTAGAATCATGTCTTTCTGTTCCTAAAACGGATAATCCCCCATTTTTTATGACCTCCTTAGATAGTTTAATATCTGTTCCACGACCTGCCATATTAGTCGCTATCGTTACAGATCCAACTAATCCTGCTTTTGCTATTATATCCGCTTCTTTATCATGTAATTTTGCATTTAAAACATTATGCGGTATTTTTCTAAATTTTAATGCTCTACTTAAAAATTCTGAAACCTCAACAGAGGTAGTCCCAACAAGAACTGGGCGTTTTTCATGTATAGATAAATGAATAATTTTTTCTATAATGGCATTATATTTTTCTCGTTTTGTTTTGAAAACAAGATCCTGCAAATCTTTTCTTTGTACAATTTGATGTGTAGGGATCACTACTACATCCAATTTATAAATATGCCAAAATTCTCCGGATTCTGTTTCTGCTGTTCCCGTCATACCAGATATCTTTCTATACATTCTAAAGTAATTTTGTAAAGTTATTGTAGCAAAAGTTTGACTAGAAGATTCTATTTTTACATTTTCTTTTGCTTCTATGGCTTGATGTAAACCATCAGAATAACGTCTACCTTCCATAATCCGACCAGTTTGTTCATCTACTATTTTGACTTTTCCTTCTAAAACAACATAATCCACATCTCTTTCAAATAAAGTAAAAGCTTTCAGAAGCTGATTAATAGTATGTATCCTTTGTGATTTGATAGTAAAAATTTTTACTAAAAGTTTTTCTTTTTCCTTTATTTCTTTTTCTTTAGATAATTTATTGCTCTCTAAATCAGCAAGTTCTACATTTACATCTGGTAATACAAAAAATCCTACATCTTCTACATTTCTAGATAAAAATTCAATCCCTTTATCTGTCAATTCTACTGTATTATTTTTTTCATCAATCACAAAATAAAGATCTTTATCCACTTTATACATCTCCCTACCATAATCTTGTAAATACAGACTTTCAGTTTTTTGTAAAATAAAACGAATATTATCTTCACTCAGAAATTTGATTAAGGACTTTTTCTTTGGTAACCCACGATGGGCCTGGAATAATTTCAATCCACCTAATTTTTTATCTCCATTTTTGATCAAATTTTTTGCTTCTTGCAAAAAATTATTAACAACGGTATTTTGTTTATTCACAAGATTTTCTACTTTCCCTTTAAATAATTCAAATTCTTTTTTATTATCTTTTTTAGGATCTACAGGCCCGGATATAATTAAAGGAGTACGTGCTTCATCGATCAATACAGAATCGATTTCATCGATAATAGCATAGTTTAATTCTCTTTGAACTAATTCTTCTTTAGAAGAAGCCATATTATCTCTCAAATAATCAAAACAAAATTCGTTATTTGTTCCATAAGTAATATCCGCCTGATATGCCTTTTTACGTTTTTGTACATCAGAAGATGAATAATTATCAATGCAATCAACCTTTAATCCATGAAATTCCATTAAAGGGGCCATCCATCCAGTATCTCTTCTTGACAAATAATTATTAACTGTAACAATATGTACGCCTCTACCGGATAAAGCATTTAAATAAGCAGATAAAGTAGCAACAAAAGTTTTTCCCTCTCCTGTTGCCATTTCTGCTATTTTTCCTTGATGTAACACCACTCCACCCATTAATTGAACATCATAATGAACCATATCCCAAACTATTGATTTCCCATATGCATCCCATTTATTTCTCCAAATGGCTTTATTTTCATTCAAAAGGACATAAGATTTTGTTTGAGATAATTCTTTATCAAAAAAAGTAGAATTTACTACAAGTTTTTTATTTTCTTTCAAACGTCTAGCCGTTTCTTTAATCAAAGCAAAAGCTTGAGGTAAAAGATGGATCAATTCTTTTTGTTCTATTTGATAACGTTTTTCCCTAATATCTTCTATAATAGAGTATATTTTTTGCAACACACTAATAGAACAAAATTTTTCTTGTATTTTTTTTAAAAACTTTTCTTCCTCTTTATCAAATTTTTTTGTAGAATCTTTTATAATTTTTTTTAAATCATGAGTTTTATTTCTCAAACCATCATCAGATAATAAAGAGATTTTTTTTTCCTCTTCTTTGATTCTAACCAAAAACTTTCTAACCTCTTTCAGGTCCCTTTCATTTTTATTAACTAATAATTTATTTAATATTTTCCTGATAAAACTCATTCAAAATACATATCAAAAAATAAATAATTTAAAGTTCATATTCATCTCTGTTCCAATAAAAATCTTCATCGTCACGTGGATAATCTGCCCAGATATCTTCTATAGATTCAAAAATTTCTCCTTCTCCATTCTCTAATTGTTGAAGATTTTCAACGACTTCTAAAGGGGCTCCAGTACGAATAGCAAAATCAATCAATTCTTCCTTTGTTGCAGGCCAAGGTGCATCTTCCAAATGAGAAGCTAATTCTAAAGTCCAATACATATATTGATATTTTCTATATTTAATATTAAAAAATCAAAGAAAATGATATTTTTATATATTTGATTTTCAAAAATCAATGAACTTTTTCATAAAATCACAAGATAAAATTAGTGAATTTAAATTACAAATAAATTATATGAAAAAGTTTCCAAAAATTGTATTCATAGGTTCAACACATTTTTCACTTTTTTCTTTAAAAGAATTACATATAAAACAATATAATATTGTAGGAATCATTACAAGCCCTGATAATTTTTTTCATAAAAAGAAGGAAAAAATGTTTTCTCCTGTAAAAAAATATGCATTGGAGAATGATATTCCTTTTTTACAACCTATCAATCTTCTTGACAATTCTTTTTTAAGAAATCTTAAGAAATGGAATCCAGACATTCAAATTGTTGTTTCTTTCAGAATTTTACCTAAAAAAGTATGGAATTTCCCTAAAATGGGGTCTTTTAATTTACATGCCTCACTTCTTCCACAATATAGGGGTGCCGCTCCTATTAATTGGGTCATTATTAATGGAGAAAATCAAACTGGATTAACAACTTTTTTTCATAGAAAAAAAAATAGATTATGGAAAAATACTTTTACAAAAAAAATAGAAATAGAAAAAGAGGAAACTGCTGGAGAATTAGAAAATAAACTCAAAAAAATGAGTGGATCTATGGTCATAAAAACTTTAGAAGGAATAATAAAAAATAAAATAGAACCTACTGATCAAAAAAATGTGAATTCTTTAAAATATGCACCAAAAATATCCACTCTAGATTGTAAGATACAATGGGATGAACCTTCTATTGAATCCATCTATAATAAAATAAGAGGACTAAGTCCTCTTCCTACTGCATGGACTTTGTTATTTTTCAGTAAAAATAAATTTGTTAGATTCAAAATCTTTACCGTAAAAAAAATACGAAAAAAACATTTTTTTCCTATTGGATTTGTATTCATTACTTCATCATTTGAAATGCAAATATCTGTAAAAGAAGGTTTTATATCTATTATTGAAGGACAAATAGAAGGAAAAAAAAAGATGAACATTCAAAATTTAATTAATGGAATAAAAATAAGGAAAAATCTTTTTGTTAGATGAAACAATATTTTTTTTTAAGTTTGAGTTATTTATCCTTTATAAATAAATATTTTATATTTGCTATCGTTAATTATAAGATTGTTTTATAGTTAATTAAAATTAAATTTAAATTCATGAACAAAACAGAATTGGTTAATTCAATAGCTGAAAAAACTGGAATAACAAAAATAAAAGCTAAAAATGTTACGGATGCATTTATTGAAACAGTAATTGAATCTTTAAAAAAAGGAGACAAGGTCACACTCGTAGGATTTGGAACCTTTTCTGTTGTAGAAAGACATCCTAGAAATGGAGTAAATCCTAGAACAGGTAAAAAAATACATATTCCAGGAAAAAAAGTGGCTAAATTTAAAATAGGAGCAGAATTAACAAAATTGTAATAACTCAAAAATAAGATAAAGTTTGTTTAGTATACAAACTTTATCTTATTTTTTTATGGAGACAATCTATACAAGATCCACTTTTTTTCTTTTTCTAAACTGTAAACCAGTCTATCATGAAGTCTGTTTGTTTGACCTTGCCAAAATTCCATTTTGTAGGGTTTCACAATATATCCACCCCAATCGAAAGGACGTTTGATTGTTTTATTTTTAAAAAAATTATACCATTTTTTATATTGTTTTAATAAATATTCTTTAGATGAAACAGTTGAACTTTGTCTAGATGCCCAACACCCTATTTGATTTTCTTTAGGTCTTTTTTGAAAGTATTCATCAGATTTTTCTTTTTTTATTTTAGATGTTATTCCTTTAATAAGAATTTGTCTTTCTGTATTTTTCCAATAAAAAGAAATACATACTCTTGGTCTATTTTGAATAGATTTTCCTTTAAAACTATAATAATTTGTATAGAAAATAAATCCTTTTTCAGAATATTCTTTAAGTAAAACAACTCTAGTTTCTGGAACTCCATCTTCTCCTATAGTGGAAATAGACATAGCATTGATTTCCTCATTATTTTTTTTATGAATATTAAAAAGTTTTTCTTGTTGAAACCAATCATGAAATAATTGAAAAGGTTCTTTTGGAACTTCAGATTCTAATAAAGAATTTTTATGATAATTTTTTCTATAATCACTTAAATCAAAAATCATAATTCTTTTATTTTTATAAATACTATAAAAAATATACTAACTTTATTGTAGAATTTATAAAAAAAATAATCACATCAGGCGTGATAGCTCAGTTGGTTAGAGCGTTGGATTCATAACCCAGAGGTCGGGGGTTCAAATCCCCCTCACGCTATTTATTCATACACAAAAAATATGTATTTCTTTGTTTCTAGTCATTCTCTATTACAAAAATTACATACTTTATATCAAATTATAAATTCTAATAATTCAAATTCAGAATATTTTATTTTTGAAATTGTAAAAAACAAACTAAAAATCATAGTGCTATGTGATTCGGAAAATATAGTGAACACATATATAAAAGTAAATGTAAAAAAATATACAAAAGAAAAAGTAGTGGTTTCTACTAAATTAATGATAGATGTTTTGACGACATTTCCTAATGAAACACTTTTTTTTAAGAAAAAAAAAATAGCACTAAACATTTTTTCTGAACAAGGATCTTATAAAATTCCTATATATTTTCATAAATATTCGATGAATTTTTTTAAAAAAAAAGAATCCATATTTAGATCATCCACTATGAAAATAACTTTATTTTCAAACATTCTTTCAAAAATATTAAATCAAACATTATTCGCTGTTGGGGACAAAAAATTTCAACCAATATTGAATGGAGTTTTTTTTCAATTTTCTCCTTATGAAGCAAATTTTGTAGCGACAGACACTTTTCGTATGGTAAAATATACTATAAAAAACCTAAAATTTGATAAATATATTGAATTTACTATTCCAAAAAAATCTCTCGATATAATTAGAGAAATTTTAAAAAATGAAAAGAATAGCAATATAGTCATTGAATACAATAATAAAATTAATATAGTATTTCATTTTCAAAATCATATTTTTTCATGTAGATTGATTAACCAAAAATATCCAAATTACAATTCCGTTATTCCTAATAACAATTGTGACGTATCATTTGTTATCAATAGGCTTTTATTATTAAATACCATCAGAAGAATTTCTATTTTTTCTAAAAAAAAAAAGAATTTCATTCATTTACACTTAAATCGTAATAAATTGAAAATTTTTGAACAAAAAGCTATCAATAATTACAATTTTGGATCAAAAATAAAATGTAAACCTATTTTTGATGATTTAAGAAAAATAGAAAGTATTCAAATGGGTTTCAACTCCAAATTTTTAATTGAAATTTTATCTTCTTTGAATGAAAACTTTATTTCTTTTGAACTATATCATTCGAATAAAATAGGTATTTTAAGACCCTTTTCTAATAAGAATAAAAAAAAGAAAGAATCGATTTCTATATTGATCATGTCTACAATATGAAAATATCATACAATTGGCTAAAAAATATATATCTATTAATATAAATGTGGAAACCCTATCCTGTATTTTGACTGATATAGGATTACCAGTAAAAAGTATTATCAAAAAAATATTTGATGAGGTAGAGGATTCTATTTTAGATGTAGAAGTAACTCCCAATCGTACAGATGCTATGAGTCATTATGGAATAGCACGTGATTTGTATGCTATATTAAAATTCAGAGGATATACGGTAAATTTATCTAAACCTACGATTATCAATGATAATTTTTCTCATCATAATAGTCATATACAAATTCTTGTACAAGAAAATAAAAAATGTATCAGATATTCTGGAATGTCAATTTATAAAATAAAAATAGAACCTTCTCCACATTGGTTAGTTTCTAGATTAAAATCTATAGGGATAAACTCTATCAATAACATAACAGATGTTATAAATTTTGTAATGTATGAATTAGGACAACCTATCCATGTTTTTGATATGGATCAAATAGAAGGAAAAAAAATTATAATAAAAAATGCTGAAAAAAATACATATCTGAAATCTTCAGATAGCATCACACGAAAACTTGATGAAGATGATTTAATCATTTGTGATATCAACAAACCATTGTCTTTATCTGGAATAATCAATAGTATTCAATCGGATATACATGCAAATACTAAAAATATTTTTTTAGGTAGCGCTTATTTTAGTCCTATTTTTATACGATCAATTGGAAAAAAACACTTTCTAAAAACAGAATCACAATATCTTTTTGAAAGAGGAACGGACCCTAATCAAACTGTATATGCTTTGCAAAGAACTGCTTTTCTTATAAAAAATATAACAAAAATAAAAACATACTCCCATATTACTGATATTTATCCTAGTCCTATATCTTATTCAATGATTCATCTTAGATATCAAAAAATTAGAAACATTCTGGGAAAAAAAATATCTAAAAAAAAAATAAAAAAGATTTTATCATTGCTAGAAATTGTTATTCATGCTGAAAATGACAAATATTTATTTGTGGGAGTTCCTCCTTATAGAATAGATGTTAATAGAGAAATCGATTTAATAGAAGAAATATTGCGTATTAATGGGATCAATAAAATTAAAATCTCCGATCAAATCAAAATATCTCCACTTCCTAATTTTTGTTATAAAACAGAATATAAAATACAAAAAATACTTTTTGAACAATTAGTTTGTTATGGATTTCAAGAAATTATTTCTTCCACTATGAGAAATGAAAATCAATATTCCACTTTATTCAATTCTTTTTTTAATAGAGAAGAAATTAAAATTCTTAATCCAATCAATCAAAATTATAAGTTTATGCGTTCCAGTTTATTATTTGGTATGATAGATTGCATAGAGTTTAATTGTAAAAAAATCAATTATGATAATTCTAATATAAAATTTTTTGAAATAGGAAAAATATATTATAAACAGAATAATAAGTTTTTAGAAAAAACATATCTAGGAATCGCAATATTACAGAAAATAGAAAAAAAATATATAGACTTTAAACCTTTTTTCTATTTAAAAGGAATTGTGGAACAAATTTTTCAAAAAAGCGGAATTTGCAATTATACTCAAATATATTCTAAACATCCTTTATTAGAGAATAGCATTTCTATATTATACAATAACAGAAACCTAGTTGAACTGGGAAAGTTCAAAAATAATATTTTAAGAAAAAAAGAAATTTTCTATGCAGAAATTGATTGGGAATATTTAATTTCCATTATTCAACAAAAAAAAATAACTTATATTCCATTTTCTAAATATCCTACCTCTAGGAGAGATTTGTCTTTATTAGTCGATAAAACTATTTCTTTTGAAAAAATAAATCAGTTGATAAAGAAAAAAGAAAGTCATATAATTAGAAAAATTAAAATATATGATTTTTATGAAAGCGAAAATTTACCACAATCAAAAAAATCCTATACTATTAGTTTCTTTTTTGAAAGTCAAAAAGAAACATTAACTGAAAAAATTATCAATAATTCTATGAAAAAAATTGAATTTTTCTTAAAAAAAGAATTAAAAGCTGAAATCAGAGAAAAAAAATAGATTATATGGAATTAAGATAATTTTTTTAAAATTTTTTCTAATCCGGTTTCATATTTTATGATTCTGCATATATCTTTTATATGGACTCTTTTTTGTTGCATACTGTCTCTATATCTCATAGTAACTGTGTTTGTTTCTATAGTTTCATAATCTACAGTAAAACACAAAGGTGTTCCTATGGCATCTTGTCTTCTATATAATTTTCCAATAGATTCTTTTTCATCATAAATTAATTTATGATGAATTTTAAAATCATTGAATATTTTTTTTGCAGTTTCTGGCAATCCATCTTTTTTAACGAGTGGAAAAATAGCTCCTTTTATAGGAGATAAATAAGGAGGAAGTTTTAGTACAATACGTGTATTTCCATTCTCTAATTTTTCTTCTTTCAGAGAAGAAGTAAATATGGCTAAAAAAAGACGATCTAAGCCAAGAGATGTTTCTATTACATAAGGAATGTAGTTTTTTCTTGATTCGAAGACTCTTAATTTTTTTTTTGAAAAATATTCATGTTTTTTTAAGTCAAAATCTCTGCGAGAATGAATCCCTTCTACTTCTTGAAATCCAAAAGGAAAATTGTATTCAATATCTGAACCTGCACTAGCATAATGAGCCAAATGATCATGATCACGTAATTTATAATTTTTTTGATCTCCCAAAAATAAATGCCATTTAAAACGGATATCTTTCCAATATTCATACCATTTTTTTTCTTCTTCAGGAAAAATGAAAAATTGCATTTCCATTTGCTCAAATTCTCGCATTCTAAATATAAATTTTCTTGCAAAAATTTCATTTCTAAATGATTTTCCTATTTGAGCTATTCCAAATGGAATTTTCATTCTATTAGATTTTATTACATTATTAAAATTGCAAAATATACCCTGAGCTGTCTCTGGACGTAGATATAAATCTTTTTTATTTTCATTTTTTATTTGAAACATCATATTGAAATGACGAATTTTTGTCCAATTTTTTGTTTTAGAGATAGAATCACGAATATTTAATTCATCAACTAAAGTTTTCAGATCTAAAAAATCTTTTTTTTTTAAAGATTTAGACAAACGGAACAATATATTTTCTTTTTTTCTAAGATTTTTTGAAAAATGTTTTTCTACATGTTCTTTAATCAAAATATCAGGACGATATCTTTTTTTGGAATCCTTATTATCAATTAATAACTCATTAAATTCATTAACATGTCCTGAGGCATCCCAAATTTCAGAACGCATCAGTATCGAAGAGTCGATTCCTACTATATTTTCATGAAGAAAAGTCATTGACTTCCACCAAAATTCTTTAATATTATTTTTTAATTCAATTCCGTATGGACCATAATCATAAACAGCATTTAATCCCCCATAAATTTCACTAGAAGGAAAAATAAAACCATAACTTTTTGCGTGAGAAACTAAAAAATCAAAAAAATGATCATTACATTTTTTCATGATATAAATATCTTTCTAAATCCAAAGCGGCCATACATCCAGTTCCAGCAGAAGTTATAGCTTGCCTATAATTCGGATCTTGTACATCTCCTGCAGCAAAAACTCCTGGTTTATTAGTCATTGTACTTCCTTTTTTGACAATAACATATCCTCTATCATCCAAATCTAATTTATTTTTAAAAATTTCTGTATTAGGAATATGACCAATTGCAATGAATAAACCGTTTACTAAAAGAGTAGTGTTCATTTTTTTTTCATGATTAAATATCTGAACACCTTCCAAAAAATCATTTCCAATAATTTTTGTAATTTGAGAACAAAATAATACATTTACATTACTTCTTTTTGAAAGATGAAATTGTAATATTTTGGATGCTTTTAAATAATTTTTTCTAACTATCAAATATACTTTTTTACAAATTTTTGATAAATAATTAGCCTCTTCTAAAGCCGTATCTCCCCCTCCTATAACGGCTACATCTTTTCCTTTATGAAAAAATCCATCGCAAGTAGCGCAAAAAGAAACACCAAGTCCTGTTAATCTCTTTTCTTTCTCTATTCCTAAAAATTTAGGACGAGAACCTGTGGCTATAATAAGTCCTCTGCTCTCTATACATTCTTTTTCAAAAAAAATATTATGAATTCCTCCCTTATGATTGGATAAAAATACGTTTGTTACGGATTGGTTGATTATTTTAGTATTAAAACGTTCTGCTTGTTTTTTGCAATTTTCCATAAAATCTATACCTCCAATCCCAGCAGGAAATCCAAGATAATTATCAATATTTGTTGTAGTGGTTAATTGTCCGCCTGGTTGAAATCCTACAAAAAGAATAGGATTAAGATCCGCTCTAGATGCATAAATTGCAGCAGAATAACCAGCAGGACCGGATCCAATAATAACACAATCTTGTATTTTTTTTAGCATAAAAACATTTTTTCTTATTTTATATTTTATTATGTTCAATTTTTTTATCAAAAAATATTTACACTTAAATCAAATAAAAAATAAAGTTTATATATTTTGCGCTATCAGAAAAAAATTCTATTCTTTCACTCAGGAAGAAGTAATACGTCAATATATAATTTTTTTGTTAAAAACAATAAAAAATTATAATGATTCGAATATATGGGTTGAACATCCTTTACTAATCAATAAACTAAATAAAAGAATAGATATTCTTGTTCAATTGAATGAAAAACCACACATAATTATAGAATGTAAAGCTCCTAAAATTCCTATAACACAAAAAACCTTTGATCAAATTTCCATATACAATAGTGTAATACAAGCTCCTTTTTTAATGATAAGCAATGGAATAAAAAATTTTATTTTTCAAGTTGATAAGTATAAAAAAAAATTTTCATTTTTAAAATACATTCCATGAATCTACTTGAATATTCCTAAATAGGAATAGTAGAAGACATATAATCAATAAGATCTACTAATTTTGTAGAATAACCAACTTCATTATCATACCACGAAACTATTTTTAAAAAATTTGGACTCAACATAATACTAGAATTAGCATCAAAAATGGAAATTCTATGGTCTCCTATAAAATCTGATGAAACAACAGCTTCATCTGTATATCCTAATATCCCTTTCAACATAGTTTCAGAAGCTGTCTTCATACAATGTTTAACTTTATCATAATTGGTTCTATGTTTCAAACAAACTGTAAAATCCAACACCGACACATCTGCTACAGGAACTCTAAAAGCCATTCCAGTTAGTTTTCCATGTAAACTTGGTATAATTTTTCCCACTGCATTTGCCGCACCCGTAGACGCAGGAATAATATTAATTAATGAAGATCTTCCTGCTCTCCAATCTCTATATGAAGCAGAATCAACTACTTTTTGAGTAGCAGTGGAAGCATGTATAGTGGTCATTAAACCCTCTAATACTCCAAAATTATCATCTAGTACTTTAACAATTGGAGATAAACAATTTGTTGTACAGGATGCATTAGATACAATATTTTGATTTGGTTTGATTTTTTTATGATTCACTCCCATGACAAACATAGGAATATCATCTTTAGGAGGTGCTGATAAAATAATTTTTTTAGCTCCTGATTTCAAATGTGCACTAGCTAAATCTTTCGTTAAAAAAAGTCCAGTTGATTCAACAACGTATTTTACATTTAAATCCCCCCAATTTAGTTGATTAGGATCTTTTTGATTGGTTACTTTAATTCGTTTTTCATTTAACACTAAATAATTTTCATCTTCTATTCGAATATTTCCTTTAAAAGAACCATGAACAGAATCATATTTTAATACATAAGCTAAATATTCTATAGAAATTAAATCATTTACAGATACTACTTCAATATTTTTTCTATTTAAAGCAGACAATAAAACTAATTTTCCTATTCTTCCAATACCATTTATTCCTATTTTAATAGACATATTAAATAATTTTTAATTTTGAATTAATTTTTAACTTTCAAAAAAGTCATAAAAGCAGATGATGGAATTTCAACTTTTCCTATTTTTCTCATTTTTTTCTTTCCTTTTCTTTGTTTTTCTATGAGTTTTTTCTTACGAGAAACATCTCCTCCGTAACATTTCTCAGTTACATTCTTTCTTAAAGCTTTAATAGTTTCTCTTGCTATAATTTTTCCAGATACAGAAACTTGAATAGGAATACTAAATTGATGTTTTGGAATTAATACAGCTAATTCTTGACATATTTTTTTTGCAAAAAATAAAGCTTTAGTTTTGTGAACTAAAATAGATAAAGATTCTATTTTTTCATAATTAATCAATACAGTAATTTTTCTTAAATCTGAATCTCTATAACCAATAAAATTATAATCAAAAGAAGCATATCCTCTTGAAATCGTTTTCAATTGATCATAAAAATCAAATACAATTTCAGATAAAGGCATTTCAAATATAATTTTTATTCTTTCAGACGTAAAATAATTCTGATTTTCAATCATTATACCACGTTTACCAATACACAAAGAAATAATGTTTCCTATATAAACATTTTTAGTCATAATAGATACTGAAACATAAGGTTCTTCTACTTTTTTAAATTTTTCCATTTCTGGAAAATCTGAAGGATTATTGACTAAAATAATTTGATTATTTTTCATATGAACTTTATAAGAAACATTAGGAATAGTAAGTATTACAGAAATACCATATTCTCGTTCTAAACGATCTTTAATGACTTCCATATGAAGCAATCCTAAAAAACCACAATGAAATCCAAATCCTAAAGCAGGAGATGATTCGCTACTAAAAGAAAAAGCGGCGTCATTTAAATGTAACTTTTCCATAGAAGAACGTAATTCCTCATATTTATCAGAATCAACTGGATAAATACTTGCAAAAACCATAGGTTGAATTTCTTCAAATTTTTCTATAGCTTTAACAGCAGGATTCTGAGCATCCGTTATTGTATCACCTACTTTAACCTCAAAAGTATTCTTTATTCCAGAAACAAGATATCCAACATCTCCTGTATTAATTTGATTTTTAGAAATACGTTTTAATTTCAATATACCTACTTCATAAGCATAATAAACCTTTCCTGTGGACATAAATCGTAATTTTTGTCCTTTTCGAATAGAACCATTTTTTACTCTAAAAAAAGCTTCTATTCCTGTAAATGGATTATATAAAGAATCGAAAATAAGAGCTTGTAAAGGTGCTTTATGATCTCCTTTTGGAGCAGGAATACATGTAACAATTTTTTCTAAAACATTATCAATCCCTAGTCCATTTTTAGCACTAACAGGAATAATATCTTCCATTTTACATTGAACTAACTCCATTATTTCTTCCATGACTTCTTCAGAAATTGAATCCAATAAATCAATTTTGTTCAAAACTGGAATAATGACAAGATTTTTTTTCAAGGCTAAAGAAAGATTAGATATAGTTTGAGCTTGTATACTCTTGGTACAATCTACAACTAATAAAGCCCCTTCACATGCTGCAATAGAACGTGATACTTCATAAGAAAAATCTACATGACCAGGAGTATCTATTAAATTTAGAATGTATACTTGATCATTGTATTTATATTCCATTTGAACAGCATGACTTTTTATAGTAATTCCACGTTCTCTCTCCAAATCCATATCATCTAATAACTGATTTCGTTTTCTTTCAGAAACAGTTTTTGTAAACTCCAATAAACGATCTGCTAATGTACTTTTTCCGTGATCTATATGTGCAATAATACAAAAATTACGAATATAATGAATCATGACAATTTGATTAGGTTAATAAATAATATAACCTTGAAGGGATTCGAACCCATACCATAGGAATCGGAATCCTATATTCTATCCTATTAAACTACAAGGTCAACTAAGAATTCGCATTGAACAAATTCATTGTTTTTTGCAATCCATTTGTTACAAATGAAAATATTATTTTGATTCCTACATCTAATTTAGAATATAAACAATCTATTTCTTCATTTTTCCAATTTTCTAATACATAAGAGTCTATTCTTTTTTCCAAATGATTTTTAATTCCAAAACGAAGACGTGCGTAATGCGATGTTCCTATTTCTTTTTCTACACTTTTTAATCCATTATGTCCTCCACTTCTACCTTTTCCTCTTAATCGAAAATTTCCGAAATTCAGAGAAATATCATCAGATATTATAAGAATATTTCTTAATAAAATTTTTTCTTTTTTCATCCAATATTTAACAGATAAACCACTATGATTAACGTAAGTAGAAGGTTTTAAAAAAAAAAGCAATTTTTTTTCAAAATTAAACTCTGAAATGAATCCGAGTTTTTTCTTTGAGAAAGAAAAAAAATGTTTTTTAGCTATTTGATCCAAAATTAAAAATCCAAGATTATGTCTTGTTTTTTTATATAAATATCCGGGATTTCCTAATCCAATTATTAAAAATTTCTCCATTATTATTTGAACAATTTGTTTTTAACAAAATGAAAAAAAATTAATGAAGAACTTCATATACAGTCATTCCTATATTTGCTGGAGATTTAACTATATGTATTCCACTTTCTTTCATTATATTCATTTTAACTTGTGCTGTTTCTATTTTTTTTTCTATAATAGCACCAGCGTGTCCCATTGTCCTTCCTTTAGGAGCTGTTTGTCCTGCTATAAAACTTATTATTGGTTTTTGATTATTCAATTTTTTTATCCATTCTGCAGCCTCAATTTCCAGTTTTCCTCCTATTTCTCCAATCATAACAATACATTCAGTTTCTTGATCCTCTAAAAATAGTTCCATGATTTCTTTTATACTCATTCCAATAACAGAATCTCCTCCTATTCCAACAGCTGTAGAAATTCCATAACCAAGTTTTACAATTTGATCTGCAGCTTCATAGGTAAGAGTTCCTGATCTAGAAATTATTCCTATTTTTCCTTTTTTTCTAAAAACTGAATTAGGCATAATACCCACCTTGGATTCTTCTGGAGAAATAATTCCAGGACAATTTGGACCAATTAAACAAGACTTTTTTTCTTTTAATAAATGTTTGATTATAATCATATCTGAGACAGGAATCCCTTCTGTAATGCAAACGATAACTTCAACATTTGCAAAAATAGATTCCAAAATAGCATCTGAAGCAAAAGGAGAAGGTACGAAAATAACACTTACATTTCCTCCAGTATTTTTTACAGCTTCTTCAACAGTATTAAAAACAGGAACTCCTAAATAGGTCTTTCCTCCTTTTCCTGGTGTCACCCCACCTACTATAGATGTTCCATAATTTATCATTTGTTCAGTATGAAACAAACCCTCTTTTCCTGTTAATCCTTGTACAAGAACTTTAATGTTTTTATCTATCAAAATACTCATAATCTTTTCTAATTTATGCAAAATTTCACTTTCTAATTCTTTCTATATAAGATCTATGTTCCGTATTGATCTTAACAAATTCTCCTATATCTATAAAAGAAGGGACCAATAATCTAGTTCCTGTTTCTAAAACAGCAATTTTATTGGTGTTGTTAATAGTATCTCCCTTTTTTACAAATTCTGTGTGTTTCACTTTTAAAATAACAGTGGAAGGTATTTTTAAAAATAAAAAAATCTTTTCTTTTTCATTTTTAACATGAAAAAAAATCGTAATCTTCATTCCTTCTTTTAAAAATTCTATATTTTTTATAAGCTTTTTTTCTATTTGTATTTGATCACAATTGATTTCATTCATAAAATAAAAAAAATCCTTTTCCTTGTATAAATACCTATAAAAATTAGATTCTACTTTTACTTCTTTAAGTTTATGTTTTGCTGAAAAATTATTTTCTAAAACATGACCTGTTACCAGATTTTTTAATTTAGTTCTTACAAAAGCATATCCTTTTCCTGGTTTTACATGAAGAAAATCAATTATTTTATACACTTCTTTGTTCCATTGTATATGTAATCCTTTTCTAATATTCATTTATTCATTTTTTTTTAATTAAAACTTTTCTCAAGATTTTTCATGGTTTTTAACTATTTTAGCCATAACTTCTGCTTCTACTACGAGTTTATTATTAACGTAACCTTTTCCTTGCATATGAACTATTCCTCTTTTCATAGACTCTAATAAATCCACTTTAAAAATAATAATATCTCCAGGTACTATTTTATGTTTAAATCTCACTTTATCTATTTTTAAAAAATAAGTAGAATATAATTCAGGATTGTTTAATTTATTTAGTACAAGAATTCCACCTACTTGTGCTATAGCTTCTACCTGCAAAACTCCAGGCATTATTGGTTCATTTGGAAAATGACCGATAAAAAACGATTCATTCATAGTCACATTTTTGATTCCCGTTACACTATTTTCCGTTAAGTCTATGATTTTATCTACCATAAGAAATGGAGGTTTGTGTGGCAAAATTTTCATGATTTTTTTTATATCCAAGATGGGTTTTCTTGCTAAATCAAATTTAGGAATATCATGTTTTTTAATTTTCTTAATCAACTCTTTTAAAAATTGCATAATAATATAATTATTTGGCTTATAAAAAATTAATTTTCCTTTTAATTTAGTTCCTGTTAAAGTTAAAAACCCTATAATGTCTAAAATGAGATGTTTAGCTATTTCATTAGATTCTTGATAATAAGGAAAAGGAAAAAAGGAATTTTCTCTTATAGTTCTTCTTTCTCTAAGAATACAAAAAGTTTTTGAACCAGCTATTTTTTGTTTAAATTGACCTATATTTTTTAAAACTGCATTTTGTGTATTCAGAAATTTGGATTCAAAATCTATCATGGTTATTATTTCAAATTTTTTATCAGGTAAAGCAATAATTTCTGCTCCTGTTTTTCTATTTTTAGAAGAGATGATTTCTGTTATTGAATAATATTTTCTGCTTGCATTTTGTTCTATAATTCCAACTTTTTCAATTGCTTCTACAAAAAATTTAGAAGAACCATCCATAATAGGAATTTCTATATTATCTAATTCTAGAATAACATTATCTAAATCCATTCCGTAAAGAGCAGCTAGAAGATGTTCAATTGTATAAATTTTCAATCCATTTTTTTCTAAAATGATACCTTGATCTATTGTATCTTTTAACAAAAAAGAAAAATGTACCCTTATGCAAGGTTTTCCTTGTATATCTGTTCTGATGAAAATAAATCCTGTATCTTCTGGAGCTGGGTTAAAAGTAATAGTCACTTTTTTTTCAGTATATAAACCGAATCCTTGCAAAGAAATTTTTCCAGCAATAGTTTTTTGCTTTTCAAGCATATTATATATATATTAGATTCTGTTGATTTAAAACATCAATTTTTCAGAAAAAATAAAAAATTTTATGTAAGTTATTCGTTGTTGATTCTGTCATACTTATGAATTTTTCAAGACGTGTTGCTTTTTTTTTTACAGGTTTTATTATTGGTCTTTTAATCCTGTTATTTTTTTATTATCAAAATTGAAAAATAAAAAAAAGACTTTTCTAATCTTATAAAATATGAAAAGAACTTATCAACCTTCTAATAGAAAAAAAGTTAATGTTCACGGATTTATGAAACGAATGAACACGAAAGCAGGTCGCATAATTATATCTAGAAGAAGAAAAAAAGGAAGAAAAAAATTATCAGTTTCTAATTTTAAAAAATAAAATTAAAAAATCTGGAAAGATTCCACATCTCCAATTGTTGGATATCTTTTTCCATTTTTTCCATGAAAAAGGAAACCTGGAACAATAAATTCTTCATAAGCAAAAAAATTTGATAAATCTCCTATATCAACAATTTTAGAAATAAAGGAGAGATTTTTTCGATCAACATCAAATTCTTCAAAACTCATTAGTCCTATATCTATTATAAATTTATCGTCTCCTTTTTGTATTTGAACCTTTCTATATATTTTATCTAATAAAACATTTTTGTTTTCTGGAATGGAAAAATAAAATTTATAATCTTTTTCAAGATTTTCTTTTTGAGAAGAAATAAAATAAAATCCTGCAAGAATAGATAAAGTATTATATTTTCTAATTTTCTCTTTTTGACTATCTTTAGGATAATTTCCTGCTTCTAAAAGGATACAAGGATAACCTAACTTTTGCAAGTTATCTCCAGTTGCTGTAGGATAAAAATCATCAGAGAATCTTCCTACTGATCCAACATGAGGTAATATTTTTTGAATTTCTTTTGTAATAAAATGTATAATTCCCATAGATTTTTTTCTTTGAATCAAATCAATATTTTTTTCTACAGAAACAGAAGGTGATAAAAAAGATAAAATCGCAGGATTAAAATATTTATTTCCAACATTATAAATACTTCTTTGATCATGTAAATTAAATAAAATATGAGGTTTATGTTTGTGAATTTCCTGAAAAAGGACTTGTATTTCTGGAGATTGTAAACGAATAGCATCTCGATTTAAATCAATATTTATAGCATTTCTTCTTTGAAATATCTCAGATCCATCAGGATTCAACATTGGAATATATAAAATAGTTAAATTTTTGATAAAAAATTGAACTAAGTCGTGATCTTTCTGTTTTGAAAAAAAATAAAGAATATCAAACATAGATTTTGTTCCTGTAGTTTCATTTCCATGCATTTGAGACCAAATAAATACTTTTATTTTTCCTATTCCCCATTCTATTTTGAAAATTTTTCTTTTTTCTACAGACAGTCCTATCGGAGTAATAGAACATGTGTTTTTATATTTTTCAATGATTTCCAATAAATTACAATATCTAAAGATCTTGGATGGATTAATGCTTTTATCTTTAAAAGATTCATAACTATGAAATATAGATTTAATATCAAATAACGACATAATAATTTATTAATTTTTATTAAAAGAGTTCTATATTTATTTTAATTTTATCTTTCAATAGCATAAAAGAAAGATGATAAAAATTATCAAACAATAAAACTAATGCTAAATTAAACGATTTTGTGAATTTTTGACGTCTGAATAAAAATTGTATTTTCAATTTTTTTTTCTGAAAACAGAATAAGATAAGATGAACTTTTTGATTATGAAGAATTATTTTAAAATAAATTACATAGAGTCTATTTTATTAATAGTTGCATTTACTGCTTTAAATTTTTTCAATGTAATTTTTAGAAAATTATTAATTTCTCTCAATTTACCTGATAGTATGATATTTTCAATATCATATACCCTTCCTTTCATATTTTTATTTATTTTCATTTCTCATCAAGCCCAAAAAAAAAATCTCATTATAGACCTATCTATGAAATTTTCATCATGGTATATTTATCTTATTATTTTTTGTATGATGTTTTGTATGATTATTCTAAACGAATACATTTCTTCATTAGTACCGAGAGAAGGCCCTATATTAGGCAATATGTATAAAGAAATTGAAGAATTTTTAAAAAAAGAAGTTAAAAATCCAATTCCCTTTTTTTCCACTACAGTATTATTGGCTCCTATATGTGAAGAAGTTCTTTTTCGAGGAATTATTTTGAATGGGATGTTAAAAAATAAAATACATCCAATAAAAGCTATTTTATTTTCTTCATTTTTGTTTGGTTTGACTCATATGAACCCATGGCAATTTGTAGGAGGTCTTTTTATTGGAAGTTTTATAGGGTTTATTTATTTTGTAACGTCTTCTATTATAGATTGTATATTATTACATGTTTTTAATAATGCCTTTGCCGTATTTAGTATGTTTTTCTTTATGAAAAACGAAGAAATTCTTTCACAGGAAATAGATATAAATTTTTGGTTAATTTTAACGATTATTTTCACTATAATAGTTGCAGGTTGTATTTTTCTCTTAAAAAAAAGAAGAAAAATATGAACAAAATTTTTTTTGTTACAAATAATGTTTTTAAAGAACAAGAGATAAGAATTTTTTTTCAATCTAATCAATATCAAAAATTCAATCTTTTATCTTTGAAAGATATTGATTTTCGAGATTCGATTCCTGAATCTGGAAATTCTTTTAAAGAAAATGCTTTATTAAAATCTGAATTTTTTTTTCAAAAAACACATCTTCCTTGTTTTTCTGAAGATTCTGGATTGAAAGTAGAATATTTAAATGGAAAACCTGGAATTTATTCCTCAAGATATTCTAAAACAAAAAATAGTATGGATAATATGAAAAAATTATTATCAAATATGATAAAAGATACTTCCAGAAAAGCAGAATTGTTTTCCGTTTTTTGTTTAAAAATAAATGAAAAAGATACTTATTTTTTTAAAGGAAAATTATCTGGAAAAATTTCTAGAAAAATTATTGTAAATCAAGGATTTGGTTATGATCCCATATTTATTCCAAATCACTATAAACATACTTTATCTGAAATAAATATTGATAAAAAAAATAAAATCAGCCATAGAATCAAAGCTTTCAAAAAATTAATTCAATTTCTGAACAATAGAAATTTTTAATAATGAAAAAACCTTCATTAACTATTTTGGGGTGCCACTCTTCTATACCAACAAATAAATTTCATCCCACTGCTCAAATATTGGAAATGAAAGGATTTTCCTTTCTAATTGATTGTGGAGAAGGTACACAAGTTCAATTAAGAAAAGCAAAAATCAAGTTCAACAAAATAATACATATATTTATATCTCATTTACATGGAGACCATTTTTTTGGGTTGATTGGATTATTATCTACATTTCATTTATTAGGAAGAGAGAAATCTGTCAGTATTTACGCTCCAAAAGGATTAAAAGAGATTATAGATATCCATTTTAAATGGTCTTATACTAGACTGAAGTACTGTATTTATCATATAGAATTATCATCTAACAAATTGGAAAAAATACTGGAAAATGAAAAAATAGAAGTTTTTTCTATTCCATTAAAACATAGAATTTATGCAAATGGATTTCTATTTAAAGAAAAACCTAGCGATAGAAAATTAAACATGGAAGAAATTCTAAAAATTCCTGATATAAAAATCGTAGATTACAAAAACCTTAAACTAGG
This sequence comes from Blattabacterium sp. (Blattella germanica) str. Bge, assembly GCF_000022605.2. GTDB lineage: Bacteria > Bacteroidota > Bacteroidia > Flavobacteriales > Blattabacteriaceae > Blattabacterium. The sequence goes on along the minus strand of NC_013454.1, from coordinate 31,344 downwards.
AAAAGATTTTAAAACAAATGAAGGAAGAATCATACCAAATGAAAAATTAACGTTTGATCCTCCTAAAATATTGTCTTACGCTTTTTGTTCGGATACTTCTTTTTATCTTCCTATAATTGAACATATAAAATATGTAGATTTATTATATCATGAGTCTACTTTTTTAAAAACAGAAGAAAACAGAGCTATTAATACAGGACATTCTACAGCCAATCAAGCTGCTTATATAGCCAAAAAAGCTAAAGTCAAAAAATTATTATTAGGCCATTATTCAAATCGATTTACTAATATTAAAGCATTTGAAAAAGAAGCAAAAGAAATCTTTTTTAATGTAGAAGCATCAGAAGCTTTAAAAACATATTATTTATAATAATAACCTGAAATCAGGCTATTGATTCTTTTTGAAGAAAAAAAAGATAGGACAATTCCTATTCCAAAAATAATACTTGTAACTATACAAGAATCTATTATTGTTATTTTTATAGGAAAAGGTATTTTTCTTATCACTTTAACAATATGATATTTTTCTTGTATAAAAGACATTAGATAGGACAGACACAATCCACTGAAACATCCAAAAACAGTAATCAATAAACCAATATACAAAAAAATAGTTTTGATTCTGCATAAAGAAAAACCAATGCACCATAATGTAAAAAGTTCTTTGATTTTATCTAATTGTAAAATAAAAATAGCACTAAATAAATTGAATCCAGTAATAAATGTTATTAAACTAAATAAAAAATAGACAAATATTTTTTCTGTATTTATAACTTTATAAAAAGCTTTTTCTTTTTCTATTCGTGTTATTATATTAAATTTAGATCCAAATTTTTTCATAAGAATTTTTTTTACTTTATGAATATTAGCTTTTTTATGAATTTTTATTTCCAATGTTTGAATTCCCTTTTTTTTTATTATATTCTGAATTTCATATAAATTGCAAAATAAATATGCCATATCCATTTTTTGACTAAATTGAAATACACCTTTGATAGAAATTTTTTTTTTCATAAAAAATGGAATCAAAGTGTTCTTATCTTTTTTATATTTATAAGAGAAAAATAGAATTTGATCAGGTACACTTATCTGATTTCTAAATATCATTGGATTATAAAATCTTATAAAAGACAAGCCTACATATACATTTAAATAATCAGGATAGGAAATGTTTGTTAAATCTATCTTTTTGAATTGATTCATAACTTTTTCATATTCTGTATCCACTCCTTTTAAAGAAAGAAAATATTCTTGATTGTTATAATGTAAAAAAATTTTTTTCTCCATAGTTTTAGAAAAAGCTACAATTTCTTTTATAGATTTTATCTTGTTATTTATGTTTTCATCATAAATAAACAAATCCCCTTCATTAGAAGAAGAAATGAGAATATCCGGATAATGAATTTGATAAAATTTTTTATTCAAATTTTCTAATCCGGAAAAAACAAACAAAATTATAGATAGAGAAAATGTAGAAATATTAAGAGATAAAACAGACAAGAAAACAATAATATTTACAATGTTAGTTTTCTTTTTAGAAAAAAAATAGCGTATAGCTATATAAAATTCTGTTTTCAAAAATTTAATCTTTTATTAAAGCACAAAAATCTAATTTCGGTATTTTTTTTACACGATATCTAAGTCTTTGAGAAAGTAATTTCCTATAAAATCCAGATTTAGAACGTATAAACTCTAAAATTTTTTTATTGAAAGAAGGATAAATACTGATATATACTTTCATGAAATTCATATCAGTGTTTATACATACTTTAATCAAAGTAACCAAAAATTTTTCGTTATTTTTATTTCTCTTATTTCTAATTTCCTCATTAAGAATTTCTGCTATTTCTATAGAAAACATTGAAGATAATTTTTCATTTCTAATAAAGTTCATTTCTTTCATGAATTGAATAAATTTTTATGAAAATCACAAATGATATGAAAAAAACTTACAAAAAATTTGTAATAGGAAAAATAATGTTGTAAACTTGCAACAGTCATAGACTGGTCCCATAGCTCAGTTGGTTAGAGCACCTGACTCATAATCAGGGAGTCGCTGGTTCAAATCCAGCTGGGACCATTTTTTTGCAACCGGGGAGGGATTCGAACCCACAACTTACAGTTTAGGAAACTGTTGTTCTATCCTAATTGAACTACCCAGTCTTATTTTTTTTTTCTAGATATAACAGAAACAACCGATCTATTTTTTTTGTTTTCTTGAAATGAACATATCCACTTTTTGTAGCATATAAAGTATGATCTTTTCCTATTCCTACATTTCTTCCAGGATGATGTTTAGTACCACGCTGACGAACTATTATATTTCCAGAATTGACATACTGACTACCATATATTTTAACTCCTAATCTTCTTCCTATTGAATCTCTTCCATTTCTAGAACTTCCTGAACCTTTTTTATGAGCCATTTTTAATTACTGTTTTTTTCTTTAAAAGAAATTACTTTTATTTTTGAATAAATAGGTCTAAATCCATTTCTGACTTGATATCCTTTTCTTCTTTTCTTTTTGAAAATAACAATCTTTTTACCTTTTATATGTTGCAATATTTCTACTTGAACGCTTATGTTTTCTAAAAAAGGATTTCCTAAAAAAAGAATTCCTTTGTTAAAAAACATAAAAACTTGGGTTAACAATATTGTGTCTCCCAAATTTACAGAAGTAATATGAGGAACATAAACATATTTATTTTCAAAAAGTTTGAATTGTTTTCCTTGTATATTTACAATAGCGTAAGTCATAAAAATTTTAATACTTTAATAATAATTTTTTTGCTTTTAAAATACTTTCAAAGAAATAATCTATTTCTTTGAAAGTATTGTACACAGAAAAACTAGCACGAATCATCCCTGATGTTTTAAAAAAATTCATTAAGGGTTGTGCACACAAATGTCCAGTACGAACAGAAACTCCTAAACGATCTAAAACACTGCCAACATCAAAACAATGTAATTGATTTAAATTGAAAGAAATAATACTAGATTTTTGAGAAAAATCTTTGACTTCTCCATACAATTGAATTCCATCTATAGAACTTAAACATTGAATTGCATATGATAAAAGTTTTTCTTTGTAAGATTGTATATTTGATAAACCGATTTTTTCTACAAAATCTATAGCAGATCCCCATACAACAATTCCTTCTATATTTGGAGTCCCTGCCTCGAATTTAAAAGGCAAATCTGAATAAGTTGTTTTTTCAAAACTGACACTGTTAATCATTTCTCCTCCAAATTGATAAGGAGGAAGAGTTTCCAATATTTCTTTTTTTCCATATAATACTCCAACTCCAGTCGGACCATACATTTTATGCGCAGAAAAAACATAAAAATCTGCATTTAAATCTTGCATATTCAAATATAAATTAGAAGGGACTTGAGCTCCATCAATAAGAACCCATGCGTCATATTCATGAGATTTGTCAATAATATATTTTATAGGATTAATTATTCCGAGAACATTAGAAATATGACTAATAGATACTATTTTTGTTTTCTTTGAAATCATAAATTCAAAATCCCTTAATTTCAAAAAACCGTTTTTATAAATAGGAATTATTTTTAAAATAGCACCTTTTTTTTCACAAAGAATTTGCCAAGGAACAATATTTGAATGATGTTCAGTCCACGAAATAATAATTTCATCTCCTTTTCTGATCAAAGAACTAATACTAGAAGCTACTAAGTTAATGGATTCGGTAGTTCCTTTTGTAAAAACAATTTCTGAAGAATATTTTGCATGAATAAATTTCTGAATTTTTTTTCTTGTATTTTCCACTTGAATTGTAGCTTCTTGACTAAGATAATGTAATCCACGATGAACATTAGCATTCATCATAGAATAATAATTTTGGGTAGCTTGAATAACTTGTATAGGTTTTTGAGTAGTTGCTGCGTTATCTATATAAACCAAAGGATTTGAATAAATCTTTTTTTTTAAAATTGGAAATTGATTTCTTATTTTCTGTATTTCTTCTTCTGAAAACATATTAGATTATAAATATTATAAGTGTTGATTTAATTTTTTCTTCATTTTTTGATAGATTAATTTTTTCAATTCAAAAATATGAATAAAGTTTAATATTTCTTCCAAAAAAGAGAATAACAATAATATTTTTCCATTTCTTTCAGAAATACCTCTTGATTGAAGGTAAAATAACTCTTCTTCTTGAAGATTTCCTATAGTACACCCATGTGAACATTTCACATCTTCAGAATAAATTTCTAGTTGTGGCTTAGTATACATACATGCTTCATCAGAAAGAAGAATGTTACTATTTCTTTGAAAAGCATTTATCCCTTTAATACATTCATTAACAATTATTTTTCCATTAAAAATTCCCTTAGATTGATCAAATAAAATATTTTTATATAATTGATAACTATAAGCATTGGAATAAAAATGATCTATCAAAGTGTGATGATCTACAAGTTGTTTTTCTGATAAAAGAGAAATTCCATATAAATAAGAAGAAGTTTTTTCTCCCCTGGAATAAAATTTCAAATTATTTCTAATAAAATTTCCTTGAAAAGAAAAAGTCCAAACAGAACATTGACTATGTTTTTTTTGTTTTAAAAATGTATTATCTATTATAAATGTTTCATCCGAATTGTCTTGTACCTTATAATAATCAATTCGACTATAGTTTGAAGCATAAATTTCACTGACTGAATTTATGAAAGCTAAATGTTTTTTTAAAGACTTATGATGTTCAATTATTTTTACATCAGAACGTTCGCCTACTACAATTAAATTTCTAGAGTTCAACATAATTCTTCCAGACTCTAACCCAGTAGAAATATGTAATATTTCTATCGGTCGTTCTAAAACTATGTTATCAGGTATATAAATATAGACTCCATCTTTTGAAAAAAGAGTATTTAAAGTGTAAAAAACATCATATTGATAAGACAATTTTCCATAATAATTTTTAATTTCATTTTCTTTTTGCGAAGCTATATTTGATAATATAACATGATTTTTTACTCCAAATAATTGAGAAAGAAAGGAATTATATTTACCATCTATAAAAATAAAAAGAAAAGATTCTTTTAAAAAAAGAAACTCTTTGATCTTTTTATATTCTATATGTTTTATTTTTTCTTTTTCACAAAGAATATGATAATCTTGATTTATAATTGGATTTATGTCAGTATTTTTCCACTCTTCATTTTCAGAAAAAGAAGGAAAACCTTTTTTTTTAAAAAGATTAATATGTTTTTGTTGCAAAAAAGAGATATAAGAATTTTCTTCTTTTTTGGAATAATATTTATCGATTAATGAAATTATTTTTTCTTTTAACTGCATTCAATTAAAATTATAACATTTTTGTTTTAGCTATCCAATCATATCCCTCTTTTTCTAGTTTTTCGGATAATTTTTTATCTCCTGATTGAATAATTTTTCCATTATATAAAATATGTACAATATAATCTGAAAGAATATGATCTAATAATCTCTTATAATGAGTAATAATTAAAATAGAATTTTTTTTGTTTCGAAAAGCATTAATTCCCTGAGAAACTACACGTAAAGCATCTATATCTAAACCTGAATCTACTTCATCTAAAATGGATAATAAAGGATTTAACATCATCATTTGAAATATTTCATTCCTTTTTTTTTCTCCTCCTGAAAATCCTTCATTCAAAGAACGATAAATAAAATCATTTTCAATGTTTAATCTAGAAGATGTATTTTTTATTTTGAATAATATTTCTTTGGCAGACATTTTATTCAAATTTCTTTCTTTTCGAATGGAATTTATAGCTGTTTTTATAAAATTAATGATTGAAATTCCTGGTATTTCTATTGGATGTTGAAAAGAAAGAAAAATTCCTAAATGGGCACGTTCTTCTGGAGAAAAATTTACTAAATTTTTATTCAAAAAATAAATTTCTCCTTCAGTTATATGATACTCTTTTTTTCCAGCTATTATAGAAGCAAGAGTACTTTTACCAGAACCGTTAGGCCCCATTATCACATGAGTTTCTCCCGTTTTTATCTCCAAATTAATCCCTTGAAGAACTCTTTTATCTTCTATAGATACATGCAAATTTTTTATACTTAACATAATTGTTTTAATGTTATCCAACAGATCCTTCTAAAGATATTTCCAAAAGTTTTTGAGCTTCTACCGCAAATTCCATAGGTAATTTTTTTAAAATTTCACGGCTAAAACCATGAACTATTAAAGAAATAGCTTTTTCCGTATTAATTCCTCTTTGATTGCAATAAAAAATTTGTTCTTCTCCTATTTTTGAGGTGGTTGCTTCATGTTCGACTTGAGATGTAGAATTATTGGAGACATGAATGTATGGAAAAGTATGGGCCCCACACTGATCTCCTATTAATAAAGAATCACATTGAGAAAAATTTCTAGAATGAATGGCTTGAGGGGATATTTTCACTAATCCTCTGTAATTATTCTGAGCTTTCCCTGCAGATATTCCTTTTGATATAATTACACTTTTTGTATATTTACCAATATGGATCATTTTAGTCCCCGTATCTGCTTGTTGAAAATCTTTAGTTAAAGCTAAAGAATAAAACTTTCCCATAGAAAAATCTCCTTTTAAAATGCAAGACGGATATTTCCAGGTAATAGAAGAACCTGTTTCGACTTGTATCCAAGATATTTTGGCTTTTTTTTCACATAATCCACGTTTTGTTACAAAATTAAAAACTCCTCCTTCTCCTTGTTTATTACCAGGAAACCAATTTTGAACGGTAGAATATTTGACTTCAGAATTTTCCAAAGCTATAATTTCTACTACAGCTGCGTGTAATTGATTTTCTTTTCTTTGTGAAGCTGTACATCCTTCCAAATAACTAACATAAGAATCTTTATCTGCAATAATCAAAGTTCTTTCAAATTGACCTGTTCCATTTTCGTTAATCCGAAAATATGTTGATAGTTCCATAGGACAACGAACTCCTTTGGGGATATAACAAAAAGAACCATCTGAAAAAACAGCTGAATTAAGTGCTGCATAAAAATTATCCGTTTTTGATACAACTGAACCTAAATATTTTCTAACTATATCTGGATATTTTTTTAAAGCATCATTAATAGAACAAAATATAATTCCTTTTTCTTCCAATTTTTTTTGAAATGTAGTAGTTAAAGAAACAGAATCTAATACGATATCTGTTGCTATTCCTGAAAAATTTTTTCTTTCTTCTATAGGAACTCCTAGTTTTTCAAATGTATTTATTAATTCTGTATCTACTTCTTCTAACTTATTTAAATTTATTTTTTTTTTAGGAGCAGAATAATAACTGATTTCTTGAAATTTTGGAACATTATATCTTATATTTGCCCATTTTGGAGATTCCATTTTTTTCCATATATGATAGGATTCTAATCTCCAGTCTAACATCCATGTTGGTTCATTTTTTTTTTCTGTTATTAGACGAATAACATCCTCATTTAATCCCATTGGAATTTTATCTGATTCTATTGGAGTATAGAATCCATATTTATACTCAGAATCAGTAAAATTTTCTAGTATTTTTCTGTTTTTTTTCATTATAATTTATGATGAAAAACTTTTTCCACATCCACAAGTATGTTTTGCATTAGGATTTTTAAAATAAAATCCTTTTCCGTTTAACCCATCTGAGTATTCCAATGTTGTTCCTTCCAAATAAGGAATACTATTTTGATCTACCAATATTTTCATTTCCTGATGCTGAAAAAATCTATCTCCTTTTTGTTTTTCTTGATCAAAAGTTAGTTCATATGACATTCCTGAACATCCTCCATTTTTAACACCAAACCTTACAAAAGAAACATTATGAGAAAGACCTTCCTCTTTCATAAGAGAAATCAATTTATTTTTAGCTTTTTCAGATATAAAAACCATAATATTTACAATTTTAAAGTTAAAAACAAAGATATATAATCAAATCAATTTTCATTTTTTTCATTTAAAAACCAAGTAATTTTTGTAATTCCTTCTTTTATTTTCCATTTGTCCGACATTCCAGCATTAATTTCTAAAATATATTTTATTGTAGAAGGTAAATCAATTATTTCAAGTTCTCTCATAGGACTAACACACTTATTCACAAAAATAATAGTATCAAATTGATTTATATAAATGATGTCTAAAGGAATTCTCATATTTTTCATATCCATTTTCTTATATTCTTCTTGATCCTTTAACAAAAACAACATTCCTCTATTTTCTTTCAAAAAAGATCTATATTTTAATCCATTTCTTTTTTCAGTATCACTGTAGGCTAGTTCTATATCTATTTTTTTTAGAATTGAATTTTTATTTTTCATATATAATTCTCCATGTTTAATAAATTTGATTTCCAATAGATTTCCTATATCTGAATCTAAAACAAAATGAAAATCATTTTTTTCAGAATCAGAAGAAGAAAAAAGAATCAAAAAAAATAAAATTATTGGAAAAATAACATTCATTTTTTTCATAATGAAAAAAAATATTTTCTAATCTTTAATAGGTTTAAAAGAAATAACCCAAAAATAATAAAAGGAATACTGAGCCATTGTCCTGTATTTAAAGATAAAAAATTAAAAATTTCTTCTCCTTGTGGTTCTTTTAAAAATTCTAATATAAAACGTGTAGACCAAAGAAAAGTGAAAAATATTCCAGATAAAAATCCATTATCAATCTGTTTTCCTTTATTATATAAATACCATAAAAATAAAAAAATAAACAGATAACTAATCGATTCATATATTTGTGCAGGATGTCTAGGGACTATTTCTCCATATTCTGTATCCATTTGTACAAATTTAACACCCCATGGTAAGTTTGTATTACATGGTTTTCCCACTATTTCAGAATTAAAAAAGTTTCCTATTCTAATAAAAACAGCGGATAAAGACACAGCTATGCATAACCTATCACATATCCAAATAAAAGATTTTTTAAGTATTTTTCTACTATAAAAAAAACTGGAGAAAATGATTCCTATAGTGGCACCATGACTCGATAATCCTCTATAACCGATAAATTCATAGCCTTTTATCAAACCTAATAAAGAATGATGATTGCTTTCTCTTACAGGAAAGAATGCTTCAATCCAATGATCCGAAAAATATGAAAAATCATAAAAGAAAACTTGTCCTAATCTTGCCCCTAAAAGAGTTCCAAAAAAAGTGCATATCAACAAAGGATCCAAATATTTTTGATGTATTTTTTCATTCTTATAAATAAACTTCATAATACACCAACCTAATAAAAAAGAAATGATAAACATTAGACTATAAATATGAATAGAAAAGCCTTGCCATAAATAAAATTTATGAACAGGATCCCAATTAATATATTCTAACATTTTCATAAAAAAAATTAAATTATGGGAGGATCAAAACCTGAATCTCCCCAAGGATTGCATTTTATAATTCTCTTAAAACTCATGGAAATAGCTTTAAAAATGTTATATTCCTTTAAAGATTGAATCATATAATCTGAACAAGTAGGAATGTATCTACAGTTGTTTCCTATCCATGGAGATATTCCCATTTTGTAGAATTGAATACTTTTTATAAAAAAAATTTTATAATTTTCATGCAATATGAATATTATGAATATTTTTAATAAAATTTAAAGAAGAACCAGCTTTAAACCATTCAATTTGCCTTTCATTATAAGAATGTTGAACTATGATTTTTTCTTTTTCTCCATTATAATGAATTAATTCTACATTTATATTTCTTTTTGGACTAATATTTTTTATATAAAAATGAAAAAAATCTTCTTCTTGTATTTTTTGATAATCAGAACGGTTTATAAATGTTAGAGCTAAAATTCCTTGTTTTTTTAAATTTGTTTCATGTATCCTGGAAAATGATTTTGCAAGAACAACACGAATTCCTAAAAAACGAGGTTCCATTGCTGCATGTTCTCTAGAAGAACCTTCTCCATAATTTTCTTCACCTACAATCAAAGTAGATATATTTCTTGATTTATAAAATTTTGCTATATCAGAAACTTTTCCATAATCTCCTGTTATAACATTTTTTATTTTGTTTCTTTTATGATTAAAAGCATTCACTGCTCCCATTAATAAATTTTCAGAAATTTTTTCTAGATGCCCTCTATATTTTAACCAAGGACCAGCCATTGAAATATGATCTGTAGTACATTTTCCTTCAGTTTTTATCAAAAGTCTTACGTTTAGCAAGTCCTTCCTATTCCATTCTGAAAATGAAGATAAAACCTGTAATCTTTTCGAATTTTTTTTTATAATTACAGATAATTTTTTTCTATCTCTTGAAGAAGATTCATATCCTAATTCTTCTAGATTGAATTTTTTTTGAAAAAGGTCCATAGTTTTAGGTTCTTCGAATTTCACATATTCTCCCTTATCGTTTTTTAAAGTATCCTTTCTGGGGTCAAAAGTTAAATCTCCAGAGAAAACTAAAGCAGTAACAATTTCTGGAGAAGCTATGAAAGCATGTGTTTTTGGATTTCCATCATTACGAGATGAAAAATTCCTATTAAAAGAGTGAAGAATAGTATTTTTTACATTATTTTTATCACTATTTCTAAACCATTGACCAATACAAGGTCCACAAGCATTAGAAAATATTTTAGCTCCAACATTTTTAAAGTCGGAAATAAACCCCTTTTCTTTTATTAAAGAGTAAACTTGTTTTGATCCTGGTGTAACGAAATATTCGGAATGAATTTTTAAATTTTTATTTTTTGCCTGTTGTACAATAGAGATAGCTTTTGATAAATCTTCAAAAGAAGAATTTGTACATGAACCAATTAGTCCAACTTCTATATTAGTAGGCCAATTATTTTTGGCCGCTTCTTCTTTCATTTTAGAAATAGGAGTAGCTTTATCAGGAGTAAAGGGCCCATTTATATGTGGTTCTAAAACATTTAGGTTTATTTCTATTACTTGATCATAATAATTCCATGGATTTTTATGAACTTCCATATCTGCTTTCAAAAAATTTTTTATTTTTTCAGCCATCATAGAAACTTTTTCTCTTCCATTTTTCTCCAAAAAATCTTTCATCTTAATATCATAAGGGAATAAAGATGCTGTTGCTCCAATTTCTGCTCCCATGTTACATATAGTCGCTTTTCCAACACAAGAAATATGATTCGCTCCTTCTCCAAAATATTCAATAATATGATTTTTAGCTCCTGATACTCCAATCATGCCAGCTAATTTTAAGATTATATCCTTGGGAGATGTCCATCCATTTATTTTTCCTTTTAAATGAACTCCAATTATCTTTGGAAATTTAAATTCTAAAAAATAACCAGACATAACTTCTGCAGCATCCGCTCCTCCTACTCCTATTCCTAACATTCCTAAACCTCCTGCATTAGGAGTATGAGAATCAGTTCCTATAATCATACCTCCAGGAAAAGCATAATTTTCTAAAATCACTTGATGAATAATCCCTGATCCAGGCCCCCAAAAACCTATTCCATATTTATGTGATGCTGATTTTAAGAAATCATAAATTTCTTTATTTTCTTTTATGGCATTTTCTAAGTCTATCTCAGATCCATTTTTGGCATATATCAAATGATCACAATGAACAGTAGTGGGAAGGAATGTTTTACATTTTTTAGTTTGCATAAACTGGAGCAATGTCATTTGAGCCGTAGCGTCTTGCATAGCAAGACGATCTGGGAAAAAATTCATGTAACATTTATTTCTTTTATTTTTTTTGAATTGAAAATCTATTTCTTCTAATAAATGAGAATATAAAATTTTCTCTGAATAAGTCAAAGGATGATCTATTATATTTCTAATTTTTTCAACTCTAAATTGAAAATTAGAATAAAAATCTCGAATCTGATCAAGATCAAAAATCATAAAATTATTTTTAAGTGAATTGTAAATTAAACAAATTGTGTGACTTTATAGTAACTATGTTTTTTTAAAAAAATATTTATGTTTTTATAAAAATCTATCGGATTATCTATATGAATCCAATGTTTTGCTTTTTTGATCGTTAAAATTTTTGCTTTTGGAAACAAATTGAGAATAGAATCATAATCTTTGGGAAGAAGATAATTTGAATTTTCTCCACGTAAAAAAAGTGTAGGGCCATTGTACAAACCGTTTTCTATTTTTTGACGAATTAAACGATCATAATTTTTTTCAATTCCAAACAAAAAAAAACGAAAACAAAGTTTTCCATTTTTTTGTCTATGAGTACATTTAGAAAAAAATAATCGAGTTCCTGTATCAGGAATCCATGGTTTCAGAAACCCATCAAGATCTTTTCTTGTTTTGATAGTATCAAAATTGACTTTTTTTAAAACATGAATTAGATTTTCATGATCTTCATTGACATAAGCGCTAGGACTGATATCTACAATGATGATTTTTTTTGGGATAAAAGGATATTTGATAGAAAATTTCATTACAGCTCTTCCTCCCATAGAATGTCCTAATAATATAGGATCATTTAATTCGTAATAGAATATATAATTTAAAATGTCTTTTGATATGATATCATAATCCATTTCTTCCGAAAAAAAACTCATTCCGTGATTTCTAATGTCTATCAAATGAATTTGATAATTTTTTTCAAATTTTTTAGCAAAAGAATTCCAATTTTCTCCATTTCCAAATAATCCATGAAAAACCAAAATAGGGGGGCCTAGGCCAAAAATTTTAGAATGCAATATCATACGATCTGTTCCTTTGATATTCATGAATTCTTTTTAAATAACTTTGAATAGTGTTTTCTAATCCCATATATAGAGCTTCACTAATCAAAGCATGTCCTATAGATACTTCTGCTAGATTCGGTATTTTTTTTATCAAAAAAGAAATATTATCTAAATTCAAATCATGTCCAGCATTGACAAGCATATGATGAGTAATGGCCTCTTTCGCTGTTTTTATATAGGGGTTAATGCTATTCCATTCTTTTCTAGCATATCCAATAGAAAAATTTCCAGTGTATAATTCTATTCGGTCCGCCCCTGTTTTAGCTGCATATGCAACAAATTTTGGATTTGGATCTAAAAATATAGAAGTTCTAATTCCATGATTTTTTAATTTTTTTATTTTTTGAGTTAAAAAATTACAATGGGAAATTGTATTCCATCCTGAATTGGATGTGATAGCATCATCTTGATCAGGAACTAAAGTGACTTGATCTGGTTTTACATTCAGTACTAGTTCCATGAATTTATCAGTAGGCCTTCCTTCAATGTTTAATTCTGTTTTGATTACAGAATGAATATCGTAAACATCTTGATATGTTATGTGTCTTTCATCAGGACGTGGATGAATCGTTATACCTTGACATCCGAATTTTTGAACATCTATTGCTACCTGTAAAAGACTGGGAATATCCCCTCCTCTAGCATTTCTTAATGTAGCTATTTTATTTAAATTTACACTTAACTTTGTCATTTTATTAAAAAAATTCTTTTTTAGTGACTTGTGTTACTTCCAAATTAAACTCTTTAGCAGCTGTAAGCAAATGATCGAAAACACTTGCTTGTATTTGTTCGTATTTAATAGATTCAGAAGTATTTGTAAAACAATATAATTCAACAGGAAGACCATAGGGGGTCGGTTCTAAATGTCGAACCATAAGAGTTTCTGATTGTGAAATTCTGGGATGTTGATGTAAATATTCCAATGCATACTGACGGAACAACCCAATATTGGTTAATCTTCTTCCATTAAGATCTATGCGAATATCAACATTTTTTTCTTTATTGAAAAGATCTATTTCTTTTTGTTTTTTATGAATATAATTTTTAATCAAATAAACATGTTGAAATTTTTTTAATTTTTCTGAGTTGCAAAAATGAAAAGATTGTATATTAAATAATATAGATCTTTTTATCCTACGTATGTTCTTTTGACGCATAACTTCAAAATTAGTTACAGCAGTAGAAATTAAATCATAAGTGGGAACACTGGTTATAGTTTTATCAAAATTCTCGATTTTTGCAGAAGTCAAATTGATTTCAATAACTGTACCTTCTATACTGTATTTTGAAATTCCTATCCAATCACCTACTTTTATCATTTTAGTAGATGCCATTTGCACCCCAGAAACAAATCCAAGAATTGTATCCCTAAAAACTAATATAACAATGGCTGTAATAGCTCCTAAACTAGTAAGTACAGTGATTAAATCATTTTTTGTAAGAATAGCAATGATAACTAGAACGCAAAATATAATGGATATGATTTTCAGTAATTGTGAAAAAGAGCGAACAGCTATTGTTTGGTGATTGTTTTCACTTGTAGCTATTCTCATAATGGAATTAACGACTCTAATTAGAAATTGCAAAACAATTAAAACAAATAATATGTCGAATATTTTTTCTAAATAAATGACGATTGTATGAGAACTTTTAAAAAAAGGTTCAATCAACAAAAACCCAATAGATAAAGGAAAAAAATGTGCTAAACTATCAAAAACTTTGTTTTCATATAAAATGTTATCCCAAACAAAATGAGTAGAACTCACAATTCTTCTTCCTATAAAACGGACTCCTCTATTGAAAATAAATTCTAAAATTATTAGTAATACAGTAAAAAATAACGTTTTTCCAATTATAATAAGAGTTATGTACCCCCATTTTTTAAAGTCGAAATTATGATAAAATTCATAAATTACTTGAATTTGAAAAATTTTTGATAATATTTTTTCAATGAAAATTTTATAACACATAAACAAAATTCTTCTTCAGTTTTTTTTCAAAAATTTTATTTTTCTTTCCTATGTTTTGCTAGATTGAATAATATAATAGATATTGAATTTATTTCTCGTGAAAGATAAAAATTTTGATTCAATTTTTAAATTTTAAATTTATGGATAATGAAGCTTTAATAGATTCTTTTTCAGATTTTAAATGTGAAAAAAATATAGATAGAGTAAGTCTCATGGCTATTTTAGAAGAATCTATACGATGTGTTTTAAGGAAAAAATACGATTCATCTAAAAATTACGATATTATTGTAAATCCAGATCAAGGAGATTTAGAAATTTGGAGAAATCGTATAGTGGTACAAGATGGAGAAGTAAAAGATATCAATAAAGAAATTGAACTATCTATAGCACGTAAAATAGAGCCTGATTTTGAAATAGGAGAAGAAGTCACAGAAAAAGTAGAATTACAATCTTTAGGACGGAGAGCTATTTTATCTTTAAGACAAAATTTACTTTCAAAAATCAATGAATATGATAATACAAATACTTATAAAAAATTCAAAAATAAAATAGGAGAAATTATCAATGTTGAAGTTTATCATATTTTATCCAAGCAAATTATCATGAGAGATGAAGAACAGAACGAAATGGTTTTACCTAAACAAGAACAAATTCCCAGTGATTTTTTTAGAAAAGGAGACCCGGTTAGAGCTTTAGTTAAACGAGTGGATTGGAAAGACAATAAACCTTTTGCTATTCTTACTAGAAGAGATGAAGCTTTTTTAGAAGAACTTTTTAAGTTAGAGATCCCAGAAGTCTCAGATGGGTTAATTACAGTCAAAAAAGTAGCACGTATCCCAGGAGAAAAAGCTAAAGTAGCTGTAGAATCTTATGATGATCGAATAGATCCAGTTGGGGCTTGTGTAGGAATGAAAGGATCTAGAATTCATCCTATTGTCAGAGAATTGAAAAATGAAAATATAGATGTTATCAATTATACTTCTAATACACAATTATATATTACACGAGCCTTAAGTCCTGCTAAAGTTTCTATGATGGAAGTCAATGAAGACCATAAATATGTCAACGTATATGTAAAACTTGAAGAAATATCTAGAGCAATTGGAAGAGGTGGACAAAATATAAGATTAGCTAGTCAATTAACTGGATACAAAATTCATATATTTAGAGATTTTCCTTATGAAGATGATGTAGAACTAACAGAATTTTCTGATGAAATAGAACCAGAAGTTCTAGAAAGATTTCATAAAGTAGGTTTAAACACTGCAAAATCTATTCTAAATTACAGAAAAAATGATCTTAGCAAACGAACCAATCTGGAAGAAAAAATAATCAACAAAGTTGTTTCCATATTGAAAAAAGAATTTGAAGAGGAATTAAATATAAATACGTGAGTTTTGTTTTACTAAATTTTTATTTTTGCTCTTTGCTCTTACACAATATATAATATGACTGATAAAATCAGATTAAAAACAGTATTAACCCAATTCAATATTTCTTTACAAAGAGTAGTTAGTTTTTTACAAAAAAAGGGAATTGAAATAGAACATAATCCTAATGCAAAAATAGAAGGACAAGTTTACAAATTTCTTGTACGAGAATTTCAAACTTATAAAGAAATACGAGATGAGTCCGAGAAAATATTTTTGCAAAAAAGGATGGAAAAAGAAAAAATAAAAGAAGAATTGTTAAAATCTAAACAGATTCATACTCCTCAAATTATACGTGCTAAATCGGAAAATTTAATTGAATTCAAGAAAATAGGAAAAATAAATATTGATACAAAAAAATATGATGCTAAAGAAGAAAAAAAAAATAATTTGCATAAAAAAGTAGAAAATAAATTCAAAGATAATAAACCTGAACACATAGACACTATTTATCAAAAATTAGATGGAGTTATGTTAACAGGAGATAGAATTGATTTGTCTCAATTTGAAAAGAAAAGAACGAAGCAAGAAATCAAAAAAAAACGAAAAAGAATTAAAAAAGAAATTGTGATTGATGAAATGAAAAATATTTCTGTTAGAAAAAAACAGGATAAAGAAAGAAAATTTTCTTTAAAACATTCTTATGAAAAAAAAACAGATAAATCAGATAAAAAAAATAAAAAAAATTTCCAAAAATCAGGAATTACTGATGAACAAATAGAGAAACAAATCAAAGAAACTTTGGAAAAGTTATCATCTAAAGGAATCAAATCCAAAGCTTCAAAAATTAGAAAAGAAAAACGCCAATACAAAAAAGAAAAAAGACTATTGCAAAATGAAATAGAGAATGAAAAAAAAGATAAAATACTTAAAGTAGCTGAATTTACAACAGTTAATGAATTAGCATCCATGATGAAAGTGAATGCAACGGATGTGATTGTATCTTGTATGTCTTTAGGAATAATGGTTACTATGAATCAAAGATTGGATGCAGAAATATTAACTTTAGTAGCAGATGAATTTGGATATAATGTAGAATTTGTTGGATTAGATTTAGAAGAAGCCGTTCAAGATGATAAGGATTTAGAGGAGGATTTAAGACCAAGACCACCGATAATCACTGTTATGGGACATGTAGATCATGGAAAAACATCTTTATTAGATTATATTAGAAATACTAACGTTATTGCTGGAGAAGCAGGTGGAATTACTCAACATATAGCGGCTTATAGTGTTGAATGTTCGAATCATCAAAGCATTACTTTTTTAGATACTCCAGGTCATGAAGCGTTTACTGCTATGCGTGCAAGAGGAGCTCAAATAACAGATATTGCAATCATAGTTATAGCAGCAGATGATCAAGTGATGCCACAAACTAAAGAAGCAATCAGTCATGCTCAAGCTGCCAACGTTCCCATTATTTTTGTATTTAATAAAATGGATAAACCTAACGCAAATTCCGATAAAATTAAAGAACAATTAGCCAACTTAAATTTCTTAGTAGAAGAATGGGGTGGTAAATATCCTTCTCAAGAAATATCAGCAAAATTGGGAACTGGAGTTGATAAATTATTAGAAAAAGTTCTTTTAGTATCTGAATTATTAGATTTAAAAGCTAACCCAAATAAACCTGCCATAGGCACAGTAATAGAAGCTTCTTTAGATAAAGGAAGAGGATATATTACGACTTTACTTTTACAAGGAGGAACATTAAAGATTGGTGATTATGTATTAGCAGGAAGACATCATGGAAAAGTAAAAAACCTTTTAGATGAAAGGGGAAAATCTATTTCTTATGCAGGGCCATCAAAACCCATTACTATATTGGGATTAAACGGAGCTCCTACAGCTGGGGATAAATTTAAAGTTTTTCAAGATGAAAAAGAAGCAAAACAGCTTGCTTCTAGAAGAGAACAATTACAGAGAGAACAGAATATTAGAGCTCAAAAACATCTTACATTAGATGAGATAGGAAGGCGGATAGCTTTAGGAGATTTCAAAGAATTAAAAATAATTCTTAAAGGAGATGTAGATGGATCAGTAGAAGCCATTGCTGATGCCCTTCAAAAATTATCTACGAATACTATCATGGTAAATATTATTTATAAAGGAGTTGGTCAAATCACGGAATCTGACGTTTTATTAGCAAGTGCTTCAGATGCAATCATAATAGGATTCAATGTTCGTCCTAATATTGGATCTAAAAATATAGCAAAAAAAGAAAATATAGAAATACGAACTTACTCAATCATATATGATGTAACTAATGATATTCAAGAAGCAATGGATGGAATGCTTTCTCCTGAAAGAAGAGAAAAAATATTAGGAAATGCTGAAATAAGAGAAATTTTTAAAATTCCAAAAGCAGGAACTATAGCTGGATGTATGGTCGTAGAAGGAAAATTATTACGACAAGCAAAAGTCAGATTAATTCGGGAAGGAATTGTTATTCATAATGGAGAATTTACTTCCCTAAAACGTTTTAAAGAAGATGTAAAAGAAGTTTCTAAAGGATATGAATGTGGTTTAGGAATCAAAAATTATCAGAATCTTAGATCTGGAGATATTGTAGAAGTTTATGAGGAGTTGTTTACAGATAAAAAAGTAAAATAAATGTATAGAACACATAATTGTGGAGAATTGTGTAAAAAAGATATTGGAAAAGAAGTTGTTTTATCTGGATGGATTCAAAAAAAAAGAAATTTAGGATCTCTTTGTTTTATAGATATTAGAGATTATTTTGGAATCACTCAACTTATTTTTTCTAAAAATTTAATAGAAAAATTTTTTTTAGGAAAAGAATTTTTAATTAAAATTCAGGGAAAAGTAGTCGAAAGAATATCCAAAAATAATAATATTCCTACAGGTGAAATAGAAATTTCAGTTTCTCAGATAGAAATATTGAATTCTTCTCTTCCTACTCCTTTTACTATTGAAAATCAAACAGATGGAAATGAAGAAATTAGAATGAAATATAGATATCTTGATATTAGGAGAAATCCTATCAAAAATAATTTGATAATTCGTCATAATCTTGCTTTAGAAATACGCAATTTTCTTTCTCAAAATGGGTTTTTAGAAATAGAAACTCCTGTATTGATAAATTATACACCAGAAGGTGCTAGAAGTTTTGTTGTTCCATCTAGAACACATGTTGGAAAATTTTATGCATTAGCTCAATCTCCTCAATTATTTAAACAATTATTAATGATAGGGGGAATTGATAAATATTTTCAAATCGTGAAATGTTTTAGAGATGAAGATGCTCGTTCTGATAGACAAATTGAATTTACACAAATAGATTGTGAAATGTCTTTTGTAGAAGTAGATGACGTATTAATTTTTTTTGAAAATTTTATAAAACATTTATTTCGAAGAATAAAAAATATTCAATTAGAATCTTTTCCTTGTATTTCTTATTCTGATGCAATGAAAATGTATGGGACGGATAGTCCTGATATTCGTTTTGGAATGCCATTTATAGAATTAAATAATTTAGTACAAAAAAAAAATATTTCTTTTTTAAAAGAACAAGAATTAATAATAGGAATAAAAGTTCCAAAATGTCATAAAAATCATGATCAGATGAATTCTTTATTCAAAAAAATAGAAAATCCAAATATTTTTTGGATCCAATATTTATCGAATAAAACTTTACTTTCTTCTAATCCAGATTTTTTTAGCGAGGAAATTATAACAATTTTTATCAATCATTTTCAAGCGGTTCCTGGAGATTTATTATTCATTTCTTACGGAAAAAGAAAAAATACCAGAAAAACACTTGGAAAAGTTCGTTTAGAAATAGCTAATCACTTGAATTTGAAAAATTCAAAAATTTTTAAACCTTTATGGGTAACTGATTTACCTCTTTTAGAATGGGATGAGAGATCTAAAAGATATAAATCAGTACATCATCCATTTACAAGTCCTAAAAAAGAAGATATTCACTTATTGGAAAAATATCCAGAAAATATTCGTTCTCAGTCTTACGATTTGATTATAAATGGAATAGAAATAGGAAGTGGATCTATCCGCATTCATAATCAAAACATACAAAATTTAATTTTTAAACATTTAGGATTATCTGCAAAAGAAATAGAATCTGAATTCGGATTTTTTATCAAATCTTTTGAATATGGAACTCCTCCTCATGGTGGAATAGCTTTTGGTTTAGATCGACTCATTAATCTTTTAGAAGGGAATGATGATATAAAAAACTTCATTGCTTTTCCAAAAAGCAATTATGGAGAAGATCTAATGACAAAAGCTCCATCTTTTTTGAAAAAAGAAAAATTGAAAGAATTACATTTGCGATAAATGATTTTTATATCGTAAACAAGATTGTTCATATACAAAAATAGCTTTATCTTGATCTTTCCAATTTCCTACTTTAACTTTTTTGTTTTCTAGATCTTTATACACTGAAAAAAAATGTTCTATTTCTTTTTTAGTATGTAAAGAAATTTCATCAATACTATTGATTGTATTATAGTTTGGATCAGCTATGGGAACACAAATAATTTTTTCGTCTTCTCCTTTTTCATCTATCATAAAAAAAATTCCAATAGGTTTGACTTTGATTAAACAACCCGGAACTGTAGGAACCGTCAAGAAAACTAATGCATCTAATGGATCTCCATCCATAGAAAGTGTTTTGGGAATAAATCCATAATCTGTTGGATAACTCATAGGAGAATACAAAACTCGATCTAATCGAATGAGATTATTTTTTTTATCAAATTCATATTTATTTCTACTACCTTTTGGTATTTCAATAAGTACATCAAAATTGACTTTCATAAATTTTAAATTTTTATATTTTCGTATAACAATTAAATTTTTCCAAATATAAAGCAACCTTTTTAGCAAATCCTCCTCCCAAAACTCCATCTATTACACGATGATCATAAGAATGAGACAAATAAATTTTGTGTCTAATTCCTATTAAATCACCTTCTGGCGTTTCTATAATAGATAATTTTTTTTGGATCAACCCTATAGCCATAATAGCAACCTGTGGTTGATGTATAATTGGAGTTCCAAAAAGATTTCCAAAACTACCAATATTGCTAATTGTATAAGTTCCCCCTTGAGTTTCTTCTGGTTTTAATTGATTAGATTTAGCTCTTTTTATTAAGTCATTAATGATTTTTATTAATCCTCCTAAACTATAAGAATCTGCGTGTTTTATAACAGGAACAATTAAATTACCATTAGGTAAAGCTGTCGCTAATCCTATATGAATATTTCTTTTCTTTATTATATTCGTACCATTTACGGAAATATTGATCATAGGAAGATCCTTAATGGCTTTAACCACACATTCCACAAAAACAGACATTAAAGTTAGTTTTTCTCCTGTATTTTTTTGAAAAGAATCTTTCATTTTTTCTCTCCATTTCACAATATTTGTTACATCTGCTTCTACAAAAGAAGTAACATGTGCAGATATATTTTTGCTGTTCATCATATGTTCTGCAGTGATTCTACGCATTCTATCCATTTCTACAATTTCTTCATTTTCTATCATCATATTATTATTTTTTGTATGATATGATAGAAACATATCACTGTATTTAGGCGGAATGATTTTATTTTTTTGAATATATTTTAATATGTCTTTTTTAGTGACACGGCCTTTTGCTCCAGTCCCCTCTATTGTTTCCAATTCGTAAAAACTAACACCTTCTTTATGAGCAATAGTACGTACAAGAGGAGAATAAAAACGTTTTTTATTTTCTTTTATTATTTCATCTTTTATAGGCAATTTTTTTAATTCTTCTTCTGTTTCTAAAATTGCTATTGGACTTCCCACCTTAGCCACTTCATTGGGATAAAATAATTTCTTTTTTAATATCCCATTGACTGGAGAAGAAATTTCAGAATCTACTTTATCTGTAGCTATTTCTACCAAAAGGTCTTCTTTTTTTATAGAATCTCCCTCTTTTTTTAACCAACGAATGATAGTAGCCTCAGCTATACTTTCACCCATGGCTGGAAGGGTCAAATTATACTCGGCCATCTAGATTAATCGTTTTATATTTGCAGATACCAATCAGATTTTATAATCTAATACTAATAAAAATAGAAAACTTACAAAACCAAAAATAATAAATTCATTTTAAAAAATGAAAATTCTTTCTTTAAATCAAATCAGAAAAGTGGATCAATACTGTATTGATTACGAATCTATTTCTTCTATAGAATTAATGGAAAGAGCAGCTAAAAGCTGTTTCAATTGGATTGTAAAAAATAAACATTTTCAAGTTAGAAAAATTCCATTTATAGTATTATCAGGAAATGGAAAAAATGGAGGAGATGGACTCGTTTTAGCTAAAATGTTATATTTATATGGAGCAAAAGTTTCCATATATATAGTGAATATTTCTAATCACTTTTCAAATGAATTTTTAATCAATAAAGAGAAAGTATTAAGATATAACATCCCTTTACAAATTATTTGTGAAAAAGAAAAATTTCCTTTATTAGATCAGAAAAGTTATTTAATTGATGCTATTTTCGGAATAGGATTAAATCGTTCTGTCAATCCATATTGGAAATCTTTTTTTCATTATATCAATGAAAAAAAATTTCAATCGGTTCTATCTATAGACATTCCTTCTGGTCTTTTCATGGAAAAAAGTCATGATAATTTTACAGGAATAATTAAAGCCACTCATACTTTAACTTTTCAAGTTCCCAAATTACCTTTTTTATTTCCAATTTATGCAAATTATGTTGGAAAATGGTGGATATTAAACATTGGATGGAAAAATGATTTCCTTAAAAAAATACATACAAAAAACTTTTATATAGATGATAAATGTATTTATTCTATATATAAGAAAAAAAGAAGAAAATTTTCCCATAAAGGAAATTATGGACATGGAATGATTATAGGTGGAAATAATGGAATGATAGGGTCTGTTATACTTGCTGCAAAAGCCAGTTTTAGAACTGGAATAGGAAAATTAAGTGTACATGTACCTTATTGTGGATACGAAATTATTCAGACTTCTTTTCCAGAAGTCATTGTAAAAACAGATGTCAAAAAAAATTGGATAAGTGATATTATTATCCCCACGGATATCAATGCAATAGGAATAGGTATTGGTATGGGAACACATCCTCAAACTGAGAATGCTTTCGCTTCTTTTCTACGAAAAATAAAAGATAAAAAAATATCTATGGTAGTTGATGCAGATGGTTTAAATATATTATCAAATCAATTAGAATTATTAAATATTCTTCCAAATGATACTATTATCACTCCACATCCAAAAGAATTTTATAGATTATTTGGGGCATGGAAAAATGATTATCAAAAATTAGATCTTGTAAAGGAAATATCTGTAAAATATAAAATATTCATTATATTGAAAGGAGCTCATTCTATTATTTCTACTCCTTGTGGTAATTTGTATTTTAATAGCACAGGAAATCCTGGTATGGCAACCGCTGGAACTGGAGATGTTCTGACTGGGATGATAACAAGTTTGTTATCTCAAGGTTATTCTCCAAAAAAATCATGCATCATGGGAGTTTATTTACATGGATTATCGGGAGATATTGCTGCAAACAAATTTAGTGAAGAATCAATTATATCTAGTGATATTATCGATCACATAGGAGAAGCCTATCAGAAAATTACAATTTGACAAATAGATTAGAGTATACTGAATGTAATAAAATTATTATTATTGTTAATAAACTAATTTTATAAATGAAATCTCCATACTTTATATAAAACGTTTTTTTATTATTTAGATATATTCTATCATACAAAACTCCTTCTTTTCCATAAGGAATTTTTGATATTATTTCTCCTTTTTCGTTAATAAAGCAAGAGATTCCTGTATTAGCTGATCTAGCTATATATTTTCTATTTTCAATAGCTCTGATTCGTGCGTAATACATATGTTGTTTGTGTCCTTCTGAGTGCCCCCACCATCCATCATTAGTAATGATAACCATCAATTCTGCATTCTTTTTCTTAAAAAAATTAGAAACATACTCTCCAAATACTGACTCATAACAAATAATAGGAGCTATCTTTACTCCATCATGAGGATGATGGAAAACGGTAGGATAACTTTCTTTTCCAAGTTCCATTACAGTTCCTCCAAAATTGAGTAAGATATTTCCCAATATAGGATAAAAAATTTTTTTATAAGGAAACGTTTCTACTGCTGGTACCAGTTTAGATTTATGATGATATTCTATATTTTCATGAATTCCTATCTGAATAACTGAATTAAAAATATCGACCCATTGTATATTTTTAGAATTTTTTAAAAAAATAGGAAAAGAAGTTTTACTTGTTTTTTCTTTATATAAAGAAAATAATTCCACGCCTGTTATAAATACAGTATTTGGAGATTTATTTTTTAAATAATTTCTAAATGCAGAAACAATTTCATTGTTACTTATGTTTTTTATTGGCATTTTATTTCCATTTCCAGGAAATGTAGTTTCAGGAGCCAATATCATCATAGACTTTTTAGATATTTTTTGATCCATTAATTTTTTTAATTTCAAAATCAGTTTTTTTTTTGAAAAACTATATTTTTGATTATATGGATCTATATTAGGTTGTAAAATTAATGTATCTACAAATCTTCCATATTTTTTTTCTTCATATTTCATATATATGAGATGTGATATAAAAATCATAAAAAAAATTTTTACTATGTTGAAATAAATTCTTCTATATAAAGAAAATAGATTTTTATTTTTCTCATATTTTACAATAGATTCTGTCAATCCAATGTTGACTGTCCATATCCATATAGATCCTCCTAAAGTTCCAGTATATTCGTACCATTGAATCCATTTTGTGTGATTAGAAAAACCATTTCCTAAATTCAGCCATGGCCAAGATAATTCCCATTCTAAATGCATTTTTTCAAATAAAATCCATAAGCAAACTAAAAATACATATCCTACTTTTTTACTTTTTATATGTTTTTTTATCCATGAGTAAAAAGTAAAAACAATTGACATAAAAAAAGAATTCAATAATACAGGGGATAGATAAGCTTCTATAGCGAAAGCTCCATCAACTCTTTTTGAATAAGACAACCACCATGTAGAAGTCGCATTCCATATTAAAAAAGTAATAAAAGAAAGAAAAAAAATACAAAAATTTTTTAAGTGATTTTCTACATACAACAAAGGAATGAAAGCTATGAATAAATACATAGGATTTCCGTCAGTCGGCCATCCTAAACTCAATAAAATTCCTGAAAAAATACTGTATAAAAGAAACTGAATTTTTCTTATTTCACATAAAATTTGAAAAATAATAAAAGAAATGGAGCTGGCGGGATTTGAACCCGCGTCCAAACAAGTAGCATAAAAGTTTTCTACATACTTATCCAAAAAAAATTATTACGTTTCTATTCCAGTTTTGGATCCGAAATCAAAACTAAGATTCAAAACAATTTTTCAGAAAACTTAAGAATCATCTGTTTTCCTAATCCTTAACATCTTCTTGTACCTCTATATCAGAAACTATAAGGAAGAATTTCTGAGAGATATTTTACTTCTGCATTTTTGCAGATAAAGCTTAATTGAACATTAAGCAGCAAAAGCGTATTGTTGTTCGCCGTTTATTATTTTGTAACGCTTGATTTACGTGAAAAACCTTACGTAACACGGTATGCTTTCTTTTATAACTAATCTTGCTGTCAAATCCAAAATCAGCCCCTATATAAAACTAATCTGATCTGATGCGTCTATTCTCACAAATATAAATAATAAAATGGTAAAAGACCAAAGAGATGATCCACCATAACTGAAAAAAGGCAAAACAATTCCTATTGTAGGAAAAAGCCCCATCACCATGCCTAAATTCATGATAAAATGAGTCAAAATAATATTCCCAACTGAATATCCAAAAATTCTTCCAAAAACATCTTTTTGTCTTTCAGATAAAAAATAAATACGACTAATAAAGAATAAATAAAATGTAATGAAAATAAAACTTCCTATAAAACCCCATTCTTCTCCTACAGTACAAAAAATATAATCAGTATGTTGTTCAGGAACAAATTTTCCTTTTGTTACAGTTCCTTTTTGATATCCTTTTCCAAAAAATTTTCCAGAACCAATAGCTGTTTTTGAATATAATAAATTATATCCTACATTATCTCTATATTTTCTGTCAAATTCATTTTGAAATAGAATATTAATTCTATCTCTATGATGTTTTTTCAAAAACTTTTGAGAAAAAAATGGAGACAAAATGGAAACAGAAGAAAAACTAACAAATAAAAATATATAAAAAAATAAATCAATAAATGATACATTTTTTTTTGCAAAAAAGATAAAAAGAAAAATTACAAATAGAAATGAAACTATTATCCAAGATGATATATTTAACGATATAACAAATAATAAAATAGAAAATAAAAAATAAAGTATAAAAAAAATAGACAATCCTTCTCTATATAAAGTTAATAGAAAAGAGGAAAAAACTATAGAAGACCCTGGATCGGGTTGAACAAATATTAAAAAAGCAGGTAATATTAATACAATACATGTATAAAATAATATTTTTTTATTTTTAATATGACCCTGACTCATCAAATGAGCTACCATTAAAGATGTAGATATTTTAGCGAGTTCAGAAGGTTGGAAACTAACTGGGCCAAAAACATACCAAGATTTTGATCCATTCACGTTTTTTCCAAAAAAAAATACTCCAATTAAAAGAAATAACGTGAATAAAAAGAAAAATGGGGCACTATATTTATAGTGAATCGGTTTAAATAAAAAAACAAAGAATATGAAAAAAAAACTTAATAAAATCCATATTAGTTGTTTTTCTGCTTTTTCAGGAGAAACGGAATACAAATTCATACATCCAAAAAAAATCATGAAAATATAAATCGTGACAATTACCCAGTCTATATTTCTTAATAATATTTTATTTCTTTTTATCAACAGAATTTTTTCTGTAAAAATTATTGAATTTTTTCATTTTTGCTATAGAGTCGTACACTTTCTGTAATCCTGAGGTCATAATTTTTTTTTCCAAATTTTTCCTGTGTACATCATTATTTATATATTTTTCTGCAATAAGACTGGCAATAGGTCCAGCCCAACGAGATCCAAAACCTCCATTTTCTATGATAACAGAAATAGCTATTTGAGGATCTTCCACAGGAGCAAATAATATAAAAATAGAATGGTCAGGTAAAGAAACTATTTTATGGCTATTAATTTTTAGAAAATTTTGAGCCGTTCCAGTTTTTCCAGCCATTCTAATATCATATGATCGAAAACTCCTTCCTGTTCCAATTATAAAAACTTTTTCCATTCCATTAATAATTAAATCAAAATATTGACTTTTTACTTTAGTATGTTTAGCTTTAGTATAATTTGGATTTGATATAGGCTGATGATTTATACGTTTTACAATATGTGGAGTATAAAAAAAACCTTTATTTGCTATAGCACAAACCATATTGGCTAATTGTATAGGAGTTACATTTATTTCTCCTTGTCCTATACTATTGGAAATAATAGTAATAGCATTCCATTTTGTAATTCCATATTTTTTATTGTAATAATCTCCTGAAGGAATAACTCCTTTTTCTCCTGTAGCTAAATCATTGTACAAATAATTTCCAAATCCAAAACTTTTGATAATATCACTCCATTCATTAACTCCTTTTGTCAAATTTTTAGGATATTTTTCAATAACACGTTTGTAAACTTGTGCAAAATAATTATTGCAAGAAACAGCAACTGCTGTTTCTACTCCTATAGGAAATCCATGAATTCCAGAATGACAATGAATTCTTTTTTTTCCATATTTAAATCCTTTATAACATATAAAAGTCGTATTGGTATCCACTACTCCCATTTGAAGACCTGCTAATTCTGTAAGCAATTTAAATGGAGAAGCTGGAGGATAACGAGCTTGTGTTGTTCTATCAAATAAAGGATTATCTATAGTATCTTTCATTAATTTTTTAAATTCTTTAGAACGATTAATCCCTACAAACAAATTAGGATTATTAATAGGACTAGACACCAATGATAAAATTTCTCCATTTTTAGGATTAATAGCGACTATTCCTCCTTTTTTTTGATACATAAGCTGTTCTGCATATTTCTGAAGATTCCAATCTATAGTTAAGGAAATATCATTTCCACTCACTGCTTTTATATCATTTCGACTATTGTTATAAGTTCCTATAATACATCCTTTTCTATCTCTAACCCAATATTTTATTCCCTTTTTTCCTCTCAGAATTTTTTCATAAGATTTTTCCACTCCAGCCCAACCAATAAAATCTCCCATTTGATAATAATTAGATTCTTTTTTAATATCCTTTTGAGTTACTTCTCCTATATATCCCAAAACATTGGATGAACTTTCTACTTTATAATCTCTAAGAGATCGTTTTGTCCAATCAAATCCTTTGTATTTATAAAGTTTCTCTTGTATGGTAGCAAATTTTTCTTTTGATATAAAAGGAAGAAAAACAGATGGTAAATATTTAGAATAAGCTTTTGCTTTTTCTAAATTTTTAGAAAAAGTTTTTTTTTCAATTCCTACAAGATTACAAAATTCTATAATATTAAAATGTTCATCTATAAGAATTGGAATGACTATTAATTCATAAATAGATTTATTAAAAACCAACAAATTTTCATTTCTATCGAAAATAGATCCTCTTTCAGGAATAATTATTTCTTGTTTTATAGAAGTATTAAAAGCATTCAAAATATACTTTTCCGTATATATTTGTATAAAAAATAATCTAATTATAAAAACAAAACCTATAGAACTTAATAAAATATAAAACTTATATAATTTTTTCAATGTTTAATTTTTCTGAAAAAAAAATATATAATACATAAAATAGTTGTAAAAATACTGCTGAATATTGTTCTAAATAAAATAATTTTACTAAAAGTAGTTCCTTTTAATATTTCTAATATTAACAAAGAAAAATGATGAGTGAAAACTAATGAAAATATATAAAGAGTTTTTCTAATAAAAGGTAACTCATAAATAGAAAAATCATTTCTATTTATAAAATTTTTCCCATCAAAAAACTGTAAGAAATTTAATCTTAAAAAAGCAGATAAAGTTGCCGAAAAAGCATGAATTCCTCCAGAATTCATACAATGATCTATTATACAACCAATTAAAAAAGATAAAAACAAAAATACAAATCGATTCCTATTGTAGGGATAAACCAAAATAAAAAGGACATAGATATAAGAATAGCATCCTAAAAATAATGGATTTAATATTGATATCTGAATTAAACAAAGAAGAAAAATCAAAAAAACGGAAACAATAAAACTTTTAATAAAATTCATTACTTATTTTCAACTTTATAAAGTTGAACATCTTTCCACTCTTTTTTGAATAAATTTTTTACAACATAAGCGTTTTCTATAGTCGAAAAATTAGCCATTAATTTTACTTTTATAATATAATTAGCATCTTCTTCATCAAATTGATAAGAGTCTACTTTTCCAATTTCTATTCCTTCAGGAAAAGTAGCAGATTTTCCATCTGTTTCCACTATATCTCCTTTATGAATTGTGGAATGTCTAGGGATGTCATACAAAACCACATATTCATGATCTAATCCATCCCAACTTAGAGTTCCAAAATATTTATTTTTTTTCAATCTGGCATTTACTTTAATTTTTGGATTTAGAAGAGAAATAGCAATACTAAAATGTGGAGATGTTTTTATAATAATTCCTGCAATTCCATCAGATAATATAATCCCCATATCAGGTTTAATTCCATCTATACTTCCTTTATTTATAGTTATGTAATTTTCCTGTTCATGAATACTATTATTTATAATCTGAACGGGAGTAAAAGTATATTGCTGTAGATAATCAATATTTTCTTCTTTGAAATCTTTAGATATTTTTCTGATTTTAGAAAAAATGTGTTCATTGCGCAATTTTTTATTTTCATTTAATAATCTTTTATTTTCAATTTCTAATAAAAAATAACTACGCAATTTATAAATGGTTTCATAAATATTTCCAATCATGAAATTGGAAGACCCGGTGTAAATATATTTATGAAGTTTTGAATTTGAAAAAGAAAGAAAAATAGCAACACATTCTAGTAAAAAAAAGAAAATAAAAAAACGCCATTTCAAAAGAAAACTGAAAAATTCACGCATAAGATTTATCTACCCTATTTCATTAAAAATGTAAATTTATCAATATTTTTCAATGCTACACCTGTTCCTTTGACTACAGCTCTTAAAGGATCATCTACTAAAGAAACAGAAAGTCCCGTTTTTTTGGATATTCTTTTATCTAATCCCCTTAAAAGAGATCCTCCTCCTGCCATATAAATTCCTGTTTTATAAATATCTGCTGCAAGTTCCGGTGGTGTTCTTGAAAGAGTTTCCATTACAGCATCCTCAATTCGTAAAATTGATTTGTCAAGAGCAGGAATAGTTTCTTTATAAGAAATATTCATTTCTTTTGGTTTTCCTGTAGGTAAATCTCTACCTTGTATATGAATATCCTCAGGAGGAGTGTCAATAGATT
The DNA here is from genome assembly GCF_000022605.2 of Blattabacterium sp. (Blattella germanica) str. Bge. Taxonomy (GTDB): domain Bacteria; phylum Bacteroidota; class Bacteroidia; order Flavobacteriales; family Blattabacteriaceae; genus Blattabacterium. The sequence continues at coordinate 679 of NC_013454.1, read as the reverse complement.
CCATAGCTGCTCCTATATCTATTTTTATTTTCTCAGCAGTCCTTTCTCCAATATATAAATTGTATTTGGTACGAAGAAAATAAGAAATATCATTAGTAAAAACATCTCCAGCTATTTTTATGGATTTTTGACAAACAATTCCTCCTAAAGCTATGACTCCACATTCTGTTGTTCCTCCTCCTATATCAATGATCATATTTCCTTCTGCTTTAGTAACTGAAATTCCAGAACCTATAGCAGCAGCCATGGGTTCTTCAATAAGATAAACTTCTTTGGCGTTAAGATGTTGAGCGGAGTCTTTCACTGCTCTTTTCTCAACTTCTGTGATTCCGGATGGAATGCAAATTACCATTGTTAATGATGGAGTAAAAAATCTATTATTTATACCTGGAACTTTCTTTATAAATTCTCTTATCATAAGTTCGGCTACTTGATAATCTGCAATCACTCCATCTTTTAATGGTTTATATATCTTAATATTTTCATGTGTTTTTCCTTGCATCTGTTTTGCTTCTTCTCCTACTGCTAATACTTTCTTTGTTCTTACATCTATAGCTATTATGGAAGGTAAGTCCACTATAACCTTATTATTGTGCATAATAAGCGTATTGGCAGTTCCTAAATCTATAGCTATCTCTTGAGTAAAGAGGTTCTTCATAAAATCTATTATTAATCCCAT